>DASRWG010000052.1:0-42854 GCA_035654695.1 Gallionella sp. | reverse complement strand
AGGTCATTTCGGGTAAAATTCGCGGCTAAAACGTGCGGCACTTTACCATTCCAGAAAGCGAGAACTCAACTTGAGCACACCGAACTCCCTCTCCTATCGCGATGCCGGCGTCGATATCGACGCGGGCGACCAGCTGGTCGAAAACATCAAGCCTTACGCCAAGCGCACGATGCGCCCCGAGGTACTGTCCGGCATCGGCGGCTTCGGCGGGCTGGTCGAGATCTCCAAGAAGTACAAGGAGCCGGTGCTGGTATCGGGCACCGACGGCGTCGGCACCAAGCTGAAACTTGCGTTCGAACTGAACCGCCACGACACCGTCGGCATCGACCTCGTCGCGATGAGCGTGAACGACATCCTGGTGCAGGGTGCCGAACCGCTGTTCTTCCTCGACTACTTCGCCTGCGGCAAGCTGGACGTGCCCGCGGCGACTGAAGTCATCAAGGGCATCGCCAAGGGTTGCGAGGACTCCGGCTGCGCGCTGATCGGCGGCGAGACCGCCGAGATGCCGGGCATGTACCCGGTCGGCGAATACGACCTCGCAGGCTTCGCGGTCGGCGTCGTCGAGAAGTCGAAGATCATCACCGGCGACTCCATCGTCGCGGGCGACGTGGTGATCGGCCTCGCCTCCAACGGCGCGCACTCCAACGGCTATTCGCTGGTACGCAAGATCATCGAGCGCAGCAAACCCGATCTCGATGCAAAATTCGACGGCGACCGCACGCTGGCCGACTGCATCATGGCCCCGACCCGTCTGTACGTGAAGCCCATGCTGAGCCTGATGCAGAGCATCACCGTGAAGGGCATGGCCCACATCACCGGCGGCGGCATCACCGAGAACGTGCCGCGCGTGCTGCCCGCCAACGTCGTCGCCGACATCGACAGCAAGACCTGGCAGATGCCCAAGCTGTTCCGCTGGCTGCAGGAAGGCGGCAACGTCGAGGCGCAAGAGATGTTCCGCACCTTCAACTGCGGCATCGGCATGGTGGTGATCGTCGCCGCGGCGGATGCGGACGCAGCGCTGGCGCAGCTGAAGGCGAGCGGCGAGACCGCCGCGGTGATCGGCAAGGTACGCGCGCGCAACGGGGACGAGCACCAGACGCAGGTCGCCTGAGCCGAATGAACAAATCCATCGTCATCCTCATTTCGGGGCGTGGCAGCAACATGGAAGCGTTGCTGGAGGCGAAGCTGCCCTGCCGCGTCGCGGCGGTAATCAGCAACAAGGCGGATGCCGAAGGATTGAACACCGCCAAGGCGCACCGCATCCCGACCGCGGTGGTGTCGCACCGCGACTACCCGGACCGCGCCGATTTCGATACCGCGCTGGCGCAGGTCATCGACGGTTTCCAGCCGGACTTCGTGATCCTCGCCGGCTTCATGCGCATCCTCACCGCGGATTTCGTGAACCGTTACAAGGGCAGACTGATCAATATCCACCCCTCGCTGCTGCCGTCCTACGGCGGGCTGCACACCCACGAGCGCGCACTGCACGACGGCGTGAAGATTCACGGCTGTACCGTGCATTTCGTCACGCCGGACCTCGACCACGGCCCTATCATCATCCAAGCGGCCGTGCCGGTGCATTGCCACGACACCCCGCAAACGCTGGCGAAGCGGGTGTTGCACGAGGAACATCGCATCTATCCACAAGCCATCCGCTGGCTGTGCAGGGATCAGATTGAACTGAACGAGAATGGCCGGGTCGTATTCCGGCATCGCAAACAAGTTGGACATGCCCTGATCTCGCCTTCGCTGGAGTAGTCTCGTGAAATATCTGTCGCATCTTGTGTTCGCATGGCTTGCGCTATGCGCTTCTTTCCCCGCGCTCGCCGTATCGCCCGCGAGTATTCAGGCTGTCTATGATGTGTACAAGGACAGTATCAAGGTCGGCAAGATCGAGGAGAGTTACATCCGCGACGGGGATCGCTACACCTTGACCAGCACAACCACGCCTGTCGGCCTGCTGGCACTGTTCAAACCGGAAAAAGTGTTCGTCCGCAGCAGCGGCATGGTCGGCATGAGCGGACTGCAGCCACTCTTGTTCAGCCACCGGCGCGAAAACGACACCAGCAAGGACAGTAATGCCGAGCTCGACTGGAAAGGCGGGCGCATCACATTGATACACCAGTCGCAGCGCGAAACCGTGGCGTTGCCGCAAGGCACGCAGGACAGGTTGAGCGCGATGTACCAGTTCATGTTCCTGCCGCTGAAGGGTGGTGCGCTGGACTTTCCGATGACCAATGGTCACAAGCTCGACAATTACCACTATGCAGTCGGGCGCGGCCCCAGCCTCGACACGCCGGCGGGCAAGTTCTCCACGCTGTACCTGGACAGCCAACCCAAGGCCGGCGAGCGACGCACCGAGATCTGGCTGGCCCGGCAACGGCACTATCTGCCATGCAAGATGGTCGTCACCGAAGCCAACGGCGACCGGCTTATCCAGGTGCTGAGCGAGATATCCGTCAAGCCGTGAACCTCCTGCCGCAGACC
Source organism: Gallionella sp. (assembly GCA_035654695.1). Taxonomy (GTDB): domain Bacteria; phylum Pseudomonadota; class Gammaproteobacteria; order Burkholderiales; family Gallionellaceae; genus Gallionella. The sequence goes on along the minus strand of DASRWG010000052.1, from coordinate 40,367 downwards.
GCGACTGCACGCATCTCGCTGGCCATCGGCCTGTCTTTTCTGCTCCATTCTGTCGTGATGTTCTCGCCGCTGATTGAGCTGCCCAGGACCGAAGTCCCGCTTCCCCCGCTCACGGCCAGGCTGGAGCCGCTGCCCAAGATAGCCATCAAACCCGGAAAGCCGAAGCCCTCGCCAAAGAGCACCGAGACGCGCCCCCGCCCGTCGGACGCATCGACACAGGAAGAGCAAGTCGCGGAAGCGGTCCAGGAAGCACCCCAGATCGATGCCAAGCCGCCTGCGGAAGAGACTCCTCCGGAGGTGCCCTCCCCTCATCCGCTGCTGCCACGGCGCGCACAACTGACCTTCAACGCATATCAGGGAGAAGGCGGCCTGCAAATCGGCACGGCGACCCACAGGCTGGATATCGAGCAGGGACATTACATCCTGAAGACAGTGACCCAGACCACCGGGATCGCCAGCCTGTTCAAGAGCTATCTGCTGACCCAGACCAGCCGGGGAGAGGCCGACGCGCAAGGCCTGCGGCCGCTCGTCTACCGCGAAGACAAGAAGCTGTCCGGCGGCACCCAGAACCTGAGTGCCGAATTCGACTGGACGGGACGCAAGCTGCGTTTCTCGCACGGCGGTGAGGCCGCCTTGCCGGAACACGGACAGGATATCGTCAGCTTCCTCTACCAGTTGTCGCAGTTGCCGCTGGACAAGAGTGTGGTGCCCTTATCCATCAGCAACGGCAAGAAACTGGAGCGTTACGAACTGGAGGTCGGCGAGGAAGAATATCTCCAGACCCACCTCGGCAATCTGCGCGCGCTGCCGCTGCGCAAGATCCACGGCGCCGGCGAGGAGGGGCTGGATATCTGGCTGGGGCTGGAATACCGGCTGCTGCCGGTCAAGATCCGCCAGATCGACCGCAACGGCAAGACCGCCGGCGAGATGGTGATCTCGGAAATACTGGTATCCGACGAATGATCAGGGCTTGAGATCGTAGGGGTGCGGGATCAGGGCTGGTTTGAGCAGCCGCTCGTCCCTGCCGATGTGCGCCGCCATCCAGTTCCTCAAACTCAGCGAGAAATGTTCGATCGCGCCTTCCGACCAGATACCGTCCTTGGCATCGAGTTCGCTCCGCATATGCTCGAGCTCCCGCTGCAGGTAGAGATTCATCTTCCTGATGTCCTCGAAAGGCAGTGCGACCGCCCGGGCGAGCTGTTCCTCGTTGACGAAGTGGATGCCCACGCCCACGACCAGCCGCTGAAATGCCTGCGACAATATCAGGGGGTTGCCCGACCTGAGGGCATGCTCCACGGTGATCATCATGCCGAGCAGATTCCGATGGTCCGAATCCATCAGGGAATTGCCCACACTCAAACTATCCGACCATTGCAGCTTCATCGCACCCTCCAGCAGTTTCAATCGAACGACAGGCTTCACTCTAATCTCCCGGCGGCAATACACAATATGCCGAAATGCCTATATATTCCGGCCTATATATTTCCTCCCGGATTTGTGCTCTGCCGATTTCCCATCCGCAACCCTGTTAAACTGCGCGCCTGAAACATAAGGCCATTACCATGCTGATCACCGAATACCGTCTAGACCTCGTCATCCAGGCGCTGCGCGCCATCCTGCCGCTGGCCCACCCCGCCGATACCACGCTGCGTTACTTCTTCCAGGAGAACCGCATCGGCTCCAACGAGCGCGCGCTGGTCGCCGAGACCGTGTTTGGTGTGCTGCGCCACCGCCTGCTGCTGGAGCTTGCCTGCGGCGACGCACCCACGCCGCGCCGAATGGCGCTGGCCCACATGGTGCGTTTCGGCGGCTACAACCTGCGCGAGATCGAGCCGGTGCTCAAACGCGACGAGAAGGAGTGGCTGGCTACGGTGAAAGGCGTGAAGGCGGAAGACCTGCCGCTGTCGGTGCAGGCCGAACTGCCGGACTGGCTGATCGAGAAGATGCGCGCGACTTATTCCGATGCGGACATCCTCGCCATCGGCCGCGCCATGCAGCAGGGCGCGCCGCTGGACATCCGCGTCAACACCCTGCTCGCCAAACGCGACGAGGTATTGGAGCAACTGCACGCGAAGAAGATCGAGGCGGTCATCACGCCGTATTCGCCGCTCGGCATCCGCCTCAAGGACAAGATACCGCTGAACAAGGATGCATTGTTCACCGAAGGCAAGGTGGAGGTGCAGGACGAGGGTAGCCAGCTGCTCGGCCTGCTGCTCGCGCCGAAGCGCAACGACATGGTGGTGGATTTCTGTGCGGGCGCGGGCGGCAAGACGCTGATGCTCTCGGCGCAAATGAATTCGCAGGGGCGTTTGTACGCGATGGACGTTTCGGAGAAACGCCTCGCCAACCTGAAACCGCGCCTGAAGCGCTCCGGCGCGAGCAACATCCAGCCCATGCTGATCGCGCACGAGAACGACCTCAAGGTGAAGCGCCTCGCCGGCAAGATCGACCGCGTGCTGGTGGATGCGCCCTGCAGCGGCCTGGGCACGCTCCGCCGCAACCCAGACCTGAAGTTCCGCCAGTCTCCCGGCAGCATCGAGGAACTCACGCAGAAGCAGACTGCGATCCTCGCTTCGGCCAGCCGACTGCTGAAAAAGGGCGGACGCCTGGTGTACGCGACCTGCAGCATCCTGCCGGAAGAGAACCAGCGCATCGTCGAAGCGTTCCTCGCCGCACATCCCGACTTCGTGCTGAAGCCGGCCGGCGAAGTGCTGAAACAGCAGAAGATCGAACTGGAGATGGGCGACTATCTGGAACTCCGCCCGCAACTGCATGCGACGGACGGATTCTTTGCGGCGGTGCTGGAACGAACCTGACCGCGTGACTCCCCGCCGCCGCGACTATATTTCCCAGCTCAACTCAAGCCACTTCCCGTGCCTAATCCCGATTGGATAACCATTGATCAAGGATGGGCATAATCAAATAGCCCGCCATTATTGCCGCCAGGAACGTGACAACTGAAACAAACCAGGACTGAAACCAGATGATGGTTGCAAGGCACATTCCCGCCGCGCTCCTGCGCCAAATACGATGGAAGATAATTGCCGCTCCCATGCAATCAGACGCCGGGTGGCGGGTATTTTCAACATAAGTGCGTCCGGCAAAGAAAAAACCGGCAAAGCTTGCGGCAAATATCGCAATAATCAGCACACTGCTAAACACCATACGCATTCTGGTCTCGTTCTCTTGTCTGTTTTATCAATAAGGCGGGGCGAGTCGTCGAAGGCCGTGAAGTATCACCACCAGCAAGAACAGGATGTTCCTAACCACAACACCGGGGACGAAATAATCGGGGCAATGCGACAATCTGCCGCCTCCTGTAAATGTTTCCGCAACGGCGCTTCCAAGCCGCTCCATCCAGGCGACGCTCCTCGGCCACTCGATAATGTCGCGCAGCCAATCCGGGGGGATGCCCTCCTTGCCCACTCGCGCGCCGAGGATGGCTCCGAGGATTGCGCCGGTCGTGTCGGTATCGCCGCCTGCCGAAATCATCTCCCGCAGGCCTCCCTCAAAATCATCGGCATGTCTCAACCAGACCTGTATGACGCAGGGCACAGTGTGGTACATATAGCCGGAAATGCCATGCGACGATCCAATCGCAGCGGCAAAGGCCGAGACCGGCTCACCCTTGGCGGCAGACTCCGCGGCACTTCTGAGCAAATTCAGGAGATCGGTTGCCGGTTCATCTGCCAGCAATGCTTCCAACCTGTTCAGGAAGCTTGCCGGGGACACGCTCGCCTCCGAGGCACTCTGATATGCCGCAAGCGCAACAGCCAGCGCGCCGTAAAATGCCTTGGGATCGGAATGCGTAATCCGTGTCGATCTCAGCACAAAGCTTCGAAGATCTTCATCGGAGTGGCCAAGAGCAACGCCGATGATCGGGCTTCTCATTGCGGGGCCATTTCCTGAGGAGAATACCCCGCTTCGGTCCGGCGCGAAGCCGATCCAGAGCTTGAGTATCGATCTCAAGGTGGCATATCCGACGCCAGCGGGCAGCCCCAACAGCCACCATCGAAGCGATCTGGCAAGCTGGCTTCCGAACTCATCGACGTCCCCGCGCGCGTTCACCAGTGCCTGTGCCGCGAAACATGCATGCTCGGTGTCGTCCGATACCATTCCCTTTCCGAATAGCAGATGGTGGCAGCCGTTGTCCGTGAACATGCGCGAGCCGCGTCGGGGACTCAATCCCTCGTATGGAAGCCCGAGAGAATCACCGACGGCAGTTCCGAGCAGGCACCCTATATAGGCTCTTTCATTCATCGCGCGGACACTGCAGCCCTAAAAAGCATGGTCATGCCGCCTTGTCATACCTGCGGAACAACGTCTCGACAACATCTTCTTTCAGGATGCCCATGCCTATCAACGCCGCCAGCAGGAAGTTGACCGGCATGAGAAACCCGATGGCGATCATCTGGGAAAATCCACGGGCAAAATAGAGAAACTTCTGCTTCCCGCTCAAAAGCTGGTAGTCAGGAGGCCAAGGTAGTCCGGTACGGCTTAACTCCGGGTGCATGGCCAAGAATGAATCGATGTCCCCCTGATAGTGCATGCCCCCCCGGGCGCCGGAGAGGAAACCCACGGCCACGATTCCTGCATACAGCATCGCGGGATATATCCATTCCAGATAAAACAGCATCAGGCAAAACAGAAAGCTGCCAGCCACTGCTATCCAGGCCAATGCCGTGAGTCGCCCGTGCGAAGATGGTGGCAGTGTATCGATCGCTCCCATAGTCCAACCTGATTTTAGATCAACGCGCCTGTATTAGTCGGCGGTACTGAAGAAGCAGGAAGTACGGCCGGATTCTTCACATTCACATCGCCAGCATCCCCTGCAGCATCGTTGTGGCCGGCATTCTGGGTCTTTGAGACTTTTGGATCATCTTTTACGGCCTTGTCAGTGGATGCCTTGTTATCGCTGTGCCGTTTGATTGGGACAGTCTTCTTTATGCTCTTATGCGGAGCATCTGCGAATATTTGTTCCGGTTTTTGGGATGCCGGAGAATCATGTGGAGGCTCCTGAATCGAGGACCTTATGACCACCGGGTTCACGGAAGCTCCAGCTTTATCCGCACCGGAAAGAAGTTGCTCCAATGGACGATCCAGCCGATTCGCCGCAAAGACCGCACCAATCGCCATCCCGGCAAACAAGAAGGCCATCGCACCGGCAACGGCGCGCAATGATTTTGCTTTGCCGAATTTCAAGTCATTCGACCTGTCCGTTTCCAATGGGGTGTTAGCGGTATCGGCTTCTACCTTCAAGACAACTGCCGTTGCATTATCCTGGTCATCATCCATTGACGGAATCAGGCATCGGTCGAAAATACGGCTGATTGTCTCCGATGAAGTGCCAGTACAGCATTGGGCTAGTTGCCCTTGTGGAATGGAGCCGTAGATCCCATCTGTGCAGAGGATAAGATAGTCCCCCGGCGATGGAACGATATTTCCAGCGGCATGGCGAAAGCCTTGATCCAGTCCGATGAAACTTGTGAGGGCCTGCAGATTCTGGTTGTTTCCAAGGGAATCCGGAGCAATCCGCCCGGATTCAATGCCCTCGCGCAGATCCTGTTCCAGCGTGAAATCGCGAGATTCCTGATGGATTTTTCCGTTCCTGATCAAATAAAGCCGCGAATCTCCCGTGCATACCCAATGGAGCCTCTCGCTTTCGACAGCCAGCGCCACCATTGTCGCGCCCATGTTCCTGAGTTGCACCAGCCCTTGAGCTTCATGCACTACCGCATGGTTTGCCAGGTTGATCGCTTCGTTCAGCGCATCGCTAACCGGCATTCCATCTGCAACAAGTCTGTGGAATTCGGCCTTGAACGTCAAAACGGCAATACGGCTCGCAATCTCGCCATGTGCATGCCCCCCCATGCCATCCGAGACTATGCAAAGCCATGGCTCTTGTGCGATATCTCCGACGGTCGATATCCGGTCTATGTGATACCGATCCTCCTGATTGTCACGAGCGCCGGTATCGCTACGTGCGGAGGACGTAAAGCGGTAATTCTGGCGGGACATGAGGCGTCTATATCTTGATGATGAAATTGAAGAAACCTACCTTCTGCGCAGTTGTGGTACTCCCCGTTGCCGAAGGCTGGCCATTGTTTAGGTCTTTAACAAACATGCTCCTCAAATCCGGCACGCGCTCCCCAACGAGTTGTCGAAGGTCCTTGTGATCGCTCGGGATGTCACTGCCGTCGCAGAGCATCCAGCCCTTCGGTGCTTTATCGCCGTAAAACGCCACAATAGTGCCGGTTGGGATACGAGTGTCCTGAATGCTCGCCAATAATGAATTTACCTGCTTCTGGATATCCGTCGTCTTCGATGCTTGTGCATCTACTTGTTTCTGAATTCTGACAGCCCAATTGAGATCGGGACTTCCAGATATTGTTTCTCCTGCCAACGATGAGGTTGCGTAAGCCGCCAGAAAAATGGCCAGTACGATTGCTTTCATTCTATTTCCCGAAGAGGTTTGCGATCCATCATTCCCAAACAAACTGCTCGCCACAAAGCGGGATGAATCGCAATTGTGTATTGCCCAATTCTATTACGTCGGAATATTTCAATTGAGCCGGTTGCAACAACACGTCGCCATTTAGATAGACTGCATTGCGTCCGTCACCCGCGGCAAGGTGGAAAGTGCGTTTCTTTGATTCGTACAGGATTTTCGCATGGTCCTGGCGCGAAATGCTTTCATCAGATGGGATGCAGATCGCCATCGACGGGTCGCGGCCTATGCCATTCCAGCCGCTGACAATGCGAAAGTCCTTGCCGCAGTCTTTTCCTTTGGTGCACACCAGCCAGCCGGTGACCGGATCAAAGGTTGTTTGGTTGCTGTCGGCGGATTGCCCTGCTCTGGTCGGCAAGATAGCGACCGTCTTGCCCGCATTTGAAGCAGGCACAGCCCCGCGCGATACACTCTTTTCGGCGAATCCGACAACGCCGACCGGTGGATTATGGATGACCGTAGGCCCCGCCTTAACTCCACAGTGCGGACACATCGAGTGTTCGTCCGAATTGTAGGTATGCCCCTGACTGCATTCTGTCCAAGCCATGATTAACTCTCCTGATATTTATTGCAAAGCCAATTCGAGTTCGTCCTGTCCGCCCACTCGAATGATCTGTCCGGATCGGAACACCATCTTCTGGTTTGCCGGCAACCGTCTGTTTTCGGGCAGCAAGAAGGTTCCGTTGGTGGAGCCCAAGTCAACCACTTCGAAACACTGCGTAGCTTGATCAAAATTGATCGTGCAATGACTGCCACTGACATCGCTACCTTCCTTGAAGACCAGGTTCGCCGCCTGCGGATCGCGCCCCAAGGTGAATCCTTTTGCCGGGAGCGGGATGCAAGCCCCCTTGTATTGGCCAGACTTGCCGTTCAGAACCGGTTTGCTTGTGCCCTGTGTCGGGACCACTTTCGTCGGCCCAACGGCAGCGGTACGAACAGGTGCTGCGCTACGCTTGCGTAACAAAAAGTAACTGCCCAAGCCTAAACCACCAAGAAGCGTCAGTAACCCAATGCCACCACCTATAATCAGCGCGGGGCTTTTAGCATAAGCTGCCTCAAACCAGGAACGCCGCTTCTCCCGAAACTGAGGCATGGGAATGCCACGATTTTGCAGAACCGGAATAACGTCTGAAATGTCCTGGGCCCAATTGACTCCCTGTACATCGCCATTTTCTCCGCGGTTTCCCCATGTCGTTATCCCAATCACATCTCCAAATTCATTAACAAGAGGGCCCCCTGAGTTGCCGTGATTAATATTGGCGTCAATCTGAATGACAGAAACGCCTTTCACTCCCGCTTTCTTTGCCTCATCACTCTGAGCAATTCCTGTTCCGCCTAACTTGCTTATGATACCCCTCGTAACCCCAGGCCTCCCTATTGCTCCAGGTGATGTATCCAAATCAGCGCCCCCGGGGTAACCAATCGCGTATACCTCGTCGGTGACCTCGCTACCACTCGCAAAACTGGCAATGCTGGGACGAGCCCTTAGGGCACCATTTAACTTTAATATAGCCAAGTCTAATCCCGTATCTTTACCGGCGGGTTGTTCCTTCCAAGCAAAGTAATCAATCTGCGCATCAGTTTTAACTAGGCTAGTTCCATCTTCCCCGAGATAGGCAACATACAGATGCTGAGTAAGATGTGATGTGAGGCCTGCTTGAACTGCATGCTTAGCGAGTAATCCAGAAATTAGCTGCGACCGAAAATTTGGGTTGTTTTCAAATTGCGCACGTACGTCAGACCTCGTCGTGAGTATTCCGTGAAGCTCTTGCGCTCTTTCAGGTGGAAGCTTATTGATCCAGTTATTTATGTCAGCTTCACCTGCTTCCTTAACGTCCTTTAAGTAGCGGGGTAATAACACATACTTGGCAACCGCTTCACCTTTATTGTCAGGGTGACAGTCATCAACAACATGGCTATTTGTAATGACATATTCTGAATTCGCGATAAGGAATCCACTACCCATGGAGCCAAGCTTGCCTTCACCATAACTTAACTCGCATATAACCCGTATCACGCTTTTCTGAATATTTTCTACAACTTCATTGTCAGCCATCGCGCATTTAACATTCGATAGCAATAGGGCAAAAATACCCGCCGTAAAAAGCAATACTGTTTTCCCTGCCTTCATGTTTCCCCCTTATGAAAGTAAACGGCCGCTAACGCAACTGTTATTGCTCCAACATCGCCACGCGATAACCCCCATCCACGGCCGTGACCTGCATTCTCATCTGCCGTTCAGTCCCCTTGACTAAGTTCCCATTCACAAACAGGGCGGTCTTGATCGGGTAAACGCCCTGAGGAACCCCCGGCTGAAGGGTTGCTGTGAAACTGTTATTCCAGGCACCTCCTCCGGACTCCGCCAAGGTTTTTTTGCCTTGTTTGAATTGTTTCCCACTAGGGTCAAACATTGTTATTTGCTCTTCAACTTTATTGACAGGCTGGTTCTTCCCTGGAATAACCACGACTTCCGAATCTGTCCGAAAAGGCTTGCCTATGGTTACATTTTGCGAAACTGAGGTCTGATATTTATCCACGACAATATTCGCAGGCAGAGTGCCACGATGAGCTTTTTTGTAGGCCGACTGAACTTCCGCCTCTTGCTTGGTTTGGGTGGTATTGGCCGTGACGATGACACAAGCCAATGCACCAAGCGCAGCGCCCACTGCTGCACCTGCGGCCCGGTTGTTGTCGTTTATCGCCGCCCCGGCAATTCCCCCAATCAAGGCCGCCATCATGCATTCGTTCATGCCGGCTTGATCGCCTCCGCCGCCCCCGCCGTTGGGGGTTGCACACCCCCCCAGCACAATGGATGCAGACAATGCTGCAACAATCGATTTTGTTGCCATACCTCGTTTCATGACGACCATCTCCTTATGGTGAGGTTTATTCAAGGGTTGTTTCACTTAAGCTTTTAGCCTGCATTTCTTTTATTTTTCTTTTTAATGCGAGTGCGTTAGTGTTGATCGGGTCTTTGCGCAAGATGCTTTCAACAGTGCCTAACGCCATATCAAACTGGAATTTTTTCATCATGCGTTCGACTGCTGCAAAGTCCTCGCTGAAGTCTTCCTGCCTGGGCGAGGGCGAAGCGTAAACAGGTGCGAGCTGTATTTGAGGAGGAGTAATAGGAATTACTGGTGCCGGAATTTGTGCCTCCGATCCAATGCCTTCCGAAGAAACGGTGCCCTGCGAAGACCCGAGTCCTGAAGTCATTGCCCTTTCTGGACTTGGCGCAGTACCAGAATCGCCGCGAGACAGGTTGTAACCATAAGCACCTAAGGCTCCCACCAACACAACAACTGGCACAGCAAAAATGGCTTTGGAGCGGTCTTTGGAAGGGGACGTTATTTCCGCTGCTGTTTGTTGATTCAACGAGGTCAGCGGTGCGACCTCTGATTTAAGGAGCTTGATGAATTCTTCGGCAGTCTGAATACGTTCCTTGTAGTTCAACCGCATTGCGGCTTCAACAGCCGAGCGGATGTTCTGTGGAACGTTTGTTCCTGTCCAATCCAAACTGTCGTCGCTCAATCGTTGAGCGTAATCCAGCGGTATGTGCCCCGTAAGCATCTGGTAAAGCGTGGCGCCACATGCGTAAACATCCGTCCACGAACCGACCCCGGAACCGGAGAATTGCTCTGGGGCACCGTAGGCAAGAGTCCCTATGCGCACAGTCGATTTATTGCGTGCACGCTCTTCCTGAATTCTCTCAGACTTGGCGCCGCCAAAATCGATGATCTTGATCTGCCCCTCATTTGTAAGGTAGATATTGTCAGGCTTGATGTCGCGGTGAAAAATGTTCTTCTTGTGAATGTGCCGCAATGCATCCAGCACATGGATCATGCAGGTGACAGACCAATCGGCATCAAATTTGATCGGTGCATTACTTTCATCGTGCAGCTTGGATTCAAGGGTGCCCCCCTCATAATAGTCCATGACGAAATAGGCTGTACCATTGGCCTGAAAGAATTCCTTGATCCCGACTATATTTTCGTGGCGCAGGCTGGCCAGGATCTGAGCTTCCCGGATGAATCGTTCCAGAAATGTCTGGTAGAAATGCTCCTCATCAGATGTCGGATTGAGTAACGCGACACTGTTATCGTCCCGCTGACGGGTAACCATCGAGGAGGGGAAATATTCTTTGATGACAATGCGATTTTCCAGTGTTCGATGGTATGCAAGATAGGTGATGCCGAAACCGCCTTTCCCCAGCACCTTTCCAAGCACGTATGATCCGTGAAGAACAGTAAAAGCAGGCAACGCAGAAGGATCTCGTTTTTCGTTCTGGTCAGAGTTGCAGTTTGGGCAAATATCTGCTGCCGCATTAATTACCGAAAAACATGAAATGCAGTATTTTGTGGCGCTGGCATCCATATGGACTTTCCATCTTATAAAGCGCGATCATTGAACAATGGGCGCTCATTCTATGAGTTATTCATCCCGAGTCGGGAAAACGTTTTTCACTTTATCAATAAATGTTCCGCTCCGAAAGCCCCAGTTATTCCCGTACCGAGATGCCTCACAGGAGGTGGCCATGGCGGCTCTGCGCAACCAATAGAGCCGGATAAGGATTGATATGCGAGGCAAGCGACGACTCCGGACGCCACGACTCCTGATAGGCCGGATAACCCATTGCCTTGCCACCGCGCATAAGGGTGGCCCGCCCCTTTTGCAGGGCGCTGCGTGCGGCATCGGGGCTGGCGGCGACGGTTTCCAGACAGGCTTCAATCTTGTCGCAGGGAATCTCACTACTCTTCACGGCCTCGGCGCGTTGCTCTCTGGTAATAGCCAGTTCGCGTCCCTTCATCGGGAGCTGTTCGTTGAGCCTTATCATTGGCAAGCACTTCTTGGAACCAGCGTTGCCCCCCAGACATGCGGATCCTCCTTCTCGGGCCCCATGATGCCAATCCAGGCAAAGTAGCCATTGACCCCGGCCTCGATCTGAGGCAGAGCCGAGAACAGCGCCTGAACTTCCGTGTTTAAGTTCTCATCCTTCAGGTTGATCAACGCCAGCAGGAGATAAGCGCCGACCAGCATGGAGAGAAACGCGAAGGAAATCTTATTGGCGAATTTATTCGGCTTGTTCATAGAATATTTTTTCCTGCTGTAGATTACCGAAGGTCCGACAAATGCCCATAAGGGCGCACAATCTTTTTGACTCCCGATTTCTTTTTGTAACTAGGTAATGATTGCGGCCTCTCGGCATCGCGGCTTATTTTCCCCATCTCATATAATGGCTTCATCTCCTCTTCCAGCGCAGCAAGTGCCTCGACCCTTTTGGGGGATGCCGGATGGGTAGACAGCAAGTCGAATCTGGATGTCTGTCCGCTTTCTTTCATCATCTTCTCCCACAAAGTCACGGCAGCATGCGGCGAATATCCAGCTCTTGCAGCCAGTTCGATTCCTAGCCTATCAGCCTCGCTTTCCTGGCCTCTGCTATTGGGCAGCGCAATCAGAGTGGCGGCAGCAAGAGAGGCCATAACTTGAATATTTTGATTTCTGCCCTGGTTTTCAGATGCCGTGGTTGCCGCGACTGTGGCAACAGCCAACCCGGAGGCAAGTTGCACAGACATCTTTTCGACCTGATGACTCGCCAGCGCATGAGAAATTTCATGTCCCATCACTTGGGCAATCTCATCATCGGTTGGCTGCACCTTCTTGATCAATCCGGTGTAAACAGCCATCTTCCCTCCCGCCATACAGAAAGCGTTAACCGTCTCAGGATCATCAATGATCTTGATGCTCCATTTCCAGTCTTTGGCACCCGGCCGGTAAAGTACGGCCTGCGCAACCACCCTGTCAGTGATTCTCTGGATACGGGCAATGAGTTTCTCGTCCTTGCTGATTTTACCCGACTCGGACAAGCCGCCGATCAGGGCGCTGTATGCGCCTTCTGACTGGGCAATCGCATACTCTTCGGACACTAGCATCAACTGCGATCTCCCTGTCACGGCGTTAGTGGCACAACCTGACAAAACGATCGCCAGTCCTATAATGAACAGTCTGCTTATGAACATCGATATTTCACCTTCCATGAGGTTGATTTCATACCAACTGCATTTATCTCTGCCAAGCGATCAGCCAATCAACAAAAACGGTGTAGCACTTCAGATAACAAAATAGACGACGGATGCCGCCACGAGAACCATGAACGGCATGGCATAACCGAGGATGCGGACAAAGTCGGCCTGCACCGCCGCTTGCGGCCATACGCCTTCCATGAAGGCAAGAATGACACCGCGATTCGGGCGCCATTCCAGGTTCCACATCAGGCCGGCGGCAACGTACAACACCGATGAGGCGAATATGTTCGGCAACCAGGTTATGGGATATTGGCCGTCGCGCAGCAATATGTAGAGGTCGTAGCACCAGCTCGCGGAAAACAGCCAGCAACACATCGCCACATATGCATGGGAGGCTCGGGCCTTGCGTCTCAAGAAAAGGTAGAGCGTCCCTATCGCCCACGGCGCACTGGCAAACGTCAGCAGCGACATCATTGCTGCGTCGAAATAGTCCCAGGTGGGATCGCTCGTATACGGCGCTATCCAGGTCATGCCGACGGCAGCCACCGCGAAGCTGGCCATCTTCCATGGCACTGCCATGAATTCCCGATAGCCCGCTGAGAACAGCGAAATGTTTTGCCTGTCACGGATTGCGACGACAGCGGCTATCACACAGGCCAGGATATAGCCGCCGACATACATCTTCATTGCCAAAGTCATGCCACGCTCCGCCTTTGTTCAATCAACTCCGTAAACTGTGCCATACGCAACGATCAATCCCAGGTTCTGCGCGTTCTCGATTTGAAGTCGTAGGACTCATGAATAAATGGCGCGGGCATGTGCGAGAGATGTGTGTTGCCGGAATCCTGGGCATCGTAGGTAAATTTCCCCCATCTCCCGGGCGGGACCGAGGACAAATACTTGGGAACCAGTTGCTCAAGCGTATTGGGATAACGCTGCTCTGCCGCCTTGTATTGCTCAACGGCAGCAATGACGTTATCGAAGTTCCTCTGTTCATCCTTGCCGGCCTGATGGTCGAGCAGCCAGCCAAAAGTAACCGCGATGGCATAGATCACTAACCGCGTCCAGCGTTGAAGCCGCAGTTCGCGTGACTTGTTCCGGGCGCTGAAGGCCATCGGCAAGAGCACCCCTGCCACGACAAGCGCAGCAAAGAACACCGTAAAGACACTGAAACTGCACAGGAACAACACGACCCCGCCAAACAGCAGGTTGCCGGCCAGTATCTTCCAGTAGGGCTGTAACTTGATTTCTTTTTCCATCATTGGCGTGGCCTGTTCACTTTCCGTCCGACGAATCCGATATCCCTTCAGCAATACAAGAGCAGCACTTCTCCCGTCGAAGTGCACGCCGTTGTTCTGCCATGCCGGGAAAAACCCATTTAGCGATAAACCATCCCGCCGCCAGTCGCATTCCACATGGCTCTCCGCTGTGCTTCCATGGCGTCAATCTGCGCCTGGTTCAAGCCTCGTCCATGCGGGTCGATGGTTTTGCCGCGACGTTTGGAATGAGCATCGGTGTTTGACTTACTCTTCCTGGACTGTTTAGCGTGAGCTGGGACATCCTCTATAACTCTTGCTGGGGCATCCTCTATAACTCTTGCCGGGGCATCCTCTATAACTCCTGCCGGGGCATCCTCCATCGCCCATACGTTAGTGCAAAACATTGAAACGGTAGCCACCATGTAAATCACATTTCTAATGTTCATCAAATCTTCCCCTGTCGAGACCATATCCCTGGCTCCTCTGTCCGAATCGGAGTTGTGCTTTTTTGGCACTTACGACCCCAGCCTTGCCTTCACCTGTTCGCCGAGCTTCCTGATCACAGACTCACAGCCTGGAGCGACGACATCATCTTCCGAGATGCAGAGAACCTCGACGACATGGCTTCCAACGCGAAGAGTAAGATTCATTTCCCAAGGCGCATAGCCACCGACACCAGGTCCGCGAAAGATAACCTCGCCCCCCTTGGGTTCTGAGGGGATAGCCACCGTCAGATAATCCTTGGCAGCATCCTCGTTCCGGAACGGAAACACGGAAACATGGACAGTATGGTTTGGAATGTCCTTCAGGCTGTAGGTGCGGACGACTCCCTTTTGGTTACCGATGCCACGATGGAGCACGCGACGCAGTGCCTTCGAGGGGGGCGACTGTCCATCCTCCCGAGCGAAAGCCCACCAGTCGCTGGGCCCGGATGCGGTGATGACATGGGTCAGGCTGTTATCGGCATCGGGCAGAACCTTCGCCAAGGGCGGCAAGGCGGGAGATCGCAGTGTCCCGGCATCGATGCGGTCAAGTCTCGCGATCACGCGTTTGGCCAAATTGGCCAGCACCTTTTGCGCCAAGGGCTTGGTGGAGGACTCTGCCTTCACCAGCACCAAATAACGCCCGTGGCGGAGGCGCACCATCGTTACGGCGGTATCCTTCCCCTTTGCCGGTCTCGCATGGTAGCGGCTCTCCTCGCCAAGAGCGGGGCCAGTTGCCACCCCGCCGTAGTATTCCTTGTCCCCATCCAGACGAGTATTGAAAGCCGTAGCCGCCGTTGCCGCATCTGCAAAAAGGTTCACAGCAGAAGAGGCCGCAATATTTTCCCTTGCCGGCCAGCCAACAAAGTTCGATCCGATGCAGTTCAACAACCCCGGCTCTGGATTTTTTCCGAGACACCCCGACGGGCCGGCATCACTCCAGTCCCCAGGAATTCTTGCCTCCTTGAAATCGCCTATGCTAACCGTTGCGGCCAGCAACTGCTCCGCCGCTGGTTGCACGTCTTGCGCGACAGCGTTCCCGGCAAATGCTCCAAGCAACAGGGCAAAGAGATGGCGGGACAAGAAATGATTTCCAACAGGAGGCACCATAACAATTTCTTCTCCTCTCCCTCCTCTGACGTTTTCGCCCAGGGGGGAACGCTCCAAAGAGGCAAAGGAGCTAATTCGATCCATGACTACCGAAATGAAATAAAAAATCTTCATCAGTACTCCTAATAGAAAATACCGTTATCAAATTTGGCAGATAACGTAACACTGTTGAATTTAGTTGACAGTCAAGTTGACGCCCGGAATCTTGCTCAAATCCACCTCGTCTATCTGTTCCGGCGCAAGAAATTGTTTCGCGTAGTCAAGATAGACCTTCTCTCGAATGAATACATCGAACAGGTCCGGATCGATGTGACCATCCAGCTTGAACTTGCCGAGGATGGTCAGCGACTCGGTGAGAGTCTTGCCCGCCTTGTAGGGTCTGTCCTTCGCGGTCAGCGCCTCGAAGATATCGGCGATGCCCATCACCCTCGCCTGCACCGACATCTGTTCGCGCGTCAGCCCGCGGGGATAGCCCTTGCCGTCCATGCGTTCGTGGTGGCCGCCGGCGTATTCCGGCACGTTCTTCATGTACTTCGGCCAAGGCAGCGCCTCGAGCATCTTGATGGTGACCACGATGTGGTGCTTGATGATCTCCCGCTCGGCCTGCGTCAGCGTGCCGGACCGGAGCGTGAGGTTTTCCAGTTCGTCCGCATCGAGGAACGGGGCGTCCTGCCCTGCCGCATTGCGCCAGCGGTAAGCGCCGATCCGCCGTACCCGCGCGATATCGTCGTCGGACATGGCCTCGCCTCCGATATTGCAGCGGCGCAGGAATTCCCGGTCGTCGTCCAGTTGCCGGATGCGCGCCTCGTATTCCGCGAGGATGGCCGCATCTTCCCCGTTCTCGATCTCCCCTCTCCCGTCCGGGAAAGAAATGGCGCGCAGCATCGCGATCTCCGCATCGCGCTTGAGCACCTCGAAACGCGTGTCCACCTGCTGGATGCGATCGAACAGGGTCTGCAACTTGGTCGCCTTGTCCACCACATGCACCGGTGTGGTGATCTTGCCGCAGTCGTGCAGCAGACCGGCGATCTTCAGTTCGTGCCTGTCCTTGTCGGTCATCACGAAATCTTTCAGCGGCCCTTCGGTGGTGCGGTTGACCGCCTCGGCCAGCATCATCGTCAGCGCGGGAACGCGCGCGCAGTGTCCGCCGGTATAGGGTGACTTGTCGTCGATCGCGGTATTGATCAGCAGGATGAAGGCCTCGAACAACTCTTCCAGCTGCGCAATCAAACGGCGGTTGGTCAGTGCAATCGCGGCCTGCGAGGCGAGCGACTCCAGCAGTTGCTGGTCATCCGCGGAGAACGGGATGATTTCTCCGGTTTCCCGGTCCAGCGCATTGATCAGCTGCAGCACGCCGATGACCTCGTCTTCGTGGTTGCGCATCGGAACCGTGAGGAAGGACTTGGAACGATAGCCGGTCTTGGCGTCGAATTTCTTCGTCCCGGAAAAATCGTATCCTTCCGCGATGTAAGCGTCCGGAATGTTCACCGTCTCTCTGCTAAGCGCCGAATGACTCACCACCATTGCATGATTGGGATTGCCACTCTCATCGCAAAGATGGATTGGATAGAAAGTAATCGGCACTCCGCTGGTGCCGCCCATCTCGATGCCAAGGGAGTCGTTGCGCAATATCTCGAAATGCAGCGCCCGCTGTTCCGGCTCCAGCAGATAGAGCGTGCCCGCGTCGGCATGGGTGATACGCTTGGCGGCCTCCAGTATCGTTTCCAGGAGGCTGTTGATATCGCGCTGTTTTGACAGCGCGATGCCGATCTCGTTGAGCTCCTTGAGACGGATCAGCAATTGTTCGGCAGATTGCATAAGCGGTTACTTGATACAGACGGCGCGTATCTGATGCATATCGGTGATGCCTTGCAGCACCTTCTCCATGCCGTCCTGTTTCAGGGTATGCATGCCGTCTTCCAGACATATGGCCAACAGTTCGGCAACACGCGCATGCTCCTGGATCGCCTTCTTGACGGCATCGGTGCCGATCAACAGTTCGTGCAAGCCTACCCGGCCGCGATAACCGGTACCGGAACACTTGTCGCAACCGACCGGCTCGTAAAGCGTAAACTGCCCCTGCTCGTTAGCGAACAGCTTCACCCACTCAGCGTATAACTTTTTGGTCTCTCCCACTTGGTCGGCCTTCCAGGCTGGGGTATTGAGCAGCTCCGCGCTGTACTCGACCAGCAAGGCCTTCATTTCGTCGGCGGTGGCAATATGCGGCTTCTTGCAATCGCCGCATAAACGCTTGCCCAGACGCTGCGCCAGAATGCCCAGCAGCGCGTCGGCAAAGTTGAACGGATCCATGCCCATATCCAGCAAGCGATTGATGGATTCCGGTGCGCTGTTGGTGTGCAGCGTGGCGAACACCAGGTGACCGGTCAGCGACGCCTCGATGCCGATGGACACGGTTTCCTTGTCGCGCATTTCACCGACCATGATCACATCCGGGTCGGCACGTAAAAAAGCGCGCATGATGGTCGCGAAGTCCAGCCCGGCCTTCTTGTTGATCTGCACCTGGCGCAAACCCTTCTGGGTGATTTCCACCGGGTCTTCGGCCGTCCATATCTTGGTGTCGGGCGTATTGATGTACTTGAGAATGGAATGCAGCGTGGTGGTCTTGCCGGAACCGGTCGGGCCGCACACGAAGAACAGACCGTAGGGCTTGCTGATTGTGGCCTTGATCAACTCGTTGTTGCGTGCCGAGAAGCCCATCTTCTCCAGCGGCAACGGTTCGCCGGAAGCGAGGATACGCATCACCACGTCTTCGACGCCGCCCTGCGACGGAATGGTCGCCACGCGCAGCTCGATATCCAGCGGCCCGTATTTCTTGAATTTGATCTTGCCGTCCTGCGGTTTGCGCTTCTCGGAGATGTCGAGATCGCACATGATCTTGAGGCGGGTCACCAGCGCGTTGCGGTAAGTTGCCGGCACTTCGATGTAGTTCAGCAGCGAGCCGTCCTTGCGCACGCGGATCTGGGTCTTCATCTTGCCCGGCCCCGGTTCGATATGGATATCCGAAGCTCCCATGCGGTAGGCATCGACGATGATCTTGTTGACCAGCTTGACCAACTCGTTGTCGGCCGCAGCATTGACGTCGTCCTGGCTAACGCCGCTCGACTCCTCGTCCTCTCCGCCGAGACTGGAGAGCAGGTCGTCGACCGAAGAATCGTCCATCGTAAAGCCGCCGGTGCTGTCGGATGCGCCTCCGCCCCCGTAGAACAGATCCAGCGACTGCTTGAATTCGCGGTGCGAACAAACCTTGTAGACCAGCCGGTGCTTGGGGAAGATGTTGTTGACCACCCGCGATGCCTGGATGCGCTCGGGATCGGTGGTCAGTATCACCAGGCCGTCCTGGTTTTCCTCGATGGGCAGCCACAGGCTGCTCTCGATGTACTCGCGCTTCAGGTTCTTCAGCAGATCGGGCGGCTTGATACGATCCGACTTGTAGGACTCGTAGGGTACACCGAAGAAACGCGACAGAGCCTGCCCCAACTGCGGGGTGCTGACCTGGAACTCGTCGATCAGCACTTCCTCGATATCGACCCCCTTGCGCCTCGCGGTGCGCGTCGCCAAATCGAACTCTGCAGCCGACAACACCGCATCGGCGACCAGGTAATCGTACTTGGTCTTGACCGTCGTATTCTGCTGGCGCTGGCGCAGGGCCACCGCCATGGTCTGCGCCAGTTCCTGCACACCTTCCTCGACCAGTGCCGTGAACGGGATCCCCGCCTTGTTGTTGATGACCTGGATGACGCCGACCAGTTCGCCTGTGCTCGCCTCCAGAATAGGCGCCACCAGCATCTGCTTGGTGCGATAGCCGGTGCGCCTGTCCACTTCCTGCAGGAAACGCAGATTGGAGCTGTAGCTCGCCAGCTCCTTCTCGTCGTAGACATCCTTGATATTGAGCAGCTTTTTGTGCATCGCCGCATAACCGGCGACGCTCTGCTCGGCGATCGGCAGCTTGAGGTCCTTGAACGAGTTCAGCCCCGTCTTGACCTTGGAGATCAGCGAAATGTTGTCGTCGCCGACCACGTAGATGGTCAGGCGATCGGCGTTGAACAGCGTGCAGATGTCTTTGCTGACATCCAGCATGATCTCGTCGATGTTGCTGGTCGCGTGTATCTTGTTCGTGACGTGATTGAGGTTCTTGGTGAACTCGAGCTTGAGCCTCATCAGTTCGTCCTTGTCCATCGCTCCTCCGCCCGGCATTTCCATACTCATTCCTGCTCCCCTGTTCACGCTACTGCTGTTTCGATTTCGGCACCGACCACAAGCCGCCATCCAGCACCTGTATGTCATATCCCGCCTGCGCCAGAATGAAAGCGGCCGCAGCGCTGCGCCGTCCGCTCTGGCAATAGGCGATATATCTCTTGTTGCGATCCAGTACATCGATCGCGTTTCGCACGTCGTTCAACGGTACGTTCATTGCACCCGGCAGCTTGTCGTAACGATACTCCGACGGATGCCTGACATCGATCCATACCGCGCCTTCCGCCACTGCCCGGCACGCCTGCTCGTAGCCTATGCGATGCAGCAGCGGCTCCTGCATCAGCTTCATGAAGTCCTGCCTGCCCAGACGCAACAACACGCCGTTGGTCTTCATCGTGACGGTGGCGTTGCGTTTTACTCCGGAGACCAGCGCCTCCTCGCCGAACACGTCGCCCGCCTTCAGCTCCGCCAGCAGCACATCGACTCCGCCGATATGGCGGACCACCTCGGCACGCCCGCTATCGATCAGGTAGTAGAAATCGCCCTCCTCGCCCTCGCGGATGATCACATCGCCCGCCCAGACGACCACGGCCTCGAAGCGCTGCAGCAACGCGCCGATATTCGCCATCGGCACATGCGCCAGCGGACCGTTCCGCAACTGGTCCGCATTGAACATCCGCGAATTGAGCAGATGCCTGACGCTGGACTGCGCCTCCGTCTCTCCCGCCGCCTGCGTCGCCGCATGGACATTGGCTTGTGTATCGTGCCGCGATATCTGGTCCAGCATCACCATGCGGTCCAGCAACTCGTCGTCGACACGCAATAGCTGGCTTTCGCGCAACGCCCTTGCGGCGACGATATCCGGCTGCCGCTTGCCCAGGGGATGTTTCGCCCATTCCGATTGGGCGTTGACCGTCACCCGGTTCCCGTCCAGGTAGACCAGTTCGATCTCGCCGTCCACAAGATAAACGGACTGCCCTTCCAGCCCGTGCGTGCGGAACGGATCGTTCCCCTCGGGAACGGTCTCTACCTGGCAATAATCCAGCAGTTCGCGCAGCCGCGCCGGACCGAATGTGGAGATCGGTTCCAGCCCTGCCAGTACCTTGACATCAAGCGCGCGAACCATCGTCGGTCTAGAACTCGAACTCCTGGTTGTTCAGCAACATCTTCGGGGCGCGACCATGCACGGCCTTTTCGATCTGGCGCATCGTCAGTTCCACCTCTCCCGGTTTCAGGTGAGTGATGAAGACCTCCGCGTCCCCGCGAAACTTCAGCAGTTCTTCCGCCAGCATGCCGGGGAAAAGATGCTTGGACAATATTGCGATTTCCTTCTCGTCATCGGAAAAGGCTGTCTCGATGATCAGATAACGCAGATTCTCTATCCTGTTCACCACATCCCATAGCGCGTCGTTTGTCGTCGTGTCACCGCTGAACACCAGGCTGGCGCTGCCGCTATCGAGATGAAAGCCGACCGCGGGAACGGTATGCACCGCGGGAATCGGGGTGATCCTGCGACCGCCCAGATCGACCGTTTCCCCGATCGCGATGGTCTGGAAGCGCATGTACGGCTTCTGCGCATTCGGTATCCGGGTGAAATCGGGCCATACTTTCCAGTTGAATACATGCTCCCGCAGGATCGCCAGCGTCTCCTCGGTGACATAGATGGTCAGCGGATGGTCGCGCATGAAGCCGACGCTATCGATCAGCAACGGCATGCAGGCGATATGATCGAGATGGGAATGCGTGATGAAAATATGGTCGATCACGCTCAACTCGGTCAAACTGAGTTCATTGACCCCGGTGCCGGCGTCGATCAGTACGTCATGATCGAGCAGGAAGGAAGTGGTGCGCAAGTTTCCACCGATTCCGCCACTGCATCCCAGCACTCTCAGCTTCATGTCCTGTCAGCCTTTGTCATTTACGTCAACGAGAACTACTTGGTTTGAAACACAAACACACCGTCCCAATCGTCCCCGGGCGGGTTCTTGCGGAAATAGGCCACGCGCTCGGCGTAGATACGGTACAGCGCAGTATCCGGCGACATGCGCTGCAGGTTCACCAGTTGCAGTTCAGCCAGATCCCAGTCCTGCTTGCGGTACAGGCGGCGAACCTCGTGGAACAGCTTGATCTCATCCTGCAGTTCCACGGAGACCTCGCTGCTCAGTCCGATCGGCTCGTAAATCGCCACAGGCTTATCTTTACCTTTTACCCTCACATGGTCAAGCTCGCGATAGACGAAATCGGTGACGGTGTTGCGGGTGTTCTCCCCGACGATAACTCCGACACCGTATTGCTTGGTGATCCCCTCGAGACGGGAAGCCAGGTTCACCGCATCGCCCATCACGGTGTAGGCGACGCGGACCTCCGAACCCATGTTGCCGACGCTGACCCTCCCGGTATTGATGCCGACGCCTATACGGATCTCCGGCCAGCCGCGCTCCTTGAAATACGGCTGCAATGCCTTCAAGGTCGCCTGCATCTCGATGCCGGCCAGTATCGCATTGCGGGCATGCGCGGCATCCGGCAACGGCGCACCCCAGAAAGCCATAATACAGTCGCCCATGTACTTGTCTATCGTGCCACGGTGCTTGTAGACCACTCGCGACAACGGTGTAAGGAACTCGTTCATCAACAGCGTCAGTTCCTTCGGTTCCAGTCCTTCCGAAATCGTGGTAAACCCGCGCACATCGGAAAACAGAATAGTCATCTCGCGACTATCGCCCTCCATTGAGACACTTTCCGGATGCTCAGCCATTTCGTCGACCAACTCTCCCGGCACATACTGCCCGAACAGACTGGTGATCTGATGCTTGGTACGAGATTCGAAGAAATAGCCGTAGGACATATCCAGCCCGAATATCAGGGATATCATTATCAGGCTGTTTGCAACCGGCATGAGGGTATCGCCGTAATGCCAAGCGGTCAGGCTAACGCCCATAGTCGAAACGAACATCAGAGCCGACACAAGCATCGCTTTGATCGGGTTCAGCGTCGGCAACAAAAAGCTCAATGCAACCCCGATCAGCAACAGCCAGACCACCTCCGCGCCCACCATGTAAGGAGGTTGCGCCTTGATATCCTGATCGAGGATGCCCGCAATCATGTTGGCATGCACCTCCACTCCCGGATATATCTCCGCCACCGATGTGGCACGCATATCCAGCAATCCCGGTGCGGTCGTGCCGATCAGAACGATCCGGTCCTTGAGCGTCTCCGGCGCGACCCGGTCGTGCAATACATCGGCAATGGAGATATAGCGAAAACTCCCCTGCCCGCCGCGATACGGCACAAGCGTAGCCACATTTTCATCCACCGGGATCTTCAGCATACCGCCCGGTGTATCCAGCTCCAGCCATTCCAGCCCGCCATAACCATCGCTACGCCCTTCGGCGAAACCCGGTTGCAGCGGCGGCATGCCCAGCAGGCTGCGCACCACAGCCAGTGACAACGACTCGTAATAGGCACCGCCATATTCCGCGAGCATCGGCACACGCCGTACGACCCCGTCGGTATCCACCAGCGGAGTGAAATGCCCGGCAGCCAAAGCCGCTTGCTGCAATTCGGGCAGGTTTGCGCCATAACCGTTCCATGAAGTGAACCCGATTGGCATCCCGTTAAAAAAACCGCTTGGAAAAGACGGGGCGGGAAGCATGCCGGAGATATTCTTTGTGCTCTGACTGGTCAGGTAGTAGCCGAGCACGACATTGCGCCCTTTGATCTTGTCCGCGAACAACTGGTCGTATTCGAGCAAGGGACGTATCTGCGCAAGCGTGGATTGAAAATCCGTATCATTTTTAAGTTGGTTCTGCCCAAGTCGCTGCAATACTCCGAGCCCTGAACTCTCGTCTTTCTCGGCGAATACCACGTCGAAACCGACTACTGCCACACCATGGCGGTCGAACAATTTGTCCATCAATAAACCGAGCTTGTCGCGGCTCCATGGCCAGCGACCTTCTTCCTTGAGGCTCTTTTCATCGATATCGAGAATGACGATACGTTCGTCCAGCGTTTGCGGCATGGTCAGACGCAAACGATAGTCGTACAGGATGGCGGAAATGCGGTCAACGAAACCGATCCGGTAGAATTTGGCTGCATTACCGACGAAGATCAGGACTATCAGTAGCCCCAATCCGATCAGGATTGCATTCTTTTTCACCCCATCCCCTTCATATGCGAGCCAGGAAGCTCAGGCTTGAGCCCCCCAAGGCGCACCGCCAGCCCGGACCGGTCAGTCTTTGAAATAGAACTCCATCTTGATTCCCGCCAGCTCGATCACGTCGTGATCCTGCAACTGGTGAGGCTGGTCGCCCAGAGTCTGCCCGTTCACGGAGGGATGGCTCGCACCCTCGACATGTGTGATGAAGAACCCGTGCGGGCGCCGGGTCAGCACGGCCACCTGCACACCGGGCTTGCCCAGGGTGGTCAGGTTCTTGACCAGTTCCAGTTCCTTGCCGGCATTCGGCCCGGTCAGTATCTGCACCACGGCCGCTTGGTGAGCTGCAGCCTGAGGAGTTGTGGCCGCAGGTTGAGCTGCTGATGCCGCCGCGAGTTGAGTTGCAGGCGCTGCCGGCGGCTGTACGCCAAACCGGCCGGTCTTCTCGATTTCCGCAACCATGCTTGGATTGACTTGTGTCTGACTGAGCTTGGGCTCCCCCGCTGGCCCTTCCGGACGCACCGGCGCACGCAGCACCATGGTTTTTTCAAAATCGGCGGCGCTGGTCTGGCTGACCTGATCGTTGATGTATTTAAGCTTGTATTTGCCGATCTCGACCAAATCGTTGTTCTGCAAAAAATGCTTCTTGGTCGCCACTCCGTTTACTTCGAGTCCATTGGTGCTGTCCAGATCCTCAAGGAAAGAGTCGTTCAGGATAGTGACGATGGCGGCGTGTTCGCCGCTGATAGCCAGATTGTCGATGACGATGTCGTTATGCGCCTTGCGCCCGATGGTCATGCGCTCCTTGGTCAGCGGATATTCCTTGATTACCGCGCCATCCATGCTGAGTATCAGTTTTGCAGCCATAGTCGTGATCCCTTTTTTATTTCCTAAACCAGTTGAGCAATTTTGCCAGCCATCCTCGCGAAGCGGCAAACTCGCTTTTCACCTTGACCAGAATGACGGAGACGTTGTCCCGTCCCCCGTTATCATTGGCCAGCTGGATCAGCTGTTCGGCAGCCAGCGGCAAATTGCCCTGCATCGCATACAGGGTGGACTGGATATCCTCGTCCTCCACCATGTCGTTCAAGCCGTCCGAGCAGAGCAGATAGATGTCGCCGACTTGCACGTCATGCACATGAATCTCCGGCGTCACATCGGCATCGATGCCCACCGCGCGCGTCACCAGATTCTTGTTTTTCGACTGGCGCGCATCTTCGATGCTGATCATGCCGCTGTCGATCTGCTCCTGCAGCAACGAATGATCGCGGGTGATCGTTTCCAGCACACCGTCGCGCAAACGGTACATGCGCGAATCGCCGACATGGCCTGTCACTACTCCGTTGTCGTAGAACAGGGCGGCAACGATGGTCGTACCCATGCCCGAGTACTGTGGCTGGCTCTGCGCCGCCTGATAAATCGAGATGTTGGCCTTACGGATATTGTCGCGCAATAGCGCGACGCCCAAGTCATCGCCGCTCTCTTCGTCGCGGTCGATCGGGCTGGCTTCCTGTAAGCGCTGACAGACCTCGGTCGCGACAACCGAGACGGCAATGCCGCTTGCAACTTCGCCCGCATTGTAACCGCCCATGCCGTCGGCCAGCACCACCAGACCGCAGGCGGTATCGCATGCCACGCTGTCCTCGTTGTGCGATCTCACCATGCCCGGATTGGTCAGGCTGATTATCTCCAGTGCCTCATCAATTCTCATGTCTACCCCTGCAATTTCGAAGCACACTGGCGCAATGCCTCGGCCATTTCCGCACCGCTGGCATAACGGCTCTCATTATCCTTGGCCAGTGACTTCTCGATGATCCCCGCCAGACACGACGGAATATCGCTCCTGACGGTGCGGATGTCAGTCGGCGCTTCCGTGGAGATTCGGTACATCAACTGCGCCATGGAATCCCCCTCAAACGGGAGCTTACCACAAGCCAGTTGATACAAGCTGACGCCCAGCGAGAACAAATCGGAGCCGCCTCCGATCTTCTTGCCGGCCAGTTGCTCGGGCGACATATACGAAGGGGTGCCCAACACCATGCCGGTCTTGGTCTTGGACGAGTCGGTGATGCGAGCAATGCCGAAGTCGGTGACCTTGGGCATGTCCGTTTCAGGGTCGTACATGATGTTGGCTGGCTTGATGTCGCGATGCACCACATGCTGTTTGTGCGCATAGTCGAGCGCATCGGCCACCCGCGCAATGATGCTCATCACCTTGGGCAGCGGCAGCAGGTTGTCGGGCTTGGTGTACGGCACCAGATCCTTGCCCTTGAGGAATTCCATCGCAATGTAGGCCAGGTCGTGCTCTTCGCCGGCATCATAGATGGACACGATGTTCGGGTGATTCAGCCGGCCGGCCGTCTCGGCCTCGCGGAAGAAGCGCTCTTTGACCTCTTGCAGTTCGTCACCTTCGAACTCCTGCGACAGCGCCATGGTCTTGATCGCCACGACACGGCCGATCTTGGGATCCTTGCCCATGTACACCACACCCATCGCGCCCTTGCCCAGCTCCTTCTCGATTTCGTAGCGGCCGAGCATGGGCTTGGACATGCCTTCCTTACCCAGCGCCATCGTGCTGCTGGTGCTTGTGCGCCCGCCACCGCCGCCAAGGATGACGGTCTCCGACATCTCGCGAGCCTGGTTCAGGCGTTGCGCGAGATCGCGGAACTTCGGGTTGTATTCGGACATGTAGCGAAACACCGACTCCGCCTTGTTGAACTGGCGTTTGCGCTCAAAGTCCAGCCCGAGGTTGTACAGCACCTCCATCAGGCTATTGTCCATCGGCACCTTGCGGAACTTGTCGAATGCAATATCGAGTTGCCCCTGCCCCTGGAACGCCAGCCCGAGCATGCGATTGCTCTCTGCCGAATCCGCGTCCGACTTCTGCTTGCCCTGTTCGGTCACCAGGAATCGCTTGGTGGTCAGCAAGGCGTGGCCAACCAGCAACATGGCCGCCGGCAGCATCAATTGCAACCACATCGTCTGCGTCGTCATCAGCACGAAGTGCGTGGCCAGCAACACCAGCAGCAATCCACCAGTGACGGCGGCGCCGATCGCCGCGCCCAAGCGCGGCAACAGCAAGATCAGATACAACGCAATCGTCAGGAATACGCCCAATTCGGCCCATAGCGCCCACCCCGGCACGACGAAAAAGTCCCCCTGCAGAATGCTGGAGACCGAATGCGCCAGCGTCACCACCGGCGCCATGCCGGACGAGAGCGGTGTCACTTGCAGCGAACCGACGCCGGCGGCCGTTGCGCCGATCAGCACAATCTTGTCGCGGTACTTGTCCGCAGGAATCTTGCCGGTCAGCACGTCGTAGAAGGAATCCACCGGAAATGCCGGGCGCCCGTTCACGTCCTTGTAGAAATAGGTGTGCATCTGCAGCGCCGGATCGGTGACGATATGCCGGTTGCCCAGCCTGACGCCCTCGCCCAAATCAACCTGGATGTTCGCGGGCTCCAGATTGAGACTCTTGGCGGCGAGCATCAACGACAACGACGGATAGAGCTGGTCGTAATAACCGACGACCAGCGGCTCGGTGCGCACCGCGCCATCGACATCGGGAAAACCGTTCAGGTGGCCGATGGCCAATGCTTTGCTGCCCAGAGCCGGTATCGGTGCGAGCACGCTCCGCGACACCAGCGGATGAGCGCCCAAGCCGGAGTCTTGCACATTGGTCAGGTTGTTGCGCAGCACATAATCCGGCAATGGGCTATCCGGATTGCCCTGCGGCTCGCCCAGTTCGAAGAACATCGCCAGCAGCACGTCGTTCGCCTTGGACATGCTGTCGCTGAGCTTCTTGTCGTTGTCGAGATTCTGGACCGCTTCGAGCAGCAACTCGTCGAGAGGATCCAGCGGTGCGGGCTCGACCGCGATCACTGCGCTTGCGGCATCCACCGCGCTGGCTGTGACCACCATGCTGGCCGGATCTCCGGCGACGGGGACGCTCTCCAGCAAGGCGGACCTGCCGAGCAGCCCGGCAATCTTGTGGATATAGCCCAGGCCTGCATCGACCTGCGGTTCGAAGAAGAATGCGGTATGGCCCACGACCTTGGCATGTCCCGCCGCCAGGATATCCAGCATCTGCGCATGGATCTCGCGCGGCCACGGCCAGCGCCCAAGATTGGCGATGCTCTCGTCGTCGATCGCAATCACCGCGACCTTGTCGCTCGGCACACGCGAAGAGGCCTGCACGCCGAGATCGTAAGCCTTGCGCTCCAGACTCTGGATCAAGTCGCTTCCGGCGCCGACCATAAACAGCAGCGCGACCGCCAAACCAACAAACCAATCTTTCTTCCAGAACAGCTTGTCCATCGTCACTCCCTGACACTCACCCGGAACGGCTCATCCGACGGATATTAAAACAATGCGCGAGAACCCACCAACTTCGCGCAGGATCGTCACCCGCATCACGCAACCGCTACGCAGCGGGCTATTTGACCAGCAACACCGGACACGCAGCCAGATGCAACACCTTGTTCACCACCGACCCCAGCAACAACGACTGCAGGCCGCCCTGCCCCTGGCGGCCCATGACGATCTGGTCGACGGCCTGCTCGCCGGCATATTGCGCGATTCCCTCGGCCGGCGTGCCGACGCTGATGTGGTACTGGTAAGGCAACGCGGCGGCATCCAGCGCGGCGCGCGCCGACTGCAGCGCGGCCATCCCCTGCTCGCGGTAATAGTCGTCTATGGTCTTCTGGTCGATGAACAGCTTCACGTTGCCGGTCGCCACGTTCCACTGCACGTTTAGCAACAGCAGCTGCGGCGTCTCTTTCAATGCCGCGACGCTGGCGATCACCTGCTCGACCGCGCGCAGCGCATTGGCCGAACCATCCACCGGAATCAATATCTTCATCGCCATCCCCCTTATGCCTTGTTATTCGAATCGGGCTGTTGACCTTCCGGCCCCGCAACCGTTGCGTCCACCAGGTCGACCGCCTTGACAGCGACTGCTTTGCGCATCGCCAGCAACCAGCCCGTCGCCAACACGAATACGGCACCCGTCGCCGGAACCAGCCAGTGCAGGTAATGGTTCGCCTCGACCAGTTCCTTGAACGCAGCCTCGGTCACCAGCATCTCGCCCGCCACATAGCCCAGCAGCGCGCCGCCGGCATAGATGATGAACGGATAGCGGTCGATCAGCTTCAGCACCAGTTGGCTGCTCCAGGCGATCATCGGAATGCTGACGAGCAGGCCGAACACCAGCAGCCACACGTTGCCGTGCGCCGCCGCCGCCACGCCCAGCACGTTGTCCAGACTCATCACGAAGTCGGCGACGATGATGGTCTTCACCGCCCCCCACAGATTCGCCTCGGCCTTGATGTTGCCCTCGCCATGCTCCTCGTCTTCCGGCAGGATCAGCTTGATGCCGATCCACAGCAACAGCAGCGCGCCGACCAGTTTGAGATATGGCAGCGCCAGCAGGCTGACCGCGAAGAACGTCAGCACCACACGCAGGCCGATCGCGCCGCCCACGCCGTACATGATGCCCTTCTTGCGTTGCGCCTCCGGCAGGTTGCGGCAGGCCAGCGCGATCACCACCGCGTTGTCGCCCGACAGCAGCAGGTCGATCATGATGATCTTGAATACGTCCACCCAGAACTGGGGAGTTTGCAGCATTTCCAGCATTGTTAACCTTTCAGAATCTTCTGCATCGTACGTCCCATCTCCGCCGGATTGCGCGTGACATGAATGCCGCACTCTTCCATCACCGCGAGCTTCTCATTCGCGCCCCCCTGCCCGCCGGAGATAATTGCCCCGGCATGGCCCATGCGCTTGCCTTCCGGCGCGGTGATGCCGGCGATGAAGCCGACCACCGGCTTTTGCATGTTGTCCCTGATCCAGCGCGCGCACTCTTCCTCGTCGCTGCCGCCGATCTCGCCGACCATGACCACCGCATCGGTATCCGGGTCGTCGTTGAACATGCGCATCACGTCGATGTGCTTCAGCCCGTTGATCGGGTCGCCGCCGATGCCGACACAGGAGGATTGTCCGTAGCCCAAGGCGGTCAGCTGTCCCACTGCCTCGTAGGTCAGCGTGCCCGAGCGCGACACCACGCCGATGCGGCCCTTCTTGTGGATGTGACCGGGCATGATGCCGATCTTGATCTCGTCCGGCGTGATCAGGCCCGGACAGTTCGGTCCGATCAGCAGCGTCTGCTTGCCCTGCATCCTGTAACGCGTTTTGATCATGTCGTGCACCGGAATGCCTTCGGTGATGCAGATCACCAGATCGAGTCCGGCGTCGACCGCTTCGTCGATGGCCGCTGCCGCGCCGGCGGGCGGCACGTAGATGACCGACACGGTGGCACCCGTCGCCTCCTTCGCATCGCGTACCGTGGCGTATACGGGAATGCCCTCGAATTGCTCGCCGGCCTTCTTCGGGTTCACACCTGCCACGAAACAGTTCGCACCGTTCGCATAGGCCTTGCACTGCTGGGTGTGGAACTGGCCGACCTTGCCGGTCATGCCCTGAGTGATGACTCTGGTGTCTTTATTGATGAGTATGGACATGATTAACCTTTCGCCGCCGCAACGACTTTCTGCGCCGCGTCCGCCATGTCGTTGCCGGAGATGATGGGCAGCCCGGATTCGGCCAGGATCTTCTTGCCCAGTTCGACGTTGGTGCCTTCAAGGCGCACCACCAGCGGCACGTTCAGGCTCACTTCGCGCGCGGCCGCGACCACGCCTTCCGCGATCACATCGCACTTCATGATGCCGCCGAAGATGTTGACCAGGATCGCCTTGAGATGCGGATTCCTCAGCATCAGCTTGAACGCCTCGGTGACTTTCTCCTTGCTGGCACCGCCGCCGACGTCGAGGAAGTTTGCAGGGCTGCCGCCATACAGTTTGATGATATCCATGGTCGCCATCGCCAGCCCCGCACCGTTCACCAGGCAACCGATGTCGCCGTCGAGCGAAATGTAGGACAGGTCGAACTTCGACGCCTCGATCTCCGCCGGGTCTTCCTCATCAAGGTCGCGCATCTCGACGAGCTCGGGATGACGGTACAGCGCGTTGGAGTCGAAATTGAATTTCGCATCGAGTGCAACGACGCGATTGTCCGCAGTCAACACCAGCGGATTGATCTCCGCCAGCATCGCATCCTTCTCGACGAAGGCGCGATAAAGGCCTTGCAACACTGCAACCGCCTCGGCGTTCGCCGCATCGGGAATGCCGATGGCGCGCGCAACCTGTGCGGCGTCGGCTTCGACCAATCCGGTTAGCGGGTCAATACGAACGGTATGGATTTTCTCGGGGGAGTGCTTTGCAACTTCCTCGATCTCCATACCGCCCTCGCAGGATGCCAGCAGCGCGACACGCTGCGCGGCGCGATCCACCACCATGCCGACGTAGAATTCCCGGACGATATTCGCCCCTTCCTCGATCAGCAGGCGGCGTACTTTCTGTCCTTCAGGACCGGTCTGGTGGGTGACCAGTTGCATACCGAGTATCTGCTGCGCACAGATCTTTACCTCGTCCAGCGACTTCACCACTTTGACGCCACCGCCCTTGCCGCGGCCGCCCGCATGGATCTGCGCCTTCACCACCCAGACGTTGCCGCCCAATTGCCGGGCCGCAGAAACCGCCTCGTCAACGCCGAAACAGGCGACTCCGCGAGGAGTAGGCACCTCGAACTGGCGCAGGATTTCCTTACCTTGATATTCGTGAATTTTCATGATGGATGTAGGCTGAACGTACCGCGCAACGAACCGATGCGCAAACCGCAATATTACCGAAATATCGGGACTTGCGCGCCAGAAACACCGGACATCATGCCGATTCGCAGCAAACTCAGGCAAACAAAAAGCCGGGATAACCCGGCTTTCTGTATTTGCAGCTTTGAACGGCAGCTTACTCGGCGTCGACCGCAGTTGCTTCAGCCGGACGGTCCATCAGCTCGACCAACGCCATGGGCGCATTGTCGCCCTGACGGAAACCGAACTTCAGCACGCGCAGGTAGCCGCCGTTGCGGGCTGCATAACGCGGCCCCAGTTCGTCGAACAGCTTGACGACCATCTCGCGATCGCGCAGGCGCGCAAACGCCAGACGCTTGTTGGCCAGGCTTGGGTTCTTGCCCAGAGTCAGGATGGGTTCCGCGACGCGGCGCAGTTCCTTGGCCTTCGGGAGGGTGGTCTTGATGACTTCATGACGCAACAGCGACACGGTCATGTTGCGGAACATCGCCAGACGGTGGCTGCTGGTGCGGTTGAGTTTTCTTAAACCTAAACGGTGACGCATGATTTGCCTCTCTTGTTCTAATGCTGCACTGCGTTAAGCCGCAGTGACAGGCCAGTTTTCCAGCTTCATACCCAGCGACAAGTTGTGCTCGGCAAGAACCTGCTTGATTTCGTTCAGCGACTTGCGGCCCAGGTTCGGGGTACGCAGCAAATCGTTCTCGGTGTACTGGATCAGATCGCCGATGTAGTGGATGCTCTGCGCCTTCAGGCAGTTCGAGGAACGCGGGGTCAGCTCCAGATCGTCCACCGGACGCAACAGGATAGGATCGACCTTCGGCGCCTGAACCTTCTCGACGACCGGCTCGGTGCCTTCCAGCGCTGCGAACACGGAGAACTGGTCCACCAGGATGCGCGCCGCATTGCGGATTGCCTGCTCCGGATCGATAGCACCGTTGGTCTCGATGCTCATCACCAGCTTGTCCAAGTCAGTACGCTGTTCTACGCGTGCGCTCTCGACCGCATAGCTAACGCGACTGACAGGACTGAACGAAGCGTCCAGTGCGATCTGTCCGACAGTGCGAGTCTCACCGGGGGTTTGACGCGAGATCGCCGACACATAGCCGCGCCCCTGCTCGACCTTGATCTGCATGTCCAGCTTGCCGCCAGCAGTCAAATGTGCGATTACATGCTCGGGATTGACGATCTCGACATCGGCGTTGCCGCTGATGTCCGCCGCCGTCACAACGCCGGCACCTTCCTTCTTGATGGTCAGCACGACTTCAGGCACGTTGTGCAGGCGAAGAACGACACCCTTCAGGTTCAACAGGATGTCGACTACATCTTCCTGCACGCCATCGATGGTCGCATACTCGTGCAACACACCGGCCATCTTTACCTCGGTCGGCGCAGCACCTGGCATCGAAGATAACAGGATACGACGCAGTGCATTGCCCAATGTATGGCCGTAGCCGCGCTCAAAAGGCTCCATCACCACCTTAGCTTGGGTGGCTGAAATCTTCTGTACATCGATAATACGAGGCTTCAAAAATTCGCTCTTAGGCATACGCTACTCCGCGTGGATTACTTGGAATACAACTCAACCACGAGATGCTCGTTGATGGACGCAGGCAACTCGGAACGTTGCGGCTTGGCCTTGAAGGTACCCTTGAGGCCCTTGATATCCATCTCCAGCCACTCGGGGAAGCCGCGCTGCTCGGCAGCCGCGACGGCAGCCTTGATACGCAGTTGAACTTTGGACTTTTCAGCCACTTCAACAACATCGCCCGGACGCACTTGATAGGACGGGATGTTCACACGCTTGCCGTTGACCAGCACACCGTTGTGACGAACCACCTGACGCGCCTCGGCGCGCGATGCGCCAAAACCCATGCGGTAGGACACGTTATCCAGACGGCACTCCAGATTCTGCAACAGGTTTTCGCCGGTGATACCACGCTGGCTTTCTGCAGCCTTATAGGTCAGACGGAACTGACGTTCCAGCACACCATAGATACGGCGAACCTTCTGCTTTTCGCGCAACTGACCGCCGTACTCGGAGAGACGGGTATTCTTCTTCTGACCGTGCTGGCCCGGCGCATAAGCCCGGCGCTCAACGGCACACTTGTCGGTAAAACACTTTTCGCCCTTCAGGAACAGCTTTTCGCCTTCGCGGCGGCACTGACGGCACTTTGGATCAAGATTTCTAGCCAAGATTCACTCCCAATTAGATACGACGCTTTTTAGGCGGACGGCAGCCATTGTGCGGCACCGGGGTAATGTCGGAGATGCTGGTGATTTTGAAACCAGCAGCATTCAAGGCGCGCACGGCGGACTCGCGACCAGGACCGGGACCCTTGATGCGAACCTCGAGGTTCTTGACACCACACTCCTGAGCCGACTTGCCGGCCACCTCGGCTGCAACCTGGGCAGCGAAAGGTGTACTCTTGCGAGAACCCTTGAAACCCTGTGCACCGCTGGTTGACCAAGCCAGTGCATTGCCCTGGCGGTCGGTAATGGTGATGATGGTGTTGTTGAAAGACGCGTGGACGTGCGCGACACCTTCCGCGACGTTCTTTTTGACCTTCTTGCGCACTTTCGTGCTTGGCTTAGCCATAATCTAATCCTCTAAAGCGTTATAGCGAACTTACTTCTTCGCGCCTGCAATCGCCTTGCGCGGCCCCTTGCGGGTACGGGCATTGGTGCGAGTGCGCTGACCACGGCACGGCAGACCGCGACGATGACGCAAGCCACGGTAGCAGCCCAAGTCCATCAGACGCTTGATGTTCATAGTCGTTTCGCGACGCAAATCACCCTCGACAGTAAACTTGGCGACCTCTTCGCGCAGCTTCTCAACCTCTGCGTCGGTCAGATCCTTCATCTTGGTGGAGGTGTTGACACCCGCCGCCACACAGATACTTTGCGAACGAGTACGACCGATACCGTAGATTGCAGTCAAGGCAATCACAGCGTGTTGATGGTTGGGGATGTTGACCCCTGCAATACGTGCCATGCAGCTACCCTATTATTTGAAAGACGGAAATTATATCACCTACAGGCTGCTTTATTCAATTAGCCTTGGCGTTGCTTGTGTCGCGGCTCCGTGCAGATTACGCGCACGATGCGGTTGCGACGGATGATCTTGCAGTTGCGGCAGATCTTCTTTACTGATGCTTGCACTCTCATTTGCTTCTCCTTACTCGCTCAACTATTTAGCGCGGAATACAATTCGCGCCTTGCTTAAATCGTATGGGGTCAGTTCGACCGTCACCTTGTCGCCCGGCAGAATGCGTATGTAGTGCATGCGCATTTTTCCGGAAATATGACCCAACACTACATGACCGTTTTCCAGCTTGATCCGGAACGTCGCATTCGGCAACGATTCCTCGACCTCGCCTTGCATCTGAATCACATCTTCTTTAGCCATCTTGAATCTTCTTTGGGCTTCAGCGCACCAAACCACCCTTGAAATTCGCCTTCTTCAGCAAGCTCTCATACTGATGCGTCATCAAATAAGACTGAACTTGCGCCATGAAATCCATGGTCACCACAACCAGAATCAACAGCGAGGTGCCACCGAAATAGAACGGCACGTTCCACTTCACCACCAGGAATTCCGGCAACAGACAGACCAATGTGATGTACACCGCACCAACCATGGTCAACCGCAGCATGATCTTCTCGACATAGCGTGCTGTCTGATCACCCGGACGAATACCTGGCAGAAAAGCACCGCTCTTCTTCAGGTTGTCTGCTGTCTCCTTCGGGCTGAATACCAGCGCCGTATAGAAGAAACAGAAAAACACGATCGCCGTAGCGTACACCAGCACATAAATCGGCTGGCCTGGGGACAGCATATCGCTGACATCCTTCAACCAAGTCATCCCCTGACCGCTGCCGAACCAACCTGCGATGGTTGCCGGAAACAGGATGATGCTGGAAGCGAAGATTGGCGGAATCACTCCTGCCATATTCAGCTTCAACGGCAGATGCGAGCTCTGGCCTGCATACACCTTATTACCCACCTGACGCTTGGCATAGTTCACCAGTATCTTGCGCTGGCCGCGTTCCACGAACACCACCAGAGCCGTCACCGCAATCGCACCGAAGAACAGCAGCAGCACCAGCGGAATCGAGAACGCTCCTGTACGCGCCAACTCCAGCGTGCTGCCGATCGCACTCGGCAAGCCAGCAGCAATACCCGCAAAGATAATCAACGAGATACCGTTACCCAGACCACGCTCGGTAATCTGCTCACCCAGCCACATCAGAAACATCGTCCCGGTCACCAGTGTAATCACCGAAGTCAACTGGAACATCGCGCCCGGATTGGGCACCAGCCCCGGCTGCGCCTGCAGCGCCACCGAAATACCGAAAGCCTGGAACAGCGCCAGCACCAAGGTACCGTAACGAGTGTACTGGGTGATCTTGCGGCGTCCGGCCTCGCCCTCTTTCTTCAGCTGCTCAAGATGCGGCACCGCTATCGAAGCCAGTTGCATGATGATCGACGCCGAGATGTACGGCATGATGCCCAGGGCGAAAATCGTAAAACGCTCCAGCGCGCCACCCGAGAACATGTTGAACATTCCCAGGATGCCATCCTTCTGCGACTTGAACAACTCAGCCAGTACAGTCGGATCGATACCCGGAACCGGGATATGCGCACCAATGCGGAATACGACCAAGGCGCCCAGCAAGAACCAAAGACGACGACCGAGATCGCCATACTTTCCCTTGATTGCTCCGTTAGCGACAGTATTCACGCACTAACCTTACTCTGCGAGGCTGCCGCCGGCAGCTTCGATTGCAGCACGCGCACCCTTGGTTGCGAGCAAGCCCTGCAACTTGACGGCACGGGTCAACTCACCGCACAGGATCACTTTGGCGGACAGCGCATTCGCATGCACCACGCCAGCCTGCTTCAGCGCCAGCAGATCAATGCTGTCGACGGGCATATTCTGCAGGTCGGACAGACGCACTTGAGCGGTGTCGTTGCGAGTCATCGAAACGAAACCACGCTTAGGCAGACGGCGCTGCAAAGGCATCTGACCGCCTTCGAAACCGACCTTATGGAAACCACCGGCACGGGACTTCTGCCCCTTGTGGCCGCGGCCGCAGGTCTTGCCCAGGCCGGAGCCTATGCCGCGACCGACGCGACGCTTGGAGTGCTTAGCGCCTTGCGCTGGTTGAATGTTATTGAGTTGCATCTTTATGCCTCGCACTTGACCAGGTAGAACACCTTGTTAATCATGCCGCGC
The DNA here is from genome assembly GCA_035654695.1 of Gallionella sp. Taxonomy (GTDB): domain Bacteria; phylum Pseudomonadota; class Gammaproteobacteria; order Burkholderiales; family Gallionellaceae; genus Gallionella. The sequence goes on along the minus strand of DASRWG010000052.1, from coordinate 3,681 downwards.
ACGCAAGGAGTATCCTCCAGTTGCACGGTGTGGTTGATACGACGCAGGCCCAACCCACGGATCGTGTCGCGATGGGACTGCTTTGTACCGATCAGGCTTTTGACCTGAGTCACTTTGATCGTTTTGGCTTGTGTCATGTTTTACCCCAGAATCTCATCAACGCTCTTGCCGCGCTTCGCAGCGATCTCGGACGGAGAATTCAGCGCCTTCAGGCCATTCAACGTAGCGCGAACCACGTTGTACGGATTGCTGGAGCCGATACACTTCGCCAGCACGTCCTTCACGCCGACCGCCTCGAACACAGCGCGCATCGCGCCGCCGGCGATAATGCCCGTACCTTCGGAAGCCGGCTGCATCAGCACCTTCGCAGCGCCATGCTTGCCGACGACGGTGTGGTGCAGCGTACCGTTCTTCAGGCTCACCTTGACCATATTGCGACGTGCTTCGTCCATGGCCTTTTGCACAGCAACCGGCACTTCCTTGGACTTGCCCTTGCCCATTGCAACGCGACCATCGCCATCACCAACCACGGTCAGTGCTGCGAAACCCATGATGCGACCACCCTTGACCACCTTGGTGACGCGATTCACGGAGATCATTTTTTCGATCATGCCGTCATCGCGCGCTTCCTGTTGCTGCATTTTTCCTTGCGGCTTAGCCATCACTCAACTCCAATTAGAACTGCAGACCGTGCTCGCGCGCTGCATCAGCCAGCGCCTTGACACGACCATGATATCGATTGCCGGAACGATCGAATGCGACCTGGGTGATGCCCGCGCTCTTCGCCTTTTCTGCGATGCGCTGACCGACCACTGCGGCAGCAGCCTTGTTGCCACCATTCGCCAGATCCTTGCGAACGTCAGCTTCCAGAGTGGAAGCGCTTGCCAGCACCTTGCTGCCGCAAGCGGAAATAACCTGGGCATAAATATGCAGATTGGTGCGATGAATGGCCAGACGTACTGTTTTCTTCTCAGCGATACGTGCACGGGTTTTGCGTGCCCTGCGCTGACGTGACTCTTTCTTGTTCAACATATCCGCCTCAATTATTTCTTCTTGGTTTCTTTCAGAACCACCACTTCGTCGCTATAGCGCACACCCTTGCCCTTGTATGGCTCAGGCTCACGGAAAGCACGAATTTCGGCGGCAACCTGACCGACGCGCTGCTTGTCGGCACCCTTCAGCACAACTTCGGTCTGCGTCGGTGTCTCGACCTTGATGCCAGCCGGCATCTTGTAGACCACCGGATGCGAAAAGCCCAGCGTCAGGTTGAGCGCATCGCCGGCAGCCTGGGCACGATAACCCACGCCAACCAGGGTCAGCTTGCGCTCAAAACCCTTGCTCACGCCTTCGACCATATTGGCCAGCAATGCACGGACCGTACCCGACATCGCAACCGCGTGCTTGGAATCGTTTTCCGCCTTGCACAACAGGCTATCGCCCTCGCGCACCACGCTCACGTCCGCAGACAAAGGCTGCTTCAGGGTGCCCATCGGGCCCTTGATCGAGATCTCGTTTGCAGACACTGCGACTTCAACACCAGCCGGCACTGCTACAGGTTTCTTGGCAACTCTAGACATGCTTTACCTCGCTACGCGACTACGCAGAGGACTTCGCCGCCAATACCATTGGCGCGGGCCTTGCGATCGGTCATCAAACCCTTGGATGTCGAAACGATGGCGATACCCAGCCCGTTCATCACCTTCGGAATATCACTGGATCCCTTGTAGATACGCAGGCCTGGACGGCTCACGCGCTGGATCTTCTCGATTACCGGACGGCCGCTGTAGTACTTCAGGCCGATCTCCAGAGTCGCCTTGCCGCCTTCGGCGGAGATGACGCTGAAACCGTCGATATAACCTTCTTCTTTCAACACTTCGGCGATTGCCACCTTCAACTTGGAAGAAGGCATTGCGACCGTGGCTTTTTCCGCAAGCTGCGCATTGCGTACGCGCGTCAGCATATCGGAGATTGGATCACTCATACTCATTTAATAGCTCCTACCAGCTTGCCTTAACAACACCGGGAATCTCACCGCGCATCGCAAATTCACGAACCTTGATACGCCCCAAACCGAACTTCCTGAAAGTGCCGCGCGGACGCCCCGTCAATGCGCAACGATTGCGCAAACGAACCGGACTTGCATTGCGAGGCAACGCCTGCAACTTCAAACGCGCAGCAGCACGCTCTTCATCGGTCAGACTCATGTTGGAAATCGTTGCCAGCAACTCCGCACGCTTGGCCGCAAACTTCTCCACGGTGTCGCGACGCTTCTGCTCACGGTTAATCAATGCCATCTTAGCCATTAGTATTCCCTCATTTCTTTAATGGGAGTTTGAAAGCCAACAGAAGCGCCTTGGCTTCCTCATCAGTCTTCGCCGAGGTGGTGATCGTGATATTCATACCACGCAGCGCATCGATCTTCTCGTACTCGATTTCCGGGAAAATGATCTGCTCTTTGACACCCATGTTGTAGTTGCCGCGGCCATCGAAAGACTTGCCGGAGATACCACGAAAGTCGCGAATACGCGGAATCGCAACGGAGATCAGGCGATCCAGGAATTCATACATACGATCTTTGCGCAGCGTAACCTTGCAACCGACCGGATAACCTTCGCGAATCTTGAAGCCCGCGATGGACTTCTTGGACAGCGTGACAACCGGCTTCTGGCCTGCGATCTTCTGCATATCGCCAACCGCAAACTCCATCACCTTCTTGTCGGCAACCGCCTCACCCACACCCATGTTCAGCGTGATCTTTTCGATGCGCGGCACTTCCATGATGGACTTGTAGCCGAACTGCTGCATCAAGTCCTTGGCGACCTTGTCTTTGTAAAATTCGTACAAACGAGCCATGCCTTACCCCTTAAGCGTCAATCATTTCGCCGCTGGACTTGAACACGCGCACCTTGCGCCCGTCCTCCAGCGTTTTGATCCCAACTCGATCGCCTTTTTTGGCAGCGGCGTTATAAATTGCCACATTCGAGATATGGATCGGCAGCTCTTTTTCAACAATACCGCCACTCAAGCCCTTAACCGGATTCGGCTTCTGGTGCTTCTTGACCTTGTTGATACCGCCCACCAACAGGTATTCGCCCAGCACCTGCTGCACGCTGCCGCGACTACCCTTGTCTTTTCCAGTGATGACGATGACGTCATCATTCTTTTTGATCTTGCGCATGATTTTCCTCGACTCGATCCGTTGACGCTTACAGCACTTCCGGTGCCAGCGAAACGATCTTCATGAACTTCTCGGTACGCAACTCGCGCGTCACCGGCCCGAAGATACGCGTACCGATCGGCTCCAGCTTCGCGTTCAGCAGCACTGCAGCATTGCCATCGAACTTGACCAGAGAACCATCGGTGCGACGCACACCCTTGGCAGTGCGAACCACCACAGCGTTGTAAACTTCGCCCTTCTTCACACGGCCGCGCGGAGCCGCATCCCTGATGCTAACCTTGATGACATCACCAACGGAAGCATAGCGACGCTTGGAACCGCCCAACACCTTGATGCACATTACGGAGCGTGCACCGGTATTGTCTGCCACATCTAAAACAGACTGCATTTGTATCATTATTTAATCTCCAACTTATTCCGCCTGCAGCGGCCAGTTTTGGAACCCGTTCGGGTTAGGTCGCCGCAAGCGGCGATGAAACGAAGCCGCGCATTATATGCAAATT
>DASRWG010000051.1:0-36918 GCA_035654695.1 Gallionella sp. | reverse complement strand
GGAAGTCGCGGCGGATGCGCTCGACATCGAACGCGGTCGAGCCGGTCGCGAGCGGGCTGGCGGAGGGCGGGTTCTGGCTCATGGGACTTCCCCTTAGGAACTTGGAACTATCTTACGCGATAATGCCGTTGCCTTTTCAACCGGGACGGAGCGACTCACCATCATGTGGCTGCAGAAAGAGATACGCCTGACACCGAAGCCGCGCGGCTTCCACCTGGTCACCGACGAACTGCTGCGCGAGCTGCCGGAACTGCGCGAGTTCAAGGTCGGGATGATGAACGTGTTCATCCTGCACACCTCGGCGTCGCTGACGCTGAACGAGAACGCCGACCCCACGGTGCGGCAGGATTTCGAGGGCTGGTTCAACCGCGCGGTGCGCGAGGACGAGCCCTACTACCGCCATCGCGACGAGGGCCCGGACGACCTGCCCGCGCACATCAAGGCCAGCCTGCTGGGCGCGAGCCTGAACATCCCCGTCTCCAACGGGCGCCCCGCGCTGGGCACCTGGCAGGGCATCTGGCTGTGCGAGCACCGCGACCAGGGCGGCGGCCGCCGCATCGTCGTGACGGTGCAGGGGGAGTGAACCCATGAGCGATACGATCAAGACGCTGCGACTGGTGATGCACGGCCGCGTGCAGGGCGTGTGGTTCCGCGACTCGATGCGCCGCGAGGCCGAGCATCTTGGCGTTTCCGGCTGGGTGCGCAACCGCAGCGACGGCTCGGTGGAGGCGATGGTGCAGGGCGATGCGGCCGCGGTGGATGCGCTGGTGCGCTGGGCGCACCGCGGTCCGCAGCTGGCGGAGGTGGAGCGCGTCGAGGTCGAGCCGGGCGGCGGCAGCTACGCGGGCTTCGAGGTGCGGGGTTCGGCATGAAGCCCGCCGCGCTGCTGTTCGTCGCGCCGGACTGCCCGCATTGCGCGGCGGTGAAGCGCGGGCTGGACGAGCTGGTGCGGCAGGGGCTCATCGGCGAGGTGGCGGTGGTGGATGCCGCAGCGCATCCCGAACGGGCGGCGGAATACGGCGTGCGCACCGTTCCGTGGCTGCGGCTGGGGCCGTTCACGCTGACCGGCGCGCAGAGTGTTCACGAGCTGCGGCAGTGGGCGGAATGGGCGAACGGCGAGGAGGGCATCGCGCGCTACGTCGCGCACCTGCTGAAGCTGGGCGAGTTCCAGCATGCCGCCGCCTTCGTCTCCGCGGATGCGCAGCGCCTTGCGCCGCTGCTGGATATTCTCTCGGACACCGAGGCGGGCATCGATCTGCGCCTCGGCGTCAGCGCGCTGCTGGAGCGCTATGCCGACACACCCGGACTGCGTAACTTGCTGCCGCAACTGGCCGAACTCAGCCGGCACGCCGACCATCGCGTGCGGGCCGATGCGTGCCACCTGCTCGGGCTGACCGGCAGCGCCGAGGCGCTCGCCCATGTCGAGAGCCGTCTGTCCGACGAGAACGAAGAGGTGCGCGAGATCGCGGCGGAGGCGATGCAAAGATTGGGCGGCGCGGCATGAGCTGTTCCGGGTGGCGGCCTTCGGCTGGCGGTCATGCCGGATCGGGCGATCAGGCATGACCGTTGTTCAGGCAGTCATGCCTGGGGCGCCAATTCGAACAGGTGGGGCAGCCGGAAGCCGGTCGCTTGGGATTCGGTAGTGAGATCCGCGATCTTCTGCTCGAACTCCTCGATGGGGACCGGCTTGCTGAACAGATAGCCCTGGTAGGCCATGCAGCCGTTCTGCCGGAGGAACTTGAACTGGGCGTCGGTCTCGACGCCTTCGGCGATGACATCCATGCGGAAGTTGAGCGCCATGTCGATGATGGCCTGGACCATCACGGCATCGTTGTTGTCCGTGGCGATGTTGCGCACGAAGCTCTGGTCGATCTTGAGCTGGTCGAGCGGCAGCTGCTTCAGGTAGGCCAGGGACGAGTAGCCCATGCCGAAATCGTCCATCGACAGCTTGACGCCCAGATCCTTCAGTGCCCGCATCTTCTTCACGACATCGGCGACATCGTTCAGCACCACGCTTTCGGTCAATTCGAGCTTGAGCCGGGCCGGGTTGATGCCGTGCGAATTGGTGATCGCCGTGACCTTGCCTACGAAATCGTGCATGCGGAACTGTTGCGCGCTGACGTTGACCGCAAGGACGAGATTGCGCATCTTCGGCTGTTTCTCCCACTCCGCAAGCTGACGGCAGGCGGTATCGAGCACCCAGTGGCCGATATCGAGGATCAGCGAGCTCTCTTCGGCGATCGGGATGAATTGCGCCGGCATCACCAGGCCGCGCTCCGGATGCACCCAGCGCACCAGCGCTTCGGCCCCGATGGGCTGATGATCGCCCCCGACCTGGAGCTGGTAGACCAGGTGCAGCTGCTGGCCGAGCACGGCGCGGCGCAGGTCCGTCTCCAGCGTCGCGCGGACTTCCATCGCCTGCTGCATGATAGGGTCGAAGAAGCGCACCGCGTTCCGCCCGGCATCCTTGGCCTGGTACATCGCCATGTCGGCGCGCTTGAGCAGGGTGTCCACCGACTCCTTGTCATCGCAGTACATGCACACGCCGATACTGGGCGAGCAGTGGTGTTCGTGCCGTTCCAGCAGATAGGGCGCGTTCAGGGCCATGCGCAGTTTCTCGGCGATCAGCGCGATCTTCTTCGAGGCCTCTTCCGCGCTTTCGCTGATCCCTTCGAACAGCACCACGAATTCGTCCCCGCCTATCCTCGATACCGTGTCCACTTCGCGCACATGGGTCTGGATGCGCTTCGCCACCTCGATCAGCAACAGGTCGCCATGGTCGTGCCCCAGCGTGTCGTTCAGCACCTTGAACCGGTCCATGTCGAGGAACAGCAGCGCGCCGTAAAGATGATTGCGTGCCGACATCGAGAGCGCGGTCCGGATGCGGTCCAGCAGCAGACGCCGGTTCGGCAGCTTGGTCAGCGAGTCGTAGAACGCCAGGTGGAGTATCTCTTCCTCCGCCCGTTTGCGTTCGGTGATGTCGCTGAAGATGGCGACATATTCGACGGTCGCGTTATCTTCGTCCTTCACCGCGCTGATGGTCATCCATTTGGGATAGATCTCGCCGTTCTTGCGCTTGTCCCATATCTCCCCGGTCCAGCTGCCGGTGCTCTGCAACTGCTGCCACATTCCCCTGTAGAACTCGGCGGGATGCCTGCCGGAAGACAGGATGTCCGGGGTCTTGCCGACGGCCTCTTCCGGCGAGTAGCCGGTGATGGTGGTGAACGCCGGATTGACGGCGATGATGTTGCCCTTAGCGTCGGTCACCAGCACGGCCTCTTCGACGTTGTTGAACACCGAGCCCGCGAGCCGCAGCGCCTCTTCGCGCTCCCGCCGCTCGGTGATGTCGCGGATGAAACAATACAGCTTGCCGCCGCCGGCCTCGCTGTAATTGGCGCTGGCTTCGACAATCAGCACGCGGCCGTCTTTTGTCCGGTTGTTGGCCTCGAAGCGGTGGCTGCCGTTCTCGATGATGTTCCTGATGTGCTGCTTGATCGCCCTGGGATCCGCCAGCGTGTCCACGTCGTACAGGGACATGCCCAGCAGTTCTTCCCGGTTGTAACCGATCAGGTGGCAGTATGCGTCGTTCGCCGCCAGGAAATGCCCGTGCCTGTTCGTTATCCAGAAACCGTCCAGGGAGGTGCTGACCATGGCCTTGAACTGTTCTTCCTGGCTCTTCACGAGCGCATCGACCGCCTTGTTGCGCTCGCGGATATGGAGCGCCAATGGCCGGAACAGGAAGAAGTAGAGTATCGGCGAGGTGAAGATGAGCAATAGCGTGCCGTCCGCTATCGCGTCGACCCAGTTGGGGTATGCGGGATTGTGGCGGAGCAGCAGCATCATGATGAGCGCTTCGGAAAGAAAAACCGATGCCGCAATGATCATGAAGATAAGCGCGGGCGACCTGAAGATTGTCGACATACGTTGTGGCGGGGCATCGCTGATTTGAATATTTGCGGTTCCAGGCATGTCGATGCTCTCCTTATGGTTAATCGAATCGGAATAATCTGATGACTGCAATCAAACGGATTCGCGCTGAAACACAGGCGATGTCTGTGCAGAATCGGTGAGTCATGTTATGTGCAGCGGCTTGTGGCTGACATAAGCTCCAGAGCTTATAAAGGCTGATTCGAGCGAGTAATCAATATCGCAAGAGCTGCGTAATGAGATCCGACATGGGGGAGTACTTCATACCGGCGCGGCTACGGGTGATGGGTGATTACCCGATTGTCGTGAGGTGTTTGAGGGGGCGGGAGACCGGCAGAGATGCGTGCCGGCACAGGGCCGCGGGGCGGCAGATCCCGCTCCGCTTATGCGGCTTGCGTTGCCAGTCTTGCCAATTCGATCCGGAGCTCGGCAAACAGCGGCCTCTCGCCGGCATTCGCGCTGTCGCAACGCAACTGCAATGACCGTATGGCGGAGATGGCAGGCGTCTCTACGGATGCCGCATCGCAGCGATCCAGCAGCTCTTCCAGCAGACAGCCATAGGCGCGCACTTCGATGCGCTGCAGCGCAGCAGCTTTTTGTATGTCGGGCGGCAGAAAGGAGGCCGCGCCGAAATCGCCCAGCAGACAGTCGCCATCGTCGTTCCACAGGATGTTGTGCGCGTACAGGTCGCCGTGCATGATGCCTCGCGCGTGCAGGTGTTCGGCGACCGAGGCGATGCCGAGCGCGATGTTTACCGCGACGGGCAGCGTGAAGCGGAGGCCTTCCGGGTAGATGTCGCGGGTGCAGGATTCCAGGCTGGGCGGCCCGGCGAGGTTGCGGAAGTCGGGGTCAATCAGCGACATCACCAGCCCCGGAGTCTGCTCGGGATGTTCGCAAACCTTGCCGACAACGGGTATCAGTCCGGGGTGCGCGCCGGCGGCGAGGCTGGCGGCCTTTTCGCTGCGCGGCAGGCCGTCGCTGGTGAGCGCGCCCTTGAACATCTTCACCGCCACCGGCTCGTCGCTTTCATGATGATGCGCGCGGTAGATCACGCCGGATGCGCCTTCGCCCAGCTTGTGCTGCAAGGTCAGCGCATGCCATTCGATTTCCGGAATGCGGAGGCCTTCCAGCGCGGCGGCTTCGCTGCCGTCGCTGCAGGGGTTGCCGGAACAGGCCAGCCAGGCGAGGCGCGGCATGGAGAACAGCCAGTCCGGCAGTCGCTCGAAGCGGTTCGCGGCGATGCGCAGCAGTTCCAGATTCTTGCAGGCGGCCAGTTCGTCGGGCAGGCGCTGCAACTGGTTGCCCGCGAGCATCAGTTTTTGCAGCCGCGCACAGTCGCCGATCTCGGCGGGAATCTCGCGCAGGCGGTTGTCGGTGAGGATCAGCCAGCGCAGATTCTCCGGCAGTGCTGCGGCGGGCAGTTCCTCGATGCGGTTGGCTTTGAAGCCGACCATCTCCAGATTCGGGCAGCGCCCCAGCACTTCCGGCATGCGGGTGTAGAGGTTGTCGGAGCAGAAGATCACGCGCAGCCTGTGCAGGCGCGGCAGGTCGTCGGGTAAAGTGGTCAGCGCGTTGCCGGAGAGGTTGAGTATCTCCAGTGTGTCGGCCAGATCGAATATCTCGCGCGGGAATTCCGTCAGGCCGCAGCAGAGGTCGAGGCGCTCGATGCCGGCCAGTTCGCCGGCGCGCAGGGAGGCGAGGGTATGCATGGCGGAGTTAAATCGGGGCGGGGCGATTCTTCACGGCATGCCCGGCACATGGCGAGTCTCGTTCAGCTTCGCCAGCTTGGCTTTCAGTTCCGGCAAGATGGCCGCGACGGCTTTTTCCCCCTCGAGCACCGCCTTGTTGCGACCGCTCGTGTCGGCTGCGGGAAGGCCGGCGGTGACGGGGCGAATGACGATGTCCGCGCTGGAGTGCTCGTGGCGATTGAGCGTCTGTCCGAAGATGGAAAAGCTCTGGCGCATGATATCGACCATCCCGGTCGTTTTCCTGTCCTGGGGGCGGTCGGAAATATCGACGGCGATGACGAAGTCGGCCCCCGTCGCGCGGGCCGCGCTGGCCGGAACCGGGGCGACGAGCCCGCCGTCCACGTACTCCTGGCCGTTGATGGCGACCGGCTGGAAAAACACCGGGATGGACGAGGAGGCGCGCACCGCCATGCCGGTATTGCCCGCGCGGAATACGATCATCTCGCCGGTGTCCAGATTGGTGGCGACTGCGCCAAACGTCTTCCGGAGTTTTTCTATCGGACGACCGCCGACGTTTTTGTTGATGAAGTCCTGCAAGGCTTGTCCCTTGATGCAGCCCCGCTTGTCCGAGATTATCGTCTCGACCATGCAGCGGTAGAACCCCGAGCCGTCGAGCACCTGTTCTTCTTCCAGTGTCATGGACAGTTCCTGAATCTGGAAGCCGCTGAGGCCGGATGCATAGAGTGCGCCCACGACGGAGCCTGCGCTGGTTCCCACCACGATGTCGGGAGAGATGCCTTGCGCTTCCAGTGCCTTGATGACGCCGACGTGCGCAAAGCCGCGCGCCGCGCCGCCGCCCAAGGCGAGCGCGATTTTGGCGGGCGGACGCTCGACAACAACCGGTGTGGGCGGAGGTGGCGTCTGCGCGGGCGGCGCTTGCGTGGTGGAGCAAGCCGTTGTGCCGAGTAGCAGGAGGATTGCGAAAGCGGTGTTCTTCATGGCAGAAACTCGTCGCTTGTTATTGGAAAAACGGATGCCGATACGCGCGATCCATCGTTTTGGCTATCGGGTACTCAGTAGCCCAGCGCCCGCGCGCCCTGATAGAACGCGAAACTGGCCAGCCATGCAAGCAGCAGCGACCAGCCCAGCGCGAACAGCGTGTAGCGCAGGTCCTTGGCCTCGCTGCGCAGCGTCGCGATGGCCGACAGGCAGGGGGTGTAGATCAGCGTGAACAGCATGAAGCTGTAGGCCTGCACCCAGTCGATCTGCTGCGCCAGCGCGCCGCCGAGCGCCTCGCCGGACAGGCCGTAGATCACCGCGAGCGAGCCGATGACGATCTCCTTGGCGACGAATCCGAACAGCAGCGCGATGGTGAGGTTGGCGTCGATGCCGATGGGCGCGAAGATCGGCTGCAGCGCGCCGCCCAGCATGCCGGCCAGTGTGTCGGCGCTCGCCGGTGCGGCGGAGAACGGCAGGTGCGTCAGCAGCCATACCAGCACGACGCCGGCGACGATGAACTTGGTCGCGCGGCGCAGGAAGTGGCTCACCTCCAGCCAGCCGCGCATCGCCATCTGGCGCAGCGTTGGGAAGCGGTAGGGCGGCAGTTCCAGCACGAAGGGCTCCTGGCTGTGGAACCTGCCCTTGAACAGCAGCGCGGTGACGATGGCCGCGGCGAAGCTGAACAGATACAGGCTGAACAGCACCATCGCCGCGCTGGCGGGGGCGAACAGCGCCGCGGTGATGAACACGAACACCTGCAGCCGCGCGGAGCACAGCGAGAACGGGATCACCAGCATCGTCAGCAGGCGCAGGCTGCGCGAGCGCATCACGCGCGTGCCCATCAGCGCGGGGACGTTGCAGCCGAAGCCCATCAGCAACATCACGAAGCCGCGTCCGTCCAGCCCCATCTTCGCCATCAGCGCGTCCATCAGGAACGCGGCGCGCGACAGGTAGCCGCTGTCCTCGACCATCGCCATGAACAGGAAGAACAGCACGATGATGGGCACGAAGGCGGCGACGGTCGCGACGCCGTTGTAGACGCCGTCCAGCAGCAGTCCGGACAGCCAGGCGGGCGCGTCGGCGAACGCCGGGTCGAGCGCGGTCGCGCGCAGCCAGCCCAGCAGCTCCGCGACGCCAGACTGCAGCGGCTGACCGAGGAAGAAGATGCCCTGGAACAGCAGGTACATGATGCCGAAGAAGATCGGCAGGCCGGCCCAGGGATGCAGCAGCACGCGGTCGAGCTTGTCGGTGAGGTGCTCCGGCATCTGCGCCGGGACCTGCACCGCGTGTTTCAGCACGCGCGCCATCTCGGTTTCGATGTGCTCGTCCTGCTCCAGCTGCGAGCGCAGCTGCTCGGCCATGCCGGGCGTGGGGTAGCGCAGCGCTTTCGTGACGGCCTGCAGTGCTTCCTGGTAGCCGGTGCCGTACTTGCCGCTGAGCAGGAAGATGGGCATGTCCAGCAGCTCGGCCATCTTCTTGCTGTCGATGGTGATGCCGTATTTCTTCGCCTCGTCGGCCATGTTCAGCAGCACGACGACGTTCATGTTGAGCTGCTTGAGCTGCAGCAGCAGACTCATCTGGCGTTCGATCTGGGTGGCGTTCAGGACCACCAGCGCCAGGTCGGGTACGTTGTCGTGCAGGAAGTGGCGCACCACCTGTTCATCGTCGGAGAATCCGTGCAGGTCGTAGATGCCGGGCAGGTCGATGATCTCGACCATGTTGTCGCCGAGCAGGATCTTGCCGGAGAGCAACTCTACGGTGATGCCGGGCCAGTTGCCGACGCGCGCAGCCCCCCCGGTCATGCGGTTGAACAGCGTGGATTTGCCGGTGTTCGGCATGCCCAGCAAGGCGATACGCTTCATGTGCCGGCGACCCCCTTGCATACGTTGATCTTTGCCGCCTCGGCGCGGCGCAGCAGCACGTCGGTGGTGCCGAGTCGCACCTGCAGCGGGCCGGAGAACGCGGCGCGGCGTATCAGTTCGACCTGTTTGCCGCTGCGGAACCCCAATGCCAGCAGGCGTTGATGCAGCGCTTCTTCGGCGTGGATCGCGACTATCGTGGCGGTGTCGCCCGGCTGCAGGCTGGCCAGGGTGGTTGAAGGCGTGGTGGAAGGCATGGTCAGGTTCGGTTCGAGTGGCCGCATTATTTCACAGCGGCGTCGCTCTTGTCGCGTAGCGCGTTCCGATTGGGGTAGAATGCGGCCTTTGATTTTTTGCTGGCAGATAAAATGATCAAGGGCAGTATCGTAGCAATCGTCACGCCGATGCATGAGGACGGCAGTCTGGACCTGGCGTCGTTCCGCGCGCTGATCGATTTCCATATCGAGCAGGGGACGGACGGCATCGTCGTGGTCGGTACCACCGGCGAATCTCCCACCGTAGATGTCGAAGAACACGAGTTGCTGATCGCCGAAGCGGTGAAGCATGCCGCGAAGCGCATCCCCATCATCGCCGGCACCGGCGCAAACTCCACGAAGGAAGCCATCGAACTGGCTGCCTTCTCGAAGAAGGCCGGCGCGGACGCATCGCTGACCGTGGTGCCTTACTACAACAAGCCGACCCAGGAAGGCCTGTACCTGCACTTCAAGGCCATCGCCGAGGCGGTGGACATGCCGCACATCCTGTACAACGTGCCGGGCCGCACCGTGGCCGACATGAACAACGACACCGTGCTGCGTCTGGCGCAGATCCCCAATATCGTCGGTATCAAGGATGCGACCGGCAACATCGAGCGCGGCAGCGACCTGCTGCAGCGCGCTGCTGCATCTAAGGACTCGATCGGGGACTTCGCAGTCTATAGCGGCGACGATGCCAGCACGCTGGCGCTGATGCTGCTCGGCGGGGCCGGCACCATTTCGGTGACCGCGAACGTCGCGCCCAGGCTGATGCATGAGATGTGCGCGGCCGCGCTGGCCGGCGACGTCGCCCGCGCGCGCGATATCAATTTCCAGTTGCTCGGGCTGCATCGCAACCTGTTCGTCGAGGCCAATCCGATCCCGGTGAAGTGGGCGGTGGCGCGCATGGGCAAAATGAAGAACACGTTGCGTCTGCCGCTGACGCCGCTTTCCGCGGGCGGACAGCCGGCGGTCGAAGCTGCGATGCGCCAGGCCGGCATCATCAATTAATCGTACGGAATCACCGGAGAGAAATACATGAAGGCTTTGCAGATCGGGATTTCCACTGTCGTGTTGCTCTCGCTGGCGGGATGCGGTGCGGTGGGGCTGGGCAGCAAACGTATCGATTACCGCGCCGGCGCGGTGCAAGCACCTTCGCTGGAAGTGCCGCCCGGCCTGACGTCGCCCGGCATAGACGATCGCTACAAGGTGCCGGGCGCCGATGGCGTCGCGACCTATTCCGATTACAGCAAGGGGGGGGAGTCCGCGGAGAATCGCGGTGCTGTCGCGGTGTTGCCGGAGGTGAAGGGGGTGCGTCTGGAGCGCAACGGTGCGCAGCGCTGGCTGGTCGTCAGCGACAAGCCGGAAAACGTCTGGCCGGTGGTCAAGGCGTTCTGGCAGGAGACCGGTCTGAGCATTGCCAGCGAAGACCAGGCGGCGGGCGTGATGGAGACCGACTGGGCGGAGAATCGTGCCAAGCTTCCGTTGAGCGGCGTTCGCAGCGTGATCGGAAAGGTGTTCGACAATCTTTATTCGTCTGGCGAGAAGGATAAGTATCTTACCCGTTTTGAGCGCGGGACGGACGGCAGCACGCTGGTGTACATCACCCATCGCGGCATGGAAGAGGTGGTGTCGGCGGACGGCAACACCTCGAAGTGGCAGCCGCGCGCCAACGATCCCGAGATCGAGGCGATCCTGTTGCAGAAGCTGATGGCGCGTTTCGGCGGCAGCGAAGCGCAAGCTGCAAATGACGTCTCTGCGAACGCTTCGGCTCCTGCGAGGGGCGCCGTACCGGTCGCCGGCGACGGCAAGGCCAGCCTGCAGGAGGCGTTCGACGGCACCAAATTCATCGTCGTGAATGATGCGTTCGACAGAGCATGGCGTCGCGTCGGTCTGGCGATCGAAGGCGCGGGCCTCGCGGTCGAGGACAAGGATCGCGCCCGGGGCATCTATTTCCTGCGCCCGTCCAAGGCGGAGAAGGGCTGGATGGACAGCCTGATGTTCTGGCAGGACGATGAAGCGGATCGCCGCTATCGCGTGAACGTCAAGGACGGCGGTGCGTCGTGCGAGGTGACGGTCACCGACCAGGAAGGCGTCAGCGACGATGCGACTGCCGCCGTAATCGAGGCCATCTACAAGCATATCGGCCAGTAACGCGCAGTCCCATGCGTTTTGCCTCATTGGGCAGCGGCAGCGAGGGCAACGCGCTGTTGGTCGAAGTCGCCGGCACGAGGCTGCTGATGGATTGCGGCTTCGGGCTGAACGACAGCGTCGCCCGGCTGGCCCGCCTCGGCATTTTTCCCGAACAGCTCGATGGCATACTCGTCACCCATGAGCACGGCGACCACAGCGGCGGGGTGGCGCGCCTGGCGCGCAAGTTCGGCCTGCCGGTCTGGCTGACCCACGGTACGCTGCGGGTCCTGTCGGACAAGCTGTCCGGTGTGGCGCGGATCTGCGAGATCGACCCGCACCAGCCCTTCGCGATCGGCGACATCGAAATCACTCCTTATCCCGTTCCGCACGATGCCGCCGAGCCGGTGCAGTTCGTGTTCGGCGACGGTGCGCGGCGGCTGGGCGTGCTGACCGATGCCGGCAGCAGCACGGCGCATATCGAGGCGGTGCTGGGCGGCTGCGATGCGCTGGTGCTGGAATGCAACCACGACAGCGACATGCTGATGAACGGCGATTATCCCTGGAGCCTCAAACAGCGCGTCGGCGGGCGTTTCGGGCATCTGAACAACCGCGATGCGGCGGCGATCCTCTCGCGGCTGGACAGGAGCAGGTTGCAGCATCTGGTCGCCGCGCATCTGAGCCGCAGCAACAATACTGCGGCGCTGGCGGTGGCGGAATTGAGTCGTGTGCTGGGGTGCGAGGCGGGCTGGGTCACCGTGGCGACACAGCAGGAGGGATTCGGCTGGCGCGAGTTATGCTGAGCCGGATTTGGAAAATAAACGTGTTCTGGAAATAAAAAAGCCGGCTTGCGCCGGCTTTTTTGTTGCCCGAAGGCTAGTTGCTTACTTTGCAGCCGGAGCAGCAGCAGCCTCGGAAGCAGCCGGAGCAGCAGCAGCCTCGGAAGCAGCAACAACTTCGGAAGCAGCCGGAGCAGCTTCGACAACAGCGGAAACAGCAGCAGGAGCTTCAACAGCAGGAGCTTCAGCAGCCTTTTCGCCACAAGCGGTCAGAGCCAGAGCCAGCAGAGCAGCAACGAGAGCGGACAATTTCATTTTAAATACCTCGAGAGTTTAAGTTTAAGGAGACAAAATCTTTATGCTTGGTTTTGAATGCTTCCAAAACCGAAGGCGGCGCATTCTAGCACTTGCATAGAGGAAATCCAGTGGGTGCGCAACATTTTTTTATAGTCCTACCCGGGTTGTGGTCAAAACCGAGTGCGAATCCGTCCACATTTCCTGGAAGCGGGCCTTCAGCGCGCGCGCATTTTCCGGGTCGTTCAGTGCCAGGATGCCGCGCGGGTCGTCGAAGTGGAAGCGGCGCACATAGTGCGATTCGTCGGCCACGGAGAAGGGAGCGGTGATGTGCTGCAGGCTCTTCGGCGTCTGGCGGATGGACATGGCGGCGCCGAACTGGTTGAGCAGCATCAGCATGCGCGGGCAGCGGGTGGACAGGTAACGGGTGTCATGGGCCAGCACGAACAAACGGTGCGCGGGGCTTTCCAGCAGGAAGCGGCGCAGCGTGTCATGACGGGCCTCGCCGTTGAAGCCCAGGCCGTCGAAGTCGTTTTCGAACAGGTACAGGTTGTGTTCGGCCAAGCCGCACAGGGTGTCGAGCGCGGCGGTGTAATCGGTGATGCCGTCCAGATGTATGTGTTGCTGTTCATCGTCGCTCATCGTGCGCTCCTTGCCGTTCAGCGTGGGGTGAGGTAGCCGTCCTGATACCACTGGTAAAGCAGTTCGGCGCATTCGTCCGAGATATCCGTCGCTGCGGGCAGTTCGCGTTCGTCGGCCAGTTGGCGCAGCAGCAGGTAGTCGGTCTTGCCGGCCTCGAACTCCTCGCCGTTGATGAATATCCAGCCAGAATGGCACAGCATCTGGCTCTTCAGGTCCAGTATTACGCCTTGTTTCTGCACGGCCTGCCGGAACTTCGCCTCGCTCAGCGGGCGTTTGGGCGAGTCGAAGAAGATGTGGGGCTTGGGCTCGGAGAGGTAGCAGCCGAGGAAGTTCGCGATGTCTTCCTTGTCCCAGCGCACCTGTTTGATCGCCTGCGCCACCTGGTCCAGCATCGCCGAGCCGATCTCCGAGGGGTGCTTCTGCGCCTTGAGGTCCGGGTCGGCGTACATGCCGTTCACCTCGATGCGGTCCTGCAGGTACACCAGGAACTGCTCGGCGAGTTCCTGATAGGCCGGCGTGCGGAAGCCGATGGAGTAGGTCATGCAGTCGTCTTCGGCGATGCCGTTGTGCGCGCAATGGGGTGGCAGGTACAGCATGTCGCCCGCTTCCAGTACCCATTCCTGCTCGACGCGGAAATCCTTGAGGATGCGTAGCGGCGCACCCTCGATCAGGGGCTGGTCTTCCTGTGTGGAAATCTGCCAGCGGCGGTGCCCCGCACCCTGCAGCAGGAAGACGTCGTAGGAGTCGAAATGAGGCCCGACACCGCCGCCCGCAGGCGCGTAGCTGACCATCAGGTCATCCAGCCGCGCATGGGGGATGAAGGAAAACAGCTTCAGCAGCTCTGTCGTCTCGGGCAGATGGTGGTTTACGCCTTGCACCAGCACGGTCCATTTCTTCTTGCCGAAATGGCCGAAATCCCCGGGCTCGAACGGCGAGTGTTGCAGTCCGAATTTGCCGTTGTGCTGCGTGACGATGCGCGCCTGCACATCTTCTTTGCAGGCGAGGTCTATCAGTTGCCGCGGATCGAGCAGGCCTTCGAAGGAGGGCAGCGCCTTGCGGATCAGCAGCGGTTTCTTCTGCCAGTAGTCGCGGAGGAATTCGGTTACGCTCAGGCCACCGAGCAGTGTCTGTATGGTTTTCATGTGGCCGATTATAGACGCAGGAGGCGGCGTCCGTGCAGGGTGTAAAAATTTTTATGGCGCGCGGGAAATGTGTTTAAAATGCCCGCAAGGGGGATAGGATCATGCAGGCTGTCCAGCTCACCGCAGGAATGGAGGCGCCGCATTTCGAGTTGCCGGATGCGGACATGGAGAGTTTCGTGCTTACCTCGCACAAGGGCAAGCGCAACGTCGTGCTGTATTTCTATCCCAGGGACGACACGCCGGGCTGCACGATGGAAGCCTGCGAGTTCAGCAATCTCGACCACGATTTTGCGAAGCTGGACACCATCGTGGTGGGCATCAGTCGCGACGATTGCCTGAGCCATGCGACGTTCCGCGACAAGCACGGGCTGTCCGTGCTGTTGCTTTCCGATCCGGAAGCACGGGTCTGCAAGCGTTATGGCGTGATGGTCGAGAAAGAAGTGGATGGGCACAGGAAGCAGATGGTCCAGCGTTCCACCTTTGTAATAGACAGGCAGGGCAAGCTCCGCCATGCTTTGTATGGCGTCCACGCCCACGGACATGCGCAGGAAATTTTAAATTTGATAAAGGAAATGAAATGAAGATCGCCAAAGACACCGTTGTATCGCTGCGCTACGAACTGTTCGATACCGAGGGCGAACTGCTGGAGAAGGTAGAGGACCCGGTCAGCTATCTGCACGGCGGCTATGACGGCATCTTCCCTCTGGTCGAGGAGGCGCTGCATGGCAAGAGCGTCGGCGATACCTGCAGCGTTACGATGAAGCCGGACGACGCCTTCGGCGAATACGACCATCAACTGGTTGAGGTCGAGAAGCGCAGTTCCTTTCCCAAGGATGTCGCGGTGGGCATGCAGTTCGAGGGCGGCCCGGAAAATTCCGACGAGGACGATTTCATGCTCTACACGGTCGTCGATGTGACCGACGACGAAGTGACCGTCGACGGCAACCATCCTCTGGCCGGCAAGACGCTGACTTTCAACTGCACCGTTGCCGGCGTGCGCGCCGCGACCGAGGAAGAGCTGGCTCACGGCCATGTGCATGACGGCGACGGGGAGCATCTGCACTAGTTCACGCGCAATTCTAGAGAGGCCACCGTCAGAGTGGCCTTTGTTTTTGGTAGCCACAGGGTGGGATGTTCCAGAAAGGTAGGCTCGAAGTGTCTTTCCGGTTTGTCGTGGTATGAAGAACAGGTATACGCAGGACAAGGCGGCCAGCGCCGAGATATTGAGGCTGCTGCTGCAGAAGATGGCGGCCCATCCGGCCGCGTTCACGCCGTTCGCCTACGCTCTCTGGTATGAGTACATCACCGGCATCAATCCGCCGCTGAGCAAGGCGGTGAATGCGCTGCTCGACAACAAGCAGCAACTCACCGACGACCTGGTGCAGGAGTTGTATGCCAATCACATCGCCGACGGCAACGTCGAGGCCGAGCAGGCGTTCAAGCAGAACATGCAGAAGGTGCTGGAGAATCTGGCCCGTTTCACGGAGGCGACGGACGACGAGGCGGGAAAATTCAACGCCGGCCTGCGCAAACACGGCGAGCGCCTGTCCAGCGGGCTGGATGCCGAGTCCCTGCAGGGGCTGGTCGGCGAGATCGCGCAGGAGACGCAGGTGATGCGCTCCTCGGTCGACTCGCTGCAGGACAAGCTGCAGGAGAGCAAGAGCGAGGTCGAGCGCCTGCAGCTGGAGCTGATGAGCGCGCGCAGCGAGGCGCTGCTCGATCCGCTGACCGGGGTGTTCAACCGGCGCGGCTTCGAGGCGCAGATGCGCAACCTGTCCGCCAACCCGGAGATGCAGGGCAAGCAGGTCAGCTTCCTGATGCTGGACATCGACTTCTTCAAGAAGATCAACGATACCTACGGGCACCTGTTCGGGGACAAGGTCATCCGCGTCATCGCCGAGGTGCTGAAGGCGCAGGTCAAGGGGCAGGATTCGGTCGCGCGGCTGGGCGGCGAGGAGTTCGCTGTGATACTCCCGGATACCCCGCTGCAGGGCGCCAAAGTGGTTGCCGAGCATGTTCGACAGCTGGTCGAGCGCGGCAAGATACGCCGCATGGACAAGGACGAGAGCGTCGGCGGCATCACGATTTCGCTCGGCATCGCAGTCTGCGATGTCGGTGCCGACTGGCTGGCGACGCTGGGCCAGGCCGACGAAGCGCTCTACGCATCCAAGCAGGGCGGGCGCAACCGTTCCACGATCTATGCTCCGCCGCAAGGCTGACGCGTCAGCCTCCCAGGCGTTCCGCCAGCCATTCCGCGACCTGCTCGCCGCCCGACGGTACCGGTGTCGGCGGGCGTGTCATGTTCCATAGCCGTTCCAGTTCCGCAGCAATCTCACCTTTCTCCAGCGCCTGCCGCGAGACCTCGCGGCATCGTCCGTGTTCTTGCAGCCATTCGACCAGCGCCGGGGACTCGGGCCAGTCGGGCCGGTCCACATAGAGCACGGGCACGCCGCTGCAGGCGGCCTCGACGAAGCTCCCGTAGCCCGGTTTGCACAGCAATGCGTCGCAACTCGCCAGCAGGTCGGAGAAATCCATCGGAAGCGACTCCAGTTCGACTGCATCCGGATGATCGACCTGCCAGCTCGACTGCACCAGATAATGCACGCTGTCCATGCGCGGCCAGCGATCCATCGGCAGGCGTCTGTCGATGCCGCCCATGCTGACCAGTACCAGTCTTTCTTCTTCGGACAAGCGCAGCAGACGGTTCAGTTCGTCGCGGCGGTTCGCGCCGATGCCGGCGATCGGCGCAACCGGGACGAGGTTGGGCAGATAGCACATCGCCATGCCCGGCGTCGCGCGCAGGAAGGCGTCGGCATGCGCATAGCATCCGCGTATCTGTGCTGCGATATCGTCGTCGCCGCAGTAATGGCGGTAGATGTCGTGCCAGTTCAGCGAACAAAGCGCCGCATTCGGGATGCAGGCGCGCTGCGCGCCCGCAAGCGGCAGGTAGCCGACGTTGGAAAGCACCATGTCCGCACCGAGGTCGCGCAGCAGTCCGGCCTCGCCTTCGACGCGCGCCTGCCAGCCTGCGTGAAAAGAGCGATAGGCCGCGCGGCTGTCCCCGACCCGCACATCCAGCGCCGAAGACATCCGCATGCCGATGTCGCCGTGGCTCTGAAGATGCTCGAACGGCGCGTGGATGCGCGAATGAAGATGGGATGCCGGCACCGTCGAGCGCACGGTGATACGCAGTTGCGGCATGCGCCGGTGAAGCGCGTTGAGTACGGGTGCGGTCTGCGCGACATGGCCGAAGCCGTGGCCGGAGATCGAGACGACGAGATGGGGCATTTGCGACAGGGCGTTGCTTGTTCGGGCAGCGATTATCCCATGGGCGGGACGGGCGTCAGGGGGAACCCGGCATGCCGACGCCGCGTCGTGCTGCCATGCATGCACCGATCTGCCGCAGCTGGTCCGGCGTCAGCAGGCGTTCCGCCAGCGGCAGCAACTCGGAGTTCTCCACCGCGATGTGTCCGGTATAACCGTTGATGAATATTTCCGCGAGCCTGTCGTTCAGTCGCGCATTCGCGCCTTCGGCCAGTTGCAACAGGACGGGGCGCAACTCGTCCCATGCGGCAAACATTACGACATGCTCCCGCAGCAGGCGCTGCAGCAGCGCATCGAGCTGCTCCGGATCCTCGCCGGCGCTGGCGCGCAACGCGGGGAACAGGTTCTCTTCCTCGTCCTGGTGATGGAGCTGTCCCGCGGTATCGAAGTAGCGCAGGATGCTGTATGCGGCCTGCCGCACTTGCTCGTCGCAGCCGTGGGTCTTCAGGTGCGCCATGAGTTTCTGCAGCGTGCCGCACTGGCGCAATATCTTGCCGTGACAGGCAAGCAGCATCTCCAGCGGATGATCGAAGGTCGGGGCACTGGATTCGAGGCCTATCATTTCCCTCTCCTTTATTCGAAGAACGGCAACGGGTCATGGTGCAGCGCGGCCAGCACAATGTAGCCGAATACCGCCTGTGCCGCCAGCCAGGCGCCCAGCCGCACGGTCCTGCCCTGGCCGTATTTCAGCGCGATGAAGCCGAGCGCGATATACAGCAGCAAGGCGGCGACCTTGGCGGTCAGCCAGCCGTCGACGAAGGGATACTGTCCTATCGTCCAAGCCAGCGCAACGGCGCTGCCCAGCAGCACGGTGTCCACCATGTGCGGCACGATCTTCACCCAGCGCTGCCGCATCATGGCGGAGCCGCGCAGCATCCAGATTCCGCGCAGCAGGAACAGCGCATAGCTGGCGGCGGCGCAGGAGACATGCAGGTGTTTGAGCAGGGCGTAGCTCATGTCGTTCTTTTCCATCTGTTCGCAGTTTCGCCAAGATAACATAAAACATGTATCATCCGCACATCATTAAAACGGATGTGTGCCGAATGGCTGTGAAAACGATATTGAAGTTGCTGGGCGTGGCGCCGGATGCCACCGGACATCGCGAGAAGTTCATCGCAGCGACGGGCGCGCTGGTCGCGATCGCGGCGACGATGACGGTGAGCCTGCATGCGGTTGGCGCGCAAGGCGCGGCATTGCTGGTGGCTTCGATGGGCGCATCCGCAGTGCTGTTGTTCGCCGTGCCGCACGGCGCGCTGTCGCAGCCCTGGGCGCTGGTCGGCGGGCATCTGGTGTCGGCGCTGACAGGCGTGAGCTGTGCCATGCTTGTTTCCGATCCATTCGTGGCCGGACCGCTGGCCGTCGCGCTGGCGATCTTCGCGATGCATCACCTGCGCTGCATCCATCCGCCCGGCGGTGCGACCGCGCTGGCCGCCGTGGTGGGCGGAGCCGAGGTGCATGCGCTGGGCTACCAGTTCGTGCTGACGCCGGTGCTGCTGAATGTCGGCATCATGCTGCTGATGGCCGTCGCGGTGAACTACCCGTTTACGTGGCGGCGCTACCCGGCGGGCCTCAAGCCGGCACCGCGTTCGGCTGCACCGGCGAAATTGAACCATGCCGATTTCTCCTATGCCTTGCGCGAAATCGGTTCCTATCTGGACGTCACCGAAGACGATCTGGCGAATATTTATCGGCTGGCGCGCAAGCACGCGCTGCGTGTCTCGGACGACGAAGATGCGCTCGTTCCCGGCAACTACTACAGCAACGGCGAGTTCGGCGATCGCCTGTCGGTACGCAAGCTGACCGAGATCGAAGGCGATACGGTGAACTTTCTGATCTCTGTCGGCGAAGGTGAGGGTGATGAGGGAACGGCGAGCCGTGCGGAATTCATGGCCTGGCAGCGCTACGAAGTAATCCCGGCGGATGGTGCGTGGCATCGCATCATGCGGCTTTGAGTCGAATACGATGATTGAAATGGAATCATGAAGACACGTCGAGAAAACGTAGCGAGCACCTTGAGTGCAAGGCGCACGGAACGCAGAAACCGGAATGTACTTAAAGTCTGCCGCTACGCGGCCCTGGATTTCGACAACGAAGTTGCGGTGAAGGCTAATGCGCGAAGCGCGTTATGCCGCAACCAACACCGCGCAACGCAGCAATCGAGGTGCGCAGTAGTTTTATCGGGGTGTCCATGAGACTGACACAGTATTCCGATCTCGGCCTGCGGCTGACGATGTATCTGGCGCTGCGGAATGGCGAGCCGGTGACGATAGGCGAGGCGAGCGAGCGGCTGTCGGTATCGAAGAACCACCTGGTCAAGGTCTCACACCAGCTGACCTGCGCCGGATTGATCGAGAGCATACGAGGCCGCAACGGCGGCGTGCGGCTGGCGATGCCGCCGGAACAGCTCACGGTCGAGCAGGTGTTGCGCGCGACCGAGGATAACTTCGATCTGGTCGAATGCCTGGGCGGTGCGAACACCTGCGTGATTTCAGGGGCCTGCAAGCTGGGCGCGGCGCTGGAAGATGCGCGCGAGGCGTTTTTCGCGTCGCTACGGCAGGTCAGCATGGCTGACCTGGTCAGGAACAGGCGTGCGCTGGAGCGCTCGCTGCTGCCGTCCGGCGTCGGAATGCCGGTCCGGCGCGCGGCAAAAAAATAGATATCTCAACCAACCGAAGGAACACACCATGGTACACAACTGCGCCAACAGCTTTACCCAGGACATGCGCTATCCGTTCGATGCACGCGCCGTCGCCAAACGTTTCCGCCATGCCGCGATCTTCGGCGCGCTGGACTCGCTGAATCCAGGCGAGACGATGGCGTTCGTCAACGACCACGACCCGTTGCCTCTGCTCGCGCAACTGCAGCAACGCTACGGCGCCGGAATAGAGATCAAGTACGTCGCCCGCGAACCGGGCAACATCGCGATCGACTTCA
This sequence comes from Gallionella sp., assembly GCA_035654695.1. Classification (GTDB taxonomy): domain Bacteria; phylum Pseudomonadota; class Gammaproteobacteria; order Burkholderiales; family Gallionellaceae; genus Gallionella. The sequence continues at coordinate 16,946 of DASRWG010000051.1, read as the reverse complement.
CTCGCCGCCAGTGAGTCATCCCGAGTTCTATGACGAGGTGCCGGGGATTGTTTTGTACGATTCGCTGGCGGCCTTCCTCGGCGCGACGGACGACGGCCTGCTGCGGTACGGTTATCCCGATGCGGTGCGGCTGGCCGGACATTCCTGCCCGACGGTCGCCGCGGCCTACTGGAGCACCCGCAAGGCGCTACGATCGCTCTACGGCGACGAGATCCCGGTGCGCGGCGACATCCGCGTGGAGTTTGGCCAGGCACGCGAGCAGGGCGTCACCGGCGTGATCGCGAATGTCGTCAGTCTGCTGACCGGCGCGATGGCCGAAGAAGGTTTCAAGGGGTTGGGCGGAAACTTCGATCGGCGCAAGCGGCTGTTCTTTGAGGTCGATCTGCCGGGCGAAATGAGGTTTACCCGGATCGACCGGAACCGTTCCGTCGTCGTCTCGGCCGACCTGCGGCGCGTGCCGGTTCCGCCGCGGTTGCCGGAGCTGATGGCGAGCTGCATGGCCGGCGAGGCAAGTGCTGCGGACGCCGCCGAATTCCGCCGGCTGTGGCAGCGGCGGGTGCGCAGCATCCTGCTGGAGCATGGCGACGATCCGGCGGTCTTCGTCGTCACGCCGGGCTGATCGTGAAACGCAGCGCAGCCCTGCAACCCTTGTCGCGAGAGCATCACGCCGCGCTCAAGCTGGCGAAGGCCTGCGAGCGAGCAGCCGCTTCGGGCGACGCGACACTGATAGACGATACCTGTCGGCGCGTCAGCGGTGCGTTCGCCTCAGAACTGGAGCCGCACTTTCAATTCGAGGAGCGCGAGTTGTTGCCTGCCGCGTCGGCAGCGCTGGCCGAACGCACGCTGGCGGAACATCGCCGGTTGCGCGTTCTGGTCGGGGCATTGCATCAGCGTTGCGATGCCGAAAGTTTGCATAGCTTCGGCGACTGCCTCATATCCCATGTGCGCTTCGAGGAACGCGAACTGTTCCCAATGCTGGAAAAATCGTTGTAGCGAAACAGGAAATCATCCGATGGGAATTCTTTCGAAATTGGTTGCTCAGCCGCTCTGGCAAGTCGGCTTCCGCCCGTTCTTCGCGCTGGCGATGCTGTCCGGACTGAGCCTGCCGGTGTTGTGGGCGCTGCTGTTCTCTGGCGCGGTCTTGGCGCCCGGTACCTCTTTCACCACGGTGCAGTGGCATGCCCACGAGATGTTCTTCGGCTTCGGCTGGGCGGTGCTGGGCGGCTTTCTGCTGACCGCGACGAAGAACTGGGTCAAGGTGCGCGGCTACCACGGGCCGGCGCTGATGTTCCTCGCGTCGGCCTGGCTGTTCGAGCGCATCGGCATGTGGTTCGAAGGCACTTGGCCGCAGGCGCTGTTCCTGCTCTCGAACAACCTGTTCCTCGGTTCCATCGTCGCGATGCTGGTCTGGACGCTGGTGAGGAACCGCGCGACCGACGTCTATCGCGACAACTGGCTGTTTCTGCTGGTCCTGCCGACCTTCCTGATCGCGAAGCAACTGATGCTGAGTGCCGACTATTACCTGCTCGGCTGGAGCATCGCGCTGGGCCTGTTCCGCATGGCCTTTCTGGTGATGCTGGAGCGCACGCTGGTGCAGTTCATGAAGGGCGCATTCCAGGTCGGCATCCTGCAGCATCCGGTTTTGGACAAGGCCATCAAGCTGCTCGGCCTGCTGTTGGTGTTCGCCGGCTTGCTGCCGCCGGTGCTGGCCGCGTATGCGGGGCTGCTGCTGGCCTTGCTGTTGACGCTACGCTTCGCGTTATGGAAGCCGCAGCTGGCGCTGACGCGGCTGGACATCGGCATCATGTATCTGGGCTATCTGGCGATCGTTGCGCAACTGCTGGTCGAATTCTTCCGGCTGACCGTACCGATGCCGGAGCTCGTCTCGCTGTCGATACACGTGTTCACCTTCGGCGCGATGGGGCTGATCGTCCCGGCGATGCTGATGCGCATCTCGCAGGGGCATACCGGCAGGAAGGTGGTATTTGGCGAAGCGGACAAGCTCGTGCTGAAGATCATGATGCTGGCCTTCGCGCTGCGCATCGCAGCACCGCTGTTCGATCCGGCGCATTACACGCTGTGGATCGCTTCGGCGGCGGCCTGCTGGTTCGTCGCTTTCGCGCTGCTTGCCACACGTTACATTCCGATGCTGTTGCGGCCACGCGTCGACGGCAAAGCGCATTAGTTCATCTGCCTGCGGTGCATGGTCTGCTAGAATGGCTGCGCTGCAATACAAAGCCGTATGCTTAAGCTTTCCTATACATGACTGTCATCGCCGTATTCAACCAGAAGGGAGGGGTGGGTAAAACCACCACGGCGGTCAATCTCGCCGCTGCGCTGGCGCGTCGCGGACACCGGACTACGGGTATCGACCTCGATCCGCAGGCGCAGTTCGGATCCACCGTCGGCATCACTGCCGCTTCCGGCGATGACAGCCTGTACGGTCTGTTCCAGCGTAACCGTCCGTTGCGCGAAATGATCCAGATGTCATCCAGCGGCATCGGCATCATTCCCTCGCATGTGGAAATGTCCAAGGTGGACGCGTTGTTCGGCAAGGGCTACAACGCGATCAACAAACTCAATCTGGGGCTGAAAGCCGAAAATGCGGAGGGAGAGGTTCGCCACTGGGTGCTCGATTGCAGTCCGGTGGTCGGTGTACTTTCGCTGAATGCGATCTTCGCCTGCGACGGTGTCATTGTTCCGATGTCGGCGGACTACCTGTCGATCAAGGGGGCGCTGCAGATACAGAAGACCCTCAAGGCCCTCGAACTGGTGCTGAAGCGCCGCATCAATCGCCGCTATCTGCTGACGCGCTACGATTCGCGGCGGCGTTTGTCGCGCAACGTCCTGTTGATGGCGGAAAAGGAATTCGGCGCCGACGTCTGCCGCACGCTGATCGCGGAAAACGTCAGTCTGGCGGAAAGCCCATTGATGAACAAGACGGTCTTCGAGCATGCGCCCAGCAGCCGCGGCGCGAAGGACTACGATGCGCTGCTGAACGAGTTGATCGCGGACGGGTTTATCTAATCCAAAGAAATGATGATCGGGTACAGTGCCCGATCAACTGTGTTTGACAATCAGCGTCAACACATCCTCAATGTCTGCCGATTGCGGGATGGGTTTCTCCGCTTCGATCGTTTCGTGCTGCACGATCTCGCAGTGTATGTACATCTGGCGCAGCTTGCGCTCCGCATCCGGCAAGTCCTTGCCGATTATCCGGATATTTTCGACCAGATGGCCGTTGCGTGTCCTGACCGAAAACTCGTATTTCTGCATGGTGTATTCCGATGAAATCCCGATGAGGATGAGTGGCAGCGTAGAGGCATAGCGGGTGGTGCGTCAAGCGGCAAGATGCACGGTATGCCGGATTTCTCGCGTCGGGTCGCTCTGCTAGAATGCCGCAACTGTTGAGCATTGGAGAATGATATGACCTACGTGGTTGCCGAGAACTGTATCAAGTGCAAGTACACCGACTGCGTGGACGTGTGCCCGGTCGACTGCTTCCGCGAGGGGCCGAACTTCCTGGTGATCGACCCGAACGAGTGCATAGACTGCACGCTGTGCGTCGCCGAATGCCCGGCCGAGGCGATCTACGCCGAGGACGACCTGCCGCAGGCCCAGCATCATTTCGTCGAATTGAATGCCGAACTGGCAAAGCTGTGGAAACCCATCGTCGAGAAGAAACCGGCACCGCCCGATGCCGACCAGTGGCGCGGCGTGCCGGACAAGCTGCGCCTGCTGGAACGTTGAATTCCTCTTTTTTTCATCGAATAGCGCAGCGCATCCTGCATGCGCGGGGCGGGCGCGACCTGCGCGCGGCGACCGTGCTGCTACCGAACTACCACGCCGCGCAGCCGCTGGCGCAGGCGTTCGGCGAGGCCGCGGGTACTACCGTGCTGCTGCCGCGCATGCTCACGCTCACCGACTGGTCGCAGACCGTCCGGCTCGATACTCCGGTACAACCCGACACCCGGCGCATCGCCGCGCTGTACCAGGCGCTGCGCGAACGCGACTGGTTCGGCGACGCCGATCTGTGGAGCCTGTCGCGCGAGCTGCTGGGATTGATGGACGAACTGACGCGCCACCATGTCGCGCTGCCCGAATCCGAAGCCGACTTCGCCGCGCAACTGACCGAGGCCTATCGCGCGCGCAGCGGACAGGCGTTGCAGTTCGAGGCGCGCGTGGTGCATGAACTCTGGTACGCGATGACCTCCGGTGCCGAACTCGACGGCGAGCGCGCCTGGCAGCAGCGGCTGGCGCGGCTGGTCGAGGCTGTCGATGGCCCGCTGTATGTGCTGCAGACCTGCGACCTCGCCGCGCCGGAACGGAATTTTCTGCGGGCCTGCCGCGAGCGCTTGCCGGTCGGGATATTCGACCTGCGCGAGATGGTTGCCGAGTCTCCCGACTGCGCATTGCTGTCGCGCGCGTTGCAGCGCGACGCGGACAGCGCCGACCTGCGCAGCGATGCATCGGTGCTGGAACGGCAGCCGGAAGCGCGATTGAGCAATCGTTTGCAACTGTTCGGCGCGCACGGGCTGGAGCAGGAAGCGCAAGCCGCTGACGTGCAGATACGTCGCTGGCTGCTCGAAGGGAAGCGATCCATCGCGGTCGTCGTTCAGGACCGGCTGGTCGCGCGGCGTGCTCGTGCGCTGCTGGAGCGCGCGCAGGTGCAGGTGCGCGACGAGACCGGCTGGACGATGGCGACGCTGTCGGTCAGCACCGCACTGATGCGCTGGCTGGAAGTGGTGCAGGGCGACTTCTACTACCAGGACGTGCTCGACCTGCTGAAGTCGCCGTTCCTGTTCGCCGATGCGCCGCCCGCGGAGCGCAAGCAGGCCGCGTACTTGTTCGAGCAGCTGGTGCGCAAGCACGGCACGGTCGCGCAACTGGAGAGCTACATCGAACTGGCCGAGCGCGAGCAGCGCGAACTGGTGCAGCCGCTGGTGCGCCTGCGCCAGGCGATGCAGGCCTTGCCGAAGAAGAGCGTGCCGCTGGCCGAATGGCTGCATGCGCTGGATGAAAGCCTGCAGATACTCGGGGTGTCGCAGGGCTGGGCGCAGGATGCGGCGGGCCAGCAGCTGCTTGGTCTGCTGGCGCAATGGACGGAAGAATTGCAGGGGGATGCGACGCGGTGCAGCTTCGCCGAATGGCGGCGCTGGCTCGCGCAGCAGCTCGACCTGAACACCTTCCGCGACCTCGCGGTGGAAAGCCCGGTGCTGTTCACCCATCTCGCCGCGACGCGCTGGCGGCAGTTCGATGCGGTGCTGTTGCTCGGCAGCGATGCGGCGCACTTGCCCGCGCCGGCGAACGCCGGGCAATGGTTCAACGACGCGGTGCGCGCCTCGCTCGGCCTGCCGCTCGCAAGCGCCCAGCAGGCGCAGGTGCGCGACGACCTGCTGGCGCTGCTGGCGATCAACAAGACGGTGCTGGCGAGCTGGCAGGCGAGCAAAAACGGCGAACCCAACCTGCTGAGTCCGCATCTGGAGATGCTGCGCGCGCTGCATCTGCTGGCGTATCGCGACGATCTGGCCGCGGATGAGCTGGGCGAATTGCTCGCACATGCCAGAGTGCAGGGCGAGGCGTTCGCGCTGCCGCCTGCGGGCGAGATGCCGCGCCCGCAGGTGCAATCCGGACTGGTTCCGCAGCGTGTCTCGCCGTCCGGCTACAACAGCCTGGTCGCCTGCCCCTACCAGTTTTACGCGCGCCACATGCTGCGCCTGAACGAACTCGACGAGGTGCGCGAGGAACTCGACAAGCGCGACTACGGCACCTGGGTGCATGCGGCGTTGCAGCGCTTCCACGACGAATTCGGATCGCTGCTGGAGCATGGGCGCGAAGTTGTCGAAGCAGCGCTGCGTCGCATCAGCGCGGAGGTGTTCGCCGGGGCGCTGGCGCACGACTATCTGGCGCAGGCCTGGCTGCTGCGCTGGCAGGCGCAGATCCCCGCGTATATCGACTGGCAGTTAGCCAACGAACGAGCAGGCTGGTGCTATTCCGGAGCCGAGACGCCGTTCGAGATCGGTGTGATGGAGAACCTGACATTGCGCGGGCGCATCGACCGTATCGACTATCAGAGCGGTGATATGGAAGTGCTGCGGGTGCTGGACTACAAGACGCAGGCGGTCGCGCCGCTGCGCAACAAACTGAAGGAGGCCGGCGAGGATGTGCAACTGGCCTGTTACGCCTACGACCTCCACGCGAGCGAGGCCGCGTTCGTCGCGCTGGACGGCGGCAAGGTGGATGCGGTGACGCCGCCGCAAGACATCGCCGAACTGGCGCGGCTGAACATCGAGCGCCTGAGGAGCGTGTTCGAACGCATGCATCGGGGGGCGGCGCTGCCCGCGCACGGAGCGGAATCGGTGTGCGGCTATTGCGAGATGCGCGGCTTGTGCCGCCACGGGACTTGGAACGATGAATGAATTTCCTAAACGACCGTTCGGGCTGAGTAGACGCGTAGCGTCGTATCGAAGCCGGCTGACGTCCTTCGATACACCGCGCTACGCGCGTAGCACTGATGGAACGACTAGCCATTCGACTAGGCCATCAAAAAACGATAGCCAAGTCGCTGGTTATCAGGAGCGAACGGAGTTATTCCATGGATAACCGCGCCGCGCTCGATCCCAAACACAGCGTCGTCGTCGAGGCCTGCGCCGGCAGCGGCAAGACCTGGCTGCTGGTGTCGCGCGTCGTGCGGCTGCTGCTGGACGGCGTGCCGCCCGGCGAGATACTGGCGATCACCTTCACCCGCAAGGCCGCGCAGGAGATGCAGGCGCGGCTGCGCGACTGGCTGTACGAGCTGGCCTCCGCGGACGACGAGCATGTGCGCGGATTCCTGCGCCATCGCGAAGTGGACGAGGCCGACATCGAGCGCCTGCTGCCGCGCGCGCGCGGCCTGTACCAGCAGTTCCTGCTCGCGCAGCCCAACATCACCATCAGCACCTTCCACGGCTGGTTCATGCAGGTGCTGCAGCGCGCGCCGCTGAACGCCGGGATGGCGGGCGGGGTGCAACTGGTCGAGCAGACTTCCGCATTGCGCGACGAGGCCTGGCAGTTGCTGCTCGACAAGCTGCATAGCCATCCCGGGGCGCCGGAGGCACAGAGCATGCTGGCGCTGTTCGCCGAACTGGGGCTTTCCAGCACCGAGCAGCTGCTGTTCAACTTCCTCGCCAAGCGCAGCGAGTGGTGGGCCTACAGCGCCGGGCAGGCCGATCCGCTGGCGTTCGCGCTGGACAGCCTGCGCGCCGAACTCGGCGTCGACATGGAGTTCGACCCGGTCGCGGACTGGGGCATGTGCGGCAACAACGAAGAGAGCTTCTTCGCGTTCACTCGCCAGCTCGCCGCCGACGGCACCGAGACGCAGCAGAAGAACGCCTCCGAGCTGGAGCGCGCATGGACGGACGCAGCCCCCGAGTCGCGATTCGATGCGGTGATGCCGCTGCTGTTCACCAAGGCGGGCGAGCCGCGCAGCCTGAAGCCGACGAAGAAACAGAATGCGGAGGCGTTCCTGCTGACGCGCGAGTCGCTGTTCGCCTCGCTGCAGGAGGTGCGCGACACGCTGGCCGAGCAGCAGGCCTACCGGATGAACGAACACGCGCTACGCTGCGGCGTCGCGTTGCTGGAAAGTTACCAGACGCTGAAGCAGCGCCAGCAGATGCTGGACTTCGGAGACCTGGAATGGCGCGTGTGCCAGTTGCTGAACGACAGCGATCATGCAGAGTACCTGCAATACAAGCTCGACAGCCGTTACAGCCATGTGCTGCTGGACGAGTTCCAGGATACCAATCCGCTGCAATGGCAGATATTGCAGTCGTGGTTCGCCGCCGCCGATGCGGTCGATTCGCGCCCGACGGTGTTCGTCGTCGGCGATCCCAAGCAGTCCATCTACCGCTTCCGCCGTGCCGACGCGCGTCTGTTCGGCGTCGTGCGCGAGTTCCTGCAACAGCATTACGGCGCGCATCACCTGACGCAGAACATGACGCGGCGCAACGCGCCAGCGGTGCTGGATGTGGTCAACGGTGTGTTCGACGGATTGCCGGAATACGAGGGCTTCGAGCGGCATGGCGCGCATCAGCGGAATCTGCCTGGCTATGTCGAGGTGCTGCCGCTGTGTGCGATGCCGGAGACGGCGAAAGAGAATGCTGACGGTGAAATACTGACCCTGCGCGACCCGCTGACCGAGCCGCGCGAGGAGTGCGAGGAAAGCGCGCGCGAACTGGAGGCGCAGCAGTTCGCCGCGAAGGTGAGCGAGATCGTCGGCCACTGGCAGGTGAACGACGAAGGCGAAGTCCGTCCCGCGCAATACGCCGACATCATGGTGCTGGTGCGCCGCCGCACCCACCTGAAGATATACGAACACGCGTTGCGTCAGCGCGGCATCCCCTGTCTCACCTCGCGCCGCGGCGGCCTGCTGGAGACGCTGGAGGCATCCGACATCCAGGCGCTGCTGACCTTTTTGATCACCCCGTTCGCCGACCTGCAACTGGCGCATGCGCTGCGCACGCCGATGTTCTCCTGCAGCGACGAGGACATGATGGCGCTGGCGCGCAGCGGGGAAGAGGGTAGCTGGTGGGTTCGTCTGCAGCGGCTCGTGGAGAGCGGCGAGGCATCGCCCCATCTGCAGCGCGCGCATCGCCTGCTGCAAGGCTGGCTGAGGCTGGCCGACAAGCTGCCGGTGCATGACCTGCTCGACCGCATCTATTTCGAGGGCGACGTGCAGGAGCGTTATGCCGCAGCATTGCCCGAGGCGATGCGCGCGACGGTGCTGGCGAACCTGCAGGCCTTCATCGAGATCGCGCTGAACGTCGATGCTGGGCGCTATCCTAGCCTGCCCGGCTTCCTGCGCGAACTGGCCGAGTTGCGCCGTGCGGACGACAGCGAGTCGCCGGACGAAGGCAAGGTCGCGCATGCCGGCAACGCGTTGCGCATCTACACCGTGCACGAATCCAAGGGGCTGGAGGCGCCCATCGTCTGGCTGCTGGACACGAATGCGAAGCCGCCCGCCGACAAGGGCTACGACGTGCTGCTGGATTGGCCGACCGCGAGCGCGCGCCCGGCGCATTTCTCGCTGTACGGCGACAAAGCGAGTCGCGGCCCGACGCGCGAGCGCTATTTCGAACAGGATGCGCAGCTCGCGCAGCGCGAAGACCTGAACCTGCTGTACGTCGCGATGACGCGCGCCAAGCAGGCGCTGCTGGTCAGCGGCTGCGGCGAGCGCATCGAAGGCATGTGGTACGACCGCATCGCCAATGCGCAGCCGCAAGCGGGCGAGAATCCGTTGCTGGCGGCATCCGCGGCTCCCGTACATCACGCTGCGCTTGAAGCTGCAGCTGCGGTCGATATTCGCCTGATGCAACCGCTGCCGACCGGATCGCGCAAGCCCGCGATCAGCACGCGCCAGCAGCGCGGCATCTGGCTGCATGCACTGCTGCAGCATCTGCTGCCACCCGCCGCGGTCGAGGCCGATCTGTGCCAGCGCTGCGGCATTCCCGAGGCCGAATTCGATGCGCTGCTGGAACAGGCGCAGAGCTTGCTCGCGCAGCCGCACCTGCAGTGTTATTTCGATCCGCGGCATTACCGCATCGCCTGCAACGAAATGCCCTATGTAGACGCGCAGGGCGAACTCAAGCGCATCGACCGGCTGGTCGAGTTCGACGGCGAGGTGTGGGTGCTGGACTACAAGCTGGGCGAGAGCGGCGATGCTGCGCGTCATCGCGCGCAGATGCAGGGATACCGCGACGCGATGCGAACGGTGTATGCGGGCAAGCCGGTGCGCTGCGCGCTGGTATTCGCCGACGGAACATTGCAGGAGATGGAATGAGCATGAAACTGAGACCGGTCGCGATGCTGGCTTGCTGCCTGATCGCGTTCCCAGCTGCAGCCGCCCAACAGTTCGACAGCGAACAGGCGGCACAGCAGCATTGCCCCTCCGATACCGTGATCTGGCAAAACCTGCGCAGCGGTTCGGTGCATGCGAAAGGGCAGCCCTGGTACGGGAAGACCCAGTACGGCGCCTATGTCTGCCGCAAGGAAGTGACTATCAAGGGCGGCAAGGTCGTGGCCGAGGTCCCACCCGAAAAAACATCCGGAAAGCCGGTCGAGCAACCCAGCTGGGGCAAGGTCGTCGAGGACGATGAGCGCACCGTCTATATCGCTACGTCGCCTGCCGCGAAGGACGGCCATATGGTGACCATCCTGTCGCTGGTCGACCTGCGCAAGGCCTCCGCGCTCGGCGACGGCACGGCCTACCTGTCGTGGGAGACGCAATACCGCTTTGACTGCCGTAAGCGCCTGTCCCGGATCGAGGCGGCCTCGATGTACGCGGGCAACATGGGGGCAGGCGAGGTGGCTGGCAGCGTCGTCTACGACGATCAGGAATGGAAGCCCGTGCCCAAGGGCAGCAACGGCGAGTTGCTGTGGAAGGCCGCCTGCGGGAAGTAAGGATTCCCGGATGGAAAATCGTTCTCGCCGGGACTATATTGGGGGCGAGACAGAGGCAACGAAGGAGCGGATATGAAAGAGATCATCAAAGGTGGAACCAAGGCGCGCAATCCCGATCTGGACTGGAGCCAGCTGCGCGAGACGATACTGATGCTGGAACTGGCGGCGGGCCAGATCGAGCATGCGATGAAAGACAGCAACACCTCGGTCGAGGTGCTGACCGACAGCTTCACGACGATGGCCGGTTATCTGCATTCGATGTCCGACGTGATGGACAGCCTGCCGGACGAAGGCGTCGCCGGCGAGAAGAAGGCCGAGATGCAGCGCATGGCCGGGAACGTCACCGGCATGGTGCAGCAGTCCATCATCGCGTTCCAGTTCTACGACAAGCTGACCCAGCGGCTGACCCATGTTTGCCACAGCCTCGCGGCGCTGAACGACCTGGTCGACGACCGCAGTCGGTTGTACAGCCCGAACGAATGGGTCGCGCTGCAGGAGAAGATACGCAGCAAGTACACCACGCCGGAGGAGCATGCGCTGTTCGACGCGGTGATGGAGGGCGTGCCGGTGCAGGAGGCGCTGGATCGCTATATGAGCAATATGAAGGACAAGGGCGACGACATCGAACTCTTCTAGCAGTCTGCCGCAAAGCTATTGCGGTAGCCAACTGCGGCGTTGCGCGGTGCTCGAAATCCTCATGTACTTTAAGTACATTCCGGTTTCTGCGCGCCGTGCGCCTTGCATTTGGCTATCCTCATGACGCTTTTCGACAGACTGCTCGTTTCCCGGATGATGGCATTGTGAAGCATGAAGTGAAAAAAGGTCGCGGCGCGACCTTGCTGATCGAGGGGCGGTTCGAGAGCGTGGCGCGCGAGCGCTTCGACGACGGCTGGACTGCGGACGACGAGCCGCCGGCGCTGAAGACCACGGTGACGGAGGAGCGCGCGAAGAGCGTGATCCGGCGCCAGGATTCGCCCGACCTTCCTTTCGAACTTTCGCTGAACCCCTATCGCGGCTGTGAGCATGGCTGCATCTATTGCTACGCGCGCCCCAGCCACGGCTACCTGAACCTCTCGCCGGGGCTGGATTTCGAGACCAAGTTGTTCGCCAAGCCTGACGCGGCGAAGCTGCTGCGCGAGGAACTGGCGAAACCTTCCTACCGCTGTTCGCCCATCGCGCTCGGCTCCAATACCGACATCTACCAGCCCATCGAGCGCGAGTGGAAGATCACGCGCCAGATACTGGAAGTGCTGGCCGAATGCAGGCATCCGCTGTCCATTGTCACCAAGTCGTCACTAATCGAACGCGACCTCGACCTGCTGTCGCAACTGGCGCAGGACAACCTAGTGCAGGTGTTCGTTTCGGTCACGACGATGGATTCGGAACTCGCGCGCAAACTGGAGCCGCGCGCCTCGTCTCCGCGCCGAAGACTGGAAACGATACGGCGGCTGAACGAAGCGGGCGTGCCCTGCGGTGTGTTCGTCGCCCCGGTAATCCCGTTCCTGACCGACGCCGAGCTGGAAAATATCTTGCAGGCCGCGAGCGAGAACGGCGCGCGCAGCGCGGCCTACACGCTGCTGCGCCTGCCGTACGAACTGAAAGACCTGTTCAAGGACTGGCTCGAAATCCACTACCCGCTGAAGGCTGCGCATGTGATGAGCCGGCTGCGTGAGATGCGCGGCGGCAAAGAGAACGATTCCGAATTCGGCTCGCGCTTCCGCGGCGACGGCCTGTTCGCCGACCTGCTGGAGAAGCGCTTCCGCATCACGTGCGAGCGGCTGGGGTTGAATCAGGAGGAGGTGCGGCTGGAGGTGAGCCGTTTCAGGCCACCGGAGAGGGGCGGGCAGATGGGGTTGTTCTGACGTGTCGCATGTAGGATGGGTTGAGCGCAGCGATACCCATCAATCAAAATCAAAACCGTCGGGGGTAGCCCGACAGCTAGTCCCTTTTCTTGTCTTGCCCGGAATTATGTAGCAACCGCACAAAATACATTATTTCAATAGCTTACATTCTGCATCGCTAAAAAATACCACGGTAGCTCAAAGGGACATAAATCTTCATTTTATCAATACTGCTATGATGCTTATGGTTGTATTGAGTACGTTCTGTACAAATTAATAAATGGAAGTATTTATGCCGCTTATTCTCCAAGACCCAAACGCACCAGCCCCCAATTATCTACTCGACGAACTAGAAAAGCATTTCAAAGATGCTGATGCCATTTACTGTGCGTTTGCGTTTGTGACTGCCAGAGGTATTAATTTACTTTTCGATCAAGTCGAAGTTAGAAAAAATTTAGACCAAGCTAAAATACATTTGATTGTAGGGATGGATGCGATAACAGACACCAAGGCCATAGAGAAACTCTCAACCTTATGCGCAAAATATGAAAACTTTTTTGTTCAAGTTTTCCTGCCTCGTTCTGGAGGTATTTTTCATCCCAAATTTAGTTGGATCAAAAAAGGGAAAACAGGAGTTGTAATTACCGGCTCAGGGAATCTCACCAACGGCGGATTAAAGAATAACTTCGAAGCCTTTTCTGTGATCCAGCTTGATCAACAGACTGTTAAGGCTGTAGAAAACAATTGGACAAGTTTTCTTTCTGCTAACACAGACTCCCTTTTTTCACTTGACGCAAAAGAGGTTGTAGAAGCTGCTCAACAAAATGCAAAACTAAAAAAGGCCACCAAGAAAATTCGTAAAGAGGCAGGGAAAAAGATTGATATTGATTTTTTCCCAGAAAAAGGGAGTGTTGTATTTATAGAAGAGTTGACCAAAGGAAGGGGCGGCAAGCAAAGGGACGTTGGCACTTGGGCCTCAAAAAATTATTTTGAAAAAAATGCAAAATTATTTTTAACACACGTTAATGATCAAGGGGAGTGTGAGGATGTGGAGGTAAGGAAGCTCACTCTTAAACCAAGCAAAAATTATGCTATTGATCTTGGCGCAAGCGATGGGCTTCAACCAATCGATGGAAACATGCCAATTGCGATATTTATACGAACCCGTCCATTCACTTACTTCTACCACATCATTCGCCCTAAAGGAAAGCACTTTAAAGTTATCTCTGATTACTTAAAAAAGAATGCCAAAGAAGTACAAAAAGATCATGCGAGACGCATTGAGAAGCCGTTATCTATTCAGGAGTTAAAGGTAATCTGGCCGGATGCACCGTTCTGGCGTATAGAAGAAGATGAGTAATGTTAGCAATAACATTTGAGAATTATTTCAGCTTGGTCGCGTGTTTTTAATTTCAGCTCGTTTCGATTGAGTTGATTGTGCTTTATGCCATCGACACCACATATCTCAACGCGATTGTAATGCTGGTTGGCAAGATCAATTATTTGGCTCATTGAAACTACTCTGGGATGTGTGCCATCGTCAGCCTCATGAGGCGAATAAGAAAGCACCAGAGGGAGATCGTGTTCTCGTGCTGTTCTGAAAAGCCCCTCAAAGGCAGCGGGTGCAGTTGAGCGAACACAGAAATCTGACTGGTGGCGATCCTCCCGGTATGCGCCTCGACTGGGCACCAGACTGCCGTTTTTCATAACTTTCGAGATTGCTGGATTATCTCGAAGGCACATAGTCTCAAGTACATGATAGAAACGACTGTAATGATCCCTCGTATATGGGGGGTCAGCATAGATCACAGAAAAAGATGAGGCATTCTGTGCTATGGCATCGAGATAATCTTGTCGGAGGGCTTGTGGCCTACCAATTGCCCTTGGCAATGAGGCATATTTCCCCAACCAAGTCTGATACATCTCTAGTGCATCCAATGAGCGATCACGCTGAACAATTTTCACCAGGCTGGATTTCACGACGCCAGACTTATCTCTAGGACGAATCGGTTGAGCAAATTGTTTACCGACAGTATTTACGAGTTGGCTCGCCGTACTGAGTGCTGCGGCTGTCAGCGAATCTTGATTTTGCTCAGATGAAGAATTGGCAATAGTCAGCACGGCATCGAGCATCGCCGCTTGTGTAAAGGAGAAATATAGCCCCCCAAAGTAACGAGACACGGTGGTTTCTGCCGACTGCCACAGCCCCGCCTCATGAAAACGACGTACAGCTTCACTCGAAGCATCGTTAAGGCGCGTGGACGGCACCTCCAATTCGGTGATGGCGCGCACTGGCAGCGGGGGAGACTCAATCAGCTCAACAAGCGCATTGAAATCACCAATGGCGGCGGCTGCAATACAATCGCGCTCATGTTCAATTAGCGGTTGCAGACACCAAAGCGTTTGCTTCGCCGTTTCATCGCGCAAGGCGCTTGCAACAATGTTCTCTATCTCTGTTTGCGACAAATCAGGTGGGCTGAGTACCGCTGAGCAGAGCACGCGAGAATACTCCTGCACGTCAACGGTTGTTACCTCTCGGAACGCCCCCAACGCCGCACCAACAGACCCCGTACCTGCGAACAAATCGACCAGCCGCCCGCCACTAGGATCTACTTCGTCAATTGCCGCCTTGATGGCTGAAGTAAAACTTGTTTTGCAGCCTAGATAGTAAATCGGACGAAATGCGCTAGTTTGTTCGTCAGTCTGAACCCTAGAATCGGTAGAAGTCAAAACCACCACCGCCCTTCCAGTCAATTAGTTCAGATATACCGCCAGACTCTCCTGTGATGACTTGCTGTAGTCGATGAACGCAATGCGATTTAATATGCTCCCCAACTTCAATACCTAAGTAGCGCCTATCCATCTTGTGAGCAACTGCGGCTGTAGTCCCTGAGCCGAGATAGGGATCGAGCACCAGATCGCCGGGATTGGTGCTAATTTGTAATACACGATGAATCAGATGTTCTGGCTTGGGTGTATCGAATAGTGATATTTCTTTGAACAATGCCAGCAAATGTTTTTTTGCATCACTCGTTGTGCCTACATCGTCCGCACGCCATAGAGTTTCCGGCGTAAGTCCGGTTTTGCGATCAGTCAGAAACTTTTTTAGCCTTGGAACAGCATTCCCATCTTTACCGAACCAGATGTTGTTGTTGTTTATTTCCTCAAGCATTTTTTGCTTGGAATATATCCAGCATCGCCCCTTTGGAGGATTATGAATCCGTCCATTCGGTGCTTTGAGTGAATAATATTGCTGAGGAGTTGCATGACCTTCCTGTACATTGGCCGACACCGACTGCCACGGGCCGCGCGGATCGGAATCTGGGTTCTTGTAGCGCCCTTTAACATCCTCAGTCAGCGGAAGTGCGTTGCGCACTTTTGACCAGGCATCAATGTTCTTGGTATAGACCAACAGATATTCGTGATTTCTGGAAAGGACTTTGCGGTTTTCCCGCGTTGTCCGGCGCTCCCAAATAATTGTGCCTACAAAATTTACTCGACCAAACACTGCATCAGCCGCCACCTTGAGGTAGTGAAGCTCGGAGTCGTCGATGGAAATCCAAACGCTGCCATCATTGCGCAATAAAGTCTTAATTTGTTCTAGCCGTTTGGTCACAGCCAGCAGCCACTCTTCATGGCTCATGCTGTCGAAGTAATGCAGGTAACTCTCCCCATTGTTATAGGGGGGATCAAGGTATACACACTTTACGGTGTTAGCATGCGTTTCCGTCAACAACTTGAGGATTTCCAAGTTGTCTCCGTGCAGTAATGCATTGCCGGTTTTTGGTATGCCGAATGACCATTTGGCTACTCGCTGCATGGACTTCTTTTTTGAAGTCTTGTGGTGCGATGAAGCTTCGGTTGGCTCAGTAGATGAGGCATTATTCCTGCCATAGCAGGCAACATCGCTAAAGTTATCCATTCTTCACCTCCTGCCCGAACACCTCCAACCCCATTTGTTTGTTGCCGCCAAATTTCCCAATGCCAGCTCCACGAGGCTTTTTGGGAAGAATCTCGATTCGTGACAACGTATCCCGGTAGTCAATCTTGCGTTCGGCCATTTCCCCGAGCAACGCTGCGATCACGGCTAAATGGGACGGCACTTCTCCCTTTTGTCCGTAGTTACTGATCGAGATGCGATTCATCTTTACCAAGTCCGCAAATTCACGAATGGTCAGTCCCGCTTTCCCGATCTGGCGTTGAAATTCCTCATAAGTCATGGCGCGCATCATAACAATTTCCCCATAGTCATGCGTTAATTTATAAGAAACATAGAAGAATGTCAATAAAACACTAATAAATGTTCATTTTTATTGACTCGACATAAATTAGTGACTATCATTCATGTCATAAATTTATGTGCGAGGTTTGCCATGTCCCACAAACAACACTTCCTGCTCTCCGCTGAAGCTCGCACCCTATCCGTGCGCAAGGTGTTCGAAATGAGCGACGACGAGGCCTTCGCCGTGTTCCGTGAAGTGCGCTGGGGCAAGAGCGGTGAAGTGGTGTGCCCGGTGTGCGGCGTGATCGGCAAGCATTACTTCAAGGCCACTCGCAAGCAGTGGCAGTGCAAGGACTGCAAACACACGTTCTCCGTGACTAGCGGGACGATCTTCGCCTTCCACAAGTTGCCATTGAAGGTTTACCTCGGAGCCATTGCCATCTTCA
>DASRWG010000050.1:0-98769 GCA_035654695.1 Gallionella sp. | reverse complement strand
CGGATCTGCGCACCGGGGTGGCCCTTGGCGAGGTCTGCGGCGTGGGCGGCGATCTTGTAGGTGATGATGCCTTCCTTCACGTCGGCCTTGTTGGGCAGGCCGAGGTGTTCCTTGGGCGTGACGTAGCAGAGCATGGCAGTGCCGAACCAGCCGATCATCGCGGCACCAATCGCGCTGGTGATGTGGTCGTAGCCGGGCGCGATGTCCTGCGTCAGCGGGCCAAGCGTGTAGAAGGGCGCTTCGTGGCACCACTTCAGTTGCAGGTCCATGTTCTCCTTGATCATGTGCATGGGCACATGGCCGGGGCCTTCGATCATCACTTGCACGTCGTGCTTCCACGCGATCTGGGTGAGTTCGCCCAGCGTCTTCAGTTCGCCGAGTTGCGCTTCGTCGTTGGCGTCGTAGATGGAGCCGGGGCGCAGGCCGTCGCCTAAGCTGAAGGTCACGTCGTAGGCCTTCATGATTTCGCAGATCTCCTCGAAGTGCGTGTAGAGGAAGTTTTCCTTGTGGTGCGCGAGGCACCACTTCGCCATGATGGAGCCGCCGCGCGAGACGATGCCGGTCATGCGCTTCGCGGTCATCGGGATGTAGCGCAGCAGCACGCCGGCGTGGATGGTGAAGTAGTCCACGCCCTGTTCGGCCTGCTCGATCAGCGTGTCCTTGAAGATTTCCCAAGTCAGGTCTTCGGCCTTGCCGTTCACCTTCTCCAGCGCCTGATAGATGGGCACGGTGCCGATGGGCACGGGCGAGTTGCGGATGATCCATTCGCGCGTCTCATGGATGTTCTTGCCGGTGCTCAAGTCCATCACCGTGTCGCCGCCCCAGCGGATCGCCCAGGTCATTTTCTCCACTTCTTCCTGAATGCTGGAACCGAGCGCGGAGTTGCCGATGTTGGCGTTGATCTTCACCAGGAAGTTGCGGCCGATGATCATCGGCTCGCACTCGGGGTGGTTGATGTTGGCGGTGATCACAGCGCGGCCGGCGGCCACTTCGCTGCGCACGAATTCGGGCGTGATCTCTTTCGGCATCGCCTTGCCGAAGTTCTCGCCCGGGTGCTGTTGCAGCATCATCCCGGAAAGGCCGTCGCGGCGCTGGTTCTCGCGGATCGCGATGTATTCCATCTCCGGCGTGATGATGCCTTTGCGCGCGTAGTGCATCTGGGTCACGTTCATGCCGGGCTTGGCACGGCGCGGTGTGTGCTTGAGGTTGAAGCGCATGTCGGCCAGTGCCGGATCGTTCAGGCGTTGCTGGCCGTATTCGGAGGTCAGGCGCGGCAGCGCCTCGGTGTCGCCGCGCTCTTCGATCCACGGTGCGCGCAGCTCTTCCAGACCGGAGCGGATATCGATCTTCACCGCGGGATCGGTGTAGGGACCGGAGCAGTCGTAGACGTAGATAGGCGGATTCGTTTCTTCGCCGCCGCTGGTGTGGGTCGAAGTCTGGGTGATCTCGCGCATCGGCACGCGGATGTCGGGGCGCGAGCCCTGGACGTAGACCTTGCGGGAATTCGGCAGCGGCTTGATTGCGGCCTCGTCGACATGTGCAGACTGCGCGAGGAAGGGGGAATTGGCGTTCATGTGGTGCTCCAGAATGACGGGAAGCACCGGATGGATGCTTCCCTACGACGGCATGACCCGTACAGGTTCAAAGGGTGTCTCTCACTGCCTGGTCTTGAAAACCCAAGGCAGACCCCTAGCGAAGCGCGCAAGGTACTGGAAAGGAGGGGGAAAAGCAAGTTACTATGGCCCTCTCATGGAGGCTGTTGCTATACTTCGGCGCAAGTCGCCGTCTGAACGACACATATAAGGTAATGGAGAGGGAGATGCAAAACATGGAACAGGTGCGCTTCAACATGATCGAGCAACAGATACGCCCGTGCGACGTGTCCGACAGCCGTATTCTGGAATTGCTCAAACATGTGCGTCGCGAGCAATTCGTGCCGGCGGCCATGAAAGAACTGGCGTTCGCCGACATGGAGATCCCGCTGGGATACGGCGCCAGCATGTGGCTGCCGACGCTGGAGGCGCGCGCGGTGCAGGCGCTGCATCTGGGCCGTAGCGACAAGGTGCTGGAAGTGGGCACCGGTAGCGGTTACCTGACGGCGTTGCTGTCGGCCCTGGCCGACCATGTCACCTCGGTCGAGATCGTGCCGGAACTGAGCGCGCAGGCCGGGGAGAAACTGGCCGCTTCGCAGCGCACCAACGTCACGCTGGAGATCGGCGATGCGGCCTGCGGCTGGGGCGACGGCAAGTACGATGCAATCGTGCTGACGGGCTCGACGCCGGTGTTGCCCGAGGCGTTCCGCAGCAGTCTGAATGTCGGCGGCCGCCTGTTTGCCATCATCGGCGACGCACCGGCGATGGAGGCGACGCTGATCACCCGCGTCGCGCCGGACGTCTTCGAGACGACCACCATCATGGAGACCTGCGTCGCGCCGTTGCAGAATGCCGCACAGCCGAAGCGGTTTGTGTTCTGACCACGGGATTGCCTTGCGCGGCCCGAGGTAGTAATATTAGAAACGTCTAATATATTGGTTGCGCATAACGGATGAAACTGAACCCCTACATTCTGGCGGCAATGCTCGGCAGCAGCGGTCTGGCACAGGCCGCCGACCTGCTGGAGACCTTCCGCGCCGCACAGGCGAACGATCCGGTCTTTGCCGCCGCGCGCGCAACGCTGCAGGCCGGGCAGGAAAAGCTGCCGCAGGGCCGCTCCTTGCTGTTGCCCAGCGTTAGCGTCAGCGCGAACAGCACGTTCAACGACCAGAACGTCCGCTATCTGGGGCCGACTGCCTTTCCGGCAGGCAACCAGCGTTACAACTCCAATGGTTACAGCGTCAACCTGACCCAGCCGCTGTTCCGCCTGCAGAACTGGACGGCCTATACCGAGGCCGAATTGCAGGTCGCGCAGGCCGAGGCGCAGTTCAAGCTCGCCGAGCAGGACCTGATCCTGCGGGTCGCGCAGGCCTATTTCGACGTGCTGATCGCGCAGGACAGCGTGCAGCTTGCCGGCGCGCAGAAGACCGCCATCACCGAACAGCTGGAACAGGCCAAGCGCAATTTCGAGGTCGGCAGCGCCACCATCACCGACACCCACGAGGCGCAGGCGCGCTACGACCTGACCGTCGCGCAGGAGATCGCCGCGCAGAACGATCTGGAGATCAAACGCCGCGCCTTGCAGCAGTTGATCAACGAGATGCCGAAGAATATTCAGCATCTGGGCAAGGGGTTCAAGATGGAGTCGCCGCAGCCAGCCGACATGGAACAGTGGGTCAACGATGCGCAACTGAACAATCCGCAACTCGCCGTGGCGAAAGCGGCGGCGGAGATCGCCGAGAAGGAAGTGACGCGCAACCGCGGGGGCCATCTGCCGACCGTGGATCTGGTGGCGAGTTATGCCAAGTCCAATGCGAACGGCGGCAATTTCGGTGTCGGCAGCGAGGTAACCGGCAAGAGTGTCGGCGTGCAGCTGAACATGCCGCTATACCAGGGCGGAGCGGTCAGTTCGCGTTTGCGTGAGGCCGAAGCCAACCGCGAGCGCGCGAAGGAAGAGCTGGAGAACGCCCGCCGCACCGTCGCGACCCAGACCCGCCAGGCCTACCTCGGCGTGGTCAGCGGCATCGCCCGGGTCAAGGCGCTGCAGCAGGCGCTGACTTCAAGCGAAAGCGTGCTGGAAGCGAGCAAGCTCGGGCAGGAAGTCGGCGTGCGCACCAATCTCGATGTGCTGAATGCTCAGCAGCAGTTGTATGCCACCCGTCGCGACCTGTACCAGGCCGAGTACAGCTACCTCGTCAGCCAGCTGCGCCTGAAGGCGGCGTCCGGTTCGCTGGGCGAGGAAGACCTTGCCAAGGTCAATCGCGCCTTGCACTGATCCTGGGGCGCGACGGAGCTTCAAAGCCATAGCATCCCCAGCTTGACTCCCTCGCTCGCGGCTGTTTAAATGCGCGCTGTTCATTTGTTGAACGCACCCATGAACGACGACCAGACTAGCTACGGCCTACTCAAGACACTGGAAGACAACCCGAGCCTTTCGCAGAGAGATCTGGCGAAGCGCTTGGGCATCAGTCTCGGCAAGGTCAATTTCTGCCTGAATGCCCTGATCGAAAAGGGCTGCCTCAAGGTCAACAATTTCCGCAACAGCGACAACAAGCTGGCTTATGCCTATTTGCTGACACCGCAAGGCGTCGAGCAAAAAGCGCGCATGACGGTGAAATTCCTGCAGATCAAGGTGCAGGAATACGAACATTTGCGCACTGAAATAGAAGAATTGAGGCGAGAGGTAAAGCAAAAAGGCCTGCTGGAGAGCGGGCAAGAATGATGGTCAGACTCGTGTAATTCACTCCGAACAATGGAGTCCAGAACATCCGCATTTAGAGTTAGCAGAGAAAAATTTACTTAACCAGGCAGGCGCGAAAATGTTGAGCAATAAATCAGTACTTATCACTGGAGGGACGGGCTCATTCGGACACACTTTTGTGCCGATGACGCTGGCCAAATACAATCCGCGCCGTCTTGTCATCTACTCGCGCGATGAAATGAAGCAATGGGAGATGGCAAAGCTGTATGCCAACGATCCGAGAGTTCGCTTCTTTATCGGTGATGTGCGTGACAAAGATCGCCTGTCACGTGCGCTGGATGGTGTCGATTATGTCGTGCATGCAGCTGCAACCAAGATTGTACCTACAGCAGAATACAATCCGTTCGAATGCGTCAAGACCAACGTGATTGGCGCGATGAATCTGATTGACGCCTGCATTGATCGTGGGGTCAAACGCGTTGTCGCACTATCGACCGACAAGGCCAGCAGCCCGGCCAATCTTTATGGTGCCACGAAGCTCGCTTCCGACAAGCTGTTTGTGGCTGGCAACTCCTATGCGGGAGGTCACGACACCCGGTTTGGGGTAGTACGTTATGGTAACGTGATGGGTTCCCGTGGTTCGGTCATTCCCTATTTTCTCTCGATCTCGGATAAGGGGGTATTGCCGATCACCGATGCCCGCATGACGCGTTTTATGATCACTCTGGAGCAGGGTGTGGAACTGGTGTGGCATGCGTTCGAGGACATGGTGGGCGGCGAGATATATGTAAAGAAGATACCTTCAATGAAGGTGACTGACGTTGCGCTTGCATGCGTGCCTGAGGCCAGCCACGAGATCGTGGGCATACGTCCTGGCGAGAAGTTGCACGAGCAAATGATCGGTACAGAAGACGCGCTTTATACCTACGAGTATCCGGAGCACTTCAAGATACTTCCGGCTATCCATAATTGGAGCGGTGATCCGCTACGCATCAAGGATGGCAAGAGGGTCGCGGAAGACTTTACCTACTCTTCGGACAATAACGCCGAATGGATGAGCATCGAAGCGCTCCAAACATGGATCGCACAACATCGTGAAAAAATCGGCAAGATATGACCGCGATGATCCCTTACGGCAGGCAGGACATTTCTGAAGCGGACATTCAGGCAGTGGTGGATGTGCTGAGATCCGATTATCTGACGCAAGGTCCCGTGGTTCCCGCATTCGAGCAAAGCATTGCCACCTACTGCGGCGCGCAACACGCCATCGCAGTAAACAGTGCCACCAGTGCCCTGCATATCGCCTGTCTGGCGTTGGGTGTTGGCAAGGGCGATACGGTGTGGACTACGCCGATCACCTTTGTGGCAAGTGCCAATTGCGCGCTTTATTGTGGCGCACAGGTCGACTTTGTGGATATTGATCCGCGTACCTACAACATGAGCGTAGCGCGTCTGGCCGAAAAGCTGGCACAGGCAAAGGTTGTCGGGAAGCTGCCCAAAGTGGTGATTCCCGTTCATCTGTGCGGCCAGCCAAGTGATATGGCTGGCATACATGCTCTCGGTCAGCAATACGGTTTCAGGATCATCGAGGATGCTTCCCATGCAATCGGCGGCAAATATCGCAATGAACGGATAGGCAACTGCCGCTATAGCGATATCACAGTATTCAGCTTCCACCCAGTAAAGATCATTACCACTGGCGAAGGTGGAATGGCCCTGACCAACGATGCACAACTAGCCAAGCACATGCAGCTGCTGCGCAGTCACGGCATCACCCGTGATGCGGGCGAAATGACCCGTGCGCCGGACGGGCCGTGGTACTACCAGCAGATCGAACTCGGTTTCAACTACCGTATGACAGATATTCAGGCTGCATTGGGGCTCAGTCAGATGCGGCGTCTGGATACCTTCGTGGCCGCGCGTCATGACATTGCGAATCGCTATGATCGACTGCTGTCCAGTTTGCCGCTGAGTACGCCATGGCAACATGCGGATAGCTACTCAGGTTTGCATCTGTATGTGATCCGGTTGCGCCTTGATGAGATCGGTAAATCACATCGTCAAGTGTTTGAAAGCCTGCGAGCGGCAGGCATTGGCGTGAATCTGCATTACATACCGGTGCATCGTCAGCCATACTATGAGAAGTTGGGATTCAAGGCGGGCTACTGTCCGGAAGCCGAGCAATATTATGCCGAGGCGATCAGTCTTCCGATGTATCCGGGTTTGACTGAGGCGCAGCAAAAAAAAGTGGTCGATTCAATACGACAGGAAATTGATAAATGAAGATCGCCGTCATCCCCGCGCGCGGAGGAAGTAGGCGAATTCCGCGAAAGAATATCAAAACTTTCTGCGGCAAGCCCATGATTGCCTGGTCGATTGAGGCAGCGAAAGCCTCGGCATTGTTTGAGCGCATTATTGTTTCGACCGATGACGCGGAGATTGCCGAAGTGGCCAGACAGTGGGGGGCTGAGGTTCCCTTCATGCGTCCTGCAAATCTGTCAGATGATTATGCGGGAACTACTCCTGTTGTGGCTCATGCCACACAGTGGGCGCTAGATTGCGGATGCAAGGTAGAGGCCGTATGTTGCATCTATGCGACCGCGCCGTTCGTGATGGTAGAAGATATCAAACGTGGCTGGGTCGAACTGGAATCAGGTGATTGGGATTATACGTTCACGGCGACCGATTTCGCGGCGCCGATATTTCGTTCGTTCAAACAAACTGCAGAGGGCGGAATAGAAATGTTCTTTCCGGAGCATTTCGCCACACGTTCGCAAGATCTACCAGTTGCATTGCATGATGCAGGGCAGTTTTATTGGGGGCGGCCTTTGGCCTGGTTAGAGGAAAAACGTATCTTTGGCCAAGCTTCGAAGCCGATAATGATTCCCCGTTGGCGAGTGCAGGACATTGATACTCCGGATGACTGGAAACGTGCCGAGCTGTTGGCGCCGGTTATTGTGGGGCATAAGGCACAGGAATGACTGCGCGTTACATCGCCTTTCGTGTCGATGCGACCAGCCAGATAGGCACAGGGCATTTCATGCGCTGCCTGACGCTGGCCGATGCATTGAAACAGCGCGGTGCCCAGATACGCTTCGTGAGTCGCGATCTCCCCGCCCATCTGAGCGACATGCTGTCAGAGAAGGGCATAGAGTTGATGGCGCTCACAGGTAACAGGACGGCGTTTCAAGCTGACGATCTAGCCCATTCGCATTGGCTGGGTGCCAGCCAGGCTGGGGATGCGCAGGAAACCATCCTTGCCCTGTCGGGGCATGAATGGGACTGGCTGGTGGTCGACCATTACGCGCTGGATATTCGGTGGGAGAGCAGCTTGCGTAGCGTTGTCAGGCAGATCATGGTCATCGATGACCTCGCCGATCGAAAGCACGACTGTGATGTGTTGCTGGACCAGAATTGGTATGCCGACATGGAGGTGCGGTACTCAACCAATGTGCCGGCACATTGTCAGTTATTACTGGGTCCGCGCTACGCCTTGTTACGCGGCGAGTTTTACGAATTACGTAAGCATATGCGGCCACGTAATGGTCATGTCAATCGGATACTGGTGTTCTTTGGCGGTGTCGATATCGAGAATTACACTGGCCTTGCCATTCGGGCGCTGAATAGACTGTGCGTCAATGAGTTGCAGGTGGACGTAGTCGTCGGTGCACAGCATCCGTGTCGGGAAGAGATCGAGGCGGCATGTGCCGCGCAAGGATACATCTTCCATGTGCAGACCCGGCGCATGGGAGAATTGATGGCAGCTGCGGATCTGTCTATAGGCGCGGGCGGCACGGCGATGTGGGAGCGTTGCTGTTTGGGACTGCCCGCACTGGGCATCTGCATAGCGGATAATCAGCAGAAGCAGATTGCAGATGCAGCAGAGAAGGGGCTGTTATACGCGCCATCAAGTGAACTTGATGTAGTTGATCTAATCTATCGGCATACCGAGGCATTACTTGAAAATCCACCTTTGTTGAAGTTCATTTCAAGGACGGCGAAGGAGTTGGTTGATGGAAGAGGTGCGGTTCGTGTCGGCGTCATGTTGGGTGTAACTGGCATTGAAATCAGGACGGCAAGTGCAAATGACTTGAATAAACTCTTTGCGTGGCGTAATCATCCGGCAATCAGAGCGGCATCTAGAAACAATAGTCTGATCGATTGGGATGATCATAGCTCCTGGTTTGCATCTGTCATGGCAGACAAAGACAGAGTATTGCTAATTGGGTACATTGGTGATGAGCCAATGGGTGTGGTTCGCTTTGACAAAGAGGGGGATGCCGCCGAGATTTCGATTTATCTTGTACCAGAGGCGGGCTTTGCGGGGAACGGTCGTGGTTTATTGTTGAGTGCCGAGAGATGGTTGAAAGTTAACTGTTTGGAGATAAAGAAAATTCGAGCAAGTGTGCTGGGTGAGAATGCGGCATCGCAACAACTGTTTCTGGGAGCAAATTACCGAATCGAAAATATTCATTATCTGAAAGAGTTGTAAGGTTGACAGTGAACAGTGAAATGAAAATTGCAAATAAATTTATTGGCATAGGTCATCCGCCCTTTGTGATCGCCGAGATGTCCGGTAACCACAACCAGTCACTGGAGCGTGCGCTGGAAATCGTCGAGGCGGCAGCTGGGACCGGTGCGCATGCGTTGAAGATACAGACATATACGCCGGATACGATGACGCTCGATCTGGACGAGCGCGAGTTTCATATCAGCGACCCTGACAGTCAGTGGGCGGGTACTTCACTGTACAAGCTTTATGGCGAGGCCTATACGCCGTGGGAGTGGCACAAGCCCATCTTCGACCGTGCGCGTGAACTTGGCATCATTCCGTTCAGTACGCCGTTCGATGATACTGCCGTGGATTTTCTCGAGAGTCTGGATGTGCCCTGTTACAAGATCGCCTCGTTCGAAAATACGGATCTGCCGCTGATCCGTCGTGTGGCGGCCACAGGCAAGCCGTTGATCATCTCTACAGGCATGGCTACGGTGGCAGAACTGGATGAGACAGTGCGCGCCGCTCGTGAGGCTGGCTGCAAAGACCTTATCCTGCTTAAGTGCACTAGTACTTATCCCGCGACGGCAGCGAATACTAACATTCTGACTATCCCGCATCTGCGCGAGTTGTTCGGCTGCGAGGTGGGTTTGTCAGATCACACCATGGGGGTCGGTGTGTCGGTGGCGAGCGTGGCATTGGGTGCCACAGTGATTGAGAAGCACCTTACTCTTAATCGCGTTGATGGTGGTGTGGACTCGTCATTTTCCATGGAGCCAGTCGAATTGGCCCAATTGGTGGTGGAAACTGAGCGCGCCTGGCAGGCGCTTGGGCATGTGAGTTATGGGCCGACAGCGGCTGAGAAAAAATCTCTTCAGTTTCGCAGATCCTTGTATGTGGTGAAGGACTTGAAGGCCGGGGATGTGCTGACCCGCGAAAATGTGCGTGCGATCAGGCCAGGGCTGGGGCTGCCAACTAAATATTTTGAAGTGTTGCTGGGAAGGTCTGTTAAACATGATGTGAAGTGTGGGACACCATTAGCATGGAAGATGCTTTAGTCGAAGAGCCCGCGGATAGTATATTTGTTAATGGACAGCTAATTATGAGCACTGAAATTCAGAATAAAAACGATATTAAAAAACAAAAAGGTGATTACTGGTCACGACCAGGAGCTGGCGAAATTTATGAGAAAGGCGTCTCATCAATAGCGGGTGTAATTCAAATCAAGAACCTCGTAGAGCGCGCTATTGTTGTGAAGAATGCCCATGGACTTATTCTTGATGCGGGAACTGGATCCGGTCGATTTGCAATACCTTTGGCGCGCGATCCCGGAAATTCTGTGGTGGCTCTGGACTACTCTAATGAAATGCTTGAGCAAAATAAAAAATTAAGCGCGCAGCAGGGTGTTAATACTATTAAGTATGTTCAAGGCGACATCGAGCATCTGACATTTCCAGACGATCATTTTGATGCGGTTGTATCAATTACGGTCGTTCGGCATTTTCCTCAATGGCAGAATATCTTGAAAGAGTATGTCCGGGTCTTGAAACCTGGGGGGAAAGTGGTCTTTGAAATGTGTAGCGCTGATCATATACAAATGGCAAATCGTATTTCTCCCCGATTCGGGTTTGAACATAGTGATGGTAGCTTTGTTAATTATGAAGCCGAAGTATCGTATGACGATCTGAGCGCTTGCCTTGATTCAATGGGGATAGATATCGAAGAGCGGATAACATACGATTTTTTCAACAGCAATTGTTTTATAAAGCTATTGACAATCAATAAGCTAGGCTATCGAATTTTCAATAAAGTATTCAACTTGATATTTTGCATATTCCCGCTGCCGAACTTGATGGCGTGGTTGGAGTTGAATGTTCTTCGTTACCTTCCTCCCGCATTCTCTTACAACTATATGGTTGTCTGTCGGAAAAGATAACCTATATGGTTGCATAAGGACATTTGGTGGCAAGCGTTACCCAGGCATTATGCTCAACTCAAATTCAGTGAAAACCAGATTCTTGGTGTCAGTCGGTGCGAACGGCATCCGCGGCGTAATAGGTTTTTTTTCCGGATTGCTTGTTGCGCGAGCTTTGAGTCCATCCGGCTATGGTGATTTGATGTTTTTGTTGGGCAGCTTCGCTGCAATTCGTGGATTGCTTGATATGGGTACATCAAGCGCATTCTATACATTCTTATCACGACATACCCAAGGACGCAGATTCTATTTAGTTTATTTTTTTTGGATGGCGCTGCAATTTTTAATAACCCTAGTCATGGTTGCAGTGATTCCTTTCGGTTTTTTTGAAAAAATTTGGCTGGGGCATAACCGTGAGATTGTCATAGTCGCTTTTTTGGCAGTATTTGTGCAACAGCAAATATTACAAACGGTAAGTCAAATCGGCGAGAGCATGCGGAAGACAATAAAGGTGCAATTGTTGATCCTTTTTGCTGCGGTAATTTACCTGATAATAATCGTATTCCTAATTTCATACGGAACTGTAACGACGCAAAACATTTTATTTCTCACTATATTTCAAGGGGCTCTCGCTAGCCTATCGATTTATTGGGTATTGAGATCAGACCAAGCGCTTCCCTTTGAGAGGGATGCAACCCTTAGTCAAATTGTTTTGGAATATTGGACGTATTGCAAACCCCTCATCGTGCTTTCCCTGATTACATTTTTATATGATTTCGCTGACAAATGGATGTTGCAGAAATTCGGTGGCGCAACACAACAGGGCTTCTTCCAAATTGCAAATCAGTTTTCAAATGCGATACTTTTGGCAACGACATCCATAATAGGCATTTTCTGGAAAGAAATTGCTCACGCTTGGGAAAAACGCGATCACTATCGGGTTGCTATGCTCTACCGAAAGACAACCCGTGGGCTTGTAATGCTTAGTGCGATTGCTTCAGGGTTGTTACTTCCGTGGGCAGAACAAATTGTGACGATTTTGCTTGGACCAATGTATGTCATGTCATGGCCCGTGTTGGCAATCATGTTTCTGTACCCGATACACCTACCAATGGGCATTATTGGCGGATCGACGCTGCTTGCCATAGGCCAAACGCACAAACATATGCTTATATGTATTGTGGGGATGTTGGTTTCAATGCCTATTTCCTATTTGATGCTTGCTCCGGCTACTTCAGAGTGGGGCGGGTTCGGCTTGGGGTTGGGGGCGGTTGGCTTGGCGTCTAAACTGGTGATATTGAGCGTGGTTTCTGTAAATGTTCAGGCATGGGTTATAGCGCGTTACAACGGGTGGGATTATGACTGGAAATTTCAGGTAATTGGTATTCCGTTGATGCTCATGATCGGATATCTCGTTAAATTGCTGATGGGGTTCGTTTGGGATATTGACCATCTTAGCGTGGCAAATTTGGTTATTCCCGCATTGCTCGTTTGCTTTCTTTATGCGGGCATTGTCATCTTGTCAATTTGGTTTCTCCCTTGGCTAATCGGTTTGGAAAAGGCTGAAATTGAGAAAATGTCCGCACAAGTAAGTGTGCGAATCAAATCGAAATTATTTAATTTCAGCAGGCCATGATTATGGAACTGCTCTACTTTACGGATATATCGCAGGTCAACTATGTAGTCGGCAATATGCCGGAAATGTTAAGACGGATGCGTCCCGTTACCGGCGATATAGTCGTCGCATATGAGCTGGAAAGGTTAGGCATTGATTTCATCGATGAATGGAGCTTTCTTGAGGCCGAGGATATTGCGAGGAATTCTGAAACGGCGCACATCCTTTCGACCAGATGGTGGGACGAACATCTGGCGAGTACGGAATATGAGGGGTTCTCATTGGCCGATGCGGCTCAGCAGGACATGGTCTACCCCCTTGAAGCCTGTTTGAACGCAAGTTCAGTGTACGACAGAATATTCAGTACATATCAAATCAAGAAAATTAGTGGATTCTTCTTGCCGCCAGTCGGTGTGGTAAGGACGGGCCCCATTCCTACGAATCGTGCTGTGCGTTCGGTCACGCAAGCGATTCTCTTTTATCGGGCTGAAAGATATGGGATCCCGGTCATCAAGCTTAATTCTGGCCTCCCATTGTCATCGGGAATAATGGCCCATAAAGGATTTGCGTCGAGCAGAGTAAAAGCGGCCAGGCTCACCAAAGCAGAAAGCCCAGCGGACAAGATTGTTCTAATTTATGAAGATGGGATGTATGAGGATGAACTAGTCGCCCTAATGCAAACGTTTTACAGGTTACCAAGGGTAAAGGTGATTTTAATCTCACAGCCAGTGTTGGAACTTGGGCTGCAACCATATGGTTCAGGAGTCGAGGAGGAGCCGAGACTTCGATCTTTCTGGAATAAATTTGTTGAGTCCGTAAAACACTACGATGGTGACTATCCGGAAATATTCGGGAATGTCCATCTGCTATTTCAGTTCGAGTGCATCAGAAATGAGATGGAAACTGCGGCAAAGTATGGCGATGTATACGCAGCATTCCTAGATACGATAAAGCCATCACTCGTCGTATTTGGTCATGAAGCGTTTACAAGGGAGCGTACTCTTGTTCGATTGGCTCGAAATAAAAAAATTTGCAGCATAGGATTGATGCATGGTGTTGCGAAGCATAGATTTACTTATCGTGGCATTGTGGGCGATGCTGATAAGATCATGGTGTCGAATGATATCGACTTCCAAGGATTGGTATCCTATGGCGTAGATAAAACCAGACTAAACAAAATTGGCTGTCTCAGATATGAGGATGACTATTTTAAAAGTACCCGTAATTCTGGTGTTGCCTCGCCGGCAGCAAAAAGTGCGGCCAAAAGGCGACTGGGTCTTGATCCGGAAAAGCCTTTAATAGTGTGGTTAACTGCAGCGATAAATGCCGGTTTTGCTTCGCCGGTTGCAGATCCGCGTAATCACAGGGAGGCGATTAGAGGGGTGCTTTCGCTCGTCACGTCACGGCCAGACCTGCAATTTGTCATTAAGGCACATCCGAGCTATGACTATTATGAGATTTATAGGAAGTTGCTCGATCACAAGTTACCTAACCTCACGTTCCCTGAACAGGCGGCGCTAAATGAAATTATCGCAGCCAGCGATATCTGCCTGCTAATAAATTATTGCACTACGGCGGCAATCGAGGCGATGTTGGATAGAGTGCCCGTGGTTTATCTGGAGAATGCAATCTATCCACTGGATGAGAGGCGGGATAATTTGTCTGTGACCGGAATCCATCGCGTACAGACAATTCCAGAATTGGAAAAATACATCGACAGCCTCCTTGCCGACCCTGATGCTCATGCGCAAGCTCTTGCTCTGGCAGATAAAGAGCTCCGGCACTTTCTGGATATTGGTGAAGCACAAGAAAAAAACAGGTTGTATGACTTCATGGAACATGTTCTTCACGATCAACAAGCAGCAGATACTGCAAACTTATCGTTAAGCGCACGGAATATGCATGAGTTACTGCTTTCGCATGATGCAAAGAGGAGTTTATTCAGCCAGTTTATCAGTGCAAATATTGCTACGCACTCCAGTGCACACCTCATGTTTGTGTTTTCCTATCTGGCGGGAATACATAACTTGGGGCTTGCCAGCATAACCCGGATATTTGATGTCTTTGAAAGACACTTGATAAATAAGAACGTGGTATTTTTGAACAAAGCACGGTGGTTTCTGATGCCGGCTTATATTGCCGGCAGCATTGGTGGTTCGACTTTTAATGGTGGCAAATTAGCTGCTATCTGGTCGCTTAGACAATATCTGATTTGTCCGAGACGGTTCATGTCTGCGCCAGCCTCCTTCAAGAGATTTGTAGTTAAGCGTCTAATCAAACTTATTCTTGGGCATACTGGCATATCACTTTTGAAGTGGATGTTGTTTGGGCGCGCTAGTACGAAGATACTTAAAATATCAAAAAGCTTCTTAGTGAACGGCAAGTGAATCCTGTGAAAGTAATTAACTTTGCCTGCTCCCATTTAAGTCATTAGTTGGATTGTTGTTTAAATGAATATGAACTTCTATTGCCATGAATAAAAAACAACATAAATACGAATATAAAGTCGCGCTTGATGCGGATAGTGGGCCAGCACGCGTAGTGCGGATGGTTGGAGAGAGCAAGCGAGTATTAGAAGTTGGTGCCGGTCCTGGATCAATAACAAAGCTATTGACGGGAGTGTCGAACTGTCGCGTGACAGCATTGGATATTGATTCTGAATCAATCGTCAGAATCGCGCCATATTGTGAGAAAGCATACCAAGCTGACCTGAATGATCCGGCTTGGACGGAAATTCTGGAGAATGAGGGGAAATTTGAGGTTCTGGTTGCAGCCGATGTGTTGGAACATGTTTATGATCCATTGACTGTGTTGCGGGGCATGAAAGGGATGTTGGATAAGGAAGGTTACATGGTCATCTCCTTACCGCATGCCGGGCATTCTGTGATACATGCCTGCCTGTTTGACGAGGATTTCGAATATCAGAATTTCGGTCTGCTGGATCGAACCCACATCCGTTTTTTCGGCATCAAGAATATTCAAAGGCTGTTTGAGGATGCTGATATGAAGATAGTTCATGCCGAGTTTGTGATTCGTAACCCGGAGTACACGGAATTTTCAAAGCGCTGGGTAAAAATCCCGCAAGAGCTGCGTGATGCCTTAGCCAAGAATACATTTGGTTTGGTCTACCAGGTCGTTGTCAAGGCCGTTCCAGTAAGCTCGGAAGGAGAGGCCCTCTCGTTGCTGGAGGTCCCGATATTGGCGCAATCACCAACATTCCGGGATTCGGTGAGAGCTTTTCTTCGTTTGCATTTGGGTGATGGGGTTTATGCCCGACTTCTCCAGCGAGTGAACGATTTTGTGAAGACAAAATAATAATCGCCTTGCAAAGTTGTGGTCAGGCCTCCAAGGGCCACCTCTAGCTGAGTAGTTCTATAGATGGGATCCGCCTGTTACTTGTGCCAAGAGGGCCGAGAGTGCTGAATGATGGAGTTGATTGTGGATAATGTGCCGAAAGATAAAACCAAACCGTTAGACGTGCGGCCAGTGAAGTTGATTGCAATGTTTTTTCCTCAGTTTCATGCGATCCCCGAGAATGATGCGTGGTGGGGGAAAGGATTTACCGATTGGGAAAACGTGAGGTCGGCGGTCCCTCAGTTCAATGGGCACTATCAGCCTCGTGTCCCACTTAATCAGAACTACTATGATCAGTCTTGCCTGGACACATTGCGCAGGCAGGTTGATCTTGCAAAACGTTATGGGGTGTACGGATTCTGCCACTATCACTATTGGTTCGACGGCAGGCAATTGCTGGAGACTCCGACCAATTTGATTATGGAGAATCCAGATATCGATTTGCCTTTTTGTTTGTCATGGGCTAACGAAACCTGGTCTAAAAGGTGGGAGGGGCGCGATCACCATATCTTGATTCAGCAGACTCATCCACCTACCAAAGAAAGCTGGAAAAAACATTACAACTATCTGATTAAGGCATGGACAGACCCTCGCGCGATCAAAGTGGATGGGAAGCCGGTGTTCGTGATATATCGGCCACAAAATATCGAGAAGATAGATGAAATGCTGGCTTATTGGCGAGAACTCGCAAAACAGGATGGACTTCCCGGGTTGTATTTCATCTTCCAGAAGCAGTACGAATTGTTGAACAGTAGCTGCCTGAGTTCGTTTGATGCGCTTTTCCAATTTCAGCCCAATGAGGCAGTCAATGCGCCATCGTATAATAAGAAATCAATGCGACACTCTCCGTTGTTTCGGTTGATGCGCAGCTTGCCTGAGCGCTATCAGGATATGCTACGCGGCTTGAGGGCAAAATTTGTCAAGGAATTGACTTTTTATGACTATGAAGAGACATGGCGGCAGATAGTCGAAATTCGTCCTGATCAGAAGCTGACAACGTATCCAGGTGCTTTTGTAGATTGGGATAATGCGGCTCGTTACAAGCGGCGCGCGACCATTTATAAGGGGGCATCGCCCGAGAGTTTCTATACAGGCCTGTCCGGACTGGTCGACACTATGCCGAGAAGAAATCTTCCGGAAAACTTCATTTTCCTGAATGCATGGAACGAGTGGAGTGAGGGAGCATACCTGGAGCCGGATGAGCGTTATGGCTACCGATATCTGGAGGCCGTGGAGAAGGCGCTGGCAGGAAAACGCGCCGACTAAAATTAGACGCTAAGCTCGTTGTGGAAACCTTGAGAGAAAATGGCAGAAAACCCCGAAAAATTTGAAGGCTATTTTGCCCATCTGAGCAGTATCAGTCTGGCCGGCCGCATCTACAAAAGATTTGTCTCCTCGCCTGTGTTGTATTTCTGCGCGCGTCGTTTTGGGACGCGCATAGTTGAAATCGGATCGGGTACCGCTAGCGGGGTGTTGGGGGCATACCCGAAGCGGGTGCGCGGTCTCGAGATCAATTCCATCGCAGTCGAATACTGCAGATCTGCAGGATTGGATGTCGAGTTGATCGGAGATGATGGGAGGCTCCCCGCGGCCGATCGTAGTTGCGATGTGTGCGTCCTCGACAATGTGCTTGAGCATATCGAAGATGCGAAAAAAATGCTGGATGAATGCTATCGGATCACGGACACAAATGGTGGGCTAGTAATTGCGGTTCCGGGAAGGCGTGGATACGATTTTGATTCCGACCATAAGAAATTTTATGATGCAGACGCGCTGAAGCGGCTAGATGAGCGCTGGTCGATGCAAAGCATTTTCTCGATTCCATTTTGGTTTAGGAGCGAGAGATTGTCGAGATCGGTCAAGCAGTACTGTCTGGTTGCAACTTACAAAAAGAGGCTCATCGGACAATTGCATGGGTAAAAGCTAATCTACATCTCTATCTCTTTTGGGGGAATTGCCGCTTACCTGCATGCCTATGACACGGTGAGCGATGTCAAGGGCGGCTTGCAGCGATACTTCGCATGTTACAACCAGATCAGGCCGCATTCGTCACTTGACGACAATACACCGGATAAGCGCGACTTCGACAACCTGCCGGCATTGCCCAAAGCAGCGTAGGCGTTAACCGAAAGACTTCCATTTAACAAATGGGAAATACTGGCCGCCTGAAAGGCGCCACTTCTCAGTGGTATGGGACTGGTTTGTTCGACACAGCCAACGGAGATTGGAACGGTCTTGAATTTATTGAGGGAGACAATGACGTTATCGCCAAATAAGGAATTCGTAACCAGCTTTTCCCGGGAGGCTCCGGCCAAGCGGTTCGAAAAGGTGTTGAAGGACGCGATAGCGCGGGCGAAGCAATGACGGAGCTGGTCTCGATCTCGGTGGTCAGCCATGGGCAGATCGCACTGGCGAAGAATCTGCTCGGGGATATCGCCGCATATTGCGATGCCGCGGGCATCGAGGTGATCCTTACCCTGAATATTCCGGAGGAACTGCCGTTCTCCGGGAGCGATTATCCGTTTGCGCTCACCGTCATCAGGAATCGGGCTCCCAAAGGGTTCGGTGCGAACCATAATCAGGCGTTCCGCGCGGCCAGGGGCGCATCCTTCTGCGTGCTAAACCCGGACATCCGTTTCGGCGACGATCCTTTCCCTGCGTTGCGCGCATGTCTCAAGGACCGGTCCGCCGGAGTCGCAGCGCCGCTCGTGCTGGGCGGGGACGGTAGGATCGAAGACAATGCGCGGCGCTTCCCCAGTCCGCTCAGGATACTGTGCAAAGTGTTCGGCGGTTGCAGGGGCGGCGATTATGCGATCGGCGAAGAACCGATCTATCCCGACTGGGCGGGCGGGATGTTCCTGCTGTTTCCGCGCGCACTCTTCGAGCGGCTGGACGGATTCGACGAGCGCTATTTCCTTTATTACGAGGATGTCGATATATGCGCGCGCCTGACGTTGCTTGGCCATCGGGTGGTCCTGTGCCCCCAAGCCAGGGTGGTTCACCATGCCCGGCGCAGCAGCCATCGCAATATCAGGTATTTGGGATGGCACCTCAAGAGCATGATGCGTTTCTTTCTTTCGCCGGTTTACTGGCGATTGCTGTTCGCAAACAGGCAGGGGACACGGGAATGACGGGGGCATTGAGATCCGCAACCCCGGCGGCCCCGAAGTTGCGCAACTACTTCTTCAGGGGGCTGTCTGGGCGCGCTCGCCGTTTCCGGCATGCTGGTGCTGGTCATGGTGTTTCCTGCTATGGCAGGCTATCGAAAAACGATTCTTGCGCAAATCGCTCCATTATGTGGCCATTAATAATGGCTCGTGACTATTCCGGCTCCCGGTGCCAATGGTCGCGTGGAGCGCGGGCCGGGCGCTCGTTTATACTGTCCGGCCTGCAGCAGGCCGCGATTGATCGCATGTTTGCGGCCTGTGCGTAGTCGTCGAGAGAGAGTCGAATGAGAATATTAGCGTTGGGCGCGAGCGGCATGCTCGGAAACGCGGCGGTCCATGTGCTGGGCGAGCAGCGCGGAGCCGCTGTCGTACCGGCTGGCCGGCTGAAATGACATCCATACTGGTCACCGGCGCCAACGGCTTTGTCGGTCGGGCGCTATGCCTGGACGCGCTCCGGCGCGGCCTGCGCGTCAGGGGTGCGACGCGTACGGCGTGCGAACTCCCCGACGGGGTGGAGCGGGCCGTGGTCGGCGCGATCGACGGAGAGACCGACTGGGGCGACGCATTGCGCGGGATCAATACGGTGATCCATCTGGCCGCGCGGGTGCATGTGATGAAGGAAGCCGCCGCCGATCCTCTGGCGGAGTTCCTCCGGGTCAACCTGCACGGCACGGAGCGGCTCGCAAGGCAGGCCGCGAGTGCGGGCGTGAAGCGCCTGGTCTATGTCAGCTCGATCAAGGTGAACGGCGAACGAACCGGCGATGGGCGGCCTTTCGCCGAAACCGACACTCCCGTTCCGCAGGATGCATACGGCATATCGAAATGGCAGGCCGAACAGGCGTTGCACCGCATCGCTCGGGAGACCGGCCTCGAGGTCGTGATCGTGCGCCCCCCGCTGGTGTATGGCCCCGGCGTGAAAGGCAATTTCATCAGGCTGCTTGCGGCAGTCGACAAGGGCGTCCCGTTGCCGTTCGCGTCGATAGACAACAGGCGCAGCTTGGTCTATGTGGGCAACCTCGCGGACGCCTTGTTGCTCTGCGCGATCCATCCGGCCGCCGCCGGAAAGACCTACCTGGTGCGCGACGGTGAGGACGTTTCCGTTCCGGGGCTGATCCGCGAACTGGCCGCAGGTCTGGGGAAACCGGCCAGGATGTTCTTCTTCCCGGTGTGGCTGCTGCGCACTTTCGGCAGTCTGACGGGTCTGCGGGCGCCGGTCGGCCGCATTGTCGACTCGCTCCGCATCGACGATACCCTGATCCGCAAGGAGTTGGATTGGCAGCCGGCATTCACTCTCCGGCAGGGGGTGCAAGCGACAGTTGCCTGGTACAGGGATCGGTATTAGGGGTAAATGCCGATTAAATTGTTATTTTCGCGCAAAAGGGTAAGCAGGCAAGCCGCGTAGCGGCTGCTCGCAAAGCGGATTCCGGGTACGGTGCGCTGAATGTCATTTGCGCGGCTAAAGTAAATATGTCTTTCGGCCTATTGGGAGAGGTAGATAGGTGTGGTAAGGTTGGAAGTTAGCTCTCAGTTAGAACTGTAATAAGTATAGGCTCAGCGATGCCCTCTGGGTTGTGCTTGAAGAAATGCGTTTTTTCAAAAATCAATAAGGATTTTCGTTCTGTGAAGTTAATTCCCACTATTTTGTGCGGCGGTGCCGGTTCCAGGCTCTGGCCGGTTTCCCGTGAGTTGCACCCCAAGCCATTTATTCGCTTGGCGGACGGGCAAAG
The DNA here is from genome assembly GCA_035654695.1 of Gallionella sp. Classification (GTDB taxonomy): domain Bacteria; phylum Pseudomonadota; class Gammaproteobacteria; order Burkholderiales; family Gallionellaceae; genus Gallionella. Next base: position 78,203 of record DASRWG010000050.1, on the reverse strand, counting down.
CCTGCTGCAGAAGGCTTGGCTGCGTGGCGCCATGCTCGATGGGGTGGTTGAGGTTCTTACAGTAACCAATCGCGAGCTGTTTTTCAAAACCGAGGACGAATACCGTGAAGTGGCAGGAATTCCTGACAACAAGGATTTGGCCAACCACTTCATTCTTGAGCCATTGGGGCGTAACACGGCCCCCGCCATCGCTGCCGCAGCATTGGAAGTTGCGGCGACGCAGGGCGAAGATGCATTTCTGCTGGTTTTGGCGGCGGATCACCTGATTGCGGATCAGGCCTCATTTTCCTGCGCTGTGACCGCAGCTATGCAATTGGCCGCCGAAGGTAAATTGGTTACTTTCGGAATACAGCCCGACATGCCGGAAACCGGTTATGGCTACATCGAAGCCAATGATAATGAAGTCAAACGCTTTGTCGAGAAACCTTGCTTGGAAAAGGCGCAGGAATATGTCGCTTCCGGCCGCTATTTGTGGAATTCCGGCATGTTCTGCTTCCAGGCCGGCGCGATGCTGCGCGAAATGCAGCAACACTGCCCGGCGGTTCTGGATGCGACGCGAGCCTGTATAGCGCAATCGCGCAACGCAAAAGGTAAGGGTTTCAGCCAGCTTGAACTGGATGTTTCTTTGTTCAAGGATGTGCCGGATGTGTCCATTGATTACGCGGTCATGGAGAAGTCGGCCAATGTCGCGGTCGTTCCTTGCAACATTGGCTGGAGTGATATCGGCTCATGGTCTGCGCTGGGAGATCTGACGACTCCCGACGCACAGGGCAATCGCATCGAAGGCGAAGCCATTTTGCATGATGTGAATAACTGTTATATCCAGAGCAATCATCGCCTCGTCGGCGCGGTTGGTATTGATAATCTCGTGGTTATCGATACTCCTGATGCAGTGCTCATTGCCGACCGTAGTCGCGCCCAGGACGTCAAGCATCTCTTTGCTCGCCTTAAGGCCAGTGGCCATGAGGCGCACCGCCTGCACAGCACCGTGCACCGCCCTTGGGGTACGTATACCGTGCTTGAAGAAGGGCCGAATTTTAAGATCAAGCGTATCGAGGTTAAGTCGGGCGCCAGTTTGAGTCTCCAGATGCATTACCATCGTAGCGAGCACTGGATCGTCGTCAGCGGCATTGCACGAGTCTTGAATGGCGATCAGGAATTGTTTGTCGACACCAACGAATCTACTTACATTCCGGCCGGACACAAGCATCGCGTAGAAAACCCTGGACAGCTCGATCTGGTCATGATTGAAGTTCAAAGTGGTTCCTACCTGGGCGAGGACGATATCGTCCGTTTCGATGACGTGTACGGAAGAGTGCCGGCATGATCCTGACCTGCTTCAAAGCCTACGACATCCGTGGCAAGTTGGGCGACGAACTCAATGAAGACGTCGCTTATCGCATTGGCCGAGCCTATGCGCAGCATCTTGGGGCCAAGCGCGTCGTGGTGGGCGGCGATGTGCGCCTCACCAGCGCATCGCTCAAGCTGGCATTGGCCAATGGCCTGATGGATGGTGGGGCGGATGTCATCGACATCGGCATGACCGGCACCGAAGAGGTGTATTTCGCCGCGTTCCATCTGGATGTGGACGGCGGAATCGAGGTGACTGCCAGCCATAATCCGATGGACTACAACGGCATGAAACTGGTTGCGCGCGGTGCCGTGCCGATCAGTGGCGATACGGGCCTCAAAGCGATTCAGGTACTGGCTGAAACCAATCAGTTTCCTCCTGTCATCACGCGCGGATCGCTTAGCTGCATATCCATCCTGGACGACTTCGCCGATCACCTGCTGACCTACATCGATACGGCAGCCATCAAACCGCTCAAGCTGGTGGTTAATGCGGGGAATGGCGCCGCCGGTCATGTGATCGACGCGATCGAAGCCAGGTTTCGGCGGATGGGCGTGCCCATCAATTTCATCAAGGTGCATCATCATCCGGACGGAAACTTCCCCAACGGTATTCCGAACCCGCTTCTGCCCGAGAACCGGGCGGCCACTGCCGATGCGGTGCGAGCGCATCAAGCCGACATGGGGATTGCCTGGGACGGCGACTTCGACCGCTGTTTCCTGTTCGACGAAAAAGGCGATTTCATCGAGGGCTACTACATCGTCGGTTTGCTGGCGGCGGCCTTCCTCGCCAAGCATCCGGGTGAAAAAATCATCCACGACCCCCGCCTCACCTGGAACACCGTCGATGTGGTCAGGCAGGCGGGCGGACAGCCCATCCAGTCCAAGACCGGCCATGCTTTCATCAAGGAACGCATGCGCAGCGAGAACGCCATTTATGGCGGCGAGATGAGCGCGCATCATTATTTCCGCGATTTCGCCTACTGCGACAGCGGCATGATCCCCTGGTTGTTGGTGACCGAGTTGATGAGCCGCAGCGGCAAGCCTCTGTCCCAATTAGTGGGAGAGCGCATCCGTGCTTATCCTTGCAGCGGCGAAATCAACTATCGTGTAGACAATGTCCCGGAGACCATCGAACGTGTCCTGCAGCATTTCCAGGGACAAAATCCGGTCATCGACCGGACAGATGGCGTGAGCGCTGAATTTCCGGGATGGCGGTTCAATCTGCGCGGCTCGAATACCGAGCCTTTGCTCCGGTTGAACGTGGAAACGAGGGGCGATGCCGCAGGAGTGCAGCAACACGTCCAAGAGATAGAGGCAGTAATCAAGGGCGCCGCATGATGCTGGGCATGCTGAGGCAATTATGGCGCTATCGTGGCTTTGTCACCGGCAGCGTAAAGCGCGAATTTCAGGTCAAATACCGGAGTTCGATGCTGGGCGGGGCTTGGGCGGTCATCAATCCGCTGGCAATGATCGTCGTCTACACGGTGATTTTTTCGCAGGTCATGCGCACTAGGCTGCCGGGCATCGATTCGGCATTCGCCTACAGCATCTACCTGTGTGCCGGGATGTTGACCTGGGGCCTGTTCGCGGAGATCGTTGGACGCTCACAGACCGTTTTCCTGGAAAACGCGAACCTGCTCAAGAAAATCAGCTTTCCGCGACTGTGCTTGCCAGTCATCGTTGTCACGGGGGCAGTTCTTAATTTCGCCATCGTGTTCGGCTTGTTTACGATTTTTCTGATCATTACCGGGAATTTTCCCGGCATTGCATTCTTGGCGATCATGCCGGTGCTGTTGATCGAAATCCTGTTTGCGGTGGGGCTGGGCATTGCACTGGGCGTGCTGAACGTATTCTTCCGCGACGTGGGGCAGTTTTTCGGTATCTTCTTACAGTTCTGGTTCTGGCTGACGCCGATTGTCTATCCGGCCAGCATCGTGCCCGAGTCTTTCCGGTCCTTCCTGAACCTCAACCCCATGAGCCCTCTCATCGGTGCTTATCAGCAAATTTTCGTGAACCAGCAATGGCCGCAATGGAGCTCACTCGCCCCGGTTGCCGCCCTCGGTTTGCTGCTTTGCGGGTTTTCCGTAAACCTGTTCCGCAAGCGCGCGGGCGAAATGGCGGATGAACTCTGATGGGCTCCATCCGCGTAAGCAATCTGGGCAAAGCCTACAAACAATATCCCACGCGCTGGGCGCGCCTGGGGGAATGGTTCAGCCCCTCCGGCAAGCCGCGCCACCAGCTCAAATGGGTGCTGAAGGACATCAACTTCACCGTTGAGCCCGGCGAAGCGGTGGGCATCATCGGCATCAACGGTGCGGGCAAGAGCACCCTGCTCAAGATGATCACCGGAACCACCCAGCCAACTACCGGCAGCGTGAACATCACCGGGCGCGTGGCGGCCCTGCTGGAACTTGGCATGGGTTTCCACCCCGATTTCACCGGGCGGCAGAACGTCTATATGGCCGGACAGCTATTGGGCATGGGCGCCGAGGAGATCACTGCGCTCATGCCCGGGATCGAAGCGTTTGCCGAAATAGGCGACTATATGGACCAGCCTGTGCGGGTGTACTCCAGCGGCATGCAGATGCGGGTGGCGTTCAGTGTCGCAACCGCGCGCCGTCCCGATGTGCTGATCGTCGACGAGGCACTGTCTGTGGGCGATGCCTATTTCCAGCACAAGAGTTTCGACCGCATCCGCGAGTTCCGCAAGCAGGGCACCACCCTGCTGCTTGTCTCGCACGACAAGCAGGCGATACAGTCCATCTGCGACCGGGCCATCCTGCTGGACGGCGGCAGGGTCGCAAAGCAGGGCGACCCTGAGGCGATCATGGACTACTACAATGCGCTGATTGCACAGAAAGAGAATTCCATGGTGCAGCAAACCGTGCTTGATTCCGGCAAGGTGCAAACCATCTCCGGCACGGGCGAGGCGGAAATAGAGTCGGTCGCCGTCCTGAATGACAAGGGGATGCCCGTCGAAGTCGTGAACGTGGGGGAACGCATCACCCTGAAGATCGGGGCGCGGGTGCATGCCCACATTCCGGAACTGGTGCTGGGCTACCTTATCAAGGACCGCTTGGGACAGTCGATTTACGGCACCAATACACACCTGCTGGGTTCCCCCGTCAAGCATGCGAGGCCAGGCGAGCGCGTGGAATACGCTTTTTCCTTTCCCGCGAATCTGGGAGCCGGGTCGTATGCGATTACGCTGGCGTTGCACGCGGCACCTTCCCATTTGCTGGCCAATTACGTCTGGAAGGACAGGGCCGTGCTTTTCGAAGTCGTGAACATCGACCGGCAGCATTTCGAGGGGGTTGCATGGCTGCCTCCCGAGTGGGAGTCGAAACGTGGTTGATCCGGATTTCTACCGTGCTTTTGAAGACCGCTTTCGCGGCTCGCGCGAGGTGGTGAAGTCGCGTTTGGGAGTTTACCGGCCGTTCGTCGAGCCCCTGAAGACGCTGGACGCCTTGCCCAGGGCGCTCGACCTGGGGTGCGGGCGGGGCGAGTGGCTGGAATTGCTGCAAGCCTGGGGATTCCTGGCCACGGGGGTCGATTCCGACGAGGCCATGCTGGCAGGTTGCCGGGAACTGAAGCTGGATACGGTTCATTCCGATTTCATGGAATGGATGAGAAATGTCCCAGCGGAATCGCAAAGCGTGGTTTCGGCTTTCCACTTCGTCGAGCACATCCCCTTCGAGGCGCTGGTTGAACTGGTGCAAGAGGCGCATCGGGTATTGAAACCCGGCGGGTTGCTGATCCTGGAAACGCAGAATTCGGAAAACCTGCTGGTCGGGGCATCGACTTTCTACATAGACCCCACGCACCAGCGCCCTATTCATCCGTTGCAACTAGGGTTTATTGTCGAACACGCCGGGTTCGAACGAATCAAGACCCTTTATCTGCAGGAGGCGCCGGAATTGGCGGCTGCGCAGCAGCAGGTGCGGCTGTTCAACGTATTGAGCGGCGTGAGTCCGGACTATGCGGTGGTTGCACAGAAGACAGCGGCGAAAGCGGTCTCTGCCCTGTTCGATTCCTGTTTCGAACAGCCGTATGGCTTGCGCCTGCATGAGCTGGCCGAACGATACGACCGGCAAGCGGGCAATCACACGCAATGGCTGGAGAGCGAATGGCGGGCTGCCCAGGCAAGAGTGGAAGAGCTCCATTACCGGAGCGGAATGTTCCAGGCCGAGCTTCGGGAAATGGAACATAAAAACGGGGAGTTACAGGCCGGGTTCCGGGAACTGGAGCGCAAGAACGAAGAGCTTCGTACGGAAAGCCAATGGTTGCGGAACGAGTGGGATGCCGCAATGGCCCGTGCTGCCGGGCAGGAACAACGAGCTATTGCAGCCGAGGCGAGCGTGGCCGGGATGTCGGGCAGTTGGTCCTGGAAAATAACCGGACCGTTCCGGAGGATATGGCGCATTGGGCGAAGTGCCTTTCGTTTGGCGGCCAAGCCGGTCAAGGCGCAGATCAAGTCATTGCTGGTTCACGCCAGCCTCTACGTCAACCGGCGCCCGCGCCTGCGGCATGCCGTGCTTGGAGTGCTGGCCCGTTTCCCTGCATTGAAAAACCGCCTGGCCTTCGCGGCGAGGACTGCCATGGCCTCGCATGCCGCACCGCCCCCGGTTCCGGTTGAACTGGAGAGCCTGACGCCGCGGGCGCGCCGCATATACGCCGACATCAAGGCGGCCAGGGAAAGCGGTAGCGGCAAGGGGAGTGGGCAACCGTGAAAATCGTAATTGATCTGCAAGGCGCGCAAGGCTGCAACCGGCATCGCGGCATCGGGAGGTATACGCTTTCCCTGGCGCAGGCAATCGTCCGCCATCGCGGCGATCACGAAGTGATTCTGGCGCTGAACGGACTGTTCCCGGACACCATCGAACCCATTCGAGCCGCATTCGACGGCTTGCTTCCGCGACAGAACATCTGCGTCTGGGAGGCGCCCGGGCCGGTTTGCAGCCTGGATGCCGGAAACGACTGGCGCCGCCAATGCGCCGAACTGGTACGGGAAGCATTCCTGGCCAGGTTCCAGCCGGACATCGTTCTCGTCAGCAGCCTGTTCGAAGGATTGACCGACGACGGCGTCAGCAGCGTTGGCGCTTTGAACACCGTGCCGACCGCGGTAGTGCTCTACGACCTGATACCGCTCATCCATCCGCAGCTCTATCTGGAAAAGCCGGAAACCGAAGCCTGGTATCGGAACAAGATCGAGCACTTGCGGCGCGCCGGTCTCGCGCTTGCCATCTCCGAATCCTCGCGCCAGGAAGGCATACGCCACTTGGGATTTTCCCCGGATTCGGTATTCAATATTTCGACGGCAGCCGATTCGCAGTTCGAGCCCGGAAAAATCGATGCCGGACTGGAAGCGGAATTCCGGCGGAAGTACGGGTTGCAGCGCCCGTTTGTGATGTACACGGGCGGCATGGATCACCGCAAAAATATCGAGGGACTGATCCGGGCTTATGCCAAATTGCCGGGCGAGCTGCGCGCAAGCCACCAGTTGGCGGTCGTTTGCAATATCCCACCGCAGGGCCGTGCGGCATTGGAGTCGCTCGCGAAGGAGCAGGGGCTCCGTGCGGATGAACTTGTGCTGACCGGGTTTGTGCCGGAAGAGGATCTGGTTACCGCTTACAACCTGTGCAAGGTGTTCGCATTCCCTTCATGGCACGAGGGGTTTGGCCTCCCCGCGCTGGAGGCCATGTCCTGCGGCAAAGCGGTAATCGCCTCCAACACCTCAAGTCTTCCCGAGGTCGTGGGAAGGGAGGATGCATTGTTCGATCCCCGGAATGCCGGCGACATGGCCGCCAAGTTGGCGAAAGTGCTGCTTGAGGACGACTTCCGCCTGGCGCTGGAGAAAAACGGCCTGGAACGCGCGAAGCTGTTTTCTTGGGATGCGAGCGCAAGGCGGGCAATTGCGGCAATCGAGGCGTGGCATCTCAAAAAGAATGAACGCCTGGCGGCCCAAGCGAATCCTCGCCGGCCCAAGCTGGCGTTCGTTTCTCCGTTGCCGCCGGTGAGGAGCGGGATCAGCGACTATAGCGCCGAGCTTTTGCCGGAGCTGGCGCGCCACTACGACATCGATGTGATCGTCTCGCAGGAAGCGATGTCCGATTCCTGGGTCAAGGCAAACTGCCAGATTCGCAACGTGGACTGGCTCAGGGAGCATGCGGGGGACTATGACCGTGTGCTTTACCACTTCGGCAACTCCGCGTATCACGAACACATGTTCGGCTTGCTGGATGAGATACCGGGCGTCGTAGTGCTGCACGACTTCTACCTGTCGTCTGTGGTTGCGTACATGGAAGGCACGGGCTACCGCCCCGGTTTCTGGGAGCGGGAAATTTTCAACAGCCACGGATACGCGGCGCTCCGGAGGCGATTCCGCGAGCATGGGGGCGCCCAGGTGATATGGCATTACCCATGCAACTTGGGCGTGGTCCAGCGGGCCTTGGGAGTAGTGGTGCATTCGGATTACTCGCGCCGGCTGGCAAGGCAATGGATAGGCGAGGGCGCCGGGGACGATTGGGCCGTGGTGCCGTTGCTGCGGGCGCCGGTTGCCGGGATCGATCGCGGCGCAAGCCGGCAGCGGCTGAAATTCGACGACCGCGATTTGGTGATTTGCAGCTTCGGCGTACTGGGCCAGACCAAGCTGAGCCATCGTTTGCTGGACGCTTGGCTGGCCTCCGGCCTGGCCGGCGATCCCCGCTGCAAACTGGTTTTCGCCGGAGACACGCCCCCCGGGGAATATGGCGACCAGCTTCGCGCCAGGATAGACGCGAGCGGCCTGGGCAAGCGGATACAAATCACCGGATGGGTGGACGCCGGGACGTTCCGCGATTACCTGGCGGCCGCGGATGTGGCGGTCCAGTTGCGCACGCTTTCCCGCGGGGAGTCCAGCGCCGCGCTGCTGGACTGCATGAATTACGGATTGCCCACCATCGTCAACGCCAACGGGAGCATCGCCGATGTGCAGGACGATGGGGTCTGGAAGTTGCCGGACGAATTTTCCGATGCGGAATTGGTTGCGGCGCTGGAAACGCTGAGCGGCAGTCCGGAACGGCGCGCCCAACTGGGGCGGCGGGCCAGGGAAATCGTAGTGACCGGACACCAGCCCGACCACTGCGCGGGTCTTTATGCGCACGCGATAGAGCGCGCCTATGAAAAGGCGGCAAACGGACTCGCCGGGCTGACCTGCGCGCTTGCGAAAGTGGAGCCGCTGCCCGCCGGGGAAGACACTTGGCTTGGCTTGGCCCAATCGGTTGCTAGGTCGTTGCCGGTCCAGCCCGCTCCTCGCCAACTGCTGGTGGACGTTTCCGAGCTGGTCCAGCGCGATGTAAAATCGGGCATCCAGCGAGTGGTCCGCAGTATTCTGAGCGAGCTGCTGCTGAATCCGCCGGATGGCTTCCGGGTCGAGCCCGTTTATGCCACCACCGAGCACGGCTACAAATATGCGCGGCAGTTCACCCTCGGATTCCTGGAATGCCCCAGCGCGAGCTTTACGGACGAGCCTGTCGATTACCAGGCGGGAGACGTTTTCCTGGGACTGGATTTGACTCCCCACGTCACCCGGATGCGCCGTCATTGTCACCGGCGGATGCGCAACGCCGGAGTGAAAGTCGAGTTCGTGGTCTACGACTTGTTGCCCATTACGTTGCCCAAGGCATTTGGCGAAGGGGCGCTGGCATCCCATACGCAGTGGATGGATGTCGTTGCCGAGAGCGATGGCGTCGTTTGCATCTCGAAGGCGGTTGCGGATGAAGTGAAAACCTGGATGGCCGAGCACCATCCCTCGCGTCTGGGGGCCTTCGATATTCGGTGGTTCCACCTGGGCGCGGACATCGAATCGTCCGTGCCCTCGACGGGGATGCCGGAAACGGCCTCCCTGACGCTGCGGGAACTGGCGAAACGTCCCGCCTTCCTGATGGTGGGCACCCTTGAGCCGCGCAAAGGGCATTTGCAAACACTTGCAGCCTTCGAGCAGCTCTGGGCCGCCGGTGTGGACGCGAACCTCGTGATCGTGGGCAAACGAGGCTGGTTGACCGATACCCTGGTCGGAAAGTTGCGCAGCCACTGCGAACTGGACAAGCGCCTGTTCTGGCTGGAAGGAATCAGCGACCAATACCTGGAAGAGGTGTATGCCGCCAGCACTTGCCTGATCGGGGCCAGCGAGGGGGAAGGCTTCGGGTTGCCGCTTATCGAGGCGGCGCAGCATGGTTTGCCGATCATCGCCCGGGACATCCCGGTGTTCAGGGAAGTGGCGGGGGAACACGCTTTCTATTTTGCGGGTTCCGACGCCGCCAGTCTGGCGAGCGCGGTCAACGAGTGGATGGCGCTGGACAGGGCTGGGCAGGCTCCTCAATCCGGCGGCATGCCGTGGCTTACCTGGCGGGAGAGCGCGCAACGGCTTGTGGAGCAGGTTATCTATTGAGCCGACAAACATGGAACTTGAGGCCGTTCGTGCTGGGCCTGTCGAAGCACAAGAATCCATTCGCATTTCGACAAGCTCAATGCGAACGGATTCTTGGATAAAGAGTGCCGGATCAATAGGAATGTGGCGATTCACGATATTCAACGAAAGAGGAAAACTGAAATGGGAATCAAAAAGGCGGTTAAACAATTGGTGAAAGGCCTGACCGGCGGTAAACAGGCAGAAAGCGCGCAGGGCTGGTCGCCGTTGCAGGTGTATCCGGGCTACGAAGACGACGACTTCCGAACCATCAGGAAGTTTGCCACCCGCACCGCATCGACCGCCGCCAATCACTATATGGACGGATTCGGAGTCAAGACACTTTACGAATGCGTTCCCTTTGCAAAGCCCGAAACACTTAATACCGGGAGACTGGAGTTCCCGGTGCCGGACGACGGGTTTCACGCCGAGGCGATAGAGTATGTCGCACTCACCGATGCGCTGGGCCGTGCGCGGCTGGGGGACTCGTTCTGCGCGGTTGAAATCGGGGCGGGCTGGGGGCCATGGATGGCCGCTGCCGGCGTGATTGCCCGCCAGGAGGGCTGCAGAAACATCAAGCTGGTCGGCGTCGAGGCATCGTCGCGCCGCTTCCCCCTGATGCGCCTCCACCTTGAAACGAACGACCTGAGGCCGGCCGGCGTTTCCGGCGAAGATGCACAGCATGGCAACGTCTTCACCCGGATATTCAACGGCGCGGTGTGGACGCACGACGGCGAGATATGGTTTCCGGAATCGGACGTTTCGGACATGGGGGCGGCTGCGACTTCCTCCAACGACACGACCGATTACCGGGGTGCGAAATATGCGAACCAGGCCATTCCCTGCAAGAGGCTGGATACGCTGTTGCAAGACCTGGGTGGTACAGTCGATTTCATGCATATCGACATTCAGGGGGCGGAACTGGAATTGCTGGAAAACCAGATCGAGTGGGTATCGAACAACGTCAGGACACTGATGATCGCTACCCACAGCCGGCCGATCGAAGGCAAGCTGATGGAGTTGCTTCTGGCACACGGCTGGCAGATGTACCGCGAGAAGCCCTGCCGCGTGGACTGGGGCAGGGACTGTTCGCTTGTGGGAAGAACGATAGTGGACGGCAGCCAGTATTGGCTGAACAGTAAGTTCTGAGAAGGAGTCTCCCCTGCCACGTGCAGGGGATGCACAGGAGGCCGTCCTATGGGGCGACGACTTCGCTCCTGAATTCAGTTCCCTCGTTGTTTATGCACAAGACCGAGAACCTGTCCCCGGCCTTGATATCAGCAAATGAAAAAACAAACCGGGGATTTCTGGACAGGGATGCACTCAATTGACCATCCAGCAGACTCCTTTCGTTCAGCTGGATCACCATTGACTGCAGGAACCGTGGTTTGCGCGCTTTTTTCGATTTCGACGGCAATTCATCCCCGGCTTCCATCGGATGCATGATTTGTATTTCAAGCTCGGTCAAATTACTCGTTTGACGCAGCTGCAGTGTGATGGGATCAGTCATATAGCGCAAAAATCCAGAGCAAGTTGCCCTTCTCCTGTTTAACGATTCCGGCAGGGCGTCAGCCGCACTTCTCCGCAGTGGCCACCTTGACCTGCCTGGAAACCCAGTGATAGGTGCCATTGGCCTGCACAACCACCTTGACCGACGAAGTCTTGCGAATCTTCAAATGCGTCGAGACAGTCGGTTCGATTCCACTGGAAAAAGCAAAGGTTGCCGCCAAAGGGTGCAAGTTCCCCTCGACGACGATAGAAATAGTCTGGGTATTGGGAATCCTGCTGCTAATCAATATCGGAACGTCGGAGTCCTGATCGGCGATATCGGGGACCTTAAGCAGAATGCTCTTGCTGTCGGCCGGCGTGCCCGCGTTCAGGCTTTTCAGCACATCGGCCAGATTGCGTGCTTCGAACCCGGTCTTGTTCCAGTCGCTGGCCCATGCCGAGACTGGGCGCAGCAGGCTGCAGCAGCCGGCGGCAAGCAGTACGCAGCAATGCTTCAGAAATTGTCGGCGGTCGGCTTGCATCGTCAACCTATGGTTGCGGCGGAGTCGGGGAAGGCGGAGCGACGACTGTATCTGCTGCTGCCGCTGGTGCTGGTGCTGGTGCAGGTGCAGGTGCAGGTGCAGGTGCAGGTGCAGGTGTTGGCGGAGCGGGAAGCTCTCCTGCCGGACGCAAAGGCAGCGGGTCGCTGGTGGTCTTTCGTATGGGCTCGGCCTGCGCGGTTGGCGCATCGGCGGATTTAGCCGCGGGAGGGACTGCCGCATTCCGCGCCCAGTCGCCGAGACGGTTTCGGAAAGAATCGGTGATCGCATCGGCATCCTTGTCATCGGAAATGATGTAAGGGGTAATCAGCACAATCAATTCGGTCTTGGTATTGGTTTCGCCATCGACCCGGAACAACTGCCCGACACCCGGAAGGTCCTTGAGCAACGGCACACCGGACTGGGTCTTCGACTGGTTGCTCGACATCAGTCCGCCCAGCAGAACCGTTGCGCCATCTTTCAGGGTGAGTTTGGTATCGACCTTGCGCGTGCTGATCGTGGGCGATGTCGACACCCCGGTCGTGGTTGACTGCGCGGAACTCACTTCCTGCGCCACTTCGAGTTCGATGCGGTCGCCGGCATGTATTACCGGCTTTACGCGCAAGATCACCCCGGTGTTGCGATACTGCACCGACTGCAAAATTCCGCCTGTACCACCGGTGACCGGATTGGTCTGCTGGCTCGTGATGACCGGCACTTCCTGGCCGACCTGGATCGTAGCACTCTCGCCATTTCGCGCCAGAATGCGCGGACTGGAAAGAATTCGGGCGCGGTTCTCGGTGGCGAGCGCATTGATGATCATGCGGGGGTTGCCCGCCAGGCTGAAGCGTCGAATCGTCAGGCCTCCCGTGCCGATGCCCAGCCCCCCCATGGTGCCGGCGCTATAGTTTGCGCCGCGGGTGTTGGAATTGTTGAGCGCCCATTCGACGCCGAGCTGCTCCGCATCAGTCAAATTCACCTCGGCCACGGTCACTTCGATCAGCGCCGCCTTGGCGGGCTGATCCAGTTCCTGCAGCAGGTTGAGGATGCTGGTGTAGTCCTCCATGCCGCCCTGGAAGATCAGGCTGTTGGTAGCCGGGTTGACGACCACGCGCGACTTGCCGACTTGCGCCTGGCCGGGAGCGCCCCCGCCAAGCAACTCGCGCACCGTGACGGCCAATGCCTGGGCATCGGAGTAACGGGCGTGGTAGGTGAAGAAGCCGCCTCCCTTGCTGGCGGGCTTGTCGAGTTCTTTCGCCCAGTCGGCCACATGCGCAATGATCGCGGGATCGTTGGCGAACACGATGATCGCGTTGATCGCCTGGATCGGCAGGACGATGATTGGTGATGCGGCAGATGGGCTGGTAGAGGGGCGGTAACCCTCGGCAGAGAGGATTTCATAGAGCTTGTTGCTCATCTCGGCCGCCGACCAGAACATCGGGTCGATGCGTATGCTGTGCTGGCCGCGCATCCTTGGCTGGTCGAGCACGTGGATGGTTTCCATCGCCGAAACTACATCGTCGGACTGGCCGCTGATCATCAGCGCATTGCGGGCGCCATCCTCCTGTATATTGATCTTTTGCCCGTACATCTTGCTCAGCCATGTCGTTACCTCGCCGGTCGAAACCGCATCCAGCTCGACCAGCTGGAAGATAGGACGTAGCGCCAACGGCGTGTCCGGCAGTGCGCGTCCGCGCCGGATTTCGGGTGCATAGCCCTGCATGGTGTTGTCCGGCACGATGCGCAGGAAGCTCCCGACATCGGTGACCGCGATGCCGTAGCTCTTCAACAACATTTTTGCGGTTTCCCTCACCTGCGTCGGTGTTTGTGGGCTTGGGGTGCGCAGCGTCACCAGATCGGTCCGCGCCGCCACCTGGGCATCGACATTGAAATTGACTTTGAGGATGTTGCCGTACACCACCTGAATGAAATTGATCAGCGGCAACTGATCGAACATCAGGGTGATCTCCGCCTTTTCATCGGCAGCCGGTTTGATGGGCGCATTACTCTTGATCGTGCTCAGATTCCCCGGCATCGGCGGCTTGGGTGTCGAGTCGGACAGGCGCGTCGTTTCCTCATCCTGCAAAGAAGGCGCCGGCGCGGTATGCAAGACTGTATCCTTGCGCAATTGCAACGGGGGCGGAATCAACCCTTTATCTGCCGTGCAGGAACTCAGCACGACCAGCAGGAATACTGACGAGAGGCGAATCGAAAAGCGGGCGTCCATCATTATTGGAAAAGGCTCAGGTTGCGTTTTTTGCCATTGATCGACAGGCAAAGATGATCGTCGTTAATTTTCAATATTTTAGCACCCCCTGGAAGTTGCTCGCCCGCTTTTAATGTCTGCATGGGCGTCCCCTCGATTGTAATCATGACCAGCTTCTCCCGGCCGTCGCTCGTGATCCCGGAAAACCGCCACTCAGGTGGATTCAATGGGGTAATGGCCGCATCCCCTTGCGCCCCCCCCCACAGATTGGCAGCTGCAATGGCGGCCACGGCTTTATCCGGCTCGGCGCGAGACACCGCGGGAAGCGTCCACGCATCAGCCTGCGAGGCAGCAGCGGGCGTTGCGTGAGGATTCGGAGCCAGCCACCACGACAATCCAGCTGCGAATGCCATCAGCAGCATGGTCAATTTGCCAAGATGGGAGAAGAGGGTTTGCATGGCTACTGAGCGGGTTCCGATTGCTGAAAATAAGCCGACGCCATGATTTCCACACGGGGAATCGGCTCCTTGGTGACATGCAGGCTCTCGATCACGACATGCTGCGGATGAGTACTGATCTGCCCGAGCAACTTGTTAAGGCTGTCGGAATTGAAATCGAACGTCATTTTTGCCCGGACGTGCCACAAACCCTCGACGCCAGACGATTGCTCTGTCTCCGATCCGCTGCTCATCGAAACAGTCGGGCGTGCAACGCTCGCGAGTTGCATCTGCTGATTGAGCCAATCCTGAAAAGAGGCATTGGCCAAGCCCAGTGTATCGCCGCGCCACAAAGCGCTTTCCATCTCCGCCTGCAACGTCTTCGCTGCAGCCAGCCGCTCGGCCCAATCCCCCTCCTGCACGACCGATTGCAACTTGCCCAATGTGACCGAGCTGCCGCGATACTCGCGTGCGCCATCGTCCAATGCCTCGCGCATTAACAGAATGAAATAGAGCCACAGCACGGCAAGGATCAGCGCAATCCCGATGCGCAATCTCGCGTTGTTCTTGAGTTCGGAAATAAACTGGTCAAGCATGGGCGGGGCGAGCTGTGACAACATCCATGTCGATGGACAGCACCTTTGGGTCGTTGCCAGGGGCTACCTGCACGTTTTCGAAGCCGCCGGCTTTTTGCAGCGCAGCGACGAGCGCGCTGCTGGAGATCACATTATTTTGTGTGACAAGCACCAGTTTCAGTTTTCCGTCGCGGAAATCCCATTCCTTCAGGTAGGTTGCACCCTTGGGCAAGGTATCCGCAACGCGTCCCATCAATTCGAGTTGCCCCGGATAGGGATCGAGTTCATACAGCGCCTGGCAGCGCGCAGCGGCGCGTTGCGCCTGTTCCCGTGCATCGAGCCGCGGGCCGGCCTGACTCTCGAGTTCGCTCATCGCGGCAGCAAGATTTTTTTGCGCCAGTTTCAGTTTGATCAAGCCTGCGCCTATCCATGCGGTCGGAACAAAAAGCAGCAAAGCAAGCAGGGCATAGGCGACGCGCTCGTCGCGCCAGTTGGCAACCTCCCCACCCGCGGTCGAAGTCAACTGAGGCGTATCGTGCAACTCAAAATTCAGTGGTGTGGGCACATCCGTCCGGCGGATCTCGCCTCCCAACCCGAGATCGCGCTGAAAGGCCAGCCACTCGTTCGCATCGGGGATGTCTTTCCACCAGCGTGATTGCACGGGCTGATGGTTACGCCAGTACTGGGCTTCCACCCCCTGCAGGCAGTTGATCAGGCGCAATCCCTGGGCTTCCGGCGCGTACAGCACGCTCTCGGGCAGCACCCTTGCACGTTGCGGCGTCATGCCCGCCTCGGCCATGGCGCGCAGCACCATGGCCTGATCCCAGTACCACACCAGGGCGCGGCCATCCTGCCAGACGGCATGATGGCCGGTGGAGGGATAAGGGCTGAACTGGGCAATCTGCAACGGCAGCGCCTGCGCGCGAGCGCGCAGGGGAACCTGGGACAGGTCGACCAGCCTGAAATGACACAACGCGCGGGCCAGCACCCATGAGGCCTTGCCGAAGCCGGCTTCCGGGCTTTGCACCCGGTCAGGGGAATGGTAGAAGAACCTCGGCTTGAGACGAAGCGCGCGTTGCGCGCTCCGGAAGATGAGGTGTAGCTTGTGTGGGAACATCGTTCGATGGTAATTCAACCCGGTAAAAATAGTCAATGCGCCATGGCGCGGTATCGCTCACCGGGGTGAGCGTCACGTTGTATTGCCATCCCCAGCCCATTCCTTTTGCATGCTGCGTGACCCGTATGCTCTCGGAAGGCAGGGTGATCACATCGGGCATGAACGAATCGGTGGAAACCTGGATGCCGGTCAGTGTCTCGATTTGTCCGGCATGGACGATGGGGGCGATCTTGCGCGCCTGGATGATGGCCTGGGCGCCTTCCGGCGTCATGCCGCGCATCGTCGCCAGCACCTGCCAGGGGGCAGTGTTCGGATTGAGCGAAAAGGAATTGCTGGTACTGGTCAACCGGGGCAGCAGGTTGTCCTTCCACAATTCCGGCATGTCGCCCCAGCCATAGATGTTCCTTGCTTCCATCGGCGTCGCCAGCTTGGCGTTGCGCGGCGGGGGCTGGCCCGCAGCAGTGTAGTCGGCGGCTTCCGCGCCGTTCAGGTGCTTCAGGTTGTCTTCGTCGATATAGTCGCGCAACGCATCGATCAGCCCTGCACGGCGGGCGGCGGGCGCACCCAGGATATTGAGGAAGCGATCGAGGCGATCGTCGTTCACGATGTTCAGGTTGAGCAGGCCCCGGTTGTCCTGCAACCGCACCAGCGTATCGCCCGGCGCCAGGTACGGGCGGTCGTCCAGTGCGATCGCATCCTCCGTCGAGGAGCCGAGGCCGTAGAGCGAGAGAGGGGTGGTGGCGATGCGAAACAGGATTTCGGCGCGCGCGCTATCGAGGTCGACCAGTGCCTGGGTATGGGCCTGGGCCCGTTGTGCAAGTTCGCGGGCGTGTTGAATGCGGCCGGCGAAATAGACTGCGGCGATGGCCAGAATCGCCAGCATCCACATCGTGGCGGCCAGCACAAAACCGCGTTGCGCGCTTCGGCTCACGGCATGCCACCCATCACATCGCGCGCGCGCGGGATCGGCCAGGTCGGTCCGTAATGCGCGGCGACGATGGACCAGGGCGCGCCGTCGCGTTCGCCTTCGAGGGTGATCGCGCTGGGCAGTTGCGGCCACAGGCCGAGCGGCGGGGGCCAGTCCTCGTGTGCCTCCCCGCGGTCGTCCATATAACGCAGCCGCCCCCGGTCGCCCGCCCAGTGCAAGATGATGGGTGCGTCTTTTCCGGTGCCGTAGCGTAGCAGCATCTGGTCGTGTGCGGCATCGCGCGTGAGCGTCAATTCGAAAGGCTGCAAGGCGCCATAGCCGCCGGCAAGCGGGTTGGTGGTCAGGCCTGAGAAGCCGCTCGGTGTGCCCCTGAATACCTGCTTGCCATCCGCGTAATCCGGCTGCATTCCCTGTACCACCTGGCGCAGCCAGTCGGCGCGCAGTCCCTCGCCGCGCAGTCTGGTCAGTTGGTCGTTGAGTCTGTCCTGCATGCCCATCACCTGCGCTGCGCCGTCGAAAAGAATTCCGCCCGCCATGCCGACGATGAGCAGTACCACCAGCATTTCCACCAACGTGAAACCGCGCTGGCAAATGGCGGAAGCGGTGAAGGATGAGCGGCAGAAATTCATGGATGGGAAGGCTTGTGGCGAAGTGCCAATCTTAATCAATTTTTGATTGCATGCGTCGGCATTCCAATCGGCAAGGGCGTTTGCGGGGTGTGGTTTTTTTGCCACACCGAAAAAAAACTGCGGGATGGTCGTTGACACGACCCTGCGCATTGTTATACTGCGAGCGTCTTTCGAAAGACCTCTGCGACAACACAGAGAAAATTGAAGCAAAGTTGTTAGAGCTTTATCAACTTTTTATATAAGGGAAACGATAATGATGAAGAACCAAAAAGTATTGTCGCTCGCAATCGCCGCTGCATTGGGCCTGATGGCTGCGAATGCACAGGCTACGACCGTGACCGCAACGGCTCCGGTTTTCGCAAAGGAACTGTTCCAGGGCTCCACACCTGCCGCAACGGCAATCACCATCCCGGTCGCGAATGCGATCAGGGTGGTGGCTAACACCGCCATTCCGGCAAACTCGACGGTCTACGTTTACGTCAAGCTGACTGGCGCTTCCATCAGCACCATCCCGTCGGTCGCTCCTGGCGTTGCCTCCGCAATCGTCTCCAACGCTGACGGCACGGGCGCTGGCGCAGCGGGCGTGTCCATCACCCTGGCCGCAGCCAGCCTGGGCACCACCACCGGCACCGCCAACCCGGCCGCAGTCGGCGCAGGCGTTGACTACATCGTGTTCAAGCTGGTGACCGTTGCGGACGGCATCGGCGTTGGCGGCACCGTGGCCACTATCGGCGGCGCAGCCACCGGCGCTGGTACTTCCGTTGCCCTGGCGCTGAACAACGCGGCTGCCATCCTGACCACCCCGATCACCGCGACCGCTTCCGTGGGCATCGGCGCACCCGCCAGCCGCTTCGGCGCGCTGCCGGCAACTGCAAGCAACTACGACGCGACTTCCGCTGCAACTAACGTCGCATCGTCCGCACAGGGCGTCACCCTGGCTGCCGCTGCAAACACCGCTCCCGGCAAGATCGACCTGGCTGCCGCCACCGGCTCGGCTACGCGCTTTGCCACCACCCCCGCTGCCGACGCTGCTGTGTCTGCCACGATCGCCCAACTGGGTTCGTTCACTGCGACCAACGGCACGGCTGTGCAGGCTGACGGCGCCACGGCTTACACCATGGCTTCCCAGGCTGGCGCAACTGGCCTGTCCCTCACCGTTGCTGCTCCGGCCGGCTTCTTCGGCGCCTTGGGCACCACCGGCAAGGTCGCGCTCGACACCAGCGCTACCTGTGCAACCGGTGCGGGCGGCGTTAACGGCATGACCACCGCAGCGTTCGCAACGGCTGCTGCTGCCGCCGCCGCGACCAGCGTGACCATCCCGTCCACCGCACTGCCGACGACCGCAACAGCGTACTACGTCTGCTACCACCAGCAAGCCACCAACACCGTGGCTATGGTCGAAGGCACCCCGACCCTGGCTGCAACGCTGACCCACACTGCTACGACGACCGACTCCAACAACGCGTTGGCAGCGACCAGCCTGGCAGCGATGTTGTTCAACGGCCAGACCGTCGACGTGCGCAACTATGTGCCCGTGGCGAACGCAGGCTGGCAGAACTATCTGCGTGTGATCAACACCGGTTCGGTGGCTGCACAGGTTAAGGTCTCGATCCTGCCCGAGGCAGGTGGTGCGGCCACCACTCCCGTAGTGCTGATCAATTCGCTGGCAGCAGGCGCAGCACAGACCTTGACTCCGACCCAGATCGAAGCAGCGATCGGCGCACAGGCAGCAGCTGCCCGTCCGCGTCTGCGCGTCACTGCTCCGACCAACGGCCTGGAAGTGCAGAACATCCTGTTCACACCGAACGGTTCGTTCACTGCAATGCAAGGCAAGGAGTAATCGATTGGTCTGATTCGGGCGGCGGCGTCTTTGCCGCCCGGTCTGTCAAACGAAGCAACACGGAAAAAGCGGCCTTGGCCGCTTTTTTCTTGCCTGTGCAGTTTGGTTCAGACTGCACAGGCAAGAGTGGTTATCATCAACCCTGATGTCCATTAGCGCCAAAACACGTCATTCCCGCATAGCGGGTCAATATCAAGTCGCTGTCCGCTTTGCGGGCTGTTTATTTTGGAATCAGGAATGAAGTGTTGAATTTAATGGCTTGTTGTACTATTATTTGTACAATTGAGAAGGAGGCAGACATGGAAGCCATCACTTACAGTCATACACGCCAACATTTGGCAGAGATCATGAATAAAGTAGCCGATGACCGATCTCCGGTACTGATCACTCGGCAAGCTGGGAGTCCTGTTGTGATGATGTCGCTTCAGGACTTCAATGCACTTGAAGAAACGGCTTACCTGATGCGCAGCCCCAAAAATGCGAAGCGACTTATGGAGTCTATCGAGCAGTTGGCGGCCAATGGCGGCAAGGTCATGGAATTGATCGACGATGCCGGTTAAATTCTCCGATCAAGCGTGGGAGGATTACCTGTTCTGGCAGGGCAAGGATAAGTCAACTCTCAAGCGGATCAATGCACTTCTTAAAGACATTCAGCGCTCCCCGTTTGAGGGGATAGGGAAGCCCGAACCGCTCAGGCATAATCTTGCGGGCTTCTGGTCACGAAGAATCGACGAAGAACATCGGCTTGTTTATGCGGTTCAGGACGATACGATTCTGGTGGCTCTGTGTCGCTATCACTATTGAGCCTCAACACTCAATTCCGGATAGCCGTTTATTGCTGGACTCCCGCTTGCGCGGGAATGGTGAGGTTTATGGATTGTTTGGGGAGCGACGTGTTTTCGTGGGTGGAGAAGGGTTCGGAATCAAACTAACGATGGGCTGAGGATGTGGAATGGCTGACGCGATGGCGGGCGGAATGATAGGCGAACTGTTGGTGGCTGCGGGCTTGGTGGAAGCGGCGGAGATCGAGCGCGCGCTGGCCTATCAGCGGGAATTCGGCGGGCGGCTCGGTGCGGTGCTGGTTCGCATGGGGGCGCTGTCGGAGGATGTGCTGCTGCCGGTGCTGGCGCGTCAACTCGACATGCCGCTGTTCGACGCGGAAGAATTGCAACGGCAATTGCCGCAGATCAAGGATACGATCGCGACAGCTGGCCTGGATGTCTCATGGTTGCAAGGTCAGGAACTGCTGTTGTGGGAGGCGGCCGATGGCGTTGTTCATTGTGTCGCACGCAACCCGCTGGATAGCGGCTTGCGCGAGGCGGTAACGGCGACCTTTTCGCAGCAGCCATGCATGTGGCATCTGGCGCGCAGCCAGGATCTGGAGGGAGCGTTGCGCCAACTGGGAGACGGCGGCCCGGCCGGCGGCGGCGAGGATGCGACACACCTGCGCGAACTGGCGGAAGAGGCGCCGGTGGTGGAACTGCTCAACACCATCCTGTCCGGCGCGGCGGATGCGGGGGCGTCGGATATTCACCTGGAGCCGGAAGAGCATCAGCTGGTCGTGCGCTACCGGATCGATGGCGTGCTGCAGACGCATCTGGAGTTGCCGCCACAACGCATGGATGCGCTGGTGTCGCGCATCAAGCTGGTGTCGGGGCTGGATATTGCCGAGCGCCGCCTGCCGCAAGACGGACGTGTCACCGTGCGCGTCAGTGGCGTTGAGCTGGACATCCGCGTCTCGGTCATGCCATGCGCGGGCGGTGGCGAGTCGGTGGTGATGCGTTTGCTGCCGAAGGAGCGGGCGCAGCTGCAATTGTCCCATCTGGGTATGGAGCCGGATCATCTGGCGCAGTTTGCGCAGATAGTTGCGGAGCCGCATGGCATCGTGCTCATCACCGGACCGACGGGATCGGGCAAGTCCACCACGTTGTATGCGGCACTGGAGGGCTTGAACGACCGCTCGCGCAAGATCGTGACGGTCGAGGATCCGGTCGAATTCAGAATGCGCGGAGTGGTGCAGATTCAGGTTCACAGCGAGATCGGCTACGATTTCGCCCGGGCATTGCGCTCCATCCTGCGTCATGATCCGGACACCATCATGATCGGCGAAATGCGCGATGCGGAGACTGCCTCCATAGCCGTGCAGTCCGCGCTCACTGGACACATGGTGCTTTCCACGCTGCACACCAACGATGCGGCGGGCGCATTCAATCGCTTGCTGGATATGGGACTGGAGCCTTTCCTGGTGGCATCGTCGGTGCGCGCCGTGGGCGCACAGCGCCTGGTGCGCAAATTGTGCGAATGTGCGCAGCCGACTCGGTTGGAGCCAGCCTTCGAAGCGCTCCTGCAATCCTTGCAGACACGTTATCCGGAATTACTGGGCGATACCCCCCGCTGGCGCGTGTCGGCGGGCTGCGAGCGTTGTCGCGGCACGGGCTATCGGGGGCGCTTGGGCATCTACGAATTGATCCAGGTAGATGAACCGATGCGTCAGGCGATCATGCGACGTGCGCCGACTTCGGAGGTGGCTCATTTGGCTCGCGCCAATGGCAGCCGTAGCCTGCGCGAGGACGGGTTGATCAAGGCCCGGCGTGGGCTGACCAGCCTGGACGAGGTGTTGCGCGTGACGGGTCTGGATGGCGGAGAAGAATGACCGTGGAATTTCGTTATCAGGCTACCGGAAGCAACGGCCAGACGGTAAGGGGGCAATTGTCAGCCGCGAGTCAGGCCGAAGCACTGCGTTTGCTGCAACAGCAGGGGCTGTTGCCGTTTGAGCTGGAGGTCGGCAATGAAAGCACATCCATCAGGCGCCGAGGGAAGGCATCGGCACAGGACAAACGGCTGGTTATACGCGAACTGGCGACGCTACTGAAGGCGGGTGTTCCGCTGGGCGAGGCCGTGGAATCCCTCGCCGGAGGACATGCCGCCAGTCAGCTGGGTGAGATGTTCGCCAGGATGCATGCCGCATTGCGCGGCGGCGCGCGGTTCTCGACCGCGATGGCTGAATCCGGGCTGGTCTTGCCGGATTATGTGCTGCAGATGACGGCAGCGGCAGAAATGACAGGCAAGCTGGCCGAGGCGCTGGCTGATGCGGCAACGCAGATGGAATATGAGCATCGCTTGCGTCAGGAAATGCGCAATGCGCTGATTTATCCCAGCGTGCTGGTGTTGTCCGGGATTGGGGCGACGTTGCTGACATTCGTGGTGGTGGTGCCGAAGTTTGCCAATCTGTTGAAGAATGGCCATGCGGATTTGCCTTGGTTGTCTGTCTGGGTGTTGCAGGCCGGGATGTTCGTGAAAGAATATTTGCTATGGCTTGGACTGGGCGCGCTGGCGTTGTTGTTCGCCGGCGCGGCAGCTTTTTCCAAGCCCAAGGTGCGGGCGCGTGCATGGGAGAGACTGGCCCGCGCGCCGTTGCTGGGACGCTGGCTGGTGGAGATCGAGATCGGCCGATGGGCGAGCCTGCTGGGCATATTGCTTGAGAACCGTGTGCCCATCGTGCGCGCAATGGAGTTGGCCCAGGATGCCGTGAAACTGGAGGAAATGCGGTTGAAGTTCCAGTTCGCGCTGCGCGATTTGCGCGCCGGCAAGCGATTGGCCGATGCACTGGCATCGACGGCGATGTTTTCCCCGTCCGGCCTGAACCTGATCCGGGTCGGCGAGCGCTCGGGCGAACTTGCATCCATGTTGCGTACGCTGGCGTCGCTTTATGAGGGGGCGGCCAGCGAGCGGATGAAACGATTCCTGATCTTGCTCGAACCGGTCGCCATCCTGCTGATCGGTGCTGTAATCGGAACGATCATGATTGCGATCATGATGGCAATCACCGGATTGAGCACATCCGCCGGCTAGGAACTCCATTCAAGATGCCTTTGGGACTGTCCGCGTGCAGGCGGCCTGTGTAGCTTTTGCACATCATCTGCCCGGTGTCGGTCCGCTGAATTATTTGGGATAAAATGTTGGTTTGTGAAATTAACTGAATAACGGAGGTTGTATGACACGTAAATTGTTGCTGATACTCGCGTCGTGCCTGTTTGCGCTGGCGGCGCAGGCTGGGATGCAGGAAGGCTATAGCGCTTACAACGAAGGCAACTATGCAGTTGCGCTGAAAGAATTCAGGAAGATGGCCGCGAAGGGCAATCAGGGCGGCCAGTTCTATCTGGGGTTGATGTATGCCAACGGTCAGGGTGTTCCCAAGGACGAGAAAGCGGCCGCAGTCTGGTACGAAAAATCCGCCAAACAGGGTTATGCGGGGGCGCAATTCAATCTCGGCAATCTGTACCATGTGGGCGCCGGCGTGCCGAAAGACGACAAGAAGGCCGTGTATTGGTTTGAACAGGCGGCAAGCCAGAATTTGCCGGATGCCCAGTTTGCATTGGGGCTGATGTATGCCATGGGAACCGGGGTGGAGGCGAAGCCGGAGGATGCGGTCAAGTGGTATCGCAAAGCGGCAGATCAGGGGTATGCTCCCGCGCAGTACAATCTGGGTGTACTTTCGCGGGAGGGAAAAGAGCCGGACTTGAAAGCCGCGGCTGACTGGTTTGAAAAGGCCGCCACACAAGGTTATGTGCCCGCACAATTCAACTTGGCTTACATGTACACCGAAGGCCAGGTCATCGGCACGGATTACATTCGGGCATACAAGTGGGCTTTCCTGGCAGCTCGGACTGGGGATCCAAAATCCGGGAAACTGCTACGTTATTTGGAATCGAGCTTGACCAAGGAGCAGGTCGAAACGGCCAAAGCCATGGTTGCGGAGTGGGAAAACGCCTTGAATAAGTAAGCCGTTGTTGCAGACGCTCCAGATTTGTTGAACAACTTGAAAGAAATGAGGTAAATGAATATGCGGAAGTTTCATCGAAGGATTCCCGGATTTACGCTGATTGAGATGCTGGTGGTGCTGGTCATTATCGGGCTGCTGGCCGGCCTGGTCGGGCCTAAACTGTTCGGCAAGGTCGATTCCTCCAGGGTGCAGACGGCGCAGACCCAAGTCAAGATGATAAAGGGGGCGCTCGAATCGATGCGTCTGGATATTGGTCGCTATCCGACAACTGCAGAGGGGTTGGCGCTGCTTAACACTTTGCCGCAGGATGAAAAGATACGCGGTCGCTGGCGTGGCCCGTATCTGGATGGAGATCTCCCGCTCGATCCTTGGAGCATGTCTTATCAGTATTCCGTTCCCGGATTGAACGGGCAGCCGTTCGCCTTGTATTCGCTGGGCGCCGACGGCAAGCCGGGTGGCGAGGAAATGGATGCGGATGTAGGTTACCTTCCTGTCCGTTGATTCCGGGAGCTTCGGTGCGCGGTTTTACCCTGATCGAGTTGCTGGTGGTTATTTTCCTGGTCGGGTTGTTAACCGCCGTTGTTCTGCCGTCCATGGAGCGGATGGCGCGCGGGGCGCAATTCAAGACCGACAGGGATGAGATTATTGGGCGCTTGGGTGAATTAAGCTACGAGGCATTTCTTTCCGGTAAGCCCATTGTGCTGGCAAGCAGTTCTTCTGCGGTGCGAGCAAGCTACCCCATCGAGTTGCCTGAAGGATGGGCGCTGCGAGTGAACAAACCGATCGTTTTTGCTTTCAATGGCATATGCAGCGGCGGTGAATTGACGCTGGTGACGCCAGATAACTCTATAGAGAGGTACGATCTCGTCGCTCCCGCCTGCGAGGTGACATCCGGTGGCTAATACAGGGAGAAGGCAGCGCGGTTTCACGCTGCTCGAAGCTGTCGTTGCAATGGTATTGATCAGCAGCACCGGAGTTGCATTGTTCGGATGGATCAATAGCGAACTGGGCGCACTGACCCGCCTGCAGGAATCAAACGCGCAAGCAGAGGCCAAAATAAATGTGATGGAGTTCATGCATACGGTCAATCCCATGCTGACCCCCGAAGGCAAAGCCTCATTTTCGGCCTATAGCTTGAGTTGGCAAGCCAAAGAGGTCAGCGACGTACAGGATGGGTTAAGCTATCCGCGCGGCATAAGTCTGTACCAGTTGGCGCTCTACGATACGACGGTCAAGATCCATCGCAACGATGGAGTTCCTTGGTTCAAAATTACATTGCGCCAAGTTGGTTATAAGCGGGTGCGAGATAACAAGCTTCCCTTTTGAGTCCATGAGGCAGTGATGGGAACTTACCGTTTTATTCTGGCGATTGCCGTTGCACTGAGTCACATGGGTGTGACGTTCATGGGGGGCCATAATCCGGGGGTGGTCGCCGTCATCTCGTTCTTTTTGATTTCGGGTTTCGTGATGACGGGCCTGGTGCGCTCCTACTATTCCGAGTACCGTAAGGTGCCGATGTTCTACCTTGACCGGCTGGCCAGGATATTTCCTCAATACTTGCTCTTCATGGTGCTGGCTGCTGCCGGTTATTTTTTTCTCGGCTTTTCGTCGCCTTATCTGAGCGAAGTGTCTCTCGCGGCTGCGGTGGCCAATATGGTGGTAGTGCCGCTGGATTTCTTCATGTACAGCACGGCCATCGCGGGTTGCATGTTCATTCCCCAGGCATGGTCGCTTGGGCTGGAGCTGACGTTCTACTTGCTGTTCCCCCTTGTCCTGATCGGCGGCCGCCGCAACCTGTGGTTCGTTCTGTCCTTGCTGGTGTGGCTCGTTGCATCCTTCGGTGTTATTAACACCGACGCGTGGGGCTATCGGCTGTTGCCGGGAACGTTGTTCATCTTTCTGCTGGGGTCGTATATTTACGATTTCAGGCAACCGTCGATCAGGCATCCGGCGGTGATGATATTCGTGCTGATGATGGTATGTGCGGCCGTCCTTTACGAGTCGGGCAAAATCGATTTGCCTTATAGCTTCGAGGTGTTGCTTGGCCTGTTTGTCGGGGTGCCTGCGCTGTTCTTCCTGGCTCGATGCAAGAGGAAAGGATGGGATGATTGGCTCGGCAATCTGTCGTACGGGATTTTCCTTTGCCACTTTCTGGTGATCTGGATGTTCGATCTGCTGGGTGTGGCGCAAAGTGCGTCATCGATTGCGTTGATGATGGCCGCATCGGTCACTCTGGCGTATTTCGGATATGTGTTTGTCGAGCTCCCGGCGTTGATCTGGAGGCACGGCCTGCGACGAAGCAGTGGGCAGAATGAGGGATAAGATGAGATAATGTAACGCTTGCCGCTTTAGCTCAGTTGGTAGAGCAACCGCCTTGTAAGCGGTAGGTCGTCAGTTCGAGTTCGACAAGCGGCGCCAAATAATCCCACTAATTTAAAAGGTTAGTGGGTTTTCTTTATCTTGGTTGTCCGATTTCCCCCGATTTGCCCGGCTATAATGGCGCTCGGGTATTTAAATGCTGTTTCGAGCGGGGCGTTTTTGGAAGGAGAGGGTATGCAAAAGAAAGTAGCTGTTGTTACGGGTATAACGGGCCAGGATGGTGCCTATTTGTCGCAACTTCTGTTGGAAAAAGGATATACGGTTTACGGTACTTATCGCCGTACCAGTTCGGTCAATTGCTGGCGTATTCAAGAACTCGGCATCGACCAGGATCCAAACCTGCATCTGGTGGAATATGATCTCACGGACCTTTCCTCCAGCATCCGTCTGCTGCAAACCACCGGGGCGACCGAAGTTTACAATCTTGCGGCGCAAAGTTTTGTCGGCGTGTCGTTCGATCAACCGGTAACCACGGCTGAGATCACCGGTATCGGTCCGCTCAATTTGCTGGAAGCGATTCGTATCGTCAATCCGAAGATTCGTTTTTATCAGGCCAGCACGTCGGAAATGTTCGGTAAGGTGCAGGCGATTCCTCAAGTGGAAGACACCCCTTTCTACCCGCGCAGTCCCTATGGCGTGGCCAAGCTCTACGCGCACTGGATGACGATCAATTATCGCGAGAGTTATGGCATTTTCGGCACCAGCGGAATTTTATTCAATCATGAAAGCCCGTTGCGCGGACGCGAGTTTGTGACTCGCAAGATTACCGATAGTGTGGCCAAGATCAAACTGGGCAAGCTGGATGTGCTGGAGCTGGGCAACCTGGATGCCAAAAGAGATTGGGGCTTCGCCAAGGAATATGTAGAGGGTATGTGGCGCATGCTGCAAGCAGATGAGCCGGATACTTTTGTGTTGGCCACCAATCGTACCGAGACGGTGCGTGATTTCGTGCGCATGGCGTTCAAGGGGGCGGGTATTCCGGTGGAGTTCAAGGGGGCGGCAGAAAATGAAACCGCGATTGATGCCGATACGGGCAAGGTTGTGATGCGCGTCAATCCGAAATTCTATCGTCCGGCGGAAGTGGAGCTGCTGATCGGCAATCCGGCCAAGGCAAAAGCCAAGCTCGGCTGGGAGCCGAAGACTTCTCTGGAGCAGTTGTGCCAGATGATGGTGGAGGCCGATTTGCGGCGTAACCAGCTAGGTTTTTCTTTCTGATATGCGTGTTCTGGTTACCGGGCTCGACGGGTTTACCGGACAATATGTGCGGCGAAAACTGGAAGAGCATGGTCATGAGGTCTCTGGGTTAGGGGCCGACCTGACCGATCCGGATGCTGTAGAGCAGGATGTGCGGTCCTTGCGGCCGGAAGCCGTGATTCACCTGGCGGCAATTTCTTTTGTGGGGCATGGCAATGCCAATGCCTTTTACCAGGTTAATTTGATCGGGACGCGCAATTTGCTGGATGCGCTTGCCCGGCATGCAAGTAATCTGCAGTGCGTGTTGCTGGCGAGCAGTGCCAACGTCTACGGCAATACGGTCGAGGGCGCCATAGACGAGACGGTTGCGCCGTTCCCCGTGAATGATTACGCGGTGAGCAAGCTGGCGATGGAGTATATGGCCAGATTGTGGATGGACAAGTTGCCTATCGTCATTGCCCGGCCGTTTAACTATACCGGCGCGGGGCACGATACCCGTTTTGTGATCCCCAAGTTGATCCAGCACTTTGCCCGGCGAGCCGAGAGCATTGAATTGGGGAATCTGGATGTCGAGCGGGAATTCAATGATGTGCGGACGATAAGTGAGGCTTATCTACGCTTGTTGCAGCATGGCCAGCCGGGGCAAATGTATAACATCTGTTCGGGGCGCCCGGTGAGCCTTCAGTCTGTTATCGGGACGTTGCAGCGCATCACTGGCCATGAATTGCAGATCAACGTGAACCCGGCTTTTGTGCGCGCCAATGAAGTGCGCCGCCTGTGCGGCAGTCCGGCAAAGCTCGAAGAGTGCATCGGACAGCTGCAACATCCCTCGTTGGAAGAAACTTTGCGCTGGATGCTGTCCGAAAGCGAATGAAAGTCATCTTATCGATAGATCCTGTCCGGTTCCCTCTCACGGGAATCGGGCGCTACACGTTCGAGCTTGCCTCCCAGCTCAAACGGATGCCGCAGATTGAACAATTGTCGTTCTTGTCGGGCCATCGGCTTGTCCGCGATTGCACGGAACCGAAACAGGCCGGAGGAATATCAAACCTGATGTCGCTTTCATCGGGTTTGCGGGGCGCGGTTCTCAAGAACGCCATGGCCGTCGAGATGTACCGGCTGGCGTCCTCGCTGGTCAAGCAAAAGGCATTGCGTGCCTATTCGGATCATGTTTTTCATGGCCCAAATTTCTATTTACCTCCGTTCGCGGGGCCATCTGTTTGCACTTTCCACGATCTCTCGATGTTTACCTGGGCGCATTGTCATCCTCCCGAGCGCGTGAGATTTATGCGCAAGGAAATCTCACTTTCTCTCAAGCGCGCGGACATGCTTATAACCGATTCGGAATTCACCCGCCAGGAAGTCGCGTCCTACTTCAACTGGCCGCTGGAGAAAATCCGTGCTGTGCCACTGGCATGTTCGGCCGGGTTCCGGCCTCGTGCGGCGGACGAGTTGTTTCCGGTGTTGGAAAAACATAATCTGAAGCCGGCCGGTTACTGTCTGTATGCCGGAACGATAGAGCCCAGAAAAAACTTGGATGTTTTGCTGGACGCCTATCTCCTGTTGCCGCAGGCGGTGCGACGCCAATGGCCGCTGGTTTTGATGGGTTATCATGGCTGGCGCAGCGAGCAGTTGCATGCGCGCATCGAACGCGCTGAGTCGGAAGGATGGTTGCGCTATCTGGGGTTCATGGATGAGGCTACGCTTCCGCTGATCTATGCGGGGGCGCGTCTTTTCGTGTTTCCGTCCTTATATGAGGGGTTCGGTTTGCCGGTGCTTGAGGCAATGGCTTCTGGCATTCCGGTCGTTTGCTCGAATTCGTCCACTTTGCCCGAGGTGGCTGGCGATGCGGCGGCAATGTGCGCGCCGCAAGATGTCGATGCTTTAAGCCAATTGATTGCAGCGGGGCTGGAGGATGAGTCATGGCGTCGCGAGGCGGCATTGCGCGGATTGCAGCGCGCAGCTTCTTTTAGCTGGCAGCGCTGTGCGGAGCAGACGGCGGCAGTGTATCGAGAGGTGATCGCATGAGTCGGGAAGCGCCGCGCGTGTTGCATTTTTTCAAGACGTATTACCCGGATTCGTTTGGCGGAATCGAGCAGGTTATTTTCCAATTGTGCAAGGGAACAGCCCGCTATGGTTTTACCAGCGAGGTGTTGACGCTTTCCCGGAATGCGCACGAGGGGCCTATAGAGTTCTCCGGGCACTTGGTGCATCAAGCCAAACTGGACTTGCATATCGCATCGACGGGGTTCTCGTTAAGTGCGTTTCGCAAGTTCGGCGCGCTTGCCAAGCAAGCCGATATTATCCATTTGCATTATCCATGGCCCTTCATGGACCTGGTTCATTTCGCCACTGGCCATGGCAAGCCAACGGTTGTCACCTACCATTCCGATATTATCCGGCAGCAAACGCTGCTCAAACTATACAGGCCACTAAAGAACCGTTTCCTTGCCAGTGTCGATCGAATTGTCGCGACATCCCCCAACTATCTGGCGACCAGCCCTGTGCTGAATCGTTACCGGGACAAGATCGCGGAAATCACCTATGGATTGGATAAGTCGACGTATCCGTTGCCGTCGTCTGTTCGAATTGCCGATTGGCGGGCGAAACTGGGCGAGCGTTTTTTTCTTTTTGTCGGGGTGCTTCGTTATTACAAGGGGCTCCACATCTTGCTGGATGCGATCCGGGACACGGATTACCCGGTAGTGATCGTTGGCTCAGGGCCGGTGGAGAACGAATTGAAAGATCATGCGCGCCGTTCAGGTTTGCGCAATGTTCACTTTCTGGGGACGCTGGAGGATGAAGACAAGGTGGCGCTGTTGCAACTGTGCTATGCAATTGTTTTCCCATCTCACTTGCGTTCGGAGGCCTTCGGTATTTCCCTGCTTGAGGGCGCCATGTTTGGCAAGCCGATGATCTCGAGCGAGATCGGAACAGGTACGAGTTTTATTAATGTCCATGGCGAAACCGGACTGGTTGTCCCGCCAAGCGACCCGGCCGCATTTCGGGATGCAATGTGTCGTTTGTGGAGCAATCCCGATATGGCGGCTGATATGGGGCGAAGTGCGGAAGCGCGTTATTGGGAGCTCTTCACCGCGGAGAAAATGGCTGCAGGCTATGCATCTCTGTATGCAGAGCTTCTGGCATAACAAGTTGCCTATTTCCCAGGCCTTGGGAGCAGTGCGTTAAATACATCTTGCGACGCGATTGAAAGTTGGCACGGCGGGCTGTGCAGCATCAGGTCGAGCGCCGCCGCCAACTGGCGATGCCGCTGTCCACGCTGACGAAGTCTTGCGGTCGCAGCAGCACTCCCATCAGTTCGGTCAATCCCAGTCTCGGCAGGACGAATGCGTTCGCCCCCCCAGCATCCGGATGGCGGCTGCGCAGGTCGCTGATGGCCGGGAACAGGTGCAGGATGTCGCCCAGCGAGAAATGTTTTTCTTGAGCGGCATACCCAACGTCTCTACTATGTGCGACTAGAATTTAAGGCTGTTGCCTCAAGTCGGCAGCAATAACCGTTTATGCAACTCGAATCCGCACCATGAAGAAAGACTCAAAAATATACATTGCCGGGCATCGAGGTCTTGTCGGATCCGCATTGGCGCGACGTTTGAAAGCTCGGGACTATAACAATGTGGTTGGTCGTACTCATGCGGAACTTGATTTGCGCAGGCAGTCGGATGTGGATGTCTTTTTCGCAAAGGAAAAACCGGAGTTTGTCATTCTTGCTGCGGCGAAGGTTGGGGGTATTTATGCCAATAACACCTACCCGGCAGAATTCATCGAAGACAACCTCATTATCCAGAATAATGTCATTCACAGTGCTTGGGAAAACGGCGTCAAGCGATTGTTGTTTCTGGGTTCTTCATGCATCTATCCCAAGGCCTGTCCGCAACCGATCAAGGAAGAATACCTGCTTACCGGCCCGCTGGAGCCCACTAACCGCCCCTATGCCCTCGCGAAGATCGCCGGTATCGAGATGTGCTGGTCATATAACCGCCAATATGGCACCCGGTATCTGGCGGCAATGCCAACGAACTTGTATGGGCCTAACGACAACTATGATCTTGATAACTCTCATGTTATGCCGGCAATGATCCGAAAGATGCACGAAGCCAAGCAAAATAATGCCGATGAGGTTGTGGTTTGGGGCACCGGCACGCCCATGCGAGAATTCCTCTACAGCGAAGACATGGCCGATGCATGCATCTACTTGCTAGAGCAGATGGAAGAAAAACTTTCTACACTGTTCAACAATGATAATCCTCCGTTGGTGAACATTGGATCCGGTGAAGATTTGACCATACGCGAGCTCGCTGAGATGGTTGCACAAGTCGTTGGGTTCAAGGGAAGACTCGTTTTTGATACGAGCAAGCCAGACGGCACCATGCGTAAAGTAATGGATATATCGAAAATAAAAGAATTAGGCTGGGAGCCCACGGTTAAATTGTGCGATGGAATATCGCTGACTTACGAGGATTATTTAAGGAAGTGCCGAACAAGTTCAGAGGTCGCCCCTTAATTGAGCGGCCGTAAAGTGAAGTCACAAAGGTTTTTCTTGAGCGGCATGCACAACGCCACTACCATGCGCGGCATGATTCCGGCCGGCTGATAGCCGCGGCGGTCGGCACGCCGGCGCAGCCTGTTTCGTCCGTTCGTTCCTGTCCAGTTGGTTCCCTTCGGTTAAGGGAACAGTTCAGCTTCGACGAGCAGTTTGCCTTGCGCGTCCTTTCCGGACAGGGCGGGCGCTGTTTCCAGTTCCCAGTCTATGCCCAGTGCGGGATCGTCCCAACGGATGCAGCGTTCGTGTTCCGGATACCAGTAGTCGGTGGTCTTGTACAGAAACTCGGCGTTTTCGGAGAGCGTGACGAAGCCGTGCGCGAATCCTTCCGGTATCCACATCATGCGCTTGTTCTCGGCCGAAAGTTCCAGCGCGACATGCTTCCCGAAAGTGGGTGAACTGCGGCGGATGTCCACCGCCACATCGAGCACCCTGCCCTGGATGACCCGCACCAGTTTCGCCTGCGGATGCCTGATCTGGTAATGCAGGCCGCGCAGCACGTTCTTCGCCGAGCGCGAGTGGTTGTCCTGCACGAAGTCGATTTCTCGGCCGACCGCCTCCGTAAAAGCCCGGCGATTGAAACTCTCGAAGAAGAAGCCCCGGTCGTCGCCGAACACCCGCGGTTCGAGGATCAGCACATCGGGGATCGCGGTGGCAACCACATTCATTTCAGCGGTTCCTTGTCATTGAGCACCTGCATCAGATAATCACCGTAGCCGCTCTTCAGCAGGGGGGCGGCAAGACGTTCCAGTTGTGCCGCATCGATGAATCCCTTGCGGTAGGCGATCTCCTCCGGGCAAGCGATCTTCAGTCCCTGGCGCTGCTCTATGGTCTGCACGAACTGGCTGGCATCGAGCATGGACTCGTGCGTGCCGGTGTCCAGCCAGGCATAACCGCGTCCCATCATCTCCACGGACAGCCTGCCCTGTTCCAGGTAGGTGCGGTTGACGTCGGTGATCTCGAGTTCGCCGCGCCCGGAGGGCTTGAGGCCGGCGGCGATGTCCAGCACGTCGTTGTCGTAGAAATAGAGGCCGGTGACGGCATAGTTGGATTTCGGCTGCAGCGGCTTCTCCTCGAGCGAGATCGCCCGGCCGTTCGCGTCGAATTCCACCACGCCGTAACGCTGCGGATCGCGCACGTGATAGGCGAACACGGTGGCGCCATTGTCGCGGCTGGTGGCACATTCCAGCCCCTCGTGCAACGAATGCCCGTAGAAGATGTTGTCGCCCAGCACCAGCGCGGAGGCGTCGTTGCCGATGAACTCGCGGCCGATGATGAAGGCCTGGGCCAGCCCTTCCGGTGCGGGCTGCACGGCATACCGCAGGTTCAGCCCCCAGGCGCTGCCGTCGCCCAGCAGCTGCTCGAAGCGCGGCGTATCCAGCGGCGTGGAGATGATCAGGATGTCGCTGATGCCCGCCAGCATCAGCGTCGACAGCGGATAGTAGATCATCGGCTTGTCGTAGATCGGCAACAGCTGCTTGGAAACGGCCAGCGTGACCGGATGCAGCCGGGTGCCGGATCCGCCGGCGAGGATGATACCTTTGCGTTTTGTCATGTTGTTGTGTCCAGTATCTCGGTAAGCATGCGCGTCACGCCGGTTTGCCAAGGCGGCAGATGCAGGCCGAAGGCCTGTTGCAACTTGGTCGTGTTCAGCCGCGAGTTGTGCGGCCGCCTCGCCGGTGTAGGGAACGCGCTGGTCGGGACGGCTTCGATTGACTCCGGCGCGACCTTGATGGGAAGACCGGCTTGACGCGCCGATTCGATCACGAAACGGGCATAGCCGTGCCACGACGTTTCGCCGCCCGCGACCAGGTGATACAGGCCGGATAATTCCGGCTGCCGCAGGGCGGTGCGAATCGCATGGGCGGTGACGTCGGCCAGCAGGTCGGCGCCGGTGGGCGCGCCGACCTGGTCGTCGATGACCGTCAGGCGTTCGCGCTCCTGCGCCAGACGCAGCATGGTCCGGGCGAAGTTGCCGCCGCGCGCCCCGTACACCCAGCTGGTGCGGAAGATCAGGTGCTTGCAGCCGGAATGCGCTATCAGTTGCTCGCCCTCCAGCTTGGTCGAGCCATACACGCTGAGCGGCGCGACAGGATCTGTCTCGCCCCAAGGGCTCTCGCCACTGCCGTCGAACACATAGTCGGTCGAATAATGAACCAGCCAGGCGTCGAGCGCCGCGGCCTCGCGGGCCAGCACACCGGGGGCGACCGAATTGATGGCGTGCGCCAGTTCCGGTTCGCTCTCCGCCTTATCCACCGCGGTATGCGCCGCGGCGTTGACGATTACGTCCGGCGCTATCGCGCGCACCGTGCGGGCGATACCGTCGGGATCGGCGAAGTCGCCGCAGAAGTCGGCGCTGTGGCTGTCCAGCGCTACCAGTTCGCCCAGCGGGGCGAGGCTGCGCTGCAGCTCCCAGCCGACCTGACCGTTCTTGCCGAACAGCAGGATTTTCATCAGGCGCGCTCCGCGTAGTTCTTCTCGACCCACTGGCGATAGCTGCCGGACTGCACGTTGATCACCCAGTCCTGGTTGTCCAGATACCACTGCACGGTCTTGCGAATACCGGTCTCGAAGGTCTCGGCCGGTTTCCAGCCGAGTTCCCGCTCCAGCTTGCGCGCATCGATCGCATAG
Source organism: Gallionella sp. (assembly GCA_035654695.1). GTDB lineage: Bacteria > Pseudomonadota > Gammaproteobacteria > Burkholderiales > Gallionellaceae > Gallionella. Next base: position 43,097 of record DASRWG010000050.1, on the reverse strand, counting down.
CGGCGGTCGTGGCCGGGACGGTCGGTGACGAAGGCGATCTGTTCGCGGTAGGACTTGCCGTCCGCGCGTGGGCGCAGTTCGTCGAGCAGTGCGCAGACGGTGTGCACGATGTCGAGGTTGGTCTTCTCGTTCCAGCCGCCGACGTTGTACACCTCGCCGGGGCGGCCCGCCTCCAGCACGCGGCGGATAGCCGAGCAGTGATCCTTCACGTACAGCCAGTCGCGGATCTGCTGGCCGTCGCCGTAGACCGGCAGCGCCTTGCCGGCGAGCGCATTGACGATCAGCAGCGGAATCAGCTTCTCCGGAAAATGGTGGGGGCCGTAGTTGTTTGAGCAGTTGGTGGTCAGCACCGGCAGGCCGTAGGTGTGGTGGTAAGCGCGCACCAGATGGTCGCTGGCCGCCTTGCTGGCGGAATAGGGGCTGTTCGGCTCGTAGCGGTTGGTCTCGCTGAAGGCCGGGTCCTGCGGGCCGAGCGAGCCGTATACCTCGTCGGTGGAGACATGCAGGAAGCGGAAGGAGGTCTTCGCTTCGCCCTCCAGGCCGCCCCAGTAGGCGCGCACCGCTTCGAGCAGATGGAAGGTGCCGACGACGTTGGTCTGGATGAAGTCCTCCGGGCCATGGATCGAGCGGTCCACATGGCTTTCCGCGGCGAAATTGATCACGGCACGCGGGCGGTGCTCCGCCAGCAGCCTGTCCACCAGCTCCCGGTCGCCAATGTCGCCGCGCACGAAGATGTGGTGCGGGTTATCTTTCAGCGATGCGAGATTCTCCAGGTTACCGGCATAGGTCAGCTTGTCCAGGCTGACGGCACTTTCGTTGTGTTGTGCAAACCAGTCGAGGACGAAGTTCGCGCCGATGAAACCTGCACTTCCGGTAACAAGAATCATATCGTTCGGTCTTTCGTTCATTCGTGGTGGAAGATTATAGCGGCTGCTGTGGTGCGAAGGCCGTAACATTTTAACGAAGTTAAAAAGCAAGTTATCTACATACTTTCCCCCAAAAAAACGCCCTCTAGTGCGTAGCGCAAGATCGAGTTGCACAAGGAAAGGAAGGCGATGAAGAGCAAGGCTGGTGCCGGGGCGCCCCTATCTGATCAAGATGCACGCTGTGCAGGTCGGCGTAACCATCATCGACATCAAGTTCAGGTTTGATATCAATCAGGGCATCCATCTTGCAGGGCCATACCTAATCTGCTCGACGGCGTACAACGTGCGCCACGGCCTGAACCGCGACCTCGGCTTCACCGAACAGGACCGGGTGGAGAACATCCGCCGCGTGGCCGAGGCGGCGAAGCTGATGGTGGATATGGGGCCTTCGCTGTTCGAGCCGGGCGAGTTCGCTGGCTGTCAGATTTTGCGCACGAACACCTTGGACTTGCGCTGGTAGTTGTACAGCGATTTCTTCTGCGCCGGCAGTTCGGCGACGTCGCTTTCCTTGAAGCCGCGTTCGATGAACCAGTGAGCGGTGCGCGTGGTCAGCACGAACAGCTTCTTCAGTCCCTGTTCCTTGGCGGTCGAGATCATGTGGTTGAGGATGGCCTCGCCGTAGCCGCGGTCGCGGCATTGCGCGTCCACCGCCAGGCAGGCGAGTTCCGCGGCTGCCTCGTCCGGGAACGGGTACAGCGCGGCGCAGCCGATGATGCGGTGGTCGTGTTCAAGCACCACGAAACGGTCGATCTCGCGCTCCAGCAATTCGCGCGAGCGCCGCACCAGGATGCCGCTCTCTTCCAGCGGACGCAGCAACTCGATGATGCCGCCGATGTCGTCGATGTTCGCCGCCCGCAAGGTATTCAGCGTGCTTTCGACTACCATGGTGCCTATGCCTTCGTCGCTGAACAGCTCCTGCAGCACCGAGCCGTCGGTATGACGGCTGATCAGATGGGTGCGCGCCACACCGGCCTCGCAGGCGCGGATCGCGCAGGGCAGGAACAGGCTGACGTCGTCGGACAACTTGCGCTTGCCGTTCAGCGCTTCCTGCGCCTGCATGATCGTCAGCTCCTTTAGCAGCTCGCCCTTCTTGCCCGTCACGCCGTCGGTGTCCATCAGGAACACCAGCTTGTCGGCGTCCAGCGCAATCGCGGTGCTGGTGGCGACGTCTTCCAGCGTCAGGTTGAACACCTCGCCGGTGGGCGAATAACCGAGCGGCGACAGCAGCACGACCTCGCCGAACTCCATGCGGTCGTTGAGCGCGGCGACATCCACCTTGCGCACGCTGCCGGTGTGCTGCAGGTCCATGCCGTTGATGACGCCTATCGGTTGCGCGGTGATGAAGTTGCCGCCCGCGACGCGGATGTCGGCATTGGCCATCGGCGAATTCGCCAGCCCCATCGACAGCAGCGCCTCGATCTCGACGCGCACGCGACCGACCGCCTCCTTCACGCACTGCATCGTCTCGGCATCGGTCATGCGGATGCCTTGATGGTAGGTGTCGTCCAGATTGTTCTTCGCCAGATGCTGCTCGATCTGAGGTCGCGCCCCGTGCACCAGCACCAGCCGTATGCCCAGCGCGGCGAGCAGGTTGAAGTCGTGGGTCAGCTCGACGAATTTGCCGTCAGCGACCACCTCGCCGCCGAAGGCGATCACGAAGGTCTTGCCGCGGAACGCGTTGATATAGGGCGCGACGGAGCGGAACCAGGTGACGAATTCAGCGGGAGACGAGTGAGATTTGATGGGCATGTTCAACCTTTCGCAACGTGGCGGGCCTTATGGATCGGGCGCAGAGATGATACGCGCGGGATCCGTGGCGGCGCAATGCGAAAGAGCGCGCGCCCGGAGGCGCGCCGGGTGCTCAGGCTTGAACGTTGATGATGCTGCCGATGGTTTGGCCGCTAGTGTTGACGGTTGGGCGCGGCTGGGCTGCTGCGACCGACTGGCTGGCGCCGTCGTCGCTGTCGCCGTCGTTTTCGCGTTCACGCACATTCTCCGCGTGGACCGGCGACTGCATGGCGGCTAAATTGACGGAACCGGATGAGACAGAACTGATGGCCATGTGTATATCTCCTGTTTAATGGCGGCAAGAATACCAGAGTCGGATATCGGCGGGAAATCCCAAAGCTTTAGAGGAAAACTCCGGAATTTCGGTTGATCTGCGTTCTGGCTGTTGCCGATACCGCTATGCCTCGTCGAGCAGCTTGCCGGCGATGGCCCAGTTCTCGTCGGGCAACTCGTCGAACGCGATGTAGGTGTACGAAGCCGGTTTCAGCGCGATGCGCTCCAGCGTATCGGTGATTTCCTCGGCGATCTTCGCCTTCTGTTCGCGGCTCAGCGTGCCGGCGATGCGGATGTTGACGTAGGGCATGGTGTTCTCCGATCCATCATTCCCGGTGTGGCCATTACGCATGGTTGCGGCCGGGTTGCTTGAAGTCGTATTGGGTATAGAATCAAACTGTCCGATTCGCCAGATTCTTTGGTAGATCCTTGCGACCCGCGGCATTTTATAAATATCGGCGCCGGTAGTCATGATATCTCTTGTCAATAAATCGCCGAAGCACTTTGGCGCAATTTGTGAGGCAGGCAGAAACATCCTGCTCGGCTTCGTGCTGAGTATTTTTCTTTCTGCCGCAGCCTATGGCAACTCCGCCGGCAAAGACATATTGAGTACCGGTGAGCGCGCCTGGCTGACAAAGAATCAAGCTCGTCTGGTGCTTGCAGTCGAAACCGGCTATGCCCCGTTCGTGTTTCTCGATGCAAACGATCGACCCGCCGGCCTCGCCCACGACTACATGCGGCTGATCGAGTCCAAGCTGGGCGTGCAATTCAGGCAGCGGCGCTTTTCATCGCTGGACGAGATATTCCAGAAGGTTCGCGGCGGTGAGGTGCATATCGTCAACGCCGTGACCAGCACGCCCGCCCGGGCTCGGTTCCTTTCGATGACGGATGCCTACGTCTCCGTGCCCAACGTCATTATCGTGCGCAAGGACCGCTCCGGTCAGATACCGGAATACGAACTTTCCGGATTGAGGGTTGCTCTGGTGAAGAGTTATGCCATCACGGAGCATATGACCAATCGCGGCCTGCACTTCATCCCCGACCTCGTGCCGGACGACCTCACCGCGTTGCTGAACGTTTCTTTCGGGCGATCCGATGCGGCGGTGATCGATCTGGCGACGGCGTCGTACCTGATCACTGAAAAGGGCATCGCCAATCTGCGGGTGGCAGGCGAGGTGGCATACGATATCCGCCTCTCGATAGGCACCCCATTGAACGAGCCGGTTCTGCACGGCATCCTGCAAAAAGGCCTCAATGCCATTACCGAGGCCGAGCGTCTGGAGATAAAGAATCGCTGGATCAATGCTTCGCAAAACCAGAGCATCTTCAGGGTGCGGCAGTTCTGGATCGTTATAGGGAGCGTGCTGGCGGTCACGCTGGCGATACTCGTCGTCATCCTCGCCTGGAATCGCACGCTGCGGCGGCAGGTGACGATACGCACCGAAGCGCTCGTCAAGGAACAGGAGGCGCTCAGGGAGAGCCAGGCCAAGCATCTTGCATTCGTCACCCTGTACAACCAGGAGCTGGAAAAAGAGATCGCCGAACGCACTGCCGATCTTTCCGAGGCGAACCGCAAGTTGCAGCAACTCAGCGAAATCGACGAGCTGACCGGGATTGCGAACCGCCGCAAGTTCGATGTCGAGCTGGAGATGGAATGGCGGCGGGCGATACGCGAACAGCAGCCCCTGGCTTTGCTGATGTTCGATATCGATCATTTCAAGGGATACAACGACCTGTACGGTCATCAGGAAGGAGACCGGTGCCTGCAGCGGGTCGCGGAGATCCTGAATTCATTGATGCAGCGCGCCGGCGATCTGGTGGCAAGGTACGGCGGGGAAGAGTTCGTCGCGGTACTGCCCGGACTATCGGCCCAGTCCGCTGCCGAGGTGGCGGAGAAAATCCGGCGGGCGGTCGAACAGATGCATATGCCGCACCCGGGAAACATGCCTGCAGCCGTCGTGACCATCAGCATAGGCGTGGCCGCGACGACGCCGGACCAGGATGCGCGGCCTCCGGTGTTATTGCATCAGGCCGATGCCAACTTGTACCGGGCGAAGCGCGATGGGCGGAACCGGGTGGCGACGGGCTGACAGCTCTATCGCCCGGCCCCATATACCTGCGACTTATTCACGACTCGCCAAAATCCCCCCACAGCGTCTGCAGCGCGGCGAGCCCTGCGACGGCGGCGGTTTCGGTGCGCAGCACGCGCGCGCCCATGCGAATCGGGGTGTAGCCGCAATTCAGCGCGGACTCGCTCTCGGCCGCGGTGAAGCCGCCCTCCGCGCCGATCAGCAGCACGACGCCGGATTGCGGTCTCGGTTGGGCCTGCAGCGAGGTCGCGCCCTGCGGCAGCAGGATCAGTCTGGTCTCCGTTGCGCCCTGCGTCTGCCGCAGCCAGGCCATGATGTCCAGCGGCGCGTGTATCTCCGGCAGCACGTTGCGGCCGCATTGCTCGCAGGCGGAGATCGCGACCTGCCGCCAGTGTTCCAGCCGCTTTTCGGCGCGTTCGGCGGAAAGCCTCGCGACGCTGCGCTCGGTGTCCAGCGGCTGGATTTCGGTCACGCCCAGTTCGGTGGCCTTCTGCACCACCCAGTCCATCTTCTCGCTGCTGGCCATCGCCTGCGCCAGCACCACGCGCAGCGGCGATTCGCGGTCGGTGTCGACGGTGGCGAGTTCGCCGATGACGACGCGCTTGCCGGCAAGTTCTGCGATCACGCCGCGCCGTTCGTTGCCGATGCCGTCGAATATCTCCACGGCGTCGCCCTCGCGCAGGCGCAGCACGCGCGAAGCGTGGTGCGCCGCGTCCGGCGGCAGGTCGAAGGAGCCGTGATCGGGCAGCGGGGGCGGGCAGTAGAAGCGAGGCATGGCGGTACAGGCGGATGAAATGGGTCGGCGTGATAATATAACGCCCCTCGAATGTTGTGAGGGATTTCCCATGGTCAGTCTGCAACCCCCCCTGTGCGATTTCGGCTGGAAGGCCCGCCCCTTCGACCTGATTGGCGTGGACGGCAAGCGCCACACGCTGGATTCCGCGCGCGGTACTAACGGCCTGCTGGTGATGTTTATTTGCAACCACTGTCCCTATGTCAAATCCATCCGCGACCGCATCATCCGCGACACGCGCGAACTGCAGCAGTACGGCATCAACACCATCGCGATCATGTCGAACGACCCCGCCGACTACGAGGAGGACTCGTTCGAGAACATGAAAAAGGTCGCGCAGGAATTCGCCTATCCCTTCCCCTACGTGTGGGACGAAACCCAGCAGATCGCCAAGGACTACGGCGCGGTGTGCACGCCCGATTTCTTCGGCTTCAATGCGAAGCTCGAACTGCAATACCGCGGCCGCCTCGATGCCTCGCGCAAGGAGGCCGTGCCGAACGCTGCGCGCGACCTGTTCGACGCGATGGTGCAGGTGGCGAAGACCGGGCAGGGCCCGCGCGAGCAGCTCGCCAGCATGGGCTGTTCCATCAAATGGAAGAACGAAGCCTGACCAGGCAGAAGGACGACCGGTGGCTATCGAAAAACGCAGTTTGACGCGGAATAACGGCATGAGCGCCATGCTCAAGGCCGTCGCTGCCGCGGTCAAGCTGGTCGCGTCCGAAGAAGTCATGCCGCGCTACCTGAAGGTCACGCACCAGCGCAAGAGCGACGGCAGCCTGTGTACCGAGGCGGACATGGCTGCCCAGTCCGCATTGACCCGCAAGCTGCAGGCGATACTCAACGTGCCGGTGCTGGGTGAGGAGATGCCGGCCGACGAGCAGCATGAAATCTGGCATGCCGGCAAGGACGGGCTGTGGTGCATAGACCCGCTCGACGGCACCTCCAACTTCGTGCGCGGCCTGCCTTACTTCGCGATATCGGTCGCGCTGCTGCGCGACGGCAAGAGCGTGCTGGGCGCGGTGTACGATCCGGTCGGGGACGAGATGTTCGCCGCCGAGCTGGACCGGGGCGCGTTCCTGAACGGCGAGAAGCTGGTCGCGCGCGTAGCGGCGGAATCGATGGACCAGGCGCTGGCGAACGTCGACCTGAAGCGGCTGAGCCTGCGTCTGGTCGAGCAGCTGGCGACCCGCCCGCCGTATTCTTCGCAGCGCAACTTCGGCGCCAGCGCGCTGGACTGGTGCTATACCGCCGCCGGGCGCTACGACCTTTACCTGCACGGCGGCCAGAAGCTGTGGGACTATGCGGCCGGCACGCTGATCCTGTCGGAAGCCGGCGGTCGGGCCTGCTGCATCGAGAGCGACGATTTCGCGCAGGGCGACATCTGGCAGCGTTCGGTGATCGCCGCCCGCGACGCGAAGCTGTTCGACGAATGGAAGAACTGGATACGCGCGCAACAACAATGATCCGGAGGATCTCTTGAAAATAATGATATTGGGTGCGGGGCAAGTCGGCTCCACGGTGGCGGAAAGCCTGGTCGGCGAGGCCAACGACATCACCGTCGTTGACTCGGACGGCGTGAAGCTGCGGCAATTGCAGGACCGGCTGGACCTGCGCACGCTGACCGGCAATGCCGCCCATCCCTCCGTGCTGGAACAGGCTGGCATCGCCGACACCGACATGCTGCTCGCGGTGACGCAGAGCGACGAGGTCAACCTGGTCGCCTGCAAGCTGGCCGCCAGCCTGTACAACACGCCGACGCGCATCGCGCGCATACGGTCCATCGATTACCTGAACCGCGAAGAGGTGTTCAGCGCCGAGAACTTCTGCGTCGACTTCTCGATCTGCCCCGAGCAGATACTGACCGAATACATCACCAAGCTGATCGAATTCCCGGAGGCGCTGCAGGTGCTGGAGTTCGCCGACGGCAGGGCTTCGCTGGTTGCGGTGCGCGCCTTCGTTGGCGGTCCGCTGGTCGGCAAGCCGCTGAGCTTTTTGCGCACCCACATGCCGCAGGTCGAAACCCGCGTCGCGGCGATATTCCGCCAGGGCAGCCCCATCATGCCGGAGGGCAATACGGTGGTCGAGGACGGCGACGAGATATTCTTCATCGCCGCGACCTCCAACATCCGCAGCGTGCTGAAGGAAATGCGCCGGATGGACAAGCCGACCCAGCGGGTGATGATCGTCGGCGGCGGCAATATCGGACGGCGTCTGGCCAAGGCGCTGGAGCACGATTACCAGGTCAAGCTGATCGAGTTCAACAAGAAATCCTGCGAGAAGCTGGCCGGGGAACTCAAGCACACGCTGGTGCTGAACGGCGACGGCACCGACGAGAAACTGATGCAGCAGGAAAATGTCGGCGAGGTCGACGTGTTCTGCGCGCTGACCAACGACGACGAGAACAACATCATGTCCTCGCTGCTTGCCAAGCAGGGCGGCGCGCGCAAGGTGATCGCGCTGATTAACCGCAGCGCCTACGTCGACCTGGTGCAGGGCGGCAAGATCGACATCGCGCTGTCGCCGGCGCATGTCACCATCGGTTCGCTGCTGGCCTATGTGCGTCAGGGCGACGTCGCGGCGGTGCACTCGCTGCGCCGGGGCGCGGCCGAGGCGCTGGAACTGGTTGCGCACGGCGACCGCAAATCGTCGCGGGTCGTGGGCCGGCGCATAGACGAGATCGAACTGCCCAAGGGGGCAACCATAGGTGCGATCATGCGCGGCGAGGAGGTCGTCATCGCCCACCACGACACGGTGATCGAGGCGGAGGATCATGTGATCGTGTTCGTCATCGACAAGCGCATGGTCAAAAAGGTCGAGAAGCTGTTCCAGGTCAACCTCGGGTTCTTCTGATGGGACGCACGCTCACCGTTATCCATGCCTTGGGGCTGATGCTGGTGGTATTCAGCGCGGCCTACATCATGCCCGTGGTCACGGCGCTGATCTATGCGGACGAAACCATGCTGCTGGATTTCCTGCTGGCGATGCTGTGGACCGCCTCTGCCGGGGTGCTGATGTGGATGCTGACGCGACGCTACAAGGGCGAGCTGTCGATACGCCATGGCTACCTGCTGGTGGTGACGATGTGGACCGCGATGCCGGCTTTCGGCACGATCCCGCTGCTGTTGATGATCCCCGGCCTGTCGTTCACCGATGCCTATTTCGAGACCATGTCAGGCATGACCACCACCGGCGCGACCGTGCTGACCGGGCTGGATTATCTGCCGCCCGCGATCAACATCTGGCGGCATGAGCTGAACTGGCTGGGCGGCTTGGGCATCATCGTGCTGGCGGTTGCGGTGCTGCCGCTGTTGGGCATCGGCGGACGCCAGCTGTTCAAGGCCGAGACGCCCGGGCCGATGAAAGATTCCGCGTTGACGCCGCGCATCGCCGATACCGCGCGCAACCTGTGGGTGGTCTATCTGGGCATCACGCTGGCGTGTGTTTTTGCGCTGAAATGGGCCGGGATGAACTGGCTGGATGCGGTATGCCACGCGTTCGCGGCGATGGGACTGGGCGGCTTTTCGACTCATGACTCCAGCGTGGGGTATTTCAATTCGCCGCTGATCGAATTTGTGCTGATCGTGTTCATGCTGATCGCGGCGATGAACTTCGCCTCGCATTTCCTGGCCTGGCGCGGCAAGAATTTGAGGGTTTACCTGCACGATCCCGAGGCGGTCGCAATGCTGGGCGTGATACTGGCAAGCTGTATCGGTATCGCCTTGTTCCTGATGTGGCAGGGAACTTATGCCAGCTTCTGGACGGCGCTGCGCCATGCCAGCTTCAACCTGGTGTCCGTTGCGACGGACTGCGGGTTCGCCAGCGTGGACTTCGCGCAATGGCCGATCTTCGCGCCGCTGTGGATGCTGTTCCTGTCCTGCATCGTCGCCAGCTCCGGCTCGACCGGCGGCGGCCTCAAGATGATACGCACGCTGATCCTGTTCAAGCAGGCCGGGCGCGAGTTCGTCAAGCTGCTGCACCCGTCTGCGGTCAACCCGATGAAGATCGGCGGGACGGTCGTGCCGAACAGCATCGTCTTTGCCGTGCTGGGTTTCGTGTTCCTGTATTTCATGAGCATCGTGGCTTACACCTTCCTGTTGCTGATCAGCGGCATGGACTTCATTTCGTCATTCACCGCGGTCATCGCCTGCATCAACAACGCGGGTCCCGGCCTGGGCGTGGTGGGTCCTGCGACGAATTATTCGATACTGACCGATTTCCAGACCTGGGTTTGCACCCTGGCGATGCTGACCGGGCGGCTGGAGGTGTTTACGCTGCTGATCCTGTTCACCCCGCATTTCTGGCGTCGCTAGCCATGGGCCCGGCTATGCCGCAGCCCGGCTTGCGGCTACAATGCGTCCATGGCTGACTTCAACCTTACCCACCATTTCCTGATCGCGATGCCCGGCACGCAGGAGGGCGTGTTCGCCGGCGCGCTGGCCTACATCTGCGAACACAACGAAAACGGTGCGCTGGGTGTCGTCGTGAACCGTCCGCTCAGCCTGACGCTGGGCGAGATGTTCGACCAGATCAACATCCCGATGCATAAGCCCGGGCTGGCGCAGATGCCGATCTATTTCGGCGGGCCGGTGCAGACCGAACGCGGCTTCGTGCTGCACGACACCCAGGGCGAATGGCAGTCCACGCTGCGCATCAACGACAAGCTGTCGCTCACCACGTCCAAGGACATTCTGGAGGCGATGGGCGAAGGAACCGGGCCGCGCCACATGATCGTCACGCTGGGCTATTCCGGCTGGGACCAGGGGCAGCTGGAGCACGAGATCTCGGAGAACGCCTGGCTGACGGTGCCGGCCTCCGAACACATCCTGTTCGAACTGCCGCCGGAAGAGCGGCTGCCGGCTGCGATGGCGCTGCTGGGCGTGGACTATGCCACGCTGTCGGAGGAAGCCGGACATGCCTGACAAGGCAGGAATCAGGATCGAGGAATCAGGATTTAGTAAAACACCAAGCGGTACCACTCCCTCAATCCTCAATCCTCAATCCACTATCCTCTCCGGCACGTTCCTCGCATTCGACTTCGGCACCCGGCGCATCGGCATCGCGGTCGGCAACACCATCTCGGCCTCGGCCAACCCGCTGGAAACCCTGGATGAAGAGAAGACCGACCCGCGCTTCGCGCGCATCGCCGCGCTGATCGCCGAATGGCAGCCCGCCGCGCTGGTGGTGGGCCTGCCGAGCAACGACGACGGCACGCCGCATGAGCTGACCGCGCTGTGCCGCCGCTTCGCCAACCGCCTGAAGGGACGGTTCGGTTTGCCGGTGATTCTGGTCGATGAAAGGTATACTTCGCTCGCCGCGAGCTCGCGGTTGAGCGAAGCCGGCGTGCGCGGCCGCAAGCAGAAGGCGGTGCTCGACCAGTATGCCGCGCAACAGATCTTGCAAGCGTATTTTGATGAACCCTCGGCGGGAATGATCGTATGAACCCTCAATTAAACAAGAACGGCGAGCTCCAGCATTTGCTGACCACCGAAGGCCTGCCCGCGCGCATCGTGCGCGACATCCTCGACCGTGCGGCGACCTTCCTCGATGTCGCCGAAGGGCGCGAGATCAAGAAGGTGCCGCTGTTGCACGGCAAATCGGTGTTCAACGTGTTCTTCGAGAACAGCACGCGCACCCGCACCACCTTCGAGATCGCGGCCAAGCGCTTGTCGGCCGACGTGGTCAACCTGAACATCGGCTCGTCCTCGACCAGCAAGGGCGAGACCCTGCTGGACACCGTGGACAACCTCTGCGCGATGCATGCCGACATGTTCGTCGTGCGCCACTCGCAGAGCGGCGCGGCGCACCTGATCGCGCGCCACGTCGCGCCGGAGATCCATGTCATCAACGCCGGCGACGGCCGCCACGCGCACCCGACGCAGGCGCTGCTGGACATGTTCACCATCCGCCACTACAAGAAGGAATTCCACAACCTGCGTGTCGCCATCGTCGGCGACGTGTTGCACTCGCGCGTCGCGCGCTCGCAGATCCACGCGCTGACCACGCTGGGCGTGCCGGAAGTGCGCGTGATCGCGCCCAAGACGTTGCTGCCCACCATGGTCGAGAACCTCGGCGTGCGCGTCTACCACGACATGGCGCAGGGGCTGAAAGACGTCGATGTGGTGCTGATGCTGCGCCTGCAGAACGAGCGCATGCAGGGCGCGGCGCTGCCCTCCGCGCAGGAATACTTCAAGAACTACGGCCTCACCGAAGAGAAGCTGGCGCATGCGAAGGACGACGCGATCGTGATGCACCCCGGCCCGATGAACCGCGGCGTCGAGATCGACTCCGTCGTCGCCGACGGCCCGCGCTCGGTGATCCTGTCGCAGGTGACCTTCGGCATCGCGGTGCGTATGGCCGTGATGAGCATCCTCGCAGGAGGGAAACAATGAACATCCATATCAAGAACGGTCGATTGATCGACCCGAAGAACAACATCGACGCGCAGCAGGATGTGTATATCTCCGCAGGCAAGGTCGCCGCCATCGGCAGCGCACCGGCGGGTTTCGTCGCGGACAAGGTCATCGACGCGAGCGGCCTGGTCGTCGCCCCCGGTCTGGTCGACCTCGCGGCGCGGTTGCGCGAACCCGGCTACGAATACATGGCGACGCTGGAGTCCGAGATGGACGCCGCCGCCGCCGGCGGCATCACCAGTCTGGCCTGTCCGCCGGACACCGATCCGGCGCTGGACGAGCCGGGGCTGGTCGAGATGCTCAAGCACCGCGCGCGCAACCTGAACCAGGCGCGCGTCTATCCGGTCGGCGCGCTGACCGCAGGCTTGAAGGGGCAGGAGCTCACCGAAATGTCCGAACTGGTCGAGGCCGGCTGCGTCGCGTTCAGCCAGGCCGACGCGCCGTTGACCGACACGCGCGTGCTGCTGCGCGCGATGCAGTATGCCGCGACCTTCGACTACCCGGTGTGGCTGCGCCCGCAGGACAGCTTCCTCGCCAAGAATGGCGTCGCCCACGACGGCGAGGTCGCGACGCGCTGCGGCCTGCCGGCGATCCCGGTCAGCGCCGAAACCATCGCCTTGGCGACCATGCTCGCGCTGGCGCGCGACACGGGCGTGCGGCTGCATATCTGCCGTATCTCCAGCGCGGCGGGCGTCGAGATGATACGCAACGCGAAGCGCGAAGGCCTCAAGGTTACTTGCGACGTTTCGATGAACCATGCCCACTTGTCCGAGAACGACATCGGCTACTTCGACCCGAACTGCCACCTCGTGCCGCCGCTGCGCAGCCTGCACGACCGCGCCGCGCTGCGAGCCGGCCTGCTGGACGGCACCATCGATGCAATCTGTTCGAACCACGCGCCGGTGGATGAAGACGCCAAGCAACTGCCGTTCGCCGAGGCCGAACCCGGTGCGACCGGACTGGAGCTGCTGCTGCCGCTGGTGCTTAAATGGGCCGAGCAGGAAAAGGTCGCATTGTCCGACGCGCTGGCCCGCGCCACGTTGCATCCCGCGCGCGTGCTCGGCCTCGATGCCGGCCACCTGAGCGCAGGTGCGACCGCCGATATCTGCGTGTTCGATCCCTCAGCCTGGTGGAAGGTCGAGTCCTCCGCACTGAAGAGCCAGGGCAAGAACACGCCCTTCACCGGCTACGAGATGCAGGGCAGGGTGCGCTACACGCTGGTGGATGGGCAGTTGGTCTACCAGGCTTGATGTATCCAGTCTCTCCCCCACATAAGGGGAGAGTCCGTTTCATTCTCAGAGTTTATCCATGAACCCATTACTCGACTTTACCGGTCTGCCGCGCTTTGCGGAGATCAAACCCGAACATGTCGCGCCGGCGATAGAACAGCTGCTGGACGAGAACCGCGCGCTGGTCGCGCGCCTGCTGGCGGACGACGTGCCGCCGACCTGGGACGACTTCGTGCTGCCGATGGAGGACGCGAACGAGCGCATGTCGCGCGCCTGGGGGCCGGTGGGGCACCTGAATGCGGTGATGAACTCGCCCGAGCTGCGCGAGGCCTACAACGCGACGCTGCCGAAGATCACCCAGTATTACGCCGAGATGGGGCAGAACCTCGCGTTGTTCCGGAAGTTCAAGGCGCTGCGCGACAGCGACGAATTCGAGACGTTGAGCGGTGCGCGCAAGAAGGTCATCGAGAACGAGTTGCGCGACTTTCGCTTGGGCGGTGCGGAGCTGCCGGATGACAAGAAGCCGCGCTACCTCGAAGTTCAGGAGCGGCTGGCCGAGTTGTCGTCGCGCTTCTCCGACAACCTGCTGGATGCGACCAACGACTTCACGCTGGTGATCTCGGACAAGAGCGAACTCTCCGGCCTGCCGGACGATGTGTTGCAGGCGGCGCAGGAGGCCGCCGAAGCAGCAGGCAAAACGGGCTGGCTGTTCACGCTGAAGGCGCCGTCCTACATGCCGGTGATGCAGTACGCCGACAATCGCGCGCTGCGCGAGCAGATGTACCGCGCCTATGCGACACGCGCTTCCGAGTTCGGCAAGTCTGATTGGGACAACGGCCCGCTGATGGACGAGATCGTCAAGCTGCGCGCGGAAGAGGCGTCTTTGCTCGGTTTCGAGAATTACGGCGAGCTGTCGCTGGCGGCGAAGATGGCGGACACGCCGCAGCAGGTGGTGCAGTTCATGCGCGAACTGGCGCAGCGTGCGCGGCCTTTCGCCGAGAAGGATCTGGCCGAGTTGCGCGAGTTCGCGCGCAAGGAACTGGGTTTGAACGAACTGCATTCCTGGGACATCGGTTACGCCAGCGAGAAGCTGCGCGAGCAACGCTATGCGTTCTCCGAACAGGAAGTGAAGCAGTACTTCCCTGAAGATGCAGTGCTGCCCGGCATGTTCCGTCTGGTCGAGACGCTGTACGGCCTGCAAATCGAGCGGGCCGAAGCGCCGGTCTGGCACGAGGATGCGCACTTCTACGACATCCGAGATAAGGACGGCAAGCTGGTCGGCCAGTTCTACCTCGACATGTATGCGCGCAACAGCAAGCGCGGCGGAGCCTGGATGGACGACGTGATCACGCGCCGTCGCAAGGCAGAGGGTATACAGACGCCGGTCGCTTACCTGAACTGCAACTTCTCCGCGCCGGTCGGCGGCAAGCCCGCGACCTTCACGCACGACGAAGTCATCACGCTGTTCCACGAATTCGGCCACGGCTTGCACCACCTGCTGACCGAGGTCGAAGACCTCGGCGTGTCCGGCATCAACGGCGTGGAGTGGGACGCGGTCGAGCTGCCCAGCCAGTTCATGGAGAACTTCTGCTGGGAGTGGGATGTGGTGCGTGGCATGACGCGCCAAGCGGACACCAACGAGCAACTGCCGCGCGCGCTGTTCGACAAGATGCTCGCGGCAAAGAATTTCCAGAGCGGTCTGGCCACGTTGCGCCAGATCGAGTTCTCGCTGTTCGACATGCTGATGCACAGCAGCTTCGAGCCGGGCGGCGGCAAGACGATATTGCAGTTGCTCGACGAGGTGCGCGCCGAAGTCGCGGTGCTGGTCCCGCCCGAGTTCAACCGCTTCCCGCACAGCTTCTCGCACATCTTCTCCGGCGGTTATGCGGCGGGTTATTACAGCTACAAGTGGGCCGAAGTGTTGTCCGCCGACGCCTACAGCCTGTTCGAGGAAAACGGCGTGCTGAACCCGGACGTGGGCGCGCGCTTCCGCGCCGAAGTGCTGGCGATGGGCGGCAGCCGCGGCGCGATGGAATCTTTCGCCGCATTCCGCGGACGGGAGCCCAGCATCGATGCGCTGCTGCGGCACAATGGTCTGATAGAGGAAGCCTGATCCTGCAAGGAGGCAAAATGAAACGCTTGTTGATAGGTGGATTGCTGGCTGCGTCGCTGGCGGCGCAGGCCGGCGAGTTGTATCGCTGGGTGGACGAGAAGGGCAAGGTGCATTACGGCGACATGCCCGCGCCAGTCGCCGATGTCGAGAAGAAGAAGTTCTCCGGTCCCGCGGAGCCGGATGCGGGGCTGCCTTATGAGACGAGGCGCGCTCAGCAAAATTTCCCGGTGACGCTGTACGTCGCGGACAATTGCACCGATGTTTGCATGCAGGCGCGCGAACTGCTGACCAAACGCGGCATCCCGTTTACTGAGACGAAGCTGGTGACCAAGGAGGAGATCGATGCCTTCAAGGCGGCTTCCGGGGGCGACAGGGCGCCCGCGCTGGGAGTCGGCAAGAGCTTTGTCAACGGCTTCGAGGCCGGTCGCTGGCATAAGGAGCTCGACATCGCCGGCTATCCGAAGATCGCGCCGTACCGTCCGCGTCCCGAACCCTCTCCGGCAACTCTGCCTGCGGCGCAAGACGCAGGCAGTGCGGTCGCTCCTGCAGAGACCGCCGCGCCATGAAGCTCGCGACCTGGAATGTCAACTCGTTGAAGGTACGCCTGCCGCATGTGCTGGACTGGCTAGAGGCGAATCCGGTCGATGCGCTGTGCCTGCAGGAGACCAAGCAGCAGGATGCCGATTTCCCGCAGGCCGAGTTGCAGGCGGCGGGCTATCGCTCGGTATTCAGCGGCCAGAAGACCTACAACGGCGTGGCGATCCTGAGCCGCGAGCCGGTCGGCGACGTGCAGTACGGCATCCCCGGTTTCGACGACGAGCAGAAGCGGGTGATCGCCGCGACCCTGGGCGACGTGCGCGTGGTGTGCGTCTACATTCCCAACGGGCAGGAAGTCGGTTCCGACAAATACGAATACAAATTGAAGTGGCTCGCCGCGCTGCACGACTGGCTGCAGGACGAGCTGGTGCGCTATCCGAAGCTCGCGTTGCTGGGCGATTACAACATCGCGCCGGAAGACGCCGACGTGTACGACCCCAAGGGATGGGAAGGCAACGTGCTGGTCAGCGAGCCGGAGCGCGCCGCGTTCCGGGCATTGCAGGCGCTCGGCCTGCGCGACAGCTTCCGCTTGTTCGAGCAGCCGGAGAAGAGCTACTCGTGGTGGGACTACCGGATGATGGCGTTCCGCCGCAACATGGGGCTGCGCATCGACCACATCCTGGTCAGCGAGCCGCTGGCGGCTATATGCAAGGGTTGCGTCATCGACAAGACGCCGCGCAAGCTGGAGCGCCCGTCGGATCACACACCGGTGGTCGCGGAGCTCTGACGCCGAAATTTCATTTGCTATTGAAGGCGATAGGGCGCATAGTGCGCCCCGCGATTCTCAAGTCCTCTCGTTGTTGTCTGGTTCAGTGCCCGCTTCCTGCGGTATTTCTCCCTTCATCATCCTTGCCGTCTTGATCATCGCCTCGTTCGGGGGCAGTCCCCTTTGTTTTTCAGGAGATACAAGACATGGCAACAGGCACAGTAAAGTGGTTCAACGATTCCAAGGGCTTCGGCTTCATCACGCCGGAGAGCGGCGGCGACGATCTGTTCGCGCATTTTTCCGCGATCCAGAGTGAAGGCTTCAAGACGCTGACCGAAGGCCAGCGCGTGAATTTCGACATCACCACTGGCCCCAAGGGTCAGCAGGCGTCGAACATCCGGGGCGCTTAACCAGATGGCGAAGGAAGAACTGCTCGAAATGGCAGGTGTGGTGGAGGAAGTGCTGCCCGACTCGCGTTTTCGCGTCACGCTGGACAACGGCCACAAGCTGATCGCATATAGCGCCGGCAAGATGAAGAAGAACCACATCCGCATCATCGCCGGCGACAAGGTTGCGCTGGAGATGTCTCCGTACGACTTGAGCAAGGGGCGCATCACGTTCCGGCATATCGAGGGGCGTACGCCGGGCGCGCCGGCACCGCGGCGCAGGTTCTGATCGTCCGGTTGTTTCGGGCAGGGTAGTAACGGATCGGCGTCGTGAGTGACGCCGATTTGCATTGGTGAAGAGGGTGAGGGTGCAATTCTTGAATGCCTGGCTCAATGCTAAGCAACAGGAGAATCTGATAGCATGAATCCACCACTTGGGAGACGTAAAACCAGGGGAAATTTAAATGCCGTCACGCACAATTAATAAAGCTAAAGCGCTTTTGGCTTTAAACCTCAATCCTGCGTCCATATGAACAAAGCAGTTCCCACCAAAGACGAGATCGCGCTGCTGCCGCCGTTTGCCGGTCTCGCGCTGAAACACATCCATGTGCCGGCCAGCCGCGAGGAATTCGCGGTTGCTGCGGCCAGGATCAAGGCTGCGGGCATCGTCGGGTTCGATACCGAATCCAGGCCGACGTTCGCCGCCGGCGAGGTCAGCGAGGGGCCGCATCTGGTGCAGTTCGCGCTGCACGACAGCGCCTACCTGTTCCAGATGCACCACACCGAGGGGCATCCATTTCTGAAGGAATTGCTGCGATCTGAAAAACTGGTCAAGGTGGGCTTCGGCCTCAGGTCGGACAGCAAGCATATCCGCGCGAAGCTGGGCGTCGAGCTGGGCGGGACGGTTGATCTCAATGCGGTGTTCAGCGCGGATGGCTACCACAAGGAGATGGGCGTCCGCGCCGCGGTGGCTCTGGTGCTGAACCGGCGCTTCGCGAAGTCGCGCAGGGTCACCACCTCCAACTGGTCGCAACCCCAGCTCACGCCGCAGCAGATGCTCTACGCGGCGAACGATGCCTATGCTGCGCTGAAGGTGCTGGAAGCGCTGGACATCCCCAGCGCGGAATTGCCTGTCATGAGTTCGATCCCGAATGTGTCGGCATCGGAGCCATCGGGCGCAGGCCGCGGTTCACGCAGCGGAAGATGCCGCAGACTCGATCCGGCGCCAGCCTCTTCTCTGTCGAAAGAACTCCTGCGGCCGTGGAAGCTTTTCACCCTCGCCGTCGGCATTGGCCTGCTGATCTGGGGTTCGTTCCATTACGCCGCGCCGGACTGGGATATTCCGATCAGCCTGATCATGGCGCTGTTCGCCTACCTGTCGGCAGGCTGGTCCATGCACGTGATGGTCGAGCGCAGGTGGCGCGATTTTCCGCTGATGCTGCTGGCGACCTGGTGGTCGGTGGATGGCTGCTATGCACTCTACTGGTATTTCAGGGATCCCGTTGCGCTGGAACTCATGCGCGCGGCGAATGCGCCCGCCTCGCTGAGCCTGTACTGGATGTGCGGCCTGGTGTGGTTCTGGAACGGCTCGCTGAAAGAACTGGCGGCAAGGCTTAAGCGCGGGTGATTATCCGGCGGGCATGAACAGGCGGGCTCGAACCGCTTGCACCGACGAGTCTTTCATAAGGTATCCGCCGTATTGAAGCGGGAGTAACGGGTGTGCACCATTGCAGGAGGAAAAGGACGGAGTGCATGCCATGGAAAGTCGGGTTCTGAAGTTCGCTGCAGCATCGCTGGCTGCAGTCTTTTTCTCCGCCGCCGCGCCGGCGTTTGCCGGAGAGCCGGAAACAAATGCCGACGGTGAAATGGAGCGGCGCAACCGGAATGCGCTGCTCGGCGGAGGGCTGCTTGTCGGCTGGTATGGCGCGACTCACTGGTGGAAGGACGGGCTGACGGGAAATTTCCGCACGGCGGGCGAAGGCTGGTTCGGCCCCGACACGTATGCGGGCGGCGCGGACAAGATGGGCCATCTCTTCATCGGCTATGCGGGCACGCGCCTCATGGCGCGGGGATTCGAAAGCCTAGGCAATTCGCCGGACGAGGCGCTCTGGCTGGGGGCCGCCACCGCGTTCGGCACTCTGCTCGCGATCGAGACAGTGGACGGCTTCTCCACCAAGTGGCGCTTCAGCCCCGAGGATCTGATCATGAATGCCGCCGGCGCCGGGCTGGGCATCTTCCTGGAGCGCTCGCCGCAACTGGATAGGCTGCTGGACTTTCGCATGATGTACCGGCCTTCGCGGACGGGCGGAAGCGGGTTCGATCCCGTCGGCGATTACTCGGGCCAGACCTATCTGCTGGTGGCGAAGGCCGCCGGTGTTTCGGCCATGAATCAGTCCGCCCCCCTGCGCTATCTCGAACTGGCCGTGGGCTATGGTTCGCGCGGTTACGGTGATATGCCTGCCGCACAGCGAGACCGGCGTATCTATGTCGGCGTTTCGCTCAATCTTTCCGGGATTCTGGACGATACGCTGTTCAGGCAGGACAGGAACAGCAGTGCGGCACGGGCCACGCGGATGGCGCTCGAATTTTTCCAGGTGCCGGGCACGGCTGCCGCGCTGTCTACGCATTCCTTCTAGGCGAACTCCCGGACCGGAGTGCTGCCGTCGTGCGGCATCACTCGGCGTTCAGTTCCTTGTCCTTGAAATACCTGGTGCCCTGTATTGTGGCCTGCAGCGCGAGCCCGGTCTCGGTGAGCTGATACAACTCCACGCCGGGCGCGACGGTGATCGCGCCCGCGAAGGCCTCGCTCTTGGTGCCTGCCTGGGTCTTTGGCAACGAGAGCTATCGCGATGCCGTGCCGCCTGTTGCACCTGCGTGGCAGGATTGCCTCGCTCCCTTTAACGGTGTAACTTGCCTCACCGTTTTTACGCTGAGCGCCATGCTGGATTTCACCGAATACACCAAAATCTTCATCAGCCTGTTCGCGATCCTCGATCCGTTCGGGACCATCCCCATCATCGTCCTGTTCACCGCCGGGATGACGGCAGCCCGGCGCGCCTATATCGGTCGACTCGCGTCGCTGACGGTGTGCGCCATCCTGCTGACAGCCCTGCTGATCGGGCAGCCGCTGCTGGCGTTCTTCGGCATCAGCATCCATTCATTCCTCGTGGCGGGCGGTATCCTGTTGCTGCTGATGGCGATCAAGATGATGCTCGGCAATTTCTACGCTTCCGGCAAGAATGGGCATGCCAACGGCGAGACGGTTTCGGCGAATGCGATCGTGCCCTTGTCCACGCCCTTGCTGGCGGGCCCCGGCTCGATCAGCGCGGTGATCGTGGAGGCGCACAAGGCGGACGGCCTCATGCATTATCTGGTCATGAGTCTGGAGATCGTCCTGCTCAGCAGCATTGTCTGGCTGACATTTCTGATCGCGCCCTGGGTGGCGCAACGGATGGGCAAGATCGGCATCAGCGTGTTTACCCGATTGATGGGGCTGATACTCGCGGCGATCGCTGTGGAGTTCATCTCCAGTGGAATGCGCGGCCTGTTTCCGGCGCTCGGTTAGCGAGAAAGGACGCCTGCGAGTCAGGCATTGGGAGATAAAAACAATATGTTCATTATTCCTGTAGGCAACCGTGTGGATTGGAAACGCCCGCCGGTCGTTACGCTGCTGCTCATTTTGATCAATTGCTTTGTATTCTTTCTCCTTCAGGCGGGAGACGAGAAAAAAGATGCGCAGGCAATGCAATTTTATTTTTCGTCCGGGTTGCCGGATTGGGAACTGAGCCGCTACTCGAAGTACCTCGAGGCAGAGGGCTCCCTGAGCGAGCGGGAAGAATTCAACGGGATGCTGGCCCGGCATGACCGCAACACGTTGCCGATGATGGAGCACGACACGAAGTTCATGCGCGAGTTGCATGCCGGACGCATCGTCACTCCGCAGGATGCCGAGTTTGCCACCTGGACGACGCAGCGCAGCGAATACGAAGCTAAGCGCTCTTTCACCGACCGCTATGTGTATCAGGTGGATGATCCCGGCCTGCTTACGGCCACGACTTCCGGTTTCATGCATGGCAGCTTCGGCCATTTGTTCGGCAATATGGTGGTGTTGTTTCTGGTCGGATTCCTGGTCGAGTCGGTGGTCGGCAAGGCGCTGTACGCGCTGGCGTATATGGTTTCCATCTATGCGGCGATTTTCGTATTCAGCCTGACGGCGCATGGCGGAAGCCTGTTGGGCGCTTCCGGGGCGATTGCCGGCGTGATGGGGCTGTACTCGGTCATTTTCGGTTTTCGCAAGATCGATTTCTTCTATTCGCTGGGATTCTATTTCGACTATGTGAAAGCGCCCGCGATCTTGCTGTTGCCGCTATGGCTGGGCAATGAGTTGTATCAGTTTCTTTCCGAGCAAGGCGCGCAAATCGCCTATATGGCGCACTTCGGCGGTCTGGTTTGCGGCGCAATCATGGGCGCGCTGTATCGCTGGCAACGCCCAACCCTGATCGAAAGCCGCCACGAAGAAGCCGAGAGCAAAGAGATGGACGGCCAGACATTTCAGCGCGGGATGGACCTTCTCGGCGCGATGGAATTCCAGAAGGCGCTAGCCGTGTTCAAATCGCTGCAGGAGAAACATCCGCAGGATATGGATCTGGCCCGGCTCATTTATCGTGCGGCAAAATCGGATCCGTCCAGCGAGGATTACCATCGTGCGGCGCTCAGGCTGCTGGCATTGCCAGAGATGGATGCAGCCACATCAAATCAGGCTCACGGCATATTCCATGAGTATCTGGACTGCGCCAAACCCGCCCCCAGATTGGGACATGATCTCATCGCAAAATTGGCGAAACGTTTTGCGGGCATCAGCCACAGCGACGATGCGGAAAAACTGGCGAACCTGCTCCAGCGTCTTGCGCCGCAGCACGGAGAGCTGCCTTCCGTGTTACTGGCGCTGGCGCGCGGATATTATCGCGAGCAGCGCAAGGACAAGTTCGAGGCGATTTTGAAATCCCTGATCAGCCAGTTTCCGCAGTCGAAAGAGGCGGAGGCCGCCGCAGGCATGTTGCGCGTGGGTTAACAAAAACTGCTTCGGTGTTCCTCGCTACGTTTTTTAACAGGGCCATCAGCCGACGGCGGACAGCCTGGTCAGCACTTCCAGATACTGACGAGCCTCGCTGGCAAGTGCATGGTCGGGATACTTGATCTGTATGTTGTGCAATATCTGCATCGCCTGCTTGTCCATCCGATAGTGCTCGCTGAGTATCTGCGCCGAGAGCAGGTACACCAGCGGGATATGCGGATGATCCGGATAGCGCCGGTCAAAGCGGCGCATCAGATCGAGGGCGAGCTTTACCCGCTTTGTCATGCGCGCCGCGGCCGCCAGTTCATGCACTTGATACGAATCCTGCAGCTGAAACTCCGGGTCGACTTTCAGGCATTGCTCGCACAGATCCAGCGCCTGGAACAGGCGCTTTTCATTCACCAGCTTGACGATGAATTCACGCGCATGATGCAACGCCTCCGTCTGCTTGCCCGCCGCCACCAGGAGTTTCTGGTAGCGCTCATGCAGATCGTTGCTCTCCCAGCGCGTGCGCAACTCCCCGCGCAACAGTTCGATGGCCTCGTCCTGCTGGCCGTCTGCGATCAACTGGCCCAGTTTTGACAACACGGGGTCGGCGGCTTTGCCCGGCGCGAGCTTGGCCTCTGCTTCCTCAAAACTCACCGCCGCAAATACGCCCAGTTCCTCGTGGTATTGATAGATCGCATATCCCATCATGTGGTAGGTGATGAGCGCGAAGTAAAACTCCACGAAACTCAACAGCGGCAGCGCCAGCCATGAGTCCATTTTTTCGTAAAGAAAGCCCTGCAACCACTCCCCGCTGGTAGTCAGGCTGATGAGGAAAAAACACAGTGCCAGATAAGGCGAACCGATGGTTTTAATGAAGAAGAATATCTTCGCCGGATTAAGCGCCATCCACAGGCTGCGCTCCACCGCGATGATCATGATTCCCGCCGGGATCACTATATTCAGGAACAGCGAACCCAGGTCATAGCCGATCTCGCCGAACAGGGAAATGAACAGGAACAGGGACAACCCCATGATCGCGAACAATCCGAACTGCCGCGCGACCTGGGCAGTATCGCCTTCTTCCGTGCCATTCACATCGCCGGGCTCGTCGAATTGACCGTTGGCGGTGCGCTCCATCACCACGAAGGCGTACTTGAGAAATACGATCCAGAGTATGAAACGAAGCAGCCCGCCAAACGGATCCGGGATGAACATCGAAATGCCGCCGAACACCGAATATCCGCCGATACGCATCATCGAGCCGAGCTGCATCGGATAAACAAAGAAGCCTGGAAGCCTGTGCCAGAAGGGCGTGAAAGCCGGGCCGGATTTGATGGAGAGTTGTTTGCGTTCGGACATGATCGAGGCTCCAGATGCGATTTTTCTATGCCATCAGAAACGATTTGCAGAAGTCCGAGCCAATGGGAGCCGGTTCGCAAGGACTTTCCACAACCATGGTTACCAGGATCATGATGCCATAAAGGGCTGGCATCACGATAGCTCTGCAACGTATCAAGATTGTCGAAGCCGATTTACTATCGCGAACGAAAGACCGTCGACCTGGCGTACAAGCAGCCGTATAGAATATACAGGGCTCCACCCGCCTCCCGGACCACGAATCTTCCGTTTTCTCGATCACTCTTATGCAGCACAAAAAGACATGGCTTAGTTGGAGCAGCGGCAAGGACAGCGCATGGGCATTGCATGTGATGCGTCAATCCGGTCAGTATGAGGTAGCCGGATTGTTCACTACGGTCAACGCCGCATTCGAGCGCGTCGCGATGCATGCCGTGCGTGTCGAGCTGCTGAAACAACAGGCAGAGGCGGCAGCCCTGCCGCTGCATATCATCGAGATACCCTATCCCTGTTCCAGCGAGCAATACGCCGCGGTGATGACGGACTTCATGGCGATGGCTCGCGCAGAAGGCGTGCAGTGCATGGCATTCGGCGATCTGTATCTGCAGGATGTGCGCCGGTATCGCGAAGAGCGAATGCTGGGCAGCGGCATCGAGGCGGTGTTCCCGTTGTGGGAAAGGCCGACAAGGGAATTGCTGCACGAGATGCTCGCGGGCGGTTTGCGCGCCTGCCTCACCTGCGTCGATCCGCGCATTCTGCCGATGGAGTTCGCCGGGCGCGAACTGACGGCGGAACTGGTGGCGAGCCTGCCCGCCTCTGCCGATCCTTGCGGGGAGAACGGAGAGTTCCACACCTTCGTGTTCGAAGGCCCGATGTTCTCCCGTCCGCTCGACATCGAGATGGGCGAGGTGGTGACGCGCGACGGTTTCGTCTTTGCCGATTGCCGGCTGCGCCTGCCTGTGGGGGCCGCATGACTTTCTCCATCGACATCCGCGAAAAAGACGGCTTGCGCACGCTGCACTTCGACTCGGACCGGGTGCAGGGCGCGATGCGGATCGCGCAGCCATACGAACTGGCGCTGGAATATACCCGCGAGATGATGGCGTGTCTGCTTATGCGCGACGCGGACCGCATCCCCCGCTCCATTCTGCTGATCGGCCTGGGCGCGGGCTCGCAGGCGAAGTTCCTGTACCGCCATTGCCCGCGGGCGCACCTGACCGCGGTGGAAATTTCGCCTCGCGTAGTGGATGCGGCGCGTGAACATTTCGAACTTCCGGACGATCCGGCGCGGCTGGAGATCGTGATCGGCGACGGCTGCGAATACATGCAGACCACCGGCAAGGTCTTCGACCTGATTCTGGTCGACGGCTTCAACGAGCACGCGCATCCCGGCGACCTCAACACGTTGCCGTTCTATCGGGCATGCCGCGCGCGGCTCAGCGGGCAGGGTTTGATCGCGGTCAACCTGATCGGCCTGAGCCACGGCTACAAGGGCGGATACGCGCATATCGAGACCGCTTTCGACCGGCGCGCAGCGCTGTTCCCGAAGTGCAAGAGCGGCAACACCATCGCCTTCGCCGCGACCGGAGAGACCATCGACATTTCTCTGGACGAATTGCAGGACAGGGCGCGCGCATTCGAGGCGCGCACCGGCCTCGCGTTCGCCAGGTTCGACAATGGCGACCCCGTGGTCAAGGGCCGCAAGGTATCCGCGTTCACCAACAGCGAGGAAGCCGCAGCGGGCCTCGCCGGGGAAGTGCCGTTCCTGCTCGAGACGCGGCTTTCCGAACTGGGCGCGGAGATACGCAAGGCGCCGAACTTTCAGCCGTTCGCCATCGCCGACGGCAACCTGATCACCGGGCAGAACCCCGCCTCGGCGGAGAAGGCCGCGAAGCTCGTCATCAAGCAACTCAAAGCCAGACACCCATAACGGCCGGAAAGATCCCTGGTAACGAAAGTAAGCCGAAGTCCTGCATGGCTGGAAGGCGGCGAAGCCGTCCTGACGGTCGTGACGGGGCTCGCGGTCGAGTCTGTTACCATGCCGCCCCCGCAGCTTCTTTCCTGCCCCTCTGCCCCGCCACGCACATGACCGCCACCGAAACCTTCATCTCCGGCAAAGACGCCTCGCTCGAATCCTCCATCCGCACGCTGCACGGCAAGCTCGAAGCCATCGGCTTTCACGTCGAGGAGCGCTCCTGGCTGAACGAGATCGAGAACATCTGGTCGGTGCATATCAGCGACCGCGATTGCCCGCGGCTGTTCAGCAACGGCAAGGGCGGCTCGGAGCTGGCGGCGCGCGCCAGCGCGCTGGGCGAGTTCTTCGAGCGGCTGAGCACGAATTATTTCTGGACGCATTTCTATCTGGGCGAGGACATCAGCCGGCGCGACTTCGTGCATTACCCGAACGAGCAATGGTTCGCGGTGAAGGGCGACAAGTGGCCCCCCGGGCTGCTGACGCCAGAGCTGCAGAAGTTCTACAACCCCGAAAGCGGCGTGCTCGCGGGCCAGTTGGTCGACCTCAATTCCGGCAATGTGGAGCGCGGCATCTGCGCGATCCCGTACCGGCGCCTGCGCGACGACAGGACCGTGCTGTTCCCGGTCAACCTGATCGGCAACCTGTATGTCAGCAACGGCATGTCTGCGGGCAACACGCTGATGGAGGCGCGCACCCAGGCGCTGGCCGAAATCTTCGAGCGCGACATCAAGTTCCGCATCATCCGCGAAGGCCTCTGCCTGCCCGATGTGCCCGAGGAAGTGATCGCGCGCTACCCGCGCATCGCCGCGGGCATCGCGGGACTGCGCGCGGCGGGTTACGGCATATTGGTGAAGGATGCCTCGCTGGGCGGCAAGTATCCGGTGATGAACGTCACCTTGCTGCACCCGGCCGACCAGGGCTGCTTTGCCAGCTTCGGCGCGCACCCCCGCTTCGAGGTGGCGCTGGAACGCGCGCTGACCGAGCTGCTGCAGGGCCGCGCCATCGACGGCCTGAAGGACTTCCCCGCGCCCGGATTCGACATGGCGGAGATCGCCGACGAGCAGAATCTTGAGATCCACTTTGTCGATTCCAGCGGCGTGATCAGCTGGGAGTTCCTGCGCGCCACGCCCGACTTCGAGTTCGCCGACTGGAACTTCGGCACGACCACCGAGGAGGACTATCGCTGGTGCTGCGATGCGATCCACGCCGCCGGTCACGACATCTACGTCGCCGACTTCACCCATCTGGACGTGTATGCCTGCCGAATCTTCGTGCCCGGCATGTCGGAGATCTACCCCGTCGAGGAACTGCAATGGCAGAACAACACCGTGGGCAATCTGGTGCGCCCCGCGCTACTGCGCCTGCCGGAACTTGACGAAGACGAATGCGACGACTTGCTCGACACCTTGCTCGATCTCGACCTTGCCGACAACCTCGCCGTCACCACGCTGATCGGCCTCGCCGCCGACCCCGGCAGCCCCTGGGCGGACCTGCGCGTCGGCGAACTGAAAGCCCTGCTGGCGATCGCCGTCGGCGACGAAGAGGCGATACTCGAAGGCTGCGACTGGATCGCCCAGCTCGGGGAGCTGAGCGAGCAACGCGCGCGCGTCTACCGCTGCATCGCGCACCTGGTGCGGCTGCAGGAACTGGCGGATTCGACCGCGGGTTACGAGGCCAACCTGCAATTGATGTACGGCGCGGACACCCTGCAGGCCGCGCAGCAGCTGCTGAAGCGCGAGACGCAGTTCTTCGGCCTGGGCACGCTGGGCGCGAACATGGAAGGCAGCGACATGCACAAACGACTGCTCGCAGCCTACCGCAAGGTGTGGGGCGATACGCGACACTGATCGCGATCGTTCTCCCGCTCCGGGCACGTCACCATCCCGCCTCGATCATCGCCCGCAAGGGCGATTTGTCGTCCTTGCGCAGCAGCCCCTTTCTATTCATATCCAAATACAGGCGAAGCCTTATGGATAGTCCTTTCTTCCGGGCATAGCATGCAATTGCCCGTGAGCAGGCATCCCGCGCTCCTTGATTGCTCGGAGGGACCGGCACGGCCCATAAAGATGGCCTGCACTTGTCGGGGGATCGAATAAAAAATGAGGTGTCACCATGAAAAATGCCCATGAAAAAGTTGCCGCATTCCTGCGCTGGATCGTGACCGCGCTGATTTCGTTCATCGTCACGCTGCCGACGCTGATCTCCCTCGGCGTTGAAATATAACCGCCGGGGAATCCTGCCAGGATGGCTCGCGATCCCATGCGCGGCTTGATCGTCTGCCTGCTGTCGTGCCTCGCGTGCGTGCCTGCACGGGCAGGCACGCAACCGCTGGCCTATGAGGCGCAGACACTGGTGGTGGACGGCGAGCGCAGGACGGTGCGCGTGCCGCAAGGCTACCGGCTGGAATGGCTTGCCGGGATGAAGTCGCCGCGCATGCTGGCCTTCGCCCCGAACGGCGACCTGTACGCCGGCTCGAAGTCGCGCATGGTGTACCGATTGCCGCCGCCGTATACGAAGCCCGGAGTGCTGGTGGAACTGGACGATTATCCGCACGGCGTGGCGTTCCGCCCGGGCGAGATCCTGATATCGAGGACGGACGGGGTGTACCGCGCACCGTATCGTGCGGGACAGGCCCGCATCGAACCGGAGGCGGTGACGTTGCTGGCGGCGCTGCCGGCCGGCGGCGGGCACGACAGCCGCACGGTGGGCGTCGGGCCGGACGGGCGGGTGTATGCGAGCCTGGGCATACAGGGCAATTGCAGCGACCAGTATCTCGGCGCGGGCTATCCCTTCGACGAACGGCGCGGCGGCGTGCTGGTTTTGCGCGAGAACGGCGGCAAGGCGAACTGGGAGCCGTTCGCCTCGGGACTGCGGAACCCGGTCGGCTTCGACTGGCACCCGCAGACCGGCGCGCTCTATGCGACCAACAACGGGCCGGACCATCTGGGCTACGACCAGCCGCCGGAATATTTCAGCAGGCTGGACGCGGGCTCGTTCCACGGCATGCCGTGGTTTCAGTTCGACGGCCAACGCCTGCATCGCGACGACTGCGTGTCGAGCGCACCGCCGCGCCCCTCCAGCGATGTGACACTGCCGGTCGCGACTTTCCCGTCGCGCAATGCGCCGCTGGGCATGGCGTTCGCGCCCAGGGGCGCGATGGATGCGCGACTGGAATTCGACGCGGCGGTCGCGCTGCACGGCTCATGGGGCACGCAGCCCGGCGGCGGATTCATCGGACTCCCTTCCACGCGCAGGCCGCCGAAACTCGTCGTCGTGCGCTTCCTGAACGGACAGGCGGTGCGCGTGGACGACTTGGTCACCGGCTTCCAGCTGCCCGACGGCGAGCGCTGGACTCGCCCCGCGGGCGTGGCGTTCGGTCCGGACGGCGCGCTGTATTTCAGCAGCGACAGCGGCGCGAACGGGCTGTTCCGGCTGAGGCGGGTGCGCTGAACGAGGCCTCCGCGCCATCGAGTCGCGTATCGATAAATCCGGTTTCGCAGGCTGGTAGCGAGGCACAAATTTGTAGGCTGGAGGTGAGGCACGCCCCCCGGCATTTGCCGACATCACTCCGCTGGGGTTCGCGTTGCTCACCACCATCCCACACGCGGCGTTTCATTTCACCGACCGATAAATACTGCGCATCACCCCTCGACAAATACACCCTTCACCCGCTTCTTCTACTTGCCCGCATCCAATTAAATGAAGGCTGGACGTCCCCCCTATTTACACTCTGCGCATGAAGGAGAAGCAATGCAATTCCCGGATATGCCTGTCGGCAAAAAAATCATGTTGGGATTTTCGGTTCCGATCTTCCTGTTCTGCGGTTTCGGACTCTGGTTGCAGGTCGCGATGACCAGCGTATCCGAGCATGTGCTCCATGCGAAGAATGAAAGCGTCACGTTCGCCCTGTGCGCAAAAGACATGAACCTGGACGTGACCCAGACCCAGCAATTCCTGTCGGACATCTCCGCGACGCGCGCCTTGAACGGACTGGACGACGGCTTCCAGCAGGCTGCCGTGCACCGCGCCAACTTCCACCAGAATCTCGACCGCTTCCAGAAGATGTTTTCCACCGAAGGCGATCAGGAAGGACTGCAGAAGACCCATGCGCTCAGAACCAGCTTCGACTCCTTCTACGACAACGGGCGGAGGACGGCGCAGGCTTATATCGACGGCGGCCCCGAGGCGGGTAACCGCCTGATGGGCGAATTCGACCAGGCCAGCCTGGCATTGCAGGCGGCGCTGGAACCGTTCGTCAACAGCCAGGTGGACGAGATGCAGGCCTATGTCGACAAGGTCGAGGCGCAGGCAACGATGGTGCGCAACGTCGCACTGATCACAGGTCTGGTGGTGATCGTCATGTCGATGGTCGTGGCGAGAATGACCATCGTCTCCATCACACGCCCGCTGAGCCGGATGCAAGCCACGATCAGCGCGGTGGAAAAACATTCCGACTTCACCCGGACCGTCCCGGTGCACGGCAACGACGAGGTGGGCCAGACCGCAAAGGCGTTCAACCAGCTGATGGACAGCCTGCGCGAGATCATCAGGCAGACGCGAGCATCGGTCGACGGCATCGCCAGCGCGTCGCATGCGCTGGCGCAGTCCACCCAGCAAGTGGTAACGGGCAGCCACCATCAATCGCAAGCCACCACGACGGTCGCCGCCTCCGCCGAGGAGATCTCCGTCGCCATCAGCGAGATCGCCATGCACAGCCGCGAATCGGAAGAGCTGGCCGAACACGGACAGAACGAGACGCGCTACGCGCTCGACATCACGCAGGAGTCCATGGCCGGCATGAGCCGCACGGCGCTGGCGATCAAGGAGTCCGCGGTCAATGTCGCGCGGCTGTCGGAAAGCTCCAGCCGGATCAGCGGCATCGTCGTCGCCATCAGGGAGATCGCCGATCAGACCAACCTGCTGGCGCTGAATGCAGCGATCGAAGCGGCGCGGGCCGGCGAGCACGGGCGCGGCTTTGCCGTGGTGGCCGACGAAGTGCGGAAGCTCTCAGACCGCACCGGCAAGTCGACCGAAGAAATCAGGAACCTGATCGCCTCGATACAGATCGAGATCGGACAGGCGGTATCGACCATGCAGGCGGCCGACGAACTGGCCACGCATAGCGTGGCGACGGCGAAACTGGCCAGCGAAGAACTCGAAAAAATCGGGCGCGGCGGCAGCCAGATCAACGAGCGCGTAAAAGGTATTTCCAATTCGATCAGGGAAAGCGATATCGCGATCCGCGACATCTCCATCCAGATGGAAAGAATCGCGCAAATGACCGAAGAAAACAGCGCCGCGACGGAAGATACCGGGAACACCGCAAGGCAACTCGACGAACTGGCCAGGATGCTGCATCTGTCCGTGGAGAAGTACAAGGTTTAGCCGGGATTCGTTCCGGCAGCGGCAGCGTCATCGCTGGGATAGAATCCGTAGCCAGAACAATCCCGGCAAGGCCACTCCGATGACGACAAGCGACCTCCTGAAAGAACTGCAACCCCACTCCGTCTGGGCTCACTTCGCCACGCTGTGCGAGATTCCGCGCCCCTCGTATCGCGAGGCGGCGCTGATCGAACACCTGATCTCCTGGGCGAATGCGCGCGGCATCGCATCCTTCGTCGATGGCGTCGGCAACCTGATCCTGAAGAAGCCCGCCAGTCCCGGCTGCGAGTCCATGCCCGGCGTGATCCTGCAAGGCCATCTCGACATGGTGTGCCAGGCGAATGCGGGTACGGTGCACGACTTCGAACGCGACCCGATATCCATAGTCGTGCGCGACGGCTGGGTGATCGCCGAGGGCACCACGCTGGGCGCGGACAACGGCATCGGCGTGGCACTCGCGCTGGCCGCGCTGGAAGAGCCGGATCTGGTGCATCCGCCGCTGGAGGTGCTGCTGACGATCAACGAGGAGTCGGGCATGGACGGCGCACGCGGTCTCGCACCCGGCACGCTGCAAGGCAAGACGCTGATCAATCTCGACACCGAGGAGTGGGGACATTTCTATCTGGGCTGCGCGGGCGGCGTGGATGTGGAGGTGAGCAGTACCGTCGCGACAGAGAAGTTGGAAGCGAGCGCTTCTACCCCCTCCCTAACCCTCCCTGATGTAACTACTAGCCAATCGACTAAGCCCGCAAGCGGGCAAGTCGCTGGTTACCTGCAAGGGGGAGGGAAATCATCCGACTATGCGCTGCTGCGCTTCGAAGTCTCCGGACTGCGCGGCGGCCACTCCGGCATCGACATCCACCTCGGGCGCGGCAATGCGATCAAGCTGCTTGCCGAGGCGCTGCGCGACCTGGCAGCGCACACCGATGTGCGGCTGATCGAATTCAGCGGCGGCACCGCGCGCAACGCGATCCCGCGCGAGGCCTATGCGTTCTGCGCCTTGCCCGCCGGGATCGCGGCCAGCATCGACGAGTGGGTGCAGCATCGGCATGACTCATGGCGCGAGCGCTTTGCCGCAGCCGATGCGAACGTGTCGTTCACCTGCAAACATGACGATGCACCACCGTCCACTGCGCTGACGAATGCGGAACGCGACCGCGTGCTGGCATTTATCGACACTGCCGTGAACGGCGTGTCGCGCGTCAGCGACGATTTCCCCGGCGTGACCGACACGTCATCCAATCTCGGCGTGACGACGCTGGGCAACGACGGATTCAAGGCGACATTCAAGGTCCGCTCGCTGCAGGACGCGCGCGCCGATGCGCTGGCCGACAAGCTGGTCGCGCATGCCGCGACGCATGGATTGCAGGCATGGAAGGACGGCGCATATCCGGGCTGGACGCCGAACCCGGCATCGCCGCTGCTCGCGCTGTGCCAGCGGGTCTACACGGAACAGTTCGGCGGGACCGCCGGCTTGCATGTGATCCACGCCGGCCTCGAATGCGGCCTGCTCGCCGCCAGCTACCCGCAGCTGGACATGATCTCGTTCGGCCCGGACATCCGCGGCGCGCATGCACCCGGCGAGCGCGTCGAGATCGCATCGGTTGCGCATTGCTGGACGCTGCTGCAGGCGGTGCTGCAGGCGCTCGCCGGGCGCCGCTAGCCGCGTCCGGGTTTGATCAGCGATTCGAGGAACTCGACCGGCAGCGGAAAGACGATGGTGTTGCTCTTGTCGCCGGCGATGGCGTTGAGGGTCTGCAGGTAGCGTAACTGCATGGCCTGCGGCGACTGCGCCAGCACCCGCGCGGCCTGCAGCAGCTTCTCGGATGCCTGCAGTTCGCCTTCGGCATGGATCACCTTGGCGCGCCGTTCACGTTCGGCCTCGGCCTGTTTCGCGATCGCGCGCACCATGGACTCGTCGATGTCCACGCGCTTGATCTCCACGGTCGAGACCTTGACGCCCCAGGCGTCGGTCTGCGCATCGAGTATCTGCTGGATGTCGATGTTCAGGCGTTCGCGTTCGGACAGCATGGTATCCAGCTCATGCTTGCCCAGCACCGAACGTAGCGTGGTCTGCGCCAGCTGCGAAATGGCCTCGATGAAGTTCTCCACCTGGATGATGGCCTTCTGCGGATCGACGACGCGGAAATACACCACCGCATTCACCTTCACCGAGACGTTGTCGCGCGAGATCACGTCCTGGCTGGGCACGTCCATCACGACCACGCGCAAGTCCACCCGCACCATCTGCTGTATGCCCGGCAGGACGACGATCAGGCCCGGCCCCTTCACTTTCCAGAAACGTCCCAGCATGAACACCACGCCGCGTTCGTATTCGCGCAGGATGCGGAAGCTCGATACCGCGAGGAAGACGAGCAGCAGCAGGCCGCTCCAGCCGAAATTCCAGATCATGATCCGTCTCCTTTTCGTTCGGGTTGTACCACCAGGATGAGTCCGTCCACCGCCGTTATCCTCGCCCGCTCGCCGCGCTTCATCGCGCCGCGCGCCTGCCAGCGTTCGCCGAAGGCCAGCACCCAGCCTTTGCCTTCGAAATCCTCGATCGCCTCCGCCGTGCCGCCCACCATCGCCTCCGCGCCCGAGACCACCGGCCGCCGCCTCGCGCGCAGCGCGAAGGAGCCGATGCCGGCCAGCACCAGCGCGCTGGTGACCGCCAGCGGCAGGACCAGCGCGAGAGACACCCGCAGGCCGGGCACATCGGCGTCGACCAGCATCAGTGCGCCGACGACGAAGGCGACCGCACCGCCTATGCCCAGCACGCCGAAGCTGGGGAAGAAGGCCTCGGCCGCCATCATGACTATGCCAGCGATCAGCAGCAGGACACCGACCGCGTTGATCGGCAGCATCGCCAGCGCGTACATCGCCAGCAACAGGCTGATGACGCCGACGATGCCGGCGACGCCGATGCCCGGGTTGTAGAACTCGAACAGCAGCCCGTAGACGCCCAGCATCATCAGGATCAGCGCGACGTTGGGGTCGGCGACCGCCTCCAGCGCCCGCTCCTGCCAGTTGCGTTCGACGGTGACGATGACGGCGCCGGCGAGGTTCAGCCGGCGTTCGTCGCCTTCCATGACTACGCTGCGCCTGTCGGCCTGACGCAACAGGTCGGCCAGATCGGCGGCGACGAAGTCCACGACCTTCAGCTTCAGCGCATCCCCGGCAGACAGGCTGGCCGCCTCGCGCACCACCTTCTCCGCCCACTCGGTGTTGCGGTGGCGCAACTGGGCGAGGCTGCGCAGATAGGCCGCGGCATCCTGCGTGACCTTCTTCTCCATCGTGCTGCCACCGGGCGCACTCCCGCCCGGCGCGCGCCCCTTGCCGTCGTCCTTCCCGTCGGGCGATTGATCGCCGCCGATGCCTATGGATACCGGCGTGGCAGCCCCGAGATTGGTGCCCGGTGCCATTGCGGCGATGTGGCTGGCGTACAGCAGGTAGGTACCGGCGCTGGCGGCGCGCGCGCCGGAAGGCGAGACGTAAGTAGCCACGGGCACGGGCGAGGCGAGGATGGCCTGGATCATTTCACGCATCGAAGTGTCCAGCCCGCCCGGCGTGTTGAGCCTGAGTACCAGCAGTTCCGCCTGCGACTCCTTTGCCTGTTCCAGCGCACGCAGAAAGTAGGCAGCGGAGGGCGGGCTGATCGCGCCGTCTATCCCGGCGACCACGACCGTTCCCGCGGTCGCGGTGAACGGCAGCGACAGCAGCAGCGCGGCCCGGAAGAAAAATCTTCTTGCCGCCGCATTTACGGACCATCGTGACATCGCCACTCCCGCATGTTCATCGTCATGCAGAAGTTATATGCGCCGGACTACGGAGCGGCAATACGCAGAATTGCCCATATTGCTTGATACGGGAACCTGCCGCTTCGAGACGGTCAATAAAGCAGGTATAGTGCAAGGAATGCTGCCGCATCGAACAGGCGGCATGGAATGTTGATACACAATCAAATTCAAACAACTCGATACGCACCGAAAGCGAACACCCCGCAACACCATGAACCTCGATCCACGCACATTGCTGTTTGCGCTGATTCTGGCCAACTCCCTGATGGCGCTGAGTCTGTTCGTCGCCGCCAGTAACGGCAAGCAACGCGATGGTACGCGTCTCTGGGCGGTTGCGATGCTGCTGGAGACCCTGACCTGGATGCTGGTCGCGGCCCGCGGCGCGATCCCGGACGCGTTCTCCCTCGTCGTCGCTAACGGTCTCAAGGCCGGCGCCCATGCACTGGCCCTCGCGGCCATCTGCGAATTCCAGCGGCGCTCGGCGCCGCGCTGGCAGTATTTCGTTCCGGTCGTACTGGCGATGCTGATGGCCGCGTTGCTGGCAGACGACATCCGCGGCCGCTTCGCTTGGGGCGGCCTGATCTTCGGTTTCCAGCTGGTGCTGATCGCGCGCGTGCTGCTGACCGACAAGGAGACTCGCGCCGGACGCGCATGGCGTTTGCTGTTTGGCGGACTCATCGTGATGCTGCTGGTGCTGGGGCTGCGCGCCGCGGCCGCACTGTCCGGTTACGCCGAATTCGCACAACCGCAGAATGCCATCGCGCCGCATCCGGTGCAGATTGTTTCCTTCATCGCCATCATGGCGACTGTGCTGGTCGGCTCGGTCGGTTTCATCCTGATGGTCAAGGAACGCACGGACCGCGAAGTCCTGGAACTGGCGATGACCGACAGCCTGACCGGCATCCCCAACCGGCGCGCGCTGATGGAGCTGTCCGAACACGCGCTGGCCCGGCGCGGCAGCTCGCCGATGGCGCTGATGATGATAGACGTGGACCACTTCAAGCGCATCAACGACACCCACGGCCACCCGGCGGGCGATGCGGTGCTGCGCCAGGTCGCCCGCCTGCTCTCGGGGCGGCTGCGCGGCGGCGACGTGCTGGGCCGTTACGGCGGCGAGGAATTCTGCGTGCTCGCGCCGGACACCGACGCCGAGGGCGCGCGCACGCTGGCCGAATCCCTGCGCGACATCATCTCCTTCAGGCCGTTGCACACCGAGCGCGGCGAGCTAAGCGTCACCGTGAGCATCGGCGTCGCATGCTGCCCGGACGACAGCGCGCGCGAACTGAAAGACCTGCTGGCGGAGGCCGACGCCGCGCTCTACGCCGCCAAGGAAGCCGGCCGCAACCGGGTGGTCAGCTTCACCTGCTGACCGGCGGCGCATCACCTGCCGCTTCCGCATCCATTCGACTTTTGCCCTCAGTGGCGGTAGCATCGCCGCCCGTTTTTACCGGCCCGGCTTCAGGCCATCTTCTGCCCATGTCTGTTGCAACTCCCGCCCGCGCCTGCGGCATCGATTTCGGTACATCCAATTCCACGGCGGGCTGGCTGCGTCCCGGTCAGCCGCCCTTGCTGGCGCTGGAAGACGGCAAGGTCACTTTGCCCTCGGTGATCTTTTTCAATGCCGACGAAAACACCGTCAGCGTAGGCCGGGCTGGACTCAACGAATATCTGGTCGGCTACGAAGGCCGATTGATGCGCGCCTTGAAGAGCCTCTTGGGCAGTAGCCTGATGGAAGGCAAAACCGAAGTTCAAGGGCGCACGAAGACCTACATGGAATTGCTCGCCCAGTTCATCGCCGAACTCAAGTGCCGGGCCGAAACGGCGGCGGATCGGTCTTTCGACCAGGCCGTGTTTGGTCGCCCCGTATTTTTCGTGGATGACGATGAAGCGGCCGACCGCAAGGCCGAGGCGACTCTCGAAGCCATCGCCCGCGCCACCGGCTTCCGCGAAGTGAGCTTTCAGTATGAGCCCATCGCCGCGGCCTATCACTACGAACGCCAGATCGACCGCGAAGAGCTGGTGCTGATCGCCGACATCGGCGGCGGCACCTCGGACTTCTCCCTGATCCGGCTCTCGCCGCAACGGGCCAAGATCGCGGATCGGCGCGACGACCTGCTGGCCAACGGCGGCGTACACATAGGCGGCACCAACTTCGACCAGCAACTGAGTCTGGCCGGGGTGATGCCCCTGCTGGGCTATCGCAGCCTGCTCAAGCGCGGCATAGAGATACCCTCCAGTTGCTACATGAACCTCGCCACCTGGCACACCATCAACCAAGCCTATACCCGCAGGACCTGGGCCGACCTGCAAGAACTGTATCTGGACACCCAAGCGCCCGAAGCCATGGATCGCCTGTTCAAGCTGATCCGCGAACGCGCCGGCCATTGGCTGGCGATGCAGGTGGAGGAAGCCAAGATCGCCCTGTCCGCCGGCGATAGCACCATCCTGAATCTGGATCGGCTGTCGCCGGATCTGCGCCACACGCTGACGAGGATCGAGTTCGAACAGGCTTCGACGCAATTGGTGGAGCGCATCGGGGCCACCCTGAGCGCATTGCTGGCAAACGCCGGCGTGCGTTGCGAGGCAGTGGATACGGTGTTCTTCACCGGCGGCGCCAGCGGCGTGCCGATGCTGCGAGAACGCATCGCCGCGCTATTACCGCAGGCCAGGCGCATAGAAGGCGACCTGTTCGGCAGCATCGGCGCAGGCCTCGCGGTAGAAGCGCAACGCCGCTTCGGCTGACATCACCGATCAGCGACTGCTTCGATTTCATCCTGTTGTATGCAGAAAGCGGGATCGCACTCGTGTCCGGAAAGACTGGTAGCATGGGCGAAACTCGCTACTCAACGCGTGAAATTTGACGGGAACCCTGCCCCTGCGATTGGTTGGCGATGCCCGTCCGGGAATTAATTAGCCTTTTGGAAAGTACATGGTGCGTTCTTCGATAGCAAAAACAATGCTGATGATGGCATGTTTGTTTTGCGGAAATTTGATGGCAAACGAGATGCCAAATCCGTGTAGTCGCGATCGTAATTTCAATGATTTCACTATTTTCAGTTATCACGAAATAGCTGAAAAAAGTGAGACGCCGGACTCGACTTATGCGGTCTCGGTTGCAAATTTTGAAGCACAGATGAAATGGCTGATTGATAACGGATATCACTTCATAAGAATCGATGACATCGTCAACTACAGGAAACACAATAAACCGTTACCCAGCAATGCCGTTTTAATTACCTTTGATGATGGCTATCAGTCGGTTTATGCCAACGCGTTTCCGATCCTGAAGAAATACCAAATCCCCACGGTGATTGCCCTGGTTGGAAGCTGGCTTCAAGCCAAAGACAAGGTTGATTTTGGCGCTTACCTGATCGATAGAACCAAGTTCCTGAGTCAAAAAGAAATCAAGGAAATGGTTGCAAGCGGGTTGGTTGAGGTTGGCAGCCACAGTTACTTCTTGCATCGTGGAATACTGGGAAATCCACAAGGCAACATGGAACCCGCTGCGATTACCCGGCTATGGTTGAGCGACAAAGGAGTTTATGAAGACGACAAAAGCTACCAACAACGAATTTACCAAGACCTGAAAACCAATAACGACTTCCTCAAGAAATACACCGGCCAGAAACCGCGGGTCATGGTTTGGCCTTACGGTGAATACAACATGGAGGTGCGCAAAATCGCCGAGAGTCTTGGGATGCCCATCGGACTCACGCTGGATGACGGGAGCAATACCAGGATTACACCGTTATGGGGGTTGCGCCGAATTCTGGTTGACCAAAAAATGCCGCAGACCGACATGGAACTCAACATGTGGGATCGAAACAACAATTTCACCGACGGCGCGATGACCACCAAAGCGATGCACATCGACCTTGATTACATCTTCGATCGCGACCCCGAGCAAGTGAACAAGAATCTCGGCGAACTGCTTGAGCGGATCAAAAGAGTCAATGTCAACACCGTCTACCTCCAGACGTTTGCCGATCCTGACGCAAACGGTGCAGCTGATTTTGTTTATTTTCCAAACCGCCATATCCCGGTGCGCAGCGATTTGTTTAATCGAGTGGCATGGCAGATTGGGACACGCACGCAAGTGAAACGAATTTATGCCTGGATGCCGATGATTGCCTGGGAATTGCCTCCCGACAATCCTGTATCGAACGACAAAGTGGTGACCCTGAAGGTCGATCAGAAGCACCTGAATATGGGTTACCCGCGACTTTCGCCTTTTTCGCCGAAGGCGCGAAAGGTCATCCGGGAAATCTACGAAGACCTGGCGAAATCGGCCGTGATAGACGGGATACTCTTTCATGACGATGTAACCCTGTCGGATTATGAAGACGATAGCGTGATGGCTCATGCCCAATACAAAAAATGGGGCTTGAAAGCGAGTGTTGAGGAAATACGATCCAATCGTTCGGAGTTTTTGCGATGGACGAAACTTAAGACCGAGTATATGGATGATTTTGCGTTGGAATTGGCGCAAATCGCTCGTAATTATCGCCCGGGCCTCAAAACTGCGCGCAATCTCTACGCGCAAGTCGCCTTGAATGAAAATGCCCAAGAGTGGTACGCCCAAAGTTTGGCTGATTCGATAAAAAAATATGACTACACCGCCATCATGGCGATGCCTTACATGGAACAAATCGATGATGCCGGCACGTTTTACGACCAGATTGTTTCCAATGTCAAACGCGAAGCGTGTGGTTTAGAACGGACGGTTTTTGAGCTGCAGACGGTTAATTGGCGAAAAAACAGCGAACCGATTTCCCCCCAAGAGCTAAGTCTGACCATCCAGCACCTCTATGATTTGGGGATTAATCACATTGCGTATTACCCGGATGATTTGTTCCGCAACAACCCTGACGCCGATTTGATGAAACGGGCTTTTGCCAAAAAGCCCATTCGAATCTATCCATTTACCCCCGGCGGTATTCCCAAGAGGTAAGACCTTGCTGGTTACTTACTATTTTGAAATATTGAGACAAGAATGAGCCCGCATATTTTTTGGCACTTTTTCATCGGGTACATCTTCTACTATCCGCTCTTCATGTCGAGTCTGTGGATTGTCGGCGCGATTTACTTTTATTTTAAAAATGAAAAATCGGTTCAGTCGCATCTGATTCCCGAACTTCGAGACGGGGAGACATGGGAAGGTGTCAGTATCTTGATCCCCTGCTTCAACGAAGGGGAAAATGCGGTTGAGACGATTACTTATGCGCTGAATGTCGAGTATCCCGATTTCGAGGTGATCGCGATCAATGACGGAAGCTCGGACAATACCCTGGAGATCTTGCTGGAATTGGCACGCGCCAATCCGAAGCTGAAAGTTGTCAATCTTGCCGAAAACCAGGGAAAAGCTCTTGCGCTTCAAGCGGGTTCATTGCTGGCAAAAAACGACTATCTTGTCTGCATTGATGGCGATGCATTGCTTGATCCGTACTGTGTCCACTGGATGGTCAAACACTTTATTCGCTATCCCCAGGTCGCCGCAGTGACGGGCAATCCGCGCATCCGGAACCGGACGAGCCTGCTCGGCAAAATTCAAGTGGGCGAGTTTTCCTCGATAGTCGGGATGATCAAGCGCGCGCAGCGCTCGTTCGGACGACTTTTTACCGTTTCAGGAGTGATTACCGGCTTTCGAAAATCGGCGGTGCATGAGGTGGGATACTGGAGTCCGGACATGCTGACCGAAGACATCGATATCACCTGGAAGCTTCAACGCAACGGTTGGGATGTGCGGTTTGAACCCAAAGCCCTGGTGTGGATCTTGATGCCCGAGACGATTAAAGGGCTTTGGAAGCAGCGCTTGCGCTGGGCGATGGGCGGCGTTCAAGTGATGCTCAAAAACTTCGGTGTTCTCTTTGCTTCCAAACAGACTCATCTTTGGGGATTGATGGTTGAGATGATTCTCAGCACCCTTTGGGCGTACAGCATGGCGTTGGTTTTAGGCGTGTGGATCGTGAGTCTGTTTTTCCCGGTGGGCTACCTCACGCCCGATAGTTCGCCGATTTTGCCCGATGAGAGCAGTGTGTTTTTGATTGGGGCGAGTCTGTTGCAGTTTGCGGTGAGTCGCTGGCTGGACGGCCACTACGATCACGGCTTGGGGAAAAACTATTTCTGGATGATCTGGTATCCGTTTTTCTATTGGTTCCTCAATCTGGTAACGGCAGTTACCGCATTGCCAAAAGTGTTATTTGCCCCCCGGAAGCGGGCTCGGTGGGTGAGTCCGGATCGGGGAGTTCATCAGGAACTCAATAAGCAAGGAAAAGACGATCATGGATAAACATACGCTGATCATCAATAAACGCCACGAGATGCCGCGCAGCAAAATATGGTTGTGGGATGGAATTACGATCTTGCTGTGGGTTGGATTTATCTATTTGTGGCTCCCGGTGTTCCACATTTTCTATAGCATTATTACTGCCGAAGTCCCTGCCGAAGAAATTTCCGACTGGATATACGACAACATCCATAGCGTCACTTTTGAACATGGCGTTGAGATGCTCGTGGTCACGCCTATTGTGCTGTTCATCCTGTCATGGCTAAAACGCCATAAGGGGCCGAGCGAACATATCATCTATACGGATGGCGACTACGCCCGATATTTCAAGCTCGAAGCGAGTCAACTGAAAACATGCTCCGATAGTCAATTGGTCACCGTTTACCACGATGCTCACGGTCAAATCACCGCGATAGACAATCAAATCAATTAGCGAAGGTCTGATTAAGTCCGCCGTTCGTGGTGAGCTTGTCGAACCATCAGCGGAGGACTTAATCAGTTCAACAGGTCAAATACGCTGCCCTTCGACAAGCTCAGGGCGAACGGACTTAATCACAGGTTCCTTAGGTGTTCGGCACTTGATCCGGGGTAAAGGTACTTACTGATCACTATGAACAGCACTCCCAAAGATAGCGTCCGGAATTCTGTATGTAGCAGACAGCAGGGGTGTCACTGCTTGCCTTCCGCAAAGGCCGATCATCGGACGGACGAGCCTGCCAGTAAAGTCTGCACTCCTGCACTTCATGCGGTTGCAGGCGCTTTCAGAATCAACCGCTCCACCTCTACGCTTTCATTTCCATCGCTCAGCCATACTTGCCCATCCTGTATCGTGCATTGCAATTGCATCGTGCGCTGCGCGAGTTTGGCGATGGCGCGCGTGGTTTCTACGGGCAGGTTGATCACGGTGAGATTCTTGAGTCGTTCGAACTGGCTGCTGTTCTGCGCAAACCACATGTCGGCGATGCGGCCTCCATAGGCGTAAACGATGACCTGATTGGAACGTCCGCAGGCTTTGCGTATCAGCTTTTCGTCGGGCAGTCCCACGTCGATCCACAACTCAATCGCACCGGTTAAATCTTTCTGCCACAAGTCCGCTTCATCATCGGCCGTCATGCCCTGTCCGAACTCCAGATATTCATGTGCGTGCAGCGCAAAGGCCAGCACGCGCACCATAAGGCGTTCATCGGTTTCGGAAGGGTGGCGCGCCAAGGTTAGCGCGTGATCCTGATAATAGTGACGCTCCATATCCGCGATCTGCAGATTGGCCTTGAAGATGGTTGCCTTGATTGCCATGTAGTTCCTGTTGTTAAGCGGTGTTGCTGTTATCGAATTCAAAAACTTTTTTCATCTACGAAAAAATCGTTGTAGATACCGTCTTGAACGTCAACCGATTTTTGCATAATCACGCTGATATGGCTGACGAGTTTTAAGCACACCGAAGCACAGATGCACCAGTTTGCGCATGGCCGCGCCGAGCGCAGACATCTTCGATTTTCCTCGTGCCAGCAAACGTTCATACACGACTCTGACATGCGGATTGCAACGCGTCGCCACGACTGCGGCCATGTATAGCACCGCACGCACCTTGGCGGACCCTGCCTTGGAGAGTCTGGCTCGCCCCAACACCGAACTGCCCGACTGTCGTTCTACGGGCACCAAACCAAGATATGCTGCGAGCTGTTCGGCTGAGCCGAAGTTGTGAGCATGCATGACCGCGAGCATGTTATTGCCCACCTGCGGCCCCACCGCCGGAATGCTCTGGAGCAAGACCAAGTCATTCTTGAGGGCGGGATGACGATCGATATGCTGGTCAATGTCTTGCTGCAATTGGGCGAGCTGTTTGGACAGGAACTCGATACTATCGGACAGCGACTGTCTTATCAGGATCGGCGTGTCGGTAGCATCGGCCTTCTCCTGTCGGTTGCGCT
>DASRWG010000049.1:0-1585 GCA_035654695.1 Gallionella sp. | reverse complement strand
GATCGAAGCGGACATCTGCTCGACCGAGGCGCTGGTTTCTTCCACGCTCGCCGCCTGCTCGGAAGTGGCCTGGCTCATGCTCTGCGCCGTGGCGCTCACCTCTTCCGAGGCGGAAGACAACGCATCCGCCGCACCGCGCACCTCGCCGATGATGCCGGAAAGCTTTTCGGTCATGCCGCGGATGGCGAACAGCATGCTGCTCGTATCGTTGGCGCCGGTCTGCACCCGCACCGTCAGATCGCCTTCCGCCACTCGCTTCACCACATCCGCGACATAAGCCGGCTCGCCGCCCAGTTGCGCCAGGATGCTGCGCATGATCCAGATACCCAGCAGCGACAGCGCTGCCAGCATGATCGCCGCACCGCCCAGCATCATGGTTTTCGCATTGCCGACCGCATTCTCACCCGCGACCACCGCCTCGTCGCTCACCCGCACATTCAGTTCGACGATCTTGTTAAGCGTGGACTCGGCCTTGGCATATAGCGGTCTGGCTGCGTCCACCTGCATCTTGTATGAGGCGAACAGCTCATTCTGGCGATTCGCATCGGTGTTTTTGCTCAAGGCGGCGACCACCTGCAGGGTCTCCATATTGGCGGCCTTCCATTCGTCCCATTCCTTGACGAACTGCGTCCACAGCACCGCCTCTTCCGGAGTCTGCGGCAGCGGTTCATACATCTTCCAGCCGTCTTCTACGCGCTTCCATATCTCGGCGTCTTCCTTAAGTGCCGCAGCAAACTGCTCCTGGGCCTGATAGTCCCCCTGGAATTGAGCGACTCTGCGGATGTTGGAACGCAACGCCGTCTGCCCCTCGTTGACGATTTCCAGTCCCAGCACCGACGGCAGGCGAACCTTGCCGATCTCGTTCACCGAAGCCGCCGTGTTGACCAACCCGATCCATCCGATCGCGCCTACGATGAGCAGCGCCAGCAAAGACACCCCCAACAAGCCGAAAAGCTTTGCCTTCAAAGTCAAGTTATTCATGATTTCCCTTTCAATAAAGTGCTGCCGTGTACGAAACAAACCCACAATTTTTGCCGCCTACCGTAGGATGGGTTGAGGCCAAGGGCCGATAACCAATGACTTGGCTGTTGTTTTTTGACAGCCTTAGTCAGATGGCTATGCAAAGCTACCCATCGAACGCTCCAGCATGAGTATCGCTACGCTCAACCTACGAACCGCCACACCCGCACTTCAAGGAAGGCAACCCGTTACTTATGCTTGCCCTGCACCCTGCTTTACTCCAGCCACGGCCAGCGTCGCCATTTCCTCCACCGACAACACCTGATGAACATTGAGGATGATGACGAACTTGTCGTTGATCTTGCCCATGCCGTCGATGAAGTCCGCACGGATGTCGGCGCCGAACGACGGGGCCGGCTCGATTTCTCCCGCGGAGATTTCCAGCACTTCGTTCACCGCATCCACCATCACGCCGATGTCATGAGTTTCATCGCCACTCGCCACTTCGATGATGACGATGCAGGTACGGCGCGTGATGTTGGTGGTGCGCTTGCC
The DNA here is from genome assembly GCA_035654695.1 of Gallionella sp. Classification (GTDB taxonomy): domain Bacteria; phylum Pseudomonadota; class Gammaproteobacteria; order Burkholderiales; family Gallionellaceae; genus Gallionella. The sequence goes on along the minus strand of DASRWG010000049.1, from coordinate 70 downwards.
GAAGCGCGCACCGAGATCGACCACCGGCACCACCGCGCCACGCAGGTTGATCACCCCGCGGATGAATTCC
>DASRWG010000048.1:0-27924 GCA_035654695.1 Gallionella sp. | reverse complement strand
AGCCGCGCACGCAAGCCATCAGCCTTCCCGCCGCTTCGCGCAACAACTGGTCTCCGGCCGCATGCCCAAGCGTATCGTTCACCGCCTTGAAGCGATCCAGGTCGAGCATCATCACGCCCGCCAGCTGCCCGTGCCATGACGCATCCGCCAGCATCTGCCGCAAGCGATCGTTGAACAGCGCGCGGTTCGGCAAGGAAGTCAGCGCATCGTAGAACGCCATCTGGTGAATCTTCTGGCGGTAGGCGTTCAGTTCTGTGATATCGCGCCCCACCGCCAGCACCGAGGCTACCGCACCGGACGTGCCGCGCTCCGCCGCCAGACGGACATGGCTGCACAATTCCTTGCCATCCCTGTCCTTCCATTTCAGTTCGAACTCGGCATTCCGGCCGCTGGCAAAGACCTCGGCTATCCTGGCTTCGTACACCTCGGCATTCGGTCCGCCCGGACACTCCGAGGGCTTCTTGCACAGCAATGCCGCCATACCGCCTTCGACCGTCGCGCCGAATGCGCGGTTGGCGTAGATGCGGCGGCAATTGCGGTCGTAACGGGCAATGGTATCGGGAGAGTTTTCGATCAGCGTGCGCAACTCCTGCTCGCGCGCGGCAAGCGCCTCTTCCATGCGTTTTCGCTCGCTGATGTCACGCGCCACAGTCAGCACGCTGACGACTCTTCCGCTGCTGTCGAACTCAGGGATCGCACTCAACGCATAGCACACCAGCTTGCCTGCCTCGTCCTGCCAGAGCAGGTCCATCCCGCCGGATTCTCCGGTCTCCATCACCTCGCGCAGCATTTTTTCGAAATCGGCCGCAATCGGCTTGACACGCGACGACAGCTCCAGCGGCGATTTTCCGATCACATCCTTAACCGCGATGCCGTTCACCTTCGCCCATGCCGGGTTAACATAGGTACGGCGGCATTGGCGGTCGTAGCGCACGATCACGTCGGGCGTGTTCTCCAGCAGGGAGCGGAATTCCTGCTCGCGTATCGCCAACGTATCTTCCATCAGCCTGCGCTCGGTGATATCGCGGCCGATCCCCAGCACGCCGAGGAGACGGCCGTCCTTCTCGTACATCGGCACCTTGCGGGTTTCCAGCAACACCATGCGTCCGCCATCGTCCGCAAACGGCACCCATTCCTCGTTGATGCAGATGCCGCCGGCGGTCACTGCCTCATGATCCTTCTGGCGGAAGAATTCGGCCAGCCCGGCATCGACGAAGTCGTGATCCGTCTTGCCGACGATTTCCGCTTCCTTTGCGCCGAAGAAACGCTCGAACGCATGGTTGCACGACAGGTAAATCCCGTCGGCGTCCTTCAGCCAGACCAGGTCGGGAATGGTCTTCAGCACGCCCTGCAAGCGATTGCGGGTTTCTTCCAGCAGCTGTTCCGCCTCTTTGCGCACGGTGATATCGCGTATCGCGGCACAGAGCCCGCCCTCCATGACCCCTGCATCCGGCAAACGCGACAGGCTCACATCCACCGGGAATTCGCTGCCGTCCCGGCGTCTCGCGCGCAGGCCATCGACGACGGACGCCATCGGACGCACACGCTTCCCGCCTGCGAAGAATCCGTCCCGTTTGGCGACATGACCTGCCCGCACTTCGGGCGGCAACAGCATCTCCACCGGCTGCCCGATCAGTTCTCCTGACGCATAGCCGAACATGTGTTCCAGGCTTTCGTTGACCAGCAAGATGCGCCCCTTCCCATCGGTCACTAGCATCCCGTCGGGGGCGGAATGGATGATTCCGCGATACCATGCCTCGGTCTGTTCGATCAGTTCATGGGATGCCTCCAGCTGTATCGCCTGCAAACGCAACTGCTCGTTCAATTCGCCAATGTGCAACAAGTTGCGCTGCAACTCGGCTTCGGCCTTTTTGCGCTCGCCGATCTCCCGCTGCAGCGCTGCATTCTTTTCTTCGAGCTCTTTCTGCAGCGCGCGCAATTTCAGATGCGCATCGACCCGCGCCCTGGCCTCTTCGACCTGCAAGGGCTTGGTGATGTAATCCACACCGCCCGCCTCGAAGCCCGTCACCTTGTCGTGGATGCCGCTCAGCGACGTCATGAATATCACCGGGATATCGCGGGTGCGCTCTTGCGCCTTCAACCGGCGGCACACCTCGAAACCATCGATGCCCGGCATCATCACATCGAGCAGGATCAGGTCGGGCAAGGCGATCTCGACCCGTTGCAGCGCTTCCTCGCCGTCCAGCGCCACCAGCACGTCGTATCCGTGCGCCTCCAGGCCTTCGACGACAACCCCCAGGTTCACTGCCGAATCGTCTACCAGCAGAATGGTGCGCAGTTCTTGCTCCGTCTCGGCAGAAAATAAATTTTCATTTTTCATGTTGTTATACCTTATTCCCGGAGTGCTACCGGTTCCCTGACGCCAAGTCGAACTCGACCACTACTTCCGAACCGTTGCCCAGGTATTGCACCGAACGGCACACCTTGTATAACAACGAAATGCCGCGCCCGTGGCGCAAAGTGCAATCGGCGAGTTGAACCATCTGCTGCTGATGATCGAAACCCTCCCCGCTGTCTTTCATCCTGATACGCAGAAATGCGCTGCCGTCAGCACCCAGGATTTTTTTCAGATGCAGATGGATCTGCCCGACCTCGGTGCTGGCCAGTCGGGCGCTACGCTCATCGAAATATTTCTCCATACCGTCTTCGTGATGCTTCAGCGCGGAGTCCAGCTTCAACACCCCGTGATCCAAGGCGTTATTGAACATTTCGGACAAAATCAGGAATATCTCGCCGCTGCGCTTCTTGTCGGTTTCGATCTGCTGCAAAATTCCCAGCAGCAGGGGCACCACATCCAGATGCCTCAGTTGCGCCATTTCCAGCGTCAATGCGAATTGCCAGCCGATTGTTCCGCCACCCGATGCGAGCAGGCCATGCGGCCGCGTCACACACTCGCCGGTAAATCTTCCGTGCAACTCGCAGTGCGCCATCATCAGGGTGATATCGTCATGACTGAACGTCCCGGCTCCGCAATGGCGCTCGATCGCGCCGATCATCGCCTGCCAACGGGCATCTCGATCCGCAGACTCGGCGGCGGACAACAAGCGCGCCAGACCGAACGCCTCGCCGCTGGCGTTCTCCTGTTCGAGCACGCCATCCGAAAACATCAGCAGACTGTGCGCATCGTCGTCATAGGAAAAATATTCCAGCGAAGAATCAAACTGCTCCGGCGGCAGGATCCCCATGGCCAGATGGCGCGCCTTGAACCGGTGAGCGACCCGGCCTGCGCCATCCAGCATCAGCGGGGGAGGACATCCTCCGCTCCACACCTCGACCATTTGCCCATCCGCATCGATAGACACCAGAATCGCCGCCACGAAATGGCTCACCGGCAAGACTTCCTTGACCTTGCGGTTGATTTCCCGGGCGATGGTCGAGATGCCGAAACCCTTACCGGTCATCGAATAGAACGGCTGTATCACCGGCATCGCCGCCAGTGCAGCCGACAATCCATGCCCGGTACTGTCCGCCAGCATCAGATGCAGACGGCCATCCGGGTGGCGTGCCGCAGCGATCAGATCGCCGCTGAAATGCTCGGTGGGTTTCAAATGGAACTTCACCGCCGGATCTTTAAGCTTGTCCAGCGCGATCAGCTTGTTCATATAGCCCGCGGCGATAGCGTGTTCCTCATGCAGGCGATCAAGGTGATCTGCCTGCACCGCGATCTTTTCCGCAAGACGCCGCTTCAGGTCATGCAAGGCCAGATGCGTCCTGACTCGGGCCAGGACATCTTCCACCTGCAAAGGCTTGGTCACGTAATCCACCGCACCGGCCCCAAACCCGGCCACCTTGTCTGCAGCTCCGCTCAGCGAAGTCATGAAAATCACCGGAATATCCCGGGTGCGGTCATCGGCTTTCAAACGGCGGCAAACCTCGAAACCATCCATTCCGGGCATCATCACATCGAGCAGAATCAAATCGGGGCTGGCAACTTCCACCCGCTGCATCGCTTCCTCGCCGTCCTCTGCCACCACCACATCGAATCCATGGCGTTCCAGACTGTCGACAACCACTCCCAGATTGACCGGCGAATCGTCCACCAGCAGGATGGTGTAGGAAAGGACTTCCATTTCGGTGAAAACCGTATTTTCGTTTTTCATTATTCAATACTCCTCACGGCCAAAGCCTGTCCTGGATTCATCGAAGATGCCGCTCCCATGTAAATGCCCTGCTCCCTGTTGCTCGCAGGATGGCCAGAGAGACGCACTGACAGCCCGAACAATCCGCTCATTCGTCTATCTTCCAGTTACGGTATTGCTCGATCAGGCCCAGCAATGCCTTGGTCTGGAAGCTCTGCGCCAAGCGGCGCAATTGCGCGGCAAAGGGCTGATATCGCGCATCCGCTTCGGCCAAACGATCCGCGTGCCGAGTCACGTCGCGCATGCTGCCCCGCAACGCCAGCGCGTGCAGGGTGTCCAGCTCCTGGCGGGACGGCGCGGGCAGCATCGGCATGGCCTGTGCGACGCGCGTTTCCGCCCGCTCCGAAAGCGCCGCCGCATCGATTCCGGCCCTGCCGGACTGCACGACACCGATCTCGATCTCGAAAGAAAATGTGCTCCCCGCCCCCGGCCGGCTCTCGACCCGGATATCGCCGCCCATCAGCCTCACCAGCGTGCGGCTGATCGCCAGCCCCAGTCCGCTTCCGCCGGCACGACGCTGGAGTTCGCCAGCCTGTTCAAAAGGCAGGAAAATGTTCTCCAGTTGGTCGGCGGCAATGCCGACGCCGCTGTCCTGAACCTCGAAACGAATGCGTGAAGAAGCAGCCATGCGCACCCGCAAGATCACGGAACCGCTGTCGGTGAACTTGACCGCATTCGCCAGCAGGTTGATCAGCACCTGGCGCAGGCGTTGCGCATCGCCGCGCACGACGGCCGGGAGGTCTCCCCCCGCCTCGCAAGTGAACGCCAGATTTTTCTGCTCCGCCTTGACGCGGATGATGCCGACGATGGCGCTGAGGAAGGAATCGAGTTCGATGTCGCCTTCGATGAGTTCGAACTTGTTCGCTTCGATGGCGGCGTGATCGAGCAGGCCGTTGATGAGCGACAACAGATGCTCGCCGCTGTGCTGGATGATATTCAGCCCGGCAACCTGTTTCTCGCCGAGCGCATCGCCTTGCAGCAGGTTCTGGGCGTAGCCGAGTATGCCGTTCAGCGGCGTGCGCAATTCGTGGCTCATCTGCGCCATGAAAGCGCTGCGCAACTGCGCCAGACGCTGCGCTTCGGCCAGCGCCGTTTCGCGCGCAGCTTCCATCGCCTGCCGTTCGGTGATATCGCGCACCGAAGCGCAGACGGCCGATCTTCTGCCGTCCAGATCGGGCAAACGCGACAGGCTCACATCCACGGGGAAGGTCGAGCCGTCCTTGCGGCATCCGAACAAGGTCTTGCCGACCATGGCGGGGCGGCTCGCAGCGCCGCTGGCAAAATACCCGGCGCGCTGCCCGGCATGGTTTCCCCGGACAGCCTGCGGCAACAACACCTCGACACGATGCCCCGGCAACTCCCCGCTCTCGTAGCCGAACATGGCTTCGAGACGCGCATTGACCTGCATGATCAGGCCGCGATCGTCCACGACCAGCATGCCCTCGGGCGCGGAATGCAAAATGCTGCGATACCAGGCCTCGGTCTGCTTGAGCTGCTCCTGCGAAGCCTCCAGTTCCGTCGCCTGCTCTTCCAGGTAGCGCGCATTTTGTTCCAGACGCACCGCGTTTTTTTCCAGATGGCGGTTGAGCTCGCTGATCTTGTCGTAACTCTCGCGCAGCGAGTCCTCGGCCTGCTTGCGCGCGGTGATGTCCTGCACCGTGCCGAGGGAACGCAAAGGCTTGCCGCCCTCGTCGTAACGGGTTTCGCAGCGTTCGTGGACATATTTGATCCGACCGTCCGCGAACAGCAAACGATGCTCGATCTCGTAAGGCGAACGGGTCTCCAGCGATGTTTCATAAGCCTGGACGACCGCATCGCGGTCGTCCGGATGGATGGCATTGAGGAAAGCGTCGTAGGATGCGCCGAACCGTTCCTGGTCGATCTCGAAGATGCGGTAGATTTCGTCCGACCAGAGCAATTCGCCGCTCGCCAGGTCCAGTTCCCAGTTGCCGATATGCGAGATGCGCTGCGCCTCGTTGAGCGCGTCGTAATTCTCGCGCAGCACTTGCTCCATCCGGCTGCGCTCCAACTCCGCCGAGACGCTGGAGGCCACCATCTGGAGTATCGACTTCACGAAATGCGCGTCGGCCAGCGGTTTGCCGTCCAGCACGGCGATCAGGCCGATCACCGCACCTCCGATATCCCGCAGCGGGATGCCCGCATAACTCTCGACCTGCAGATTCTTCAGCAGACCGGCCTCGGGGAACAGTCCCTGGATATTTTCACCATGGCAGCAGTGGACGCCCGCCATGACCTCGCCGCAAGGCGTGGATTGCAGGGCGTACCGCACGTTCGGCGCGATCTCGCCCTTGACGTAGCGCGCCACCGTCTCGACATAGCCCGGTTCGTCGGCGACCTTGTCGATCACCACATAATCGACGCCCAGCGACTTGCCGAGGTAGCGCACCAGCGCGTCCAGGAACGACTCTCCGCCGCGCATCCATTCTCCTTCGGCGACGAAGCGGAGCACATCCTCGGTTTGCTTGCGCTCGGTTACGTCGCGCGACAGCACGATGAACCGGACGTCGGAGGGCGAGCCGCCCTGCTTGCGCGAAATGGAATGCTCGAACCACCTGACCCCGCCGTTCGCCTGGGCGATGGCAATCACCTTGCCGTAAGCCGCCCCCTTCTCGTCCGCCTCGCGTATCGCGGCCAGCGCGATATCGGCGGTCTCCCGTGGAAGCACTTCATGCAGGGTCTTGTTGAGCAGCAGCGCCTTCTGCGCCGCCAGCAATTCCGGCTTCTGGGTCCAGATACCGTGGTAGCGCCCCTCGCGATCCATCTCGAACAGGATGTCCGGGATGGCGTTGATAACGCCGCTCGAGAATTCGAGGGCCTCCTTGAGTTGCTCCTGCGAAGCCTCCAGCTCCACCGCATGCTCTTCCAGCGTGCGCGCGTTTTCCTCCAGGTAATCGTTGAGCTCGACGATGCGTTCGAAGCGTTCTTTCAGCACCGCTTCGGTCTTCTTGCGCTCGGTAATGTCCTCGACGATGGACCAGATGTACTGTTTCCCGTCCTGTCCGGTCACCAGCACGCCGTTCAACTGGATAGGAACCAGCGTGCCGTCCTTTTGCCGGTATTCCTTCTCATAGGGGCCGTAGCGCCCGGTCTGCATCAACGACTCCAGTTGCGCAGCCTCTTGCGCCTCGTATTCGCGCGGCGTCAGCGTCCAGTAATCCAGCGCCATCAGCTCGTCCGACGGATAGCCGCAGATCGCCCGGAACGCCTCGTTGAACTCGACGTAACGCCCGTCCATATCGGTCAGCGCGATGCCGAGCGGCGAAAGCGCAAACAATGTGCCGAGCTTCTCTTCGTTGGCGCGCATCGCTTCTTCGATGCGCCTGCGCTCCGTCACGTTCATGACAAAGCAGGTCAACCCGACCACCTCGCCCGTTTCGGCGCGGATCGGTGACCAGTAGTTTTGCCAGTATTGGCGCGAGAGCAACTCGTCGCCGTAGGCTTCTTCCTGTACGAAACTCTCGCCGGACAAGGCATGATCGAATCCCCGCTTGGCCTTCTCCCGGTCTGGATGATCCCCGATCACATCCAGCATGCTCATGCCGGCGGCGATTTCCTTGCCCCAGATCGCCCGCATCGTCTCTTGGTGCTTCCGGTTGAACGAGAGATAGCGGTATTGCGTATCGAGCGCGAACACGATCACATCCGGTGAGCTCTCGACGATGGCGTTCAGCAGATTGCTGCGAGACTGGGCTTGCTCCTTGCTGGCGCGCAAGGCCAATTCGATCTGTTTGCGCTCTGTGATGTCGCGGGCAAAGGCAAGCACGCCCCAAGCCTTGCCGTCGACATCACGCAGAGGAACCTTGATGGTATGGAAGGTATGCACCACGCCGTCTATGGTGGCTGGATCGTCGGGGAAGATTTGCGTTGCGTTGCTGTCCATCACCAGGCGGTCGTCCGTCCAGAAACCGCGTATGCCTTTTTCCGGATTGCCTTTCACCAGTTCTTCCGGGAAGCCCAGATCAAGGTCGGTCTTGCCGATGAAATCATCGGGATCAAGGTGCAAGGCATCGGCATAGCTCTGGTTGACCAAGCGATAGCGATGCTCCTGGTCCTTGATGAATATCCAGTCCGGCGTTGCATCGACCACCGAGCGCACCAACTGCTCGCGTTCGGCGATGGCATCCTGCATGCGGTAAAACTCGGTCATATTGCGCCCCAGCCCCAACACGCTGACCACATGGCCAGCAGCGTCGAATTCGGGAACCAAGGTAACTTCGTGGACCTGAAGTTCGCCGTTGACCAGTGCCGCTTGACGCACCAGCTCGACCGACCGACCGCTTGCCACGACCTGCGCGATGGCCGCCTTGACGTGTTCGTGCGTATCGGGAATCGGCTTGCCGATCACCTCGCTTGCCGCAACGCCGAGCGTGCGTTCGTGGGTGGGATTGATATACAGATAGCGCCCCTCCACATCCCAGCGCGCGATGTTGTCCGGCAGGTTTTCCGCCAGGCTGCGGAAATCGCGTTCGCGCGCGGCAAGCACCATCTCCATACGCTTGCGCTCGGTGATGTCGCGCACCACGGAAAGGCCAAACTTCCTGCCGCCTCGCTCAAAATGGATGCCATGCAATTCGACCGGGAAAATGCGCCCATCCTTGGTGCGGTGTTGCGTCTCGAAACTGACCGGGGCCCCCACCGTCGAGGTTTCCATCACATTTTTGGCAATCTCACGGCTGATGCCCGGATCGATATCCTGCGGCCCCATGACGAGCAGTTCTTCCCGCGTGTAGCCCAGGATGCCGCAAGCCGTATCGTTCACGTAACTGAAGCGCAACTCGTCATCGACAAGGTAGATCGCATCCGAGGACACTCCGATGGCGTGTTCCAGCAATTCCATGCGCTGCTGAGCTTGCCTGCGCTCGGTGATGTCGTACCAGTTCGCCAGCACACCGACGACATTCCCCTCCGCATCGCGCTCCGGCGCGAAACGGACTTCGAACGAATCCTGTCGTTCAAGCGATAACACATCCAGCACGAATTCGAATTCACAGGTCTCGCCTGAGGCCAGCACTTCCGCCATCTTGTTACGGTAACGCTCGATCATCGCCGGCGTCGCGGGAACGCCGCCATCGCCCGGAACCTTGCCCAGCAACTCCGCCATGTTGCCGTGCAGCATCCGTTCTGCCGCCGGATTCAAATAGCGGCGACGCTGCTCTGCGTCGTAGCGGATCACCGCCACCGGCAGGTTTTCGGCCAATGTCCGGAAATCGGTCTCGCGCTGCTGCAGCTCATGCTCCATGCGCCTGCGCTGGGTGATATCGCCGGCAACCATCAGCACACCGCTGACGTTGTCGCCCGCATCGAATTCGGGAACGAAGCGAGCCTGATACCAGGATATTTCCCCTTTCGTTCCGCGTGCGGCGACTTCGAGGACGGCGGCATCGCGGGTGGCGATCACCCTGCGCAGTTCGGCGACATATGCCTCCGGATCGACCAGCGGCGTATCCTCCAGAAACTTGCCCAGCATCTCGTCCGGCTCGGTCCCTGCCAGTTCCGCCAAGGCGCGGTTGACGTAGGTGCGGCGGCCGTCGAGGTCGTAGCGAATGACGACATCGGGGAAGTTCTCGGCCAGGGTGCGGAACTCGCGCTCGCGCGCGGCGAGCGATTCTTCCAGGCCCTTGCGCCCGGTGATGTCCTGCATAAAACCATGCCAGTTCGTCGATCCATCCGGCTCGCGCTGCGGCAGGGAATGCAGTTCGATCCAGCGCTCGCCCTTGATCCTGTGATTGATTCGGAATTCGATATGGAACGGCGACAGATTCCTGCGCGATTCTTCTCGCGCCTTGATGACGCGCTCGATGTCCTCCGCGCGCACCAGCGAGAACAGCGGCGACATGCTGTCCGCCACATCCCCGGACGCCAAATCGAACAGCTCATGGATACCCGAGCTGGCGAACGGCATGGTCGACTTGCCGTCCACGCTCATGCATGCCGTATAGAAGAAACCTGGCGCGCTTTCGAAGAATCGTTGCATGCGCCAATCGCTTTCCTGTTGCGCCGTCCGCAGCCCCCGGTTCTCTTCGGTGACCGAAATCAGGCTGCAAACCGTGGCATACATCCGGCGCGACAGCAGCACCATCACACCCAGATAGCTCAGTGCAATCAGGCCCATCACGACATACATCTGTTCGCCGAAGGAGAACAGCCATATCGCCAGCGGCAGCCAGGCGCAGGCAAAAAAGGCGAAAGCGGCCAGCGGCACGAAGGCCATCGCCACGCTGGCGTAAGCGGTGACCCCGGCGAGAATGAAAATCAGCAGCACCGTCACCGGGTCGAACGGCGTGGAAGGCAGGACGAACACCCCGAGCAGCGTCAGGGGATTGAACGGCGAGGAAGGAAAACAGAACACCGCGCTACCCCAACCCAGACCTGTCGCGGCCGCGCCTGCGACCAAACCCGTTTTCCATGTGCCGGGGGCGATATCGGCGCGATGTCCATGACGCTTATAGCGTTGCAGATACAGGAAATGCAGCGCCTTGATGCCGGCAATCCCGGCCAGCCATGCCAGCAATCTTTCATGCTCGATCACCGACCACAACGCGATCACGATCAACGAGGCGAGCAGCAACGCCGAAATAACGGAAAACTTGACCTTGCCGAAGGCCAGGTCAAGCAGCTTGCGCTCTAGCTGCATGAGCGCGTCTTTCGAGGCTGCGCTGGATGATTCCAGACTGGAGTCAGCGATACTTGCCGGCATATTTCTCCACCTTGTCGATATTTCTCCCGGTTACGAATCCCGGCCCGGAACTGATATGGCGAGCGCCGTACAATGGCGTCAGGCCGTAGTCATTCAGGCGCTTCCTGAATTTCGGATTGCGGCGCAGCCACTCCATCGCTATTTCCGGATCGCTCGTCTTTTCGCGCTTCATGATGGCCATCACGGCAACCGGGATATAGCCTTGCAGGTAGGGTTGCTGGTCGATCGCAAACTTCATGCTGCCATCCCTGATCGCACGGGTAACGTCGTCGGACAGATCGAAGGTCGCGAACCAGATCCTGCTTTTCATCCCCAGTCTTTCAAGCACCTTCAGCGCCGCCGACGAACCGTCCGGCCCCAGCGCCAGCACAGCCTGCGTATCGGGATGGGCGCGCAACCATGCGGTCAGCTTGCTGTCGACCGAAGTTGCATCGCTGCCCGCATCGAGCGTGGATGACCTGTAATCGGCGATGCCCAGCGCCTCGGCAAAACCGCGACAACGCTCGAACGAAACCGGGCTTTGCGAGAAGGTGTTCACGCAAACGAAAGACTTGATGCCGGCAGCCCGGGCCCTGACTCCCGCGCCCCTGCCCGCTTCGTATTCGGGCTGGCCGACATGCATGATCGCGCCCAACTGCTCGCTTTGCTGCAGCGTGCCGGAGTTGACGGTGATCAGCGGAATCTTCTTCGCGACGACCCGCTGCAACGAGCGTTGCACCTCGTGATCGCCGATGGTGGAGATGATGCCGTCGTATTTCTCCGTAGCGGCCTGGTCGATCAGACGCGCCATGCCAGGCATGTCGCCTTTCGCCGGATGACGGTAATCGACGGCGACGCCGAAATCTTCGCCGGCCTGCTTGATCGCGTTCTCGACCGTGTTCCACCAGGTGTCGGAATCAGACGCATGGCTGATCAGAACGAATCTCTCCCCGGCGGCAAAGGACGACGACGCCCATCCCAGCACGATTGCCATAGTCAAATTGAGCAATAGTCTTACGGTTATTCCTGACACCCCTGCATCTCCTTATCAGCCCTTGCTCCATCGAGACTTGCCGAAGCCGGACAACTACCCGGATTTCCGGCATAGGCCTGTAATGAAAACAATAGGACTCGCTTTTATTCTTGGGCGGAGAATCGCAAAACCCGCGAGGGGGAACTATCAGCAAATCTTGAATTATTTGTAGGTGCAAGCTATGGGGGTAAGGCAATCCCTACAGAAGAATGGGGAATAAATTTCGAAAACGCCCTTGCGGATGCGCTCCTGCGGACGCGCCATTCGGCATGCTCAGGACAGGCGTTGCCGGAACGACCGGACCGTCCTCCGTTCAAGGTTCTGCAGGCTCACCACGAACGGAGCACTTACCAGTGTTTGCTCTATCTGCGCACCCCGCTGCCCACCTCCAGCCCGGCGAACCAATCGATGAAACGCATCACGTCCGCCCCCTGGTAGATTGCGCCATGCTGCGGACACATCATGTCGATCTGCATCTTGCTCGCGCGCTCGCACCAATCCAGCACGGCATCCTTCGAGCCCATCCAGCGCCGGTGAAAACCTTCCGCATGGCGGATATGTTTATCGAAGTCCTTCACGAACAAATCGTTCGAGTCAGGCGACAGCATCGCCGCACCGACATCGCCGGAAAACAGGATGCGCGCCTTCTCGTCGTATACATGGAAGTTCCCTGACGAGTGCAGGTAATGCGCCGGTATCGCTTCCAGCACGATCTTGTTCAACTGCATCTTCATGCCCTCGTCCGGGATGTCGATGAACGTCGTATCGGTTCCGCCGAAATGAGGCACGAAGCTGTCCCACAGCCAGCTCAGATAGCACTTGATGTCGCGATTGAATTCCAGCCACAGGGCCAGCGATGAAATGATGTCCGGATCCTGATGCGAGGCGAACAGCCAGCGGATTTTCGCGGGATCGAATTCTTCGCAGATCGCCGAAAACACCGCCGGGAAAATTTCCGAGCCGCCCGGATCCGTCAGCAGGCCCACCTCGCCATCCGTAATCAGGTACTCGTTGGTGTCGATCAAATAATTCGGACGCTCTGGATCGCGCGAAACGGCAAGCCAGCGGTGCGTTCCGTTTTCGTATATTGCGGTAGTCTTTTTCATGCTGCGGCCCTTTGCATCATGCAGCCCACATTGCGGCTGAAGGAGGTAAAACTGGAAATGCCGGCATCGATATCCAGCGCGACTTGCTGCAACGCGGCACGCATCGTGCCGCCGTAAGCCGACTCGATCATGGCCGAACGGGCGATCACTTCGCCGGTGATGCGCTGCTTCTCGGCGCGCTGGATCATGCCCTGCAATTCCAGCACCCGCAGCGAATTCTCGTTGGTAATTTTATGCAGCGCGTCCCTGCTGCGGAGGTATGCCGCGGAGAGCGCCGCTCGCGCTTTTTCGCTGAGGCGACCGGCCGCCTTCAACTTGCCCAGCCTGCGCGCCTGATTGCGGCTGCGCGCCGTTTCGCGCACCAGGGCATAAATCAAATGCGACCAGCCCTGCATCATATTCGCCATACCATCGCTGAAGCGGCGCAACTCGCCGGCCACCACACAAAACCCGATCGCTCGCACACCGGCGCGCCCGGCGATCAAATTCGCATTGATCGCCAACAGACCGATCTTGCCGGAGGCCTCGATGGACAACTTGATCGCTTCGTTTACATCCGAAATCAAGCGCAGCTCGGTAACACCGGTGCCTCGCAACTCCGGCGTTCCCAAACGGATACGCCTCACCGGCACACCGGCCCCCTTGCATTCCTCGTCGTGATGTTTCATCAACTCCTCCTTTTCATCGGTCCTGCGACTTTGAACTGTGCCGCCTGTACAGTTTCGATTCGAACTGAAACGGTGTGCAGGATCCCAGACAACCGGAAGGTCGACCATCAGCAAATCTTGAATTATTTGTAGGGGGAACCATGCCGGTAAGGAAATCCCTACATCGCTACAGCCGCGACAGACATGTCGCATCTCCTCGCACTCTTCCCAGCTCCCGTACCATTCAGGCTGAAATCCCGTCCTGAGTTCATTGAAGGGCCGCTCCTGCGAAAACCGTTCCATCCTGCAGAAGCGGCTTTGATGGAACTACTAGCCAATCCACTAAGCGCGATGAAACTTGCGCTAGTGGCTGGTTACAGCCGCGCTTGCTCTTAAAACCTCACGAACTCCGCTTCGTTGTGCCTGGCCGGTGCGGAGGCGAACTTCGCCTCGCTCTTGACCGGTTTGGTGGACGAGGGTTTGGCGGCAGGCGGCTGGAAAGCCTGGTGCTTCGCAACCGCACCGCCGTTCACCTTGAAGAAGCTCATCAACTGCTGAAGCTGCTCCGCCTGCGACGACATTTCTTCTGCGGTCGCCGCCAGCTCTTCCGTCGCACTCGCGTTCTGCTGGGTGATCTGGTTCAACTGGTTCATCGCGGTGTTGATCTGCACTGCTCCGGAGGATTGCTCTTCGGAGGCGGCGGTGATTTCCTGCACCAGCTCGGATGTCTTGTTGATCGCAGGAACGATCTCGTCCAGCAGCTTGCCGGCCTGCTCGGCCTTGTCCACGCTGCCGCTCGCCAGTTCGCCGATTTCCTGCGCTGCTACCTGGCTGCGTTCTGCCAGTTTGCGCACCTCGGCGGCAACCACCGCGAAGCCCTTGCCGTGCTCGCCGGCGCGCGCGGCCTCGATGGCTGCGTTCAAGGCCAGCAGATTGGTCTGATACGCGATGTCGTCGATGATGCCGATCTTGCCGGCGATCTGTTTCATCGCATGCACGGTTTCCTTCACCGCCACGCCGCCATCGTTGGCTTGCTTCGCAGCCTGGGTCGCCATGCCGTCGGTGACCTTGGCATTCTCGGTATTCTGGTTGATCGACGCGCCCATCTGCTCCAGGGAGGCTGAGGTTTCCTCGACGGAGGCAGCCTGCTCGTTGGTCGCTTGCGCCATGCTCTGCGAAGTCGCGCTGACTTCTTCCGAGGCACTGGTCAGATTCTCCGCCGCACCGCGCACTTCGCCGACAATCTGCGACAACTTTTCCACCATGGACTGCATCGAGCCCAACAGCATGCCCGTCTCGTCTTTCGAGGCCACTTCGATCTTCACCGTCATGTCGCCCTCGGCCAGCGCGTTGGCAACATCGACCGCTTCATTGATCGGGCGGGTGATGGAGCGGGTGACCCAGAAGGCGATACCGATGGCCAGCAGTGCAGCGGCGATTGCCAGCGCGATCATCAGGTTGCGGGCCGCGACATAGTCGCTCGCAGCCTCGCTCGCGGAATCGTCGACCGCCTTGCCCTGATACTGGATCAATGCGTTGACGGCATCGAAATATTCCTTCTGAACCTTGCGCGCATCGCCGAACAATAACGCAGCACCTTCGGCATTCCTGTTTTCCAATCCGAGCTCCGCGACTCTCCCCATGATCTCGGTGTATTCCCGATTGGTCCGGGATATCGCGTCGAGCAATTTTTTTCCTTCTTCAGAACGGGTCGCGGCCTTTAACTTTTCTTCCAGCTCATCGATTTTCTTGTTGTTGTCCAGCATGCGTCGATGCTGATTTCTGGTTTCTTCCATATCCTCTGTAAGCAACATGTTGCGCACCGCACGGGCCGTATCGTTGACCAGATTGATCATTTCATTCGCCTGCACCGCTTTAGGCCAACGATCCGTCGCGATCTTTTCCATGGCCGCATTCATATCCGCCATTTTGGAAATGCCGATGATCGCGATAACCGAAAGCAACAACAGCACAAAACCAAAACCCATCCCCAGACGAATACCGATTTTCATATTTTGAAACATGTCCAACCCCTCCAAGAAGAATATTCGAATATTATTGATTGCTGATTGATTGGGCTAAAAAAAAACGAGACTCCCAATCCCCGACGACATGACATGCGTCGGTATCGCCAAATGTGATTGTGAACAATCGTCCGGCCAATAAAAGTCAGGAAATTCCGCATCTTTTGTAGGACTGAATGCACTACCCGACACAGGGTTATTGCTCGCGGTTCGGACTTACTGAAATGAATGATGCAACCCCGACCGATTCTAAATATCATTCGTTCACCACCCGGTTTCGCCCGCCCAGTTTGGCGCGATACATCGCGGCATCGGCGCGGTGGAACAACTCGTCGTAACGCTCCCCCAGCCGCAATGCCGCCACGCCTATGCTCGCGGTCACCGGGGTGCCGCACGGCTGCGCAAGCTCGGCGATCCGCATGCGCGTCGTTTCGCCGCGCACGGTCGCTTCGGCCAGCCCGACGCCGGGCAGGACGACGACGAACTCCTCGCCGCCGATGCGCGCCACCATGTCGTCGCTGCGGCAAACCCCGTGCAGGGTTTTGGCGATCTGCTGCAACACGGCATCTCCCGCCTTGTGTCCTTGCGTATCGTTGATCTGCTTGAAGTGATCGACATCGACCACCAGCAGCGACAGACTCTGCCCGCTGTCCTGCGCATCGGCGATCAGTCCGGGCGAAATCTCGTTCAGGTAGTGGCGATTGAACAGCGAGGTGAGCGGATCGCGCATCGCAATATCCTTCATCTCCTCGTGCTGCCGTTCAAGCCGGCGCATCAGTTTCTGCATCTTGAGCATATTGAACACGCGCACTTCCATCTCTTCCGTCACCACCGGCTTGCTGACGAAATCGGTCGCACCGTTGCGCAGGATTTCGACTTTACGCGCCATATCGTCGAACGACGAAATCGCCAGGATAGGCGTGAGCGAACTCTTGCCCGGCAATTCGCGCACCGCGCGTATCACCGAAAAGCCGGTCTTGGCCCCGGCCAGCACATAATCGGTCACCACCAGGTCGAAGCGTTCCGCGGCAACCAGTTCGATCGCCTCTTCCGCGCTTTTGCAATGCTCGATCTGCAACCCCATACGCTCCAGCATCCGACGGTAAAACATCGCCGTCGTGGCGCTGTCTTCCACCAGCAAGACTCGCCCGTTGACATGGGCATGGCTGCTGACGGAAAACCTTTCGACGAATTGCTCGAGCTGGTCCAGGTTGCGCTTGGAAAAACACTCCGTCACCCCGGCCATCAATGCCCGGTTGAGCACGGCTCGGCGCTGGGTCGACGAAAACATCAGGCCGGGCTGGTGATGCACCAGCTTCTGCGCCTTGGCCGACACGAAAAATTCGACTCCGTCCATATCGCCCAATTCGAATGCGAAACACAGCAGATCGGCCTTGCCGGCCTGCAGCATCTCCAATCCTTCCTCGCCGCTCCTGGCCACGCGAGGTTCGAAGCCGTATTTCCCGAACAGGGCCGACAAGGTATAAGCGACGGTGCGCGACGGCTCGACGATCAAGACATTCATAATTGAAAAACCCTTTAGTTATCCTGCTTGCATGCGGGCCCCGCACCCGTAAAACCGCCGCTCACTGCGGCCGCTTCCACACCTTTCCATGCAACCTGATGTGCTCGTCCACCATCTCATTTCCTCGCCCGTCCAGTTCAAGCCGCTCCAGCGTGATATGGAACTGCATCGAAGACATCACCGAGTACGCCACCACCCCGCGCCCCTCGACAATCCGGTCCGGCTCCTCCGGGCGAGACTTCGGCAGCATCAGCGCCAGGTTGCAACGATAGCCGGGCTTCAGGTTGCAATCGGCCCTCACGACCGCCTTGCCCCGGCCCAGACGCCGCAAACGCCCATGCACGACCCGCCTGCCGTTATCCAGCAGAATCGCCGCGCGCCAATCCACGCAGATATCTTCCTCATCCATCGGTATATCCATACAAAAGTCACATTCCATCCGGGCTGCACATTCATCCCTTGAGGTATAGGGAAACGACGGGGAAGTCGCTTGAACATGCAGCCCGGATGGAACGCATCATGCAGATACTTTTCCCTGGCTGCGCTGCGGTTCGATGGCCGGCTCGACCCCGCTGCCCACCTCCAGCTCCGCAAACCAGTTGATGAAGCGCATCACATCCGCCCCCTGGTAGATTGCGCCGTGCTGCGGGCACATCATGTCGATCTGCAGCTTGCTTGCGCGCTCGCACCAATCCAGCACGGCCGTTTTCGAGCCCATCCAGCGCCGGTGGAAGCCTTCCGCATGGCAGATATGTCTGTCGAAATCCTTTACGAACAGTCCGTTCGCCTCCGGCGGCAACAGCGCCGCGCCGACATCGCCGGAAAACAGGATGCGCGCCTTCTCGTCGTACAAATGGAAATTGCCTGACGAGTGCAGGTAGTGCGCGGGTATCGCTTCAAGCGTGATTTTCCCGAGCGGAATTTTCATGCCCGCGTCCGGAATGGAAATAAAGGTCTCGCCGTTTCCGCCGAAATGCGGGATGAACGAAGTCCATAGCCAGCTCGAATAACAACGCAATGCCGGATTGACTTCCATCCACAGCGCCAGCGAGGAAACGATATCCGGGTCCTGGTGCGAGGCAAACAGATAATGCAGTTCCGCAGGATTGCAGTGCCGGCTGATCGCCGAAAACACATCCGGAAAAATCTCGGCGCCGCCCGGATCGCACAGGATCGATTCCCCCCCCGAGGTCACCAGATACTCGTTGGTATCGATCAGATAGTCGGGACGCGCGGGATCGCGCGTTACCGCGAGCCACTTGTGGTCGCCACTCTCGAAAATAAAATCGACTGTCTTCATCTGCCGCCCTTAACTTGTGAAATCAAACGCCTGACAATGTCCATCGCCTGCAACACCTGCTCCTCGATACCGGCGGCCGCCATGGTCATCGTCGCCGCCTGACCGCCGCCGCTGACCGCCTCCATTCGCGCCACTCGCGCGGTCACATGTCCGCCCTTGGCGCTCTGTTCCGAGCGCCGCAACAAAGCCAACAAGCTCCTGCGCCACTCGTCCTGTTCGAGCCGTCCCTGCCGGATCGCTTCGTCCACGCGCGCGATTCGCGCCGACAATGCCGCGCTACCGGATTCGGATTCGCGTTCGGCGGCCGCCAGGCCATTGCGCCGCCTGACCAGCTTCTGCAAGGCCGCCGCAGCAGCAATCTCCCGGAACACCGCCTCCTCCATCATGTGCATCACCTCTTCCTGCTTGCGGCTGAACTGCCGCAATTCCTCGGCGGCAATGCCAAAGCCGCGCGATCCGGAACCGGAGTTGCACTTGTTGGAAATCAATCCTGCGTTAATCGCTCCCAAACCTATGCCTCGCGACAACTCGACTACCGCCTTGATATCCTCGTTCAGCATCGCCAGACTTTGCAGGGAAAATATCCCGGCCATATCACTCGGCACATTTGCCGCTCCCCGAGGGGGGCGTGTTAACTTTGTATTCGCTTCACTCATACAGAACCCCATTCCATTGCGGGCTCGCTCCTTCGATAAATTCGGGACAGCCTGGCAGGCTGGGGTGAGGGACGAACCCCAGCATTTGCCGACACAGGCATGCTGGGGTTCGTGTTGCTCACCTCCAGCCTACAACGGGTATTAATATCCGACTCAATGGCACATCGCCCCCGCATCAGGTCCGCGCCGCCCTGAAGAAGCTCATCAGCTGCTGCAACTGTTCGGCCTGACCGCTCATCTCTTCCGCAGTCGCGGCCAGTTCTTCCGTCGCACTGGCATTCTGCTGCGTGATCTGGTTGAGCTGGTTCATCGCGGTGTTGATCTGCGCCGCCCCCGAGCTTTGTTCTTCGGACGCGGCCGCGATCTCTTGCACCAGCTCGGAAGTCTTGTTGATGGCGGGAACAATCTCGTCCAGCAGTTTGCCGGCTTCCTCTGCCTTGCTTACGCTGCCGCCGGCGAGTTCGCCGATTTCCTGCGCGGCCACCTGGCTACGCTCGGCCAGCTTGCGCACTTCGGCGGCCACCACCGCGAAGCCCTTGCCCTGCTCGCCTGCGCGCGCGGCTTCGATGGCGGCGTTCAGCGCCAACAAATTTGTCTGGTAGGCAATGTCGTCGACGATGCCGATCTTGCCGGCGATCTGTTTCATCGCGACCACGGTTTCCCTGACGGCAATACCGCCATCGCGAGCCTGCCGGGCAACTTGTGCGGCCATCCCGTCGGTGACCTTTGCGTTCTCCGTATTCTGGCCGATCGATGCCCCCATCTGTTCGATCGATGCCGACGTTTCTTCGACTGAGGCAGCCTGTTCGCTGGTCGCTTGGCTCATGTTCTGCGAAGTGGCGCTGACTTGCTCCGAAGCGCTGCCGAGGTTGTCTGATGCGCTGCGCACTTCGCCTATGATCTGCGAAAGCTTCTCGACCATCTGCCTGATGGCAAACAACATACTCGTGGTATCGCCGGGACGGGTATGCACCTGCACCGTCAGATCTCCGCGCGCAATGCTGCCCACGGTTTCGGTCACGTAAGCCGGCTCGCCGCCCAATTGGCGCGTCAGCGTATGGGTGATCCAAAGCGCAAAGGCAATGGCCAACACCAGACCGGCTGCCGATCCCCCGATCATCCAGCTATACAGCCTGGATACCGCCCCCCCGACAAATCCGGTAATGGAGATCCCCTCCTTCACCTGCTGCTCGCGAAACACCGTCAACGCACCTCCCAGCGACTGACTTTCGCGATCGAACTTTTCCATCACGGCATTCCCCGCATCCACGCCATCGGTGACATAGGCCTCTGCCATGCGCTTGCCCAGGGCATAGAACGCAAGAAATCTTTCTTCGATGAGATTCAACTCTTTCAGGGAATCGGCATCGTTTTCGCGCCGATACATCTCCCTGAACTCGGCGGCGCCGGCAAGAAAGCGCTGTGCGGCCGCCTCCGCTTCGGCATAAGCCTCGCGGTCGCGCGTGGCGGAAACATCGGTCAGGAATTGCTGGACCTGGGATACGCTCAACACCATTTCGTCCGCCCTGATCACAAAAGGCAGCGTCTCACGCCCGATTTGATCGGCCCCCTCCTTCACCTCGGCCAACTGAATCCCGAGTTGCAACAGAATCATCATGAACATCGCGATCACAGCACCGAAACTGCCGATCAACCGGGTTCCAATTTTCATCCTGCCGAACATCCTCTCCCCCTTCAAATTGCCGCGACTCGACCGCCAAACCGAACGAGCCGGGAATCCCGATTTCCAAGGATCGCAGTTTCTGTAAGGCTCAACTATCAGACGATCTTGAACTGCCTGTAGGATGGAAGCACGTGGGTAGGAAAGTTCCTACAGCCGACATTCGACCGGACATCTAGAAGCCGTCGAAAATCCCTGTCGCAATTGCAGGAGAGATCATGCGAAATATTCAGGACGGAATTGGCCGGGGCGGGAGCTGCGACAAAACCCGGGATAAATAATCACCCGCCTCGCCTCGCCTCCGCCGCCAGGCTCAACCTGAAGAAGCCCATCATCTGTTGCAGATGCTTGGCCTGGCTGCTCATGCCGTCCGCGGTCGCAGCCAGTTCTTCCGATGCCGCGGCATTCTGCTGGGTGATCTGGTTAAGCTGGCTCATCGCGGCATTGATCTGCGATGCACCGGAAGCCTGCTCGTCGGAAGCGGTGACGATCTCCTGCACCAGGGTGGATGTTTTTTCGATGGTGGGCGCCATTCCTTCCAGCAACCTGCCCGCACTCTCCGCCTTCTCCACACTGCCGCCGGCGACTTCGCCGATCTCCTGCGCCGCGCCCTGCGAACGTTCCGCCAACCGGCGCACTTCCGCCGCCACCACGGCAAAGCCCCTGCCGGATTCGCCGGCGCGCGCCGCTTCGATTGCGGCATTCAAGGCCAGTAAGTTGGTCTGGTAGGCGATCTCGTCGATGACACCGATCTTGCTGGCGATCTGCTTCATCGCCGCAATGGTCTCCTGCATGGCCACCCCGCCGGCCACCGCCTGCCTTGCGGCTAGCGCCGCCATATCGCCGGTCGATCTGGCATTGACGCTGTTGCGGTCGATGGAGGCGCCGATCTGCTCGACCGAAGCCGTCGTCTCTTCCAGCGACGCCGCCTGCGCATTGGAATCCGCGCTGATGCTTTGCGCCGTCGTCGCCACCTCGCCGGAAGACGAAGCGATCTCCGTCGCGGCATAGTTCACGTCGGCGACGATGCTCTCGGCGTTCATCGCCATAGTCTTGATCGCATGCATCAATCGGCCGGTCTCGTCGCGGAACTCATCCTTCATCTCCAGGCGCAGATTGCCGGAGGCCACCATCTGACAGGACCGCACCGCCACATCCAGCTGATTCAGCACCTTGTAGACCAGCATCCACCACACATAGCCGGCCGCCGCGCCCGCCGCCGCCAGCGCCGCACGCCCGGCGGCATCCGCAGCTATGCCCAGCCATAACAGCATTGCCGCCAGCAATCCCAGAGCAATGGAGGCGCGCGCCTTGACGCCCATACCGGCAATGGTGCCGAACCAACCCAACAGGCCGCTGCGCACCACGGCCCCCTCCTTCACCGTCAGCCCGCGTGCCTTACCTTCCCGGAAGTCGCGATAGAGCTTTTCTGCGGCCTCCACCTGCGCGCGCGTCGGCTTGGTGCGCAACGACATGTAACCGACGATCTGCCCATCCTTCCAGAACGGATTGGCGTTCGCCTCCACCCAATAGTAGTCGCCGTTCTTGCAACGGTTCTTCACCATCCCGCGCCACGGCTTGCCGCATTTCAGCGTCTGCCACAGATCGGCGAATGCGCCTTCCGGCATATCCGGATGGCGAATCAGGTTATGCGGCTTCCCGATCAATTCCTCGGCGCTGTAGCCGCTGAGCTCCATAAACGGACGGTTGACATAGGTGATGATGCCCTTGAGGTCTGTTTTCGAGACAATGTACTCGCCGTCCTTCAAATGGCGCTCGACATTGGTCACCGGCATATTTATTCGCATACTCTTCTCCTGACTACTTATTTATTTTTTTCCTGCAGCCTTGAACTGTGCCGCCTTTACAGCGTTATTCATTAACTCTCATTTGCATACAGCATTCGAGCGCGCCGCATGATGACAAAATGTTTCGCCCCCACCCAGAGGGAAAATCTGATTCTGTTGTAGGGATGGAGGCAACACTTGGACAAAGGACACACTCGCGATCACATCTCCGCCTTCGCTGCCAAGCCAGTCCCGAGTTCATCGAAGAGCCACTCCTGCGAAAACCTGCCGCGATGCCTCCGCTTTACGCCCTCGCCACCCTGAAGAACCCCATCAACTGCTGCAGCCTCTCGGCCTGCGAACTCATCTCCTCGGCTGTCGCCGCCAATTCTTCCGTGGCACTCGCATTCTGCTGGGTGATCTGGTTCAACTGGTTCATCGCGGTGTTGATCTGCGACGCACCGGCGCTTTGCTCTTCCGATGCGGCGGCGATTTCCTGCACCAGCTCCGATGTCCTGGAAATCGCCGGAACCATTTGTTCCAGCAGCTTGCCCGCATCCTCGGCCTTGCTCACGCTGCCGCTCGCCAGTTCACCGATTTCCTGTGCGGCCACTTGCGAACGCTCGGCCAGCTTCCTAACTTCGGCGGCCACCACCGCGAAGCCCTTGCCCTGCTCGCCTGCGCGCGCGGCTTCGATGGCGGCGTTCAGCGCCAGCAGGTTGGTTTGGTAGGCGATGTCGTCCACGATGCCGATCTTGCCGGCGATCTGCTTCATCGCGCCCACGGTCTCCTTCACCGCAACGCCGCCCTGTGCGGCCTGCTTCGCGGCCTGCGCGGCCATGCCTTCGGTGACCTTTGCGTTATCGGAATTCTGGCTGATCGATGCGCCCATCTGCTCGACCGAGGCGGAAGTTTCCTCGACCGAGGCGGCCTGTTCGTTGGTAGATTGCGAAATACTTTGCGCGGTCGCATTGACCTGTTGCGAAGACTGCGCCAGCGTATCCGCCGAACCGCGCACTTCGCCGATCACCTGCGAGAACCGGGCGGACACGCTCTGCACGGCGGCCAGCAACTGGCCGGTCTCGTCCCGGCCGGTCACCGAGACTTGCGCGGTCAGGTCGCCCTCGGCCATCCTGTTGGCCACGTCCAGCGCCTCTTTCAGCGGACCGGTAATGGTGCGGGTGATGAAAACTGCGATGACGATACCCAGCAGCACAACCACTGCGCCGACCGCGAGGGCGATCTTTCGAACCGTATCGGATGCGTCCTTGATCATCGCGACACTGGCATCGACCTTCTCGTTCTGATACTCGTCCAGCTTCTGGATGGACGCCAGGAACGGCTTCATCGTCGGCACGACTTCCTCGCTGACGATCATGCTGGCGTCTTCTCGCTTGCCTTCCGCCATCAGCATCATCACCGTGTCGAGCGAAGCGACATAAGGGCCGCGTCGTTCTTTCATCTTCGCCAGCAACTCCACGTCTTGCGGGGAGTCGGCCAGATCCTTGTTCAGATCGGCCACCAGCCCGCCTATGGTCTTCTTCCTGCCCTCGATCTGCCCGCTGATCTTCGCGCGACGGTCGGCATCGCCCTCCACGACCAGTTCCAGACTCTCCACCGCATTGGTCTTGACCAGATCGTTGACCTCGATCACCCGTTCCATCATGGCCAAGTCGGACTCGATCTTCTCCGCATCGTGGCTCACCGCCATCAGCTTCCACACCACCACCGCAGCCATTGCCAGCACCAGCACAAGAATCAGTCCGAATCCAGCGCCCAGCCTTGCGCCCACCTTCATGTTCCGTATGTTCATCTTCTCGTCTCCCTTTATGCGCAGGCTTCCCTGCATTTTTCGTCCCCGCTGATATGCGAGGATCATTTATATTTTTTCAAGCACTCACGCGAATCATGGGATCAGGAACCAGCGTTACTGGTCCAGTTCGTTGATCAGGTCAGACACCCTCATATAGCGTTCCTTCTGGATGCCTCCGGCCAGCTTCTTGGCTTCGTCTTCCTTGCCCTTGAGGATGAGCGGAACCAGCTCTGTCTCGCGTGTCTTCTTGAATGCCGCCCAGGTTTCAGCCATTTCCTTGAACTGAGCTTCCTTGCCGGCGGGCGCTTTCATCTTGGCAATCATTGCGCTTACCGCATCGGCCGTATCCTTCACCAGCTTCTGCTGCTCTGGGCCGCGCTGATCGGCATGCAGCATCAACGAGATCAGGGACGATCTTGCCGCGCTGACCTTGGTTCTCAGATCGCCGAATTCGCCTGCGTTCGCCGAGAACGAAGCCAGCATTAAAATTACCGATGCCACAAATAGCTTTTTCATAAAACTTCCTCCATATCGTTATGCGTTACTACACTTGAATCCCATGATTCGCGTGAGCGCTTGAAAACCCACGCTTGCTGCCGCTTGCAGGCAAGACTTCCATCACGACAGACGCGTTCAGACATGCGGCATGCTTCGCGTCAGTTATCCTGAAACTGCGGTCCGGAGATTTATTAACCGCAGCTTATGTAAGCTTTCCTGCAATCGAACTCAGGGTCTCAAATGGGCATGGGTTCGACCATCAGCAAATCTTGCTTTTTTTGTAGGCGATCAACATGGGGGTAAGGAATTCCTCACGGCTGGAATCCGCTACTGAATTGGCACGAATAATTTCAGAGCTACCTGTCGCTCATCGACATGAGCATTGGAAAGGGGCTTTTAAAAAGACTTCCTTACGAAAACCGGCTTCCCTCCCGCAGGATGGGTTGAGAAGAAACGACAGACAAGTCATTGGTTATCGGCTAATCGCCTATGACAATTTCTCACGCGATTCACCGCGTAGAGAATTGCGTAACCTTGTTGCAACCCATCCTGCGGAAAACTTCAGGCGCGACGGATGCGTTTACGCCCTCGCCGCCCCATTCACCCTGAAGAACCCCATCAGCTGCTGCAACTGCTCGGCCTGCGAAGACATCTCTTCCGCGGTCGCGGCCAGTTCTTCGGTCGCGCTGGCGTTCTGCTGGGTGATCTGGTTCAGCTGATTCATCGCGGTGTTGATCTGCGATGCGCCGCTGCTTTGTTCTTCGCTTGCGGCGGTGATCTCTTGCACCAGTTCGCTGGTCTTGTTGATCGCCGGAACGATTTCGTCCAGCAGCTTGCCCGCATCCTCGGCCTTGCTCACGCTGCCCCGCGCGAGTTCGCCGATTTCCTGCGCGGCCACCTGCGAACGCTCGGCCAGTTTACGCACTTCGGCAGCTACCACGGCGAAGCCCTTGCCGGCCTCGCCTGCACGGGCCGCTTCGATGGCGGCATTCAGCGCCAGCAAATTGGTCTGGTAAGCGATGTCGTCCACGATGCCGATCTTTCCGGCGATCTGCTTCATCGCGGTCACGGTTTCCTTCACCGCCACGCCGCCCTGATTGGCATCCTTCGCCGCCTTGGCCGCGATACCTTCGGTGAGTTTCGAGTTGTCGGCGTTCCGGTTGATCGATGCGCCCATCTGCTCGACCGAGGCGGTGGTCTCTTCCACCGAAGCGGCCTGTTCGTTCGTGCCCTGGCTGATACTCTGCGCGGTGGCGCTGACTTCCTCCGACGAGGTGCGCAGGCTTTCCGCTGCGCTGCTCACTTCGCCGATGATGGCGGAGAGCTTTTCGGCCATGCCGCGCGTGGCCGCCAGCATGCTGGTCTCGTCACCCTTGATCGTCTCGACCTCAACGGTCAGGTCGCCTGCAGCGATCCGGCCAACCACGTCCGCCACATAGACCGGCTCGCCGCCGAGCTGCCTCATCAAGATACGGGTGATCTGCCAGGCGAGCAGCATGGAAACGACCGAGGCAAAGACGATCAACACCAGCGTGACGGCGATGCTGCGCTCGGCCGCATTCTGCGTCGCTTCTGCAGTCGCCTCCGCATTTTTTTCCTGCGCATCGAGCATGCCGCTCACTTCCCTGGAGATGGCCAGGAAACGCTTGTCCGCTGCCTGCATCATGCCCGCGCCGGAAGCAGGATCTGAAGCCGCCATATCCAGCGCCTGGTTCAGTGCTTTCTTGTACTTGGCCATTTCGGCAGTCATGGTTTCGAAGACCTTCTTTTCGTCTTCGGTCGTGCCTTCGACCTGCGCCGCGCGGGTCAGCAGTTCGGCGGCCTTGTCGATACTGCCATTGATGAGCGCCGTTTCCCTGGCGATTCGCTCCTCGTCGAAATTTGAAATCCAGGTGAACAGGCGGTACGCCGCCACGCTGGTTTGCAACAGTTCCGCCCGGGATTCGTTCACCAGGCTCATGGTTTCAAGCCCTTGCCTGGTCAGATGGCCGACATCGGTCTTGATCGAATTCATTGCCGAAAAAGTAGCGATGCCGAGCGCCAGCATCATGGCGATGGCAATCGCCGGCGCCATCAGCAGACGGGTGCGGAATGTGATCTTGTCCAGGAATTTCATCATCTATCCTTCCAAAGGGCGCAGGTGCAACCCGATGGCCGCACCTGCAAACTGGATTACGGATTAACGCTTGTAGATGCCCGCGCAGACGATCATCTCACCGGTCTTTTCGCAGTACGCCGACTTCGGGAGCACCTTCTTGGTCACCGGATCGGTGAACTTGTAGTCCTGCCAGAACTTGCCCTTGCTCTTCGCGAGTTCGACGCGTTCCTTGATGAATTCCTTGCCGTCCGCATCGGCCAGGTCGATCAGATCCTTGCCGACCTGCTTGGGATTCTGTCCGTGCGCCAGACACACGCCGTTCATGTCGTACACCACCGGATACAGATCCTTGTTGATCCACTTGGCATCCTTGCCGGTGATCTCCTTGAACGCGGCGTCGCGATTGGCGGAAACAGCCTTCACCGCCTTGGAAACGATAGCTTGCGCATCTCCCTTGTCGGCGAAATCTTCGGCAAACGAAGCCATGGGAACAGCCAGGCCGAAAGCCAGAGCGAACAACGTTTTTTTCATTTCTCAATCTCCTTTATTAACGTGATTAACAAAAACACCTTCCCGGTGCGGGTACTTAGTGGAATGGCTAGCCGTTCCATCAGGCACGAACCGCAGGCTGGCGGTGAGGTACGAACCCCAGCGTTCTGCGAGCATCGATCTGCCGGGGTTCGCGTTGCTCACCGCCAGCCTACGAAACCTGCCACTCCTGCGAAAACCGGCCTTAGGCCGCGACTGCCATCCCTGTATTGATCCCGGCGAGGCTGGACATCTCGTCCAGCGACAGCACGTGATCGACGTTCAGGATGATCACGAACTTGCCGTCCACCTTGCCCATGCCGCGGATGAAGTCGGCGCGGATCTTTGCGCCGAACGATGGAGCGGGTTCG
>DASRWG010000047.1:0-16357 GCA_035654695.1 Gallionella sp. | reverse complement strand
CTTGGGCCGCCGCTACGTTCGCACGGTAACTGCGTGCATCGATGCGATACAGCGGCGCGCCCGCCCTCACCTCGCTGCCTTCCTGGAACAAGCGCTTCTCGACCACCCCCTCTACGCGCGCGCGCACCTGCGCGGTGCGATAGGCCTGCAAACGTCCGGGCAGGTCCTGCGTCATCGTCGCCTCGCCGGCGGCGACCGTGATCACCTCCACCTCGGGCGGTGGCATGCCCGCGCCAGGTCCGCCCGGCGCTGCAGCCTTGTCTTTACCGCCGCAGGCGGCCAGCAGGGCGATCAGCAAGAGGGTTGGGGCGTAAGGTTTGGCAAGTGCGGTCATATGTAACCTCAATATGTGTAGTGTGGTATCGCTCAAGTGCAAGGAAGAACGCTTCGATGCAAATTCAGGGCGCGACCCTGGGATGTTCGCGGGCATCATGCCGTTGCCGGCCTGGATCATCCCCCGCCGCGTGGCGATGGTAAATAGGTGAAACAAGGTAAAAAGGCGATCATCCTTTCATAACGATTGCGCCACAAATGAAAATACAAATGCGAAAAACGAATGTATCAAACAGATGTTTGAATTGCAACCCCAAGCAGGATCAGGGACAAGAATCCCGTGTCTGGGACCGGGCGGGATCCATACGGTAGGTCGATCGGCCCGGAAAATACGGGTTTGACAGTATGTATCGGCGGCCTTGGACTTTCTATGATCGGAACCGGAACCCACACAAGGAGATAATCATGAAGAACTTTCTGGTTTTGCTGCTCATCACCGTCCTGGCCGCACCCATGGTCGCCTGCCAGACCAAGGAGCAAGGCGGCGGCGTCGTGGGCGGGGTGTTGGGCGGCGTGCTGGGCTCGAATGTGGGCGGAGGACAAGGCAACACCGCCGCCATCATCGCCGGAACCATACTCGGCGCTTACGTGGGCAGCGAGATGGGACGGTATATGGACGAGAACGACGAACGCAAGGCACGGTCCGCACTGGAATACAACCGCGACAACCAGAGCAGTTCCTGGCGCAACCCGAACACGGGTGCCGACGTCTCGACGACGCCGACCCGCACCTACCAGTCCGCCAACAGCGAGAACTGCCGCGAATACCAGACTGTCGTCACCGTCAGCGGCAAGCAGGAAAAGGCCTACGGCAACGCCTGCCGCCAGCCGGACGGTACCTGGAAGGTCGTCAACTAGAGCGGGCCGGTCGCACCGATACGGCCTGCGGGCGGAGGTCCGCAGGGTTGATGCTCCCCGAAGCTTGGTGCAAGATTCGCGCAACGGCACATGCCTAGTACCAGAATCCAGCCCAACCTGAGGACAGACCGGATGTTGACCAAGTGCCCCGCATGCGGGAAGGAAATAAGCAGGAACGCGAGGATATGCCCGCACTGCAAGTGCGACACGGCGGCGTTCAAGCCGCAGGAGACGGAGCCATGCCGCACCTGCAAGACGCCGCTTATCGTCAAGGAGCATCGCGCGACCGTCTACAAGTCCGACCCGAAGATACTCGACCGCAGCCCGGTGTCGGCGCACACCGTGCACAAGCCCTGCCCGAAGTGCGGCGACCCCCGCCCGCTGGACAAGGCGAACACGCCCCAACGCATGGGAAAGCGCGCGCTGATCGCGGGACTGCTTATCGCCGCGCTAGCCGCTCTGCTGGTCTATTTCTTCTACAGCCGCTAACTCAAGAAACTCAGGCGCGACCGAGTGCGCGCAGCTTGATGTCCTCGACCCTGATGTGGTGGACCAGCCAGTCGCGCAAATAGGCCAGCACGTCGAATTGCGCGACCAGCGGATTGGCGTGCAGCTCCTCGTAGAACTCGTGGATCTTGGCCTCGAACGCGTGGTGCTGCTGCTCCTGACGGCCGATACCCTCGAAACCGTAGTGCGTCATCATCTGTTCCTCGGCGCGGAAATGCACCTTGGCGTAGGCATCCAGCGACTTGACCAGGCGCGCCACTTCGCGCGCGCCGCGCTTGCCGCTGACGACGTCGTGCAGGTCGTTGATCAGGTCGAACAGGTAGCGGTGGTGTTCGTCGATGATGTCGATGCCCACGCTGAGGCCGTCGTCCCATGCCACCCAGGCGTCGGCGCGCGGCGCGAGCGGCGGCAGCGTCAGCACCTGCTTGGGGTCGATGATGTCGTCGCGGTACAATTCGCGGATGCGCAGGATTTCCGGCATCGCCGTTTCGAAGGCGCGCACCACGGCCGGATCGAAATATTTGCCCGATTCGGCAACGATCCAGTCGCGCGCCGCCTCGACCGTCCACGGCTCCTTGTACGGGCGGCGCGAGGTCAGCGCATCGAACACGTCGGCCACGGCACAGATGCGCGCCAGCAGCGGTATCTGTTCGCCGACCAGCCCCTGCGGATAACCGGCCCCATCCCAGCGCTCGTGATGCGAACCGGCAATGTCCCGGGCGGCGGCGATCAGCGCATCGCTGCCGGCGAGGATGGTCACGCCGATCTGCGTGTGCGTCTTCATCGTCTCGAATTCTTCCGGCGTGAACTTGCCCGGCTTCAGCAGCACCGCGTCCGCGATGCCGATCTTGCCAACGTCGTGCATGGGGGCGGCGACATACAGCAGCTCGCGCTGCGCCGACGGCAGGTCCATCGCCTTGGCAATCGCCTGCGCGAAGTTGGTCATACGCATGATGTGCCAGCCGGTCTCGTTGTCGCGGTATTCGGACGCCACGCCCAGGCTACGCAACGCGTCCGCCCGCGCTTCTTCCAGTTCCAATTCGCGTATGCGCAAGGTTTCGCTGGTCAGTGCACGCTGAACCAGGCCGGAAAGTGCCCGCGCCAGATCGTTCATGAAATCCAGGTGTATCTCGGTGGGCTGGTAGTCCGGGGCGGTGAACAGCACGGCGTAGCCGACGCCCAGCCCCTCGATGCGCAACGGCAACAACAGCGCATGTTCCCGTTCGTCGTCCTGAAAGGAGATGGACTCGGTCACGCATGTTTCGGAAATATCGTCAAAGGCAAACATGCCCGTTTCCCAGCGAAAGTCGGACCTCCAGCCGGGCTCAATGCCGAACTGGGCGACCTGGAAATAGCGTCCGCGCGGATTCAGCAGCACCACCGCGCCACGCGGCTGCAAGGAAAATTCACTATACGTGCACATAATCCCGAACAGACGCTCCAGCAGCGCATCCAGATCGGCCGTGCTGCTGCTGGTGATGCTCAACTCGAATACCAGTTGGCTGATAGCGAGCAACTTTTCCTGCTTGTCCATTGCCCCTCCTCCAGAATCGTTCTTTTATATTTCGCGCACCATAGCAGAGCAATGTAAAAATGACTATCGCTACCGGCAAACTTTAGCCGCAAATGGCCACGACATACGCCATTTCGTCTGCCGCCAGCGGCTGGGCGGTTTCCAGCTGGCGCTGCAGGATGCCCAGGTCGGCATCCGAGGCATCCTTGCCCTGCTCCGTGCGCTGAGCAATACGCTCGCGCA
Organism: Gallionella sp.; assembly: GCA_035654695.1. Classification (GTDB taxonomy): domain Bacteria; phylum Pseudomonadota; class Gammaproteobacteria; order Burkholderiales; family Gallionellaceae; genus Gallionella. The sequence goes on along the minus strand of DASRWG010000047.1, from coordinate 12,903 downwards.
ACACGGCGGAATCGGCTTGCACATCGAGGATACGAAAACCGACTCCGCGCCGCCGCGCGAGATCGCGGAACAAGTCGCGTTGCCGGCGCTGAAGACAGGCGGCATCGACGATCACTGGCCAGCCGGCATCCAGCAGCTTCTCGGCGAGATGCACCAGATGGCGATAGGTGCGTTCGCCGGCCTGTTGCGTATACAGGCCCTCGCCTGCCCCGCCGCGCGCCAGCACCTCCAGCCCGGCCAACCGTTTGCGCTCCACATCGGAGCGCAGCCTTATCATGCCCCGCTGCTGCAACAGAAACTGGGTCTGCGTGGTCTTGCCGGAACCGGACAGGCCGTGGGTAATCCAAAGCTGCGGCTGCGCACCTTGGGCGAGCCGTGCGGCCAATTGCAGACAGGCATCGACCTCGGCGCGTTCGGCCTCGCCGCCCGCCTGACCGGCGCGCAGCGCCGCGACCTTGGCGCGCACCATCGCGCGGTACACCGCGTAATAGCGCAACAGCGCCATGCCCTCGTAGTCGCCGGTCGCCTCCAGCCACGCGTTCAGGAAACGCATCGCCAGCCCGTCCTGCCGGCGGTGCAGCAGGTCCATATAGCAGAACGCGACCTCGGAGATCACGTCTATCCAGCGCAACGCCGGACTGAACTCGATGCAGTCGAAAATTACCAACTCGCCGTCCACCCAGGCCAGGTTGCCCAGATGCAGGTCGCCGTGGCACTCGCGGACGAAACCGGCGCGCTTGCGCTCTTTCATCAGCGGGGTCAGGCGGCGGTGTTCGGCCTCGCTCCAGTCCCACAGTTGTTTCAATTGCATCGAATCCGGCAGCCGCTCGGTCAGCAACTGGAAGTTTTCCGCGACCGGGCGGGCGATGGCTTCCGGTTCGCCCCACGACATATCGGCGGTGGCGACGGCGCATTCGTGAAGGTGGAAGCGCGCGATGCGCACCGCGAGCCTGTCGATCTTTTCGGCATCCAGTTCGCCGCGCTGCGCCAGATGGTCCAGCGTGTCTTCCGGCGGAAAGCGGCGCATCCGCACCGCATATTCGAAGGCCCCGCCCGCACCGCCCAGATGCGGCGCATCGGGACTGCCGGCGATCGGCACCACGCCCAGGTAATAGTCAGGAGCCAGGCGCCGGTTCAGCCTCACCTCCTCTTCGCAGGCATGAAGGCGCAACGCCAGCGTGCTGAAATCGAGGAAGCCGAGGTTGACGGGTTTCTTGATTTTGTAGGCGTAATCGCCGGCGAGCAGCACCCAGGAGATATGCGTCTCGATCAGCCGCACTTCGCCGACCGGATGGCCGTAGCATTCAGTCTGCGTCAGCAGCGCCCGGATCAGCGGAGCTGCCGACACGGCGGTCATTCGGCCGCTTCCTTCATCCGCAACGCCTCCTGGTACAGTTCGCTGCGGTTCGCGCCGCTGATCTTCGCGGCCAGTTGCACCGCCTGCTTCAGCGGCAGTTCTTCGAGCAGCAGGCTTAGCGTGGACAGCGCCTCGGCGGGCAATCCCTGCTGCGGCTCGGCGCCGGAGACCAGCACGACGAACTCGCCGCGCTGCTGGTTGCTGTCCGACTGCAGCCAGGCTTCCGCTTCGTCCAGACGGCAGGAATGTATGGTCTCGAACAGCTTGGTAACTTCGCGCGCCAGCACGATCCGCCGTTCGCCGCCGAACACCGCATGCAGGTCGGCGACGCATTCGACGATGCGGTGCGGGGCTTCGTAGAACACCAGCGTGTAGGGATGGCCCTGCAAGCCTTGCAGCACGGTGCAGCGCGCGGCCGACTTGTTCGGCAGGAAGCCGTAGAACAGGAAATGCGGCGCGGAAAGTCCCGAGGCAGACAGCGCGGCGACCGCCGCGCTCGCGCCCGGGACCGGGATCACGCGCAGGCCCGCGGCCAGCACCGCCTGCACCAGCAGCGCGCCGGGATCGCTGACCGCCGGGGTGCCGGCGTCGCTGACGAAGGCGACGCTCTGACCGGCTTGCAGCATCCCGACGACCTTGTCCGCCGCGCCGCGCTCGTTGTGCTGATGCACCGCCATCAGCCTGTTCGCCGCGATGCCGTGGTGCGACAGCAGGTGCGCGGTGTTGCGCGTGTCCTCGGCCGCGACCGCGTCCGCCGCGGCCAGCACATCGAGCGCGCGCAGCGTGATGTCACGCAGATTACCAATCGGGGTGGCGACTACATATAATGCGGCTTCCAGTTTTTGCGGATGGGTATGATGCAACGGGTTTTCCTCTGGTTCTTTTCCTTGCTCGCACTATACGTGAGCGGTTTTGCTTGCGCCACAGAAGAGCCGCCGCTGCCGCCGGACGAGAAGCCCGTGCCGCACATCGCGCTGCTGCTGCCGCTGAAGTCGCCCGCATTCGCCCCCGCCGCCGATGCGGTGCGGCAGGGCTTCCTCGCCGCCGCAGGCGTCGAAGTGACCAATCCGCGCAGCCTGCCGGTGCGCATATACGGCAGCTTCGACGAGGGCAAGGACATCGTCTCGCTGTACCGCCAGGCCGTCGCCGCCGGTGCACGGGCGGTGGTCGGGCCGCTGACGCGCAACGGCGTCGCCACGCTGGCGGCGGAGAAGACCCTGCCGGTGCCGACGCTGGCGCTGAACATCGCGGACCGGGCCGCATCGCCGCAGCTGTATTTCTTCGGCATGGCGGTGGAGGCCGAGGCGCGCCAGACCGCACAGATCGCCAAGCGGCGGGGCGCGCTCCAGGCCATCGTCGTCACCGTCAACACGCAGCTGTCCAAACGGCTGCGGGCCGCCTTCGCGGAGGAATGGACGAGTCTCGGCGGCACCGTGGTGAGCGAGGTCGAGTTCGGCGGCGACCCGGCGGTGTTCGCCGACATCGCCGACCAGGCCGACACAATGGTGTTCCTCGCCGCCGATGCGGCGACGGCGCGCCTGATTCGTCCCTATCTGCCGGGCCGGCTGCCTATCCATGCGACCTCGCAGATCTTCGTCGGCAACGCCAACACGCTGGTCAACAACGATCTGGAGCGCATTCACTTCGTCGACATGCCCTGGCTGCTGCAGCCGGATCATCCTGCGGTGATGATCTACCCGCGCGCCGCGCCGCCGCTGTCCGCGGACAACGAGCGTTTCTACGCGCTGGGCATAGACGCGTTCCGCCTGACCCGCATCCTGCTGGAAAAACAGACGCTCGACGCCTTGCCGCTGGACGGGGTCAGCGGACATATCGACCTCGACCACCAGGTCTTCCTGCGCAGCGCGATCCCGGCGATGTTCGTGCAGGGCCACGCTCAGCTGCCGAACACGCCCGCGACCATCGTGCCGATGTTCCCCGGCCTGATGCAGGCCTCGTCCGCGCCGGAAGCGGCACCGGCGCAATGAACGAACGCGGCCGCCGCGCGGAACAGTGGGCGGCGCAATACCTGCAACGCCAAGGCTTGCGATTGGTCGCGCAGAACTACCGCAGCCGCTACGGCGAGATCGACCTGGTCATGCAGGACGGCTCGACACTGGTGTTCGTCGAGGTGCGGCTGCGCCGCCACGCCGGTTTCGGTGGCGCGGCGTCCAGCCTGGACACGCACAAGCAGCAGCGCATCGTGCGCACCGCGCAGCAATATCTCGCCACCCTGCCCCGCACCCCGCCCTGCCGCTTCGATGCGGTGCTGCTGGACGACGATGCGGGCAGCAACGCACAGTGGCTCAGAAATGCGTTCGATGCCTGATTCGGTTAATATTCGCGCTGATTTAACGCACACCCCATCCATGGACATCAACAAACGCATCGCCAGGCATTTCGAAGACAGCGCCGAACTCAAGCTCAGGGTCAGGGACGAACTCGCGCAGCCCATCGCCGACGGCGCGCAGCTGTTCTTCGACTGCGTCACCAACGACGGCAAGATCCTGTGCTGCGGCAACGGCGGCTCGGCCGCCGACGCCCAGCACTTCGCGGCCGAGCTGCTGAACCGTTTCGAAAAGGAGCGCCCCGGCCTCGCCGCGGTCGCGCTGACCACCGACAGCTCGGTGCTGACCTCGATCGCCAACGACTATGACTACAACCAGGTGTTCTCCAAGCAGGTGCGCGCGCTCGGCCTGCCGCGCGACAGCCTGCTGGCGATTTCCACCAGCGGCAACTCGCCGAGCGTGGTCGCTGCGATCCATGCCGCCCACGAGCGCAGCATGCGCGTGGTCGCCCTGACCGGACGCGACGGCGGCGCGATGGCCGCGGCGCTGCGCCCGGACGATGTGCTGATCTGCGTGGATGCGAAGAGCACGGCGCGCATCCAGGAAGTCCACCTGTTGAGCCTGCATTGCCTGTGCGATGTGATCGATTATCTATTGTTGGGAGAATGAGAATGCGTGTGATTTTGCTGTTGTTGCTGGCCCTGCTGGCCGGCTCCCTGCAGGGCTGTTTCCCCGTGGTCGCCGCCGGTGCCGGCGCCGGCGTGATGATGGCCCAGGATCGCCGCACCAGTGGCGCCTACGTCGAGGATGAGGCGATCGAGACCAAGGCGTTCGACCGCATCGGCAAGCAATACAAGAACAACGTGCATGTGAACGTGACCAGCTTCAACCGCAACGTGCTGATCAGCGGCGAGGCACCGAGCGAGGCGGTGAAGGCCGAGATCGGCAAGCTGGTCCGTGGCATTGAGAACGTGCGCAACGTGAACAACGAACTGGTGGTCTCCGGCGTCAGCTCGCTGACCTCGCGCAGCAGCGACACCCTGGTCACCTCCGACGTGAAGCTGCGCTTCATGCAGGACAAGCGCTTCGATGCCGGCCACGTCAAGGTGGTCACCGAGAACGGCTCGGTGTTCCTGATGGGCATCGTCTATCGCGCCGAGGCCGATGCGGCGACCGAGATCGCCAGCACCACCGGCGGCGTGCAGCGCGTAGTACGCCTGTTCGAATATCTCGATTGATGTATCCCGGTCCCGCCTTCGAACACAAGCTCTGCCGGCCGGATAGCTTCGCCGAGCGGGCCGCGCTGCTGCCACGCCCGCTGGTGTTCACCAACGGCTGCTTCGACGTGCTGCATCGCGGCCACGTCACCTATCTCGCTCAAGCCCGCGCGCTGGGCGCATCGATGATCGTCGGCGTCAACAGCGACGCTTCGGTCAAGCGTCAGGGCAAGGGCGACGACCGCCCGATCAACGCCGAACAGGACCGCATGGAAGTGCTCGCCGCGCTGGAATCGGTCAGCCTGGTCGTGGTATTCGACGAAGACACACCGCTGAACCTGATCCTCGCGTGCAAACCGGACGTGCTGGTCAAGGGCGGCGATTGGAAGCCGGAGAACATCGTTGGCAGCAAAGAAGTGCTGGCTTGGGGCGGGGCGGTACACAGCATCCCCTTCTTGCACGAACGCTCGACTACCGCGTTGCTGAAGAAGATACGCAGCCTGTAAAAGCCTATCCATGCCATACGTCAATATTCAGATCACCCAAGGCGCCACCCGCGAGCAAAAGAGCCGGTTGGTCGAAGAAATAACCGATGCGCTAGTTCGAATACTGGGGAAAAAACCGGAACATACGCACATAGTGATCCAGGAAATTGCCGACGAAAACTGGGGCTACTCTGGAATGTTGACTGACGACTGGAAAGCGCAACAGCACAATCCCTAAGCTCGCGTAGGGCGGATGAGCCGTAGGCGTTATCCGCCGAATGAGGATTTCGGACTTCTCTCCTTGCGGCGGAAAGCGCTACGCTTTTCCGCCCTACGATGCATAACCCTTGGCCGTTAGCAGACATTCCTAATTGCCTGCCCATCCGAACCCTCTGCCTAACCGGATAGCTCTGCAGTCAACGGGCCAAGTGGCCTATTTGTCCACCGCAATCGGGCGCGCCGTCGTGACGAACGAGACTGCCGGGCCACCGCCCTTGATGTCCGCATGAACGGCCTCGACGACGGGCGGGTTGGTTTGTGCTGCCGCATCCCACTGGATAACGAAATTCGCGCCCGATCCGCCTGCCGATTCCTTGCGTTCGACGAAGAGTTCGAACGTTCCCATTGCGCCGACTTCCACGGGCTTGGGCAGGTATTCCCTGAGCAGCTTGCCTTCGGTGCTGTAATAGCGCGCCGAGACGATCCGGATGGGGGTCTTGAGGCTGGTGTTGCGGATGCTGACCAATGCCGAAACCAAACTCTTCACCGGCTGCTTGTTGGCAATGCGGTCGCCGTGCCAAATATGGGAATAGATCGGCAGGTACAGGGCTTGTCCGGACGACAATTCTTCTGCGGCAGCCGACGACGCACACAAAGCCAGCAATAACATCGACAGGCGAACTTTCATTTCGATACTCCGCGAGAGGTAAGTGGGGCGCAATTCAACCCCAAATAATCCATTAGGCTTCGTCCCCGCCCCCTTGCAGGGGGAAGGAACCAGTTTGGCTCTAATGGACAACCTAGGTTCAACTGCCCGAAAATGAAACGGGCGAACAATCAAGCAATGTCCTGCAACAATTCTTTCAGGCGGGAGCGGCCTTCCGGCGTGGTCATCACCATCAATACTTCGTTGCCCTGCAAGATGTGGTCGGACGTCGGGTTGAAACGCCAAGATTGCTGGCCGCTCTTGGCGGCGAGCACGATGCAATCCTCGTTGCCGTGATACAGCGCCTTCAGCGGCTTGCCTGCCAGGCGCTCCGAAATCGAAATTTCTTCCATGCGGAAGTTGCTTTCGGTCTTGAACATTTCGTCGAGAAAGCTCATCACGTTCGGTCTCACCATCGCCGAAACGATGCTCAGGCCGCCGCTGTAATCGGGCGAGATGACTTCGTCCGCCCCGGCGCGCCGAGTCTTTTCGGCATTCTTGAGGTCATGGCAGCGCGCCACCACGCGCAGGTCAGGGTTGAGCTGCTTCGCGCTCAGGCTGATGACCAGGTTGGCGCTGTCGTCGTGCGCCACCGCAAACACGCCCTTTGCGCGCATCACGCCCGCGGCCAGCAATACATCGTTGTCCGTCGCATCGCCGTTCAGGTAGAGCTGCTCGGGATGACTGCCGGCATAGCGATTGATGTTCCCCATATCGCTATCGACGATAACCGTCCGGCGTCCGGTCGCCCCCAACTCGTGCGCCACATTGCTGCCCACCAGCCCGATGCCGCATACGATGTAATGGTTCTTGAGTTGGTCGATTTTGTTCTGCATCTTCTTTCTCCGCCAAGAAACGTTAAGGTCGCGTTCCAGCATGAAGGTCACGAATGTCGAAAGCACATAGCCCAGCAAGCCGATGCCGGCGATGCCGATAAACACGGTGAACAAGCGGCCATATTCGTACTGCGTCACATCGACAACCTCGCCATAGCCGATGGAGGCGATGGTGATGAATGTCATGTAGAAGCAATCCACCCAGGAATACTGCTCGCCCCCGAGGATGCGATAGCCTACCGTGCCGATGGCGAATACCGCCACCAGGCCCAGCAGTGAAATCAATAGGTTGCGGACTACTTTCGATTCCTGATGTTCGACCATATTCAATCTGCGTTCCCGGGTTCCGGGATTAAAAATGCCTGTCGTTGCCGGGGGCGCAGTTTCTCATATTGTCGAGGATATGGGATGACGAAGCGTGGTTGCGTGCCGTATTTTCGAGCATGCCCGGCTTGAGCCTCAAGCCGGTTTTTGCTCGTCCTCGATGCCGACGATCTGCGTGAGGTAATGCTCGATATTGCGTTCGGGATGTTGCGGGTAATGCTCGGGCAGGCAGTCGATACGCAGGATGCGGTCGAAGCGGAAGTTGCGGTATTCGTCGCGCAGCTCGCACCAGGCCAGCAGCGTCCAGTGGTCGCCCCACCCCACCATGCCCAGCGGCCACAGCGTGCGCTCCGTCTCCTGTTCTTTCATGTCGCGGTAAACGACCCGCACCTTGAGACGCAGCTCGCAGGCTTTGCGCAGCAGGCCGTGCGTCTCGCGTTCGGGATAGGAATAGTTCGGGATGCGGTACGGCAGGCGCGATATCTCGTTGAGCATCGCGGGTGTGAGCACGGCCAGTATCTTGGCCTCGGCCCGCTTGGCCGCTTCGGCAAGCTCGGGATCGGTCCACGCTTGCACCATGCGGTTGCCCGCCAGCAAGGCGGTAACCTCGTCCATCTCGAACATCAGCGGCGGCAAGTCGTAGCCTTTGCGCAAGCGGTAGCCCACGCCCGCCTCGCCGTCGATGGGCACGCCGGAAAGTACCAAAGCTTGTATGTCGCGATACACCGTGCGCACGCCCACCCCCAGCTTTTCCGCCAAGGCCTGCCCGGTCATCGCCGTGCGACGGCCTTGCAGCAGAGTGACCAGTTTGAAGAGGCGTTCGGATTTGCGCATGACTCAGCGTTTGGGCTTTTTGACTTTCGGCTTGGGCATCGGCAACTCGCGCGCCGTCGCCCACACCAGCTCGCACAGCCATTCCCGCTCATCCCACAGATCGCCAGTAATCAGCAGGTGCGGCTTGGCGCCGGGATAAGGCGAGCCTTCGACCACCTGTTTCAGCATCGCCTTGCCCGCGCTAGTCGGCTTGAGAAAAAGCTGGTCGTCGCAAACCAACGCAACCGGCTTGCCGTCCAGATACAGGCAGTATTCGCCGAACATTTTCTTGGCCGATGCCGAACCTGTAGCGGAAAGCTGGTCGAGCAGGAAGTCTATGGTGTTTTGGTCGGTTGCCATTTTCTTATCCGGTCAGTTTCATGCTTTTTGCCGCGTTGTGCGCCAAGACGAGGTAATCGGGCACCTGCTTGCTCTCGATGTCCCGAATGTCAGCAAGCTTGATGTGTCGGCGCAGCTTGCCCCCGCCTTCCAGCACCTTGTGCTTGTCCGGCAACGATGCTCCCGCGCTGAATTCCAGCGAGACATGGTTGGCATACGAGAAGATGCCGCAAAACGGTTTGCCCGCGGAGAACAGGATGCCGCCGTATTTGACCTCTTCGAAAATCGTGGCGTCCAGATCGAGGATAAGAGCCCTCAAGGCCTGAACCAGCTTGTAGCGGTCCTCGTCCACAAGGCGGATATCTTCAAGAAGCTTTGCGATGCGTTCGGCGGACATGATGGGTTCAGGGTTGGTAATATTGCTTGTACTCGGGGCTGGGGTCGCGCTCGGAATAGATGTAAAGGACAACGCCGTTGGGGTCCTGCACGGCAAAGCCGCGATCTCCCCAAGGGTGATCCTCGATGGGCATGATGGTAGCCATCCCCGCCGAAACGAGCAATCGATGTTCGGCATCGACATCGGGCACGCAGAAGTTGTAAGTCAGGCCGGCGGGGTTGCATGCCGATTGATCCGGCTGCGGGGCCATGAATTGCAGGGAAGCGCCTTTGCCGAATTCGAGATTGACGTACCAGCCGCAATCGAAAGCGATCCTTGCGCCGAAGTGTTTGACGTAAAAATCGCGCGACTCCTCGACCTTGGTAGTTGTAATGCAGGGTGACAATGAACTGGGGTGCATGGTGGTTTAGCCTCAAGTGAGTGATTGCGCAATCGCGACTTCGCTGACCTGAATCACGCTCTCGATATCGGTGTAATTCGGCATGTCGCCCTTCAACTCGGCGGCATGCGGCAGGAAGGCTGCCATGAAATCTTCCGCCGAATCGAACAGGTAATGGCACGTCGCAACGTAGCCCGGTGCGGAGCCGGGCGATGCCCCGCCCAGCCCGCGTTCAACCGACACGCCGCGATAGCCCTTGCCCCTGCTCAGTAGTGCGATGGAGCGCGGCATGTGGATGTCGAGATAGTAGCCCATGTCGAACCTGCCGGTGTTGGGATACAGGATGCTGATCTTGACCATCGCCCGCCCCTCAGCCGCGCTGCATCACATGCGCCTGACTGCGGCTCATCGAGAAACTGGACATATCAATGAACTGCTCGCAAGCCGCTTTCAACTCCGGGCCAAACTGCTCGCTTGCCACTTTCGCCGCATCCATGCTTTCCCAATACACCATATCGATCCACTCGCCGTCGCCGGTTTCGGAAACGCTGCGGAAGCGAAACCCCGGCTGCCGCACGACCCAGTCGTTGATCTTCTCATTCGCCTTCAGCCAATCTGTCGAGGTTACGCCTTGTTTCAAGCGGAAATGCATCAGCTCTATCGTGTCGGACATGTTTTTCTCCTTGAGTGTTGTGCCGGGACATCCGGCAGAGAGAATGCTACACACCGCCTGCTGACAGCGTGGTGGCAGGAGTCATGATTGCCGCCCTCCTTCAAGCCGGTTCCGCTTTGGCTGGCATCCCGATGCTTCCTTGACAAATGATCGGGATGTAACCGACATTGCCGTCCCATGAATTTCTTTCTTCGAGGCCGCTGTTGCAAATCGTATTGATGAGACACGGAAAACCAAAGATCGACAAGAACCTCCGGGTGAATGCGGAAGGATTCGGCGTCTGGGTTGACCGATACAATGCCTCCGGCCTCGACCATGAATGCCCTCCGTCCGGGCTCGCTGTCGAGCGAGCCGCTCAATGCGCGTTTACCGTGTGCAGCGACCTCCCCCGCTCCCTGGAATCGGCCAGGGCTCTTGGCATCGAACATGCAGACATTCACGATCCCGGCTTCCGGGAAATGGATATGCCGTATGCAAACTGGCGCTTCCCTGATCTCCCTCCGGCAGTGTGGCTCGTATTTTTCCGGCTTGCCTGGGCGCTGGGATATTCGTCGAATGCGGAATCATTCGCGGCGGCAAGAGAAAGGGCTCGCCGTTGCGCGGAGCGTCTGGCCGACCTGGCATCCATTCACGGCACGGTGCTGTTCGTTGGGCATGGCTCGCTAAACTGGTTCATCGCAAGACATCTCAATAGCATGGGATGGTCATGTCCAAGCAGTCCGCCAAGGAAATATTGGGGGTTCGGCGTCTATCGCAAACAGGCCGATTAAGGCGATCCGTTTTGGCCGTGTTTGCAGCACGCGCCCAGTGCGCACGCCGTATTCATGCCGATCAACTTTCGGGCAGCCTTCCCAGCATCGCCTTTGCAATCAACTCAAAATCCGCCTTCGGAATTTGCAGATGCCCGTAACGAAAAGCGTTGCCCCAATGCGTCTTGTCTTGGATGAATGAGAGTTGTGCAATCAACGGACGTATAGGCACATCGCTCGCTTCGAAGAAGCGGATGTCCCGGCGATACGGCACGAAGCCGGGAAACATCTCGAACTGGTAGACCTCGTTGCCGACCACTTCGCCGATGGCGGTGAACTGCTGGCACAGCGCATCTTCTCCGAATTTTTCTTTGGCCGAGTAATATATGAGGCCGTCGCCCACCGCCATGCGCTTGAGCGGCTGCGCCTTGCCGTGGCATAACTGGCTGAAGCCGCCCGCCACGCCAGTCTTCACATGCTCTTTGGAGGCGATGCCGATCCAGTAACGCTTAGCTCTTGTGTTCATTTTCGACATCCTCCAGTTCCAGCAACAAACGCAGGCGGTCATGCCGCGCCACTTCTTGCCAATGCCGCCCCGACAGTGCGCCCTCCATCGCCCACAGCAGATTCAAACTGGAACATGCTCCGCTGCGCTTCACCTGCACATACGCGCGCACCGCGCCCAGTTCGTGCAATTGCTCGATGGTGTGTATGCCCGCCTTCGCCAGCATCTGCTGTGACTTGGGGCCGAAATTGGAGAGGGCGGAAATCTCGGTCGCCATCGTTACCTCGCGCTCATCGGCTGCCGGATGATGGTCTTCCAGTTCGCGGGAGCCGCTTTGCGGATATCGCTCAGGTAAATCTCGTGATGCTTGCCGCGCAAATGGCCGGCGGCTTCGATGAAGCCATGCAATTTCGCGATGGTCGGCCCCTCTTCCGAGAACGGGCCGACGTGCAATATCTGGGCGCACCTGCCTTCGGTGTATGTCTCGAACCTCAGCCGGGAGATTGCGGCGGGATTTTTCTTGCGCTTCGTTTCGGCGACAGCGGCATCCACCAGTTCCCGGTCAACGAATGTCGGCTGCGCGATCATCATCGTCCACTTCCAGCCGGATTTGTCATCGGTGGAAAACTTCGACATATCGTCCGCCCACCACAGCCCTTCCAGCGGCATCACGCCGTAATCGATCGCCTGCGCCCCTTTCTTGACCATGAATTTCAGCGCGTAGGAAACCGCAAACAGCGCCTCGACGGCCTCCGCATAAGCCGGGGCGGTATTCGGGTCGCCCTCGCCATTCACCATCAGGTAATTCAGGGGCGGCACTTCCAGTTGCGTCGCCTCCTTGGCGGAAGCTTGGTACAGATGCTTGAGTTCCTTCTTCAGATCGAGTTTTTCCATTTGCGCGCCCTATGTCGAATTTCCGGGAAATATACCCCTGCCTGCTGACAGCGTAATGTCAGCAGCTTGCGTCGATTTGTGGATTACTTCCCGGCTTGCGATAATGCGCCGCTATGACGACTCCCACCGAAATCATCCTGCACCAGAAATCGAAGACGCTGGAACTCGCGTTCGACGACGGCGCGCGCTACAACCTGCCGGCCGAATTCCTGCGCGTGTATTCTCCGTCCGCCGAGGTGCGCGGCCACGGCGAGGGACAGGAAGTGCTGCAGGTCGGCAAGCGCGGCGTCGGCATCCGCGGCATCGAGCCCTCCGGCAGCTATGCGATCAAGATCGTGTTCGACGACGGCCACGACAGCGGCCTGTATACCTGGGACTACCTGTACGGACTGGGCCGCGACCAGGAGATCCTCTGGCACAATTACCTGCACCGGCTGGAAGCGGCGGGCGCATCGCGCGAACCATAAACATATCCCCTCCCCCTTGCAGGGGGAGGGCTAGGGAGGGGGTAGAAACGTGGCGTGGATATGCAGCAACTTCTACCCCCATCCTGACCTTCCCCCTGCAAGGGGGAAGGTACTGAGGTTTCGATGAAGTTTTCGGACTTGCTCCATCAACACAGGAGGTGTGCTCATGATTTCTTTCAAGATCAACGGCAAGGATGCCAAGGTCGATGCCGATCCCAGTACGCCCTTGCTCTGGGTGATACGTGACTATCTGCA
>DASRWG010000046.1:0-89861 GCA_035654695.1 Gallionella sp. | reverse complement strand
CCGCCGTACAGGTGCTTGGAAACGCTGATCGCGAATGCGGTGCCGACCACCACCAGCCACCAGGGCGCCAGCGGCGGGATCGACAGTGCCAGCAGCCATGCGGTCAGCAGCGCGCTGTTGTCCTTGACGAACGGCGCGACGGGGCGGTCGCGCAGCTTCAGCATCGCGGTTTCGGTCGCCAGCGCGGTGATGCTGGCCAGCGTCAGCGAGATCAGGATCGCCGGGCCGAAATACCAGACATAGAGCGCGATGCCGGGGATCAGCGCCAGCAGCACCCTGAGCATGATCTGCGAGACGTTGTCCGGTTTGCTGATGAAGGGCGAGAAAAGCATGCTGGCTTATTCCTTCGGTTGGTCCACGTGGGATTGGGCGAGTTCGCGGATGCGGGCGCGGCGCGCCTCGATATCGGCGATCTCCGCGAGCTGTTCCGCAGAAAGGTTTTCGGTGTTCTTCGGCTGGATCGCCGCGGCCTGTTCCCTGGCATGGTCGATCGCCGCCTGGATTTTCATCTGGGCGGTGTTTTCCGGCGCGGCGTCGGGGTTGGTGGCGACGGGCAGCGGCTCGACCGTCTTGGCCGCCAGCGCGGCTTTTTCCTTTGCGGCCAGGCGTTCGGCCTTTTCCTGTTTCTCGCGCTCGATGCGGTATTCGCGGTACTCGTGGCGTTCGCGTGCCCGGTCGGCGGCCTGCTTGTCGTGTTCGCGCGCGTGGATCTCGCTCTTGGAGAACTGGAAATACTGCACCAGCGGGATATGGCTGGGGCAGACATAGCTGCATGCGCCGCATTCGATGCAGTCGAACAGGTGGTATTCCTGCGCCTTGCCGAAGTTCTTCGACTTGGAGAACCAGTACAGTTCCTGCGGCTGCAGGTCCGCGGGGCAGGCCTCGGCGCAGCGCGTGCAACGGATGCAGGGCAGCGCGGGCGGGGCGGGCGGGAACAGGGCGTCCGACATCGCGATGATGCAGTTGGTCGCCTTGATCACGCCGACCTGCGCCGACGGCAGGCGGAAGCCCATCATCGGGCCGCCCATGATGTGGCCCGTGGTGCCGGGCAGCAGGCCGGCCTGCGCGACCAGTTCGTCGACCGGCATGCCGAACGGCACCTCGAAATTCTGCGGCTTGCCGACGTTGCCGGTCACGGTGACGATGCGCGAGAGCAGCGGTTCGCCGTGTGCGATGGCGCGCCACGCGCCGTAGGCGGTGCCGACGTTGAAGCACTGCACGCCCATGTCGGTGGAGCGCACGCCGGCGGCGACCTCGATGCCGGTCAGCACGCGGATCAATTGTTTCGCGCCGCCGCCCGGATAGAGCGTGGGCACGGCGACGACCTCGATGCGTTCGTGTTTGCCGACCGCCACCGCCGCGTTCATCGCCGCGATCGCCTCCGGTTTGTTGTCCTCGATGCCGATCAGCACCTCGCCGGCGTTCAGCAACTCGCGCATGATCTCCGCGCCTTGCAGGATGTCCGCCGCGCGTTCGCGCATCAGCAGGTCGTCGCAGGTGATCCAGGGTTCGCATTCCGCGCCGTTCAGAACCAGCGTGGCGATCCTGGTCTGGTGCGAATACAGCTTCATGTCGCTGGGGAACACCGCGCCGCCGAGGCCGACCACGCCGGCATCGCGCAGCAGGTGGCGCAGTTCGGTATGCGACATCGCGCGCCAGTCGCGCGGTTCGCGCGCTATCCATTCGTCCTTGCCGTCCGGGATCAGCGTGATGCAGAGATCGGGCAGCCCGGACGGGTGCGCGACCTGCTGCATGTCGATGGCGGCCACCGTGCCGGAGGTGGATGCATGCACCGCACTCGACAACCGGCCTTCCGGCATGCCGATAATCTGGCCTTTGAGCACCTGCTGGCCGACTTCCACCGCGGGTTTCGCGCGGTTGCCGACATGCTGGTGCAACGGGATCACCAGCTTGGAGGGCAACGCAACCGGCGCGATCGGTTTGTCGTTCGATTGCGTCTTGTTGGTCGGCGGATGCACGCCACCGTGGAATTTGAATAGCGTTCTCATACGGAAGGCAGGCCGGACTTTTTCTGGTGCACCGGATTCAGCGCAAAAACGGGGTATTCCCTCTTCCATGTGGAGATGCTCTCCTTGAGGGGGACCATGCTGATGCAATCCACCGGGCAGGGCGCGATGCACAGCTCGCAGCCGGTGCACTCGGAGGCGATGATGGTGTGCATCTGTTTGGCAGCGCCCGCGATCGCGTCGACCGGGCAGGCCTGCAGGCACAGCGTGCAGCCGATGCAGGTGTTCTCGTCGATGAAGGCGACGGCCTTGGGCTTGGGTTCCGCGCCCGCGCCGAAGGGTTTGAATTCCACGCCGAGCAGGTCGGCCAGCTTGCGGATGCCTTCCTCGCCGCCGGGCGGACACAGGTTGATGTCGGCGGAGCCGTCGGCGATGGCTTCCGCATAGGGGCGGCAACCGGGATAGCCGCACTGGCCGCACTGCGTCTGCGGCAACACCGCATCGATCTTGTCCGCCAGCGGATTGCCCTGCACGCGGAACTTGATCGCGGAGAATCCCAGCACCGCGCCGAGCACGAGGGCGATGGCAGACATCACCAGAATTGCGGTCAGCATGGATATTTCCGTTGCGGCAGGCGGATCGCTGTGTGCATTACTTCACCAGTCCGGAGAAGCCCATGAAAGCAAGACTCATCAGCCCGCCGGTGATCAGAGCAATGGGGGTGCCCTTGAATATTCCCGGCACGTCCGCGCCTTCCATGCGCTCGCGCATGCCGGCGAACAGCACCATCACCAGCGTGAAGCCCACCGCGCCGCCGAAACCGAACAGCAGCGATTCCATGAAGTTGTGGTTGGCCTGCACGTTCAGCAGCGGGATGCCCAGCACCGCGCAGTTGGTGGTGATCAGCGGCAGATAGATGCCCAGCACCTGGTACAGGTCCGGACTGGTCTTCTGCACCGCCATTTCGGTGAACTGCACGATGCCGGCGATCACCACGATGAACGACAATGTGGTGAGATAGGCCAGATCGGGGCCGAGCAGGTAATGCTGGATCAGATAGCTGCTGCCGGAACCCAGCGTCAGCACGAAGGTGGTGGCGGCGCCCATGCCGATGGCGGCTTCCAGTTTTTTGGAAACCCCCATGAACGGGCATAACCCGAGGATCTTGACCATCACGATGTTGTTCACGAACACCGTGGCGATCACTATGAGTAAGTAGTCAGCCATTGCCTGCTCTCAAAAACAGGCGCGGATTATGCTCCTATTGCAGGACCCCATCAACAGCGCATGGGGAATATGGATATGCCGGGAAGTTTGGTGGGAGCGCGGCCTTGAACGGGCGGTGAACCGCAAACTGTCGCTTGCGGGTAGAATTCAGCCCGTTTTCAGCATTCGTCCACAGGGAAATGGCGAAAGACCCTACCGATTACAGCACCGTCGATTTCATCGCTCCCGCGCTGCACGTGACTTGCGGACAGGTGCTGATGGATCGCCAGCGCCATATCGCCATCGTCGCGAAGAAAGGGCGGAGCGTCGTTCATCTGGTGCGGGTGAAGTCCGGCGTGCTGAAGTTGACCAGGCTGTCCGCCAGGGAGCTGGTCGAGGAGTGGTCGGACGCGGACTACCCGTTCGACCGCGCGGTCGCGAAACTGCAAGAGCTGGGGCGGCAGCACGGCATCACCGACGCGGCGCGCCTCGCGCTCGAACGGCTGGCCAGATCGGGCCGCGAGCCGACGCAGCAACGGCTGTTCGGCTGAGTTCGATTCCCGCAGGTGTGACGAAGAAGTCAGGGATCGGCGGCCCCCCGGCCTCGATCTTTCGACATGAGCAATCCCCTGCCTTGCTGGGTGAACATCCACCATGGGATGGCCTCCCCGCTCTCGAGAAAATGCTTCGCCGCCAGCAGGGTGTAGAGCACGCAAGGATCGTGGCGTCGCCCCATGCTGTCTTTCAGTTTCAGGAAGGTGGCGAGCGGATCGCGCATCGCCAGTTGCCGCGGATCGAGTATGCCGATGGCGCGCAAGTCGGCGGCGATCGACTTCCCGATGTTCGGGATGTCTTCCAGCCTGGCCGGTCGTTCTTTGATGACTCGGGGCATGGCGCGCTCCTTCGGGCATCTCATTCCATGGAATGCAGGCCTATCATGTTGCCCTCGGTATCCACGATATAGGCGATGCAGCCGTATTTCCCGATAGACGTTTTCTCGCGGTGGATATGTCCGCCGTACCGGGGGGCGCGAGCCGCTTCGATGGCGCAGTCCAGGCAACTGAAGTAGACCAGCGAGCTGTTTCCGCCCGAATCCACTCCGGCCTTCTTGACCAGTGCGCCGCTGGCTCCGGGCCAGTTCATTTCCATCGGAAAACCCCATATCTCGGCTTCCTCGCTGTCGAGCCGTGTCAGTTTGGTCTGAAACACGGATTCATAGAATGTTTTTGCGCGATCGAGGTCCTGCACATAAATCTCGAACCAGACTACCGGATTCGTGTTCATGGTCTTCTCCTGATGGTTGCCTGGCAACGGCAGGAGATGAATCTATCAGGCGGCTTGCCGTCGACCTATGAAGTCAACGGCTACCTTTTGAGGGGGGAAGTGCGTAACGGCGGGATCAGCGCATGCGGCGAATCGCCTCGGCGCATTCGGCGACCAGCGCCGGGCCGCGGTAAATCAGGCCGCTGTAGACCTGCACCAGCGAGGCGCCCGCCTGCATCTTCTCCACCGCATTCGCGCCGTTCAAGATGCCGCCGACGCCGATGATGGGCAACGCGCCCTGCAGTTCGGCGGCGAGCTGGCGGATCACCGCGGTGGATTTGTCGCGCACCGGCGCGCCGGAGAGGCCGCCGGTTTCGTTGCCGTGCGGCAGTCCCTCGACGCCCTCGCGCGACAGCGTGGTGTTGGTGGCGATCACGCCGTCGATGCGGTGGCGCATCAAGAGTGCTGCGATCTCCCTGATCTGGTCTGTGTCGAGGTCGGGTGCGATCTTCACTGCCAGCGGGACATAACGTCCATGTTGCTGTGCGAGCTTCTCCTGCTCCGCCTTCAGCTGCGCGAGCAGCGCGTCGAGTTCGTCGCCGCCCTGCAGCTGGCGCAGGTTCCTGGTGTTGGGCGAGGAGATGTTGACGGTGATGTAGCTGGCGTGTTCGTACACCTTGCGCAGGCAGATCAGGTAGTCGTCGGCGGCTTTTTCGATGGGCGTGACGGCGTTCTTGCCGATATTGATGCCCAATATGTCCTTGAATTTCGCGCGCTTCACGTTCGCGATCAGCGCGTCCACGCCTTCGTTGTTGAAGCCCATGCGGTTGACGATGCCCTGCGCCTCGGGGATGCGGAACAGGCGCGGCTTGGGATTGCCGGGCTGCGGCAACGGGGTGATGGTGCCGATCTCGACGAAGCCGAAGCCGAGCGCGGCGAGCGCGTCTATCACTTCGCCGTTCTTGTCCAGGCCTGCGGCGAGTCCGACGGGATTTGGGAAGGTCAGGCCCATCACGGTGCGCGGGTCGGCGGCCGGGCGGCTGGCGGCCAGCGACATCAGGCCGAGTTTGTTTGCGGCACTCAGTCCATTCAGTGTGAGGTGGTGCGCGGTTTCGGCATCGAGCGCGAACATGGCGGGGCGAAGCAGGTTATACGGATTCATTTTTTGACGACGACAGGAATGGGGAATGGTTTTTTCTTGAACACTTGCGCGCGAGTCTTGCCGCGCCAGTTTTCGGCGATGACATCGCCGAGTTGCAGGCACAGCAGGCCGAACAGCAGGTAGCCGGATTGCGCGGACAGCAGGTTGTCTCCGGTCATGCCGCCGGCGGCTTGGTAGATCGTGACGCCGAGGTTGCCGACGATCAGGCCGGACAGTGCGGCGCAGACCAGTCGCCCCCAGTCGCCTTCGCGCAGCACATCGAATATCGTGCTTTCGTGCCACAGCAGTTGCAGCGCGAGCAACAGCAGCAGCGGGGACATCCACAGCAGCCAGGAAGTCGACAGTGCCGCGCCGCCGAGCAGGCCGAACGCGGCGAGCGAGGCGAATACGAGGGCCGCGGTTTCGCCGTGCGGCATTGCCAGCGACGGGCCGCGCGCCAGCGTCCTGAGCAGGCCGCGGAAGGAGCCGAGCAGCGCGCGGGTGACGAGCACCGCGGGAACAGGCAACGCGAACAGCAGGGTGTCGAGCGCGATCTGCCAGACGGTGTTCTTCTGCATCGACGACCAGCTCGCGGCGTAGAAATTCAGGTAGACCAGCAGCCAGACCAGCATCGCGCCGGCCGCCCCCATCGCGAGGAAATAGTCGCGCTTCAATGGATTGTTGCCGGTGCGCAGCCTGACGAGCACGCCGGCAAACAGCGTGTAGCCCAGCAAGACGAGCAGCGTCAGCGCAGTCGCGGCGAGGTTGTCCTGCGTTTCGCTCGCGGCGAGTTCGGCCCATTCATGTTCGCCCAGCAGGAACCCGGCCGGCGGCAACAGCAGCAGCGCGGCGACAAAAATCATCAAGCGGATTTGCATGGGACCTCTTTCTTGGCGAGGGGTATCCACTCGCCGTTCACCAGCCCCTGTGCCGGCTGGTATTGGGTCTTGTAGGACATCTTGCGGCTCTCTGCGATCCAGTAGCCGAGATAGACGTAGTCGAGTTCCAGTTTGCGGCACAACTCGATCTGCCACAGCACGTTGTAGACGCCGAACTGGGCGTGCGGCAGATCCGGGTCGTAGAAGGTGTAGACCGCGGACAGGCCGTCGTCGAGCAGGTCGATCACGCTGACCATGCGCAGTTTGCCTTGTCCTTGCTGAGGGGCAGGTTCTCTGAACTCCACCAGCATGGTGTCGACATGGCTCTGCAGCAGGAAGTTGCGGTAGGACTCGGGGTCTTCGTTGTCCATGCCGCCGTCCTTGTGGCGGGCGCGCTGGTAGCTCTCGTAGAGCTCGTAATATTCCGGCTTGTCGAGCAGCGGCTGCAGCGTGGCCTCCAGATGGCTATGGCGCTTCCAGGCGCGCAGTTGCGAGCGGTTGGGTTTGAACTCTTTGGCCTTCACACGCAACGAGACGCAGCGCTGGCAGGCATCGCAATGGGCGCGATAGGTGTGGGTGCCGCTGCGACGGAAGCCCTTGCGCATCAGCTGGGAATAGACCGGCGTGCTGATCAAAAAGGCAGGCGTCGCGACCTGCGAGCGCGCCTCCCGTCCCGGCAGGTAGCTGCAGGGATAGGGCGCCGTCAGGTAGAAATGCAGCGCGGTCAGCGGGATGTCGTGAAGCAGGTTCATGCGTACAGGTCGGCGTCGAAGCGCCAGCGGGTTACCGGCGCACAGTTTACCAATTCCTGCAGCCGTTCGACGAATTCGGCGCGCGGGATCTCGCGCGCACCCAGCGAGGCGAGGTGCGGCGTGTTCATCTGGCAGTCGATCATGCCGAATTCCCAGCGATCGAGCTGGCGGGCAAGATGCGCCAGCGCGACCTTGGATGCGTTGGCCTCGCGGCTGAACATCGATTCTCCGTAGAACATGCGGCCGATGGCGACGCCGTACAGGCCGCCGACCAGATCGCCGTCGCGCCAGGTCTCGACCGAGTGCGCGCAGCCGAGTTCGTGCAGCGCGCAGTAGGCCGCGATCATGTCTTCCTGTATCCAGGTGCCGTTTTGGCCCGCGCGCGGTGCGGCGCAGGCGCGCATCACCGTTTCGAACGCGGTGTCCATGCGCACTTCGAATCCGCCGTTGCGGATGACCCGCGCCAGCGAGCGAGACAGTTTGAATTCCGCGGGGATGAGCACCATGCGCGGATCGGGACTCCACCACAGGACAGGATCGCCGGGGCTGAACCACGGGAAGATGCCGTGGCGGTAGGCATCCAGCAGGCGCGCGGGCGTCAGGTCTCCGCCCGCCGCGAGCAGGCCGTTCGGTTCGCGCAGCGCGGTCTCGACAGTGGGAAAAGATGTGTTGCCGCTCAGCCAGGGAATCATGTTCGGAGTTCCTTTATATTCATCACAGGGGTTTGGAGTTATATTGCCACGAACGAAGTTCATCGGTTGACGAGGTGCGAGATGTTATCGAATTTGTTCGGCAAGAAATCGGATCACCCCATGGCGGATATGAAGTCCGCGCAGGCGCTGCTGGGAGACTTGCCCCGGAACGATCCGCACAAGATGGTGATGGAGCTGACCGAGTGGATGGAATCGGTGGGCGACAACACCGATTTCAAGCTGGATCATCAGTTCGCCGTGCTGCGTTTGCTGGACGAGACCGCGCAGCCTTTTGTGCGCAAACTGGCACGCGAGTATTTCGTGCCGAACAAACTGGACCGATTTCAGGAAAATCGGCTGTGGCTGCTGCTCGGCAACTGGTCGCATCATGCGGCCAATGCGTATATGGCGGTGTTCGATCGCTATTGCAACGGCGACAAGGGGGCGGGGGCGATCAAGGCGCTAATGCCGCTGCTTGCAGTGCGCGCGCTTCATGCCCTGACCGCTTGGCTGAAATACATCAGCGCGCATTACGGTCCGCTGGATCCGGCGCTGTGGGGCATGGTGGCGCGGATCGCTCACCATGCCGAGCAGAATCAGTATCTGGATGCGCGGGTCGAGCTTTATCCCGGCGCCGCCGACAGCGCGACGGCAAGATGCGAGCTGGCCCGGATGCTCGGCTGGTACGGTTGCGGAATCGGTGCGCTGAGCCCGTTGTACATGCATCTCACCGAGCGCATCGTCGGGCAGTACTGCGCCAGTGTGACCTTTGCGCCGCAGCAGTCGGCCGACAGCCTGTTCTGTTTCGATCTGGATCATCCCGCTGCGCCGTTGCGGGTCAAGGCGGGCGCGCACGTACAGCCGTCGACGCGCTTCGTTGGCATGGCGGGGATGCAGTCCCAGTTGGAGGGGGTGCTCAAGGAACTGGAGAAGAACACCGTTCCTCAGGAACTCAATCTGGGCGGAAGCTATGCCGCGGAGGTGGTGCGCGAGGCGGCGCAATATCTGCTGGACTATCTGACCGATCCGCCGTTGCGTCGCAGCCCGCGGCGCGGTATCAAGGTCAACCTCAAGGTTGCGAACGGATTCGGCCGGCTGCTGGAAAATACCGATGTGGGCCTGAACTTTAATGCGGAGCAACTGCATTGGGAGATCGAAGATATCAGCGCCAGCGGATTCCGCACCGTGATCCCCTCGCAGGGCGCGGACGGCATCCGCATCGGCAGTCTTTTGGGTATACAGCCGGACGGAGTGTCGCATTGGGGCGCCGCCGTGGTGCGCCGGTTGATGCGCGACGACGCCAACCGGTTGCATGTCGGTGCGGAGATGCTGTCCAACCAGCTTGCCGGTGTAACGCTGGGCGGCCCTTCGCGTGATGATGGAGTGTATGCGCTGTGGCTGATGGTGAAGCCCGGAGAGCCGGTCGGCGAGGTTAGATTGCTGATGAAGGCGGATACATTCTCGGCGCAGCGCAGCCAGCAGGTCAGCCTCGGGGACAAACGCTATTTGTTGATGCCGATAGGGCTGGACGAGAAGGGCGACGATTACGATCTGGCGCGCTTCCGGGCAATCGAGCAGGAGGCCGGAGAAGACTGAGCGCCTATGCAGCGCTTAGCCGTTCGGTCAGCCAATTCTGGATATCCTGCAATTCTTCCGTGCATACCGAATGTGGCATCGCGTATTCGTGCCATTCGACCTCGCAGCCGAGTTTTTCCAGTGCGTCTTTTGACGATTTTCCCAGGGCATAGGGCACAATGGTGTCGCTGCGGCCGTGCGCCATGAATACCGGCGTGCGCAATGCGTTCGGCTGCGTCTCGCCTGGAGTTATGTCGGACAACGGCAGGTAGGCGGAGAGTGCCAGTACGCCGCCTAGCGGTTCTTTCTGGCGCAAGGCGGTGTGCAGCGCGATTGCGCCGCCCTGCGAGAATCCGGCGAGGAAGATGTTTTGCGGTGCGACTCCGCGCGCGACTTCCTGTGCGATCAGCGCCTCGATGTCGGCCTGCGACGCGCGGATGCCGGCCTCGTCCTGCCGTGCGCCGATATTCTGTGAGGCGATGTCGTACCAGGCGCGCATCACATAGCCGCCGTTGATGGTGACCGGGCGCTGCGGCGCATGCGGGAATATGTAACGGATTGCGGCGGGCAGCTCCAGTTCGTCGGCGACGGGAACGAAATCGTTTCCGTCCGCCCCCAGCCCATGCAGCCAGATGATGCTGTGTCGGGGCTGCTTTCCTGATTCGACTGCAATATGGGATAGGATGTTATTATTGAGCATGTTTGAATGGGGTTCGGCGAAGTATAAACGGACGCCATATTAAAACATTACATGATGCTCCGGTGCCGACGGCAACCGGGGACGACCAGAGTCAGCAGGGAGAGAGGAATGAAAAGGGCAATTACTCCAACCTCGGTGGAACGGGTCATGCGCGAGAACGATTTCATCGTCTCGATGACCGATCTGAAGGGGCGCATCACCTACGGCAACCGAATCTTCATCGAGTTCTCCGGATACAGCGAGAAGGAGTTGCTGGGCTCCCAGCACAACATCGTTCGCCATCCGGACATGCCGCGTGCCGTATTCCAGTTACTGTGGGACAAGATACGGAAGCGCGAGGAGTGTTTCGCCTATGTGAAGAACATGGCGAAGGACGGCAGTTTCTACTGGGTGTTCACCAATGTCACGCCGACTTTCGACGAGTCCGGCAATCCAACCGGCTATCTGTCGGTGCGGCGCAAACCCAAGATGAGCGGAGTGCAGACGGCGAGTGCGGTGTACGCCGCGATGCTTGATGCGGAGAAAAAGGCCGGGCCGGCCAATGCCATTGCCGCATCCACCAAGATATTGGTCGATATATTGAACGAAAAGGGACTCAGCTATGACGAACTCGTCCTTGCAATTTAAGCTGGCCGCATTGCTGTGGTCTTTCTCGGTCGGCACCCTTGCGATCATCCTGACCAGCTTTGCGCTGCATGGCGTCGATGTTTTCATGGTGACGTTCCTGGTGACCAGTATCGCCGTATCGGCGTGGGGGCAGATGCTGGTCAGGCGCTGGCTGGCGCCGGTGCAGAAACTCAAGGGGGTCATCGACGACGTTTCCCGGGGGCGGTTCAATAACCGGGTCACCGGCATTGCCGATGAGCGCGACGAGATCAGCTTGTTGTGCTGGAGCGTGAACGACATGCTCGATCAGTTGAATACCTTCTTCCGCGAGCAGGAGACCAGCTTTCGCGCCAACCTGTCCGGAAATTTCTACCGCCGCGCGGTTAGCGGCGGACTGCATGGCGGTTTTGCGAAAGGGCTGGAGAACCAGAACATTCTGATCGACAGCATGACCGAGCAGAAGCTGGGTGCGATGCGCACCGCGATGTTGTCGCGCGCGCATTCGCTGAATACCGAAAATCTGCTGAACAATCTGATGTCGAACCAGCGCGACCTGAAGACGATTACCGACAACATGGAAGATCTGGCTGCGTTGGCCAGGCGCACCCGCGAAGATGCGGACGATAGCCGGGAGTCGGTAAAGGATGTGGTGCAACGGCTTTCCGGCATCGTCGAGCGCGTGAACCATGCCAACGTTGCGATCACCCAATTGAATGCGCGCAGCAGCGAAATCAACAAGGCGGTCGGCCTGATTACGTCGATCGCGGATCAGACCAACCTGTTGGCGCTGAATGCGGCGATCGAGGCGGCGCGCGCCGGCGAGGCGGGGCGCGGTTTCGCGGTGGTGGCGGACGAGGTGCGCAAGCTGGCGGAGAACACCAAGAACGCCTCGGAATCCATCGGCAGGATCATGGGGATGTTGCAGATCGAAGCGACCAAGATGCTGCAGGATTCCGACGAGATGCACGAGATCGCCAATTCCTCTCAAGGCGTGATCGCCCGGCTGGAACAGAAGTTCGGCCAGTTTTATGAGTCCGCGGTCACCACGCTGGAGGGCGCGCGCTATGCGCAGGATCTCAGCTTCGCTTCGCTGGTCAAGGTGGATCACGTCATATACAAGCAGCGCGCCTATGTGCTGATCGACGACTCCGGAAACGAGGAGTGCAGGAAGGCGGTCAGCGTGGATCATACCGGCTGCCGTCTGGGCAAGTGGTACAACGGGGCAGGCGCCGAGGTGTTCGGCGGCACCATGGCCTTCCGCAGCCTGCTCGAACCGCACAGCAAGGTGCACGAGTGCGTGCATCAGATGGTCGGTTACCTGGACCAGAATTGGGAGCGCAGTCCGGCGGTGCAGGACAATATCTTCGTCTCTCTCGACTGTGCCGAGAAGGCCAGCCAGGAAGTCATGACGGCCCTGGATCGAGTGGTTGCCGAGAAACACGCGCACATGGTCAAGGCGGCATAGTCCCCGGCAGGGAAAACAAAAAAGCGGAACCCCTCGGGGTTCCGCTTTTTGTTTGGGCGTACTCGCCTTATTCCTTGGGGGGAATCATCTCGCGAAGCACCTGAAAGATTTCGCGGTAATTTTTGGGAGGCTTGCCGGCCTCCTTTTCCTTTTGCGCGTTGCGGATCAGCGTGCGCAGGCGCTGCACGTCGGTCTCGGGGTGTGCGGCGAGCAGCTCGGTCAGTGCCTGGTCGCTTTCTAGCAGGCGGTCGCGCCAGCGTTCCAGCAGGTGCAGGTGGACGGTGTGTTCTTGCGATACGCCTTTCCATGCATTCAGTTTCGCGACGATGGGGGCGGTGTCTTCGAGGTCGCGCATCAGTCTGCCGATGTATTGCAACTGGCGGCGCTGGGCGCCGAATTTGTTGATCCGGTGCATCTCGCGGATCGCATCGCGCAGGATTTCCGGCAGGTCGAGCTGGGCCAGCTGATCCTTGCCCAATGCGACCAACTCCTCGCCGAGAGCCTGCAGGTCGTGCATCTGTTGCTTAATCTTGGTCTTGCTGGGCGGCAGGTCGATGTCCTGGTCTTCTTCGTCTTGGAAATGTTGGCGGTCGCTCATGGTGGGGATGTGAAAATTACGATGCTGCTATGATAACGCCTTTCTTCATATCGTTCGCCCAGTTATGAGCCATCCTGCCCCGACCGCATCCCGTTCCCTGGTATCGACCCAGGCCAGATTTTCCCATGCCGAGGATACGCTGCGCGACATCGCGCAGGACATGCTGGACTATGCCGGACAGCGCGGTGCGACTGCCGCCTCCGCCGAGGTGTCGGAAGGTTTCGGGCAATCCGTCACGGTGCGCCAAGGCGAAGTGGAGACCATCGAATACAACCGCGACAAGGGGCTGGGCATCACCGTCTACATCGGCCGGCGGCGCGGCAACGCCAGCACCTCCGACTTCTCGCGGCAGGCCGTGCGCGACACCGTGGACGCCGCGCTGTCCATCGCGCGCTACACCGCCGAGGACGACTGCGCCGGCCTGCCGGACGCGGACATGCTGGCGCGCGACTGTCCCGACCTCGATCTTTATCACCCCTGGGACTTGCCGGTGGACGATGCGATTGCGCTGGCGCGTGAATGCGAGCAGGCCGCGCTGGCGCGCGACAAGCGCATCAACAACTCGGAGGGCGCGACGGTGAACGTGCACGAGGCGCAGTTCGTGCACGCCAACAGCCTGGGGTTCGTCGGCGGCTACCCTTCGTCGCGCCACAGCCTGAGCTGCGCGGTGATCGCCGGGCGGGACGATGCGATGGAGCGCGACTACTGGTACAGCGTGGCGCGGGACGCGCGCGAGATACTCCGTGCCGACGAGGTCGGGCGCATTGCCGCCGAGCGCACCGTGCGCCGTTTGAACGCGCGCAAGCTAGCCACGATGCAGGTGCCGGTGTTGTTCGAAGCGCCCATCGCCTCCAGCCTGCTCGGCCATTTCGTCGGCGCGGTCAGCGGCGGCAGCCTGTACCGCAAGTCGTCGTTCCTGCTCGATCGGATGGACCAGCCGGTGTTCGCTCCCCATATCAACATCGAAGACGTGCCGGACATTCGCCGCGGTCTGGCCTCCAGCCCGTTCGACGACGAGGGCGTGCGCGTGCAGAAGCGCCGCATCGTCGAGGACGGCGTGCTGCGCGGCTACTTCCTCGGCAGCTACTCGGCGCGCAAGCTGGGCCTGAAGACTACCGGCAATGCGGGCGGCAACCACAACCTGATCCTGCAATCGGGCGAACTCGATTTTGCGCAGTTGCTGAAGCAAATGGGGCGCGGTCTGCTGGTCACCGAGTTGCTCGGTCAGGGAGTGAACCAGGTCACCGGGGACTATTCCCGCGGTGCGGCGGGCTTTTGGGTGGAGCACGGCGAGATCCAGTATCCGGTGCAGGAAATCACCATCGCAGGCAATTTGAAAGACATGTACCGCAACATCGTTGCGGTCGGCAGCGACGTGATGGTGCAGGGCTCGCGCCAGTGCGGCTCGATACTCGTCGATGGTATGACGGTCGCCGGACGGTAGCTCCTCGCGGGGCGCTATAATGCGCCCCGTTTATCGATACTCCTGAATCATGCGTCCCTCTTCGTATTCTTCCTCGCCTAAAGACCGTCCCGCTGACTGGCAGGCTATTCGCGCGTTGTTGCCCTACCTGACGGAGTTCAAGTGGCGCGTCGCGATTGCGCTGGGCTTGCTGGTGCTGTCCAAACTCGCCAACGTGTCGGTGCCGCTGGCGCTGAAGGAGATCATCGATGCGCTGGACTCGAAGCATGCGGTGCTGGCGGTGCCGGTGGCGATGGTGGTCGCCTACGGCGTGCTGCGGCTGTTCAGCACGCTGTTCGGCGAGTTGCGCGACGCAGTGTTCGCTAAGGTCACGCAGCGCGCGATCCGGCGTGTGGCGCTGCAGGTGTTCGAGCATCTGCACAGCCTCAGCCTGCGCTTCCATCTCGACCGGCAGACCGGCGGCGTGTCGCGCGACATCGAGCGCGGCACGCGCGGCATCGGCTTTCTGCTGAATTTCATGCTGTTCAACATCCTGCCGACGCTGCTGGAGATCGGGCTGGTCGCGGCTATCCTTTTCACCAAGTACGACAAGTGGTTCGCGATCATCACCTTCATCACCCTGATCGTCTACATCGCGTTCACGCTGTTCATCACCGAGTGGCGCATGGTGGTGCGCCGTTCGATGAACGACCTCGATTCCAAGGCGAATAGCCGAGCGATCGACAGCCTGCTGAACTACGAGACGGTGAAGTATTTCGGCAACGAGCGTTACGAGGCGCGGCGTTACGACGAGAGCATGCAGCGCTGGGAGGTGGCGGCGGTGCGCAACACTACCTCGCTGGCGCTGCTGAACGCAGGACAGAGTTTCATCATCGCGATCGGCATCACCGCGCTGATGCTGCTGGCCGCGGATGGCGTGGTGAAGGGGACGCTGACGCTGGGCGACCTGGTGTTGATCAACGTGTTCATGATTCAGCTCTATATGCCGCTGCATTTTCTGGGCTTCGTCTATCGCGAGATACGCCATGCGCTGGCGGACATGGAGAAGATGTTCGGTTTGTTGCACGAGCATCGCGAGATCGCCGATGCGCCCGATGCCGGGATATTGAAGACGGAACGGGCCGATGTGCGCTTCGATCGGGTCGATTTCGGTTATGGCTCGGACCGGCAGATCCTGCATGAGGTGAGCTTCGCCATTCCGGCGGGGCAGACCGTCGCGGTGGTCGGGGCGAGCGGTGCGGGCAAGTCCACGCTGTCGCGCCTGTTGTTCCGGTTCTACGATGTGCAGGGCGGCAGTATCCGGATCAACGGTCAGGATATCCGCGCGGTGACGCAGGCCAGCCTGCGCGCGGCGATCGGCATCGTGCCGCAGGATACCGTGCTGTTCAACGACACGATCTATTACAACATCGCCTACGGACGTCCCGACGCGACGCGCGAGGAGATCATCGCCGCCGCGCAGGCCGCGCACATACACGATTTCATCGAATCGCTGCCGCAGGGCTACGACAGCATGGTTGGCGAGCGCGGACTGAAGCTGTCCGGCGGCGAGAAGCAGCGCGTAGCGATCGCGCGCGCGATATTGAAAGACCCGGCGATTTTGATCTTCGACGAGGCAACTTCCGCGCTCGATTCGAAGTCAGAGAAGGCGATACAGGCCGAATTGCGGGCCATCTCGCAGAACCGGACCACGCTGATCATCGCGCACCGATTGTCCACCGTGGTCGAGGCCGACCAGATTCTGGTGATGGAAGGCGGGCGCATCGTCGAGCGCGGCACGCATCGCGAGCTGCTGGCGCTGGATCGGCTTTATGCGCAAATGTGGAATCTTCAGAAACAGGAGGAAATAAGCGATTCTGGCTATTGATTAATATGGGTATAAAGGTATCCTGTCATCTGCCGAAAATATGCTTGTCCTCCAAAATATGCCTCAGGGAACTGCGATGAAAAAACGACTACTGATGACCTTGCTGCTGGGGAGCGCATTCGTCTCGCAAATGGCCAGTGCGGAGCGCAACAGCCATCATCTGCGGATGGATCGCGAACTGTCCGGTTCCGTGCAGCGTGTCTCGACTCCCAAGCTGCGCTCGAATATCGCGCTGATCTTTGACGAAAAGACCCAGCAGCCGCTTTATACCAAGAATGCCGACATGGTCGCGCCTATCGCTTCGATCACCAAGCTGATGACGGCGATGGTGGTGCTGGACGCCAACCTGCCGCTGAACGAGGAGGTGAGCGTGGATGTCGCCGACCTCGACACCCTCAAGGGCACGCATTCGCGTCTGCGTATCGGCATGACTTTCACCCGCAGCGAGTTGCTGAAGCTCGCACTGATGGCCTCCGAGAATCGCGCCGCTGCGGCGCTGGCGCGCACTTACCCCGGCGGTACTGCGGCGGCCGTTGCAGCGATGAATGCCAAGGCTCGCTCGCTGGGGATGTACGACACGCAGTTCCACGACTCGACCGGCCTGAACAGCGACAACGTCTCGACCGCGCGCGACCTGTCCAAGATGGTGATGGCTGCGCGGAAATACCAGTTGATCCAGCAATATTCGACGACGGCTTCGCATTCCGTCGATGGCTGGGGCGGGCGCGAATTGCGTTTCAATAACACCAACCCGCTGGTGAAGAACGCTTCCTGGGACATCGGCGTCAGCAAGACCGGTTTCATCAACGAGGCAGGACGCTGCCTGGTGATGGAAGCGAAGATCAATAGCCGTCCGGTGATCATCGTATTGCTGAACTCCATGGGCAAGAGCACCCGTATTGGCGATGCCAACCGCATCAAGAAGTGGATGGAAAGCAGCAATACCCGCACCCGCATCGCATCCTCGCGCAGCTGATCATACCGCCGCCATGATGTTCATCGAGCTGATCATTCTGGTGGTGCTGGTCGCGGTCGTGGTGATCGCGCTGCGCGGTCGCTAACCGCGCCGCAGCCCTTGTCGTTGCAACTCGCTGTACGTGCTTCAAGTTAACCAACTCGCCCGCCTGCGCTGGACGGCCTTCTTTATCGTCGGGCTGGCGTATGCCCTGTCGTTCTTCCATCGCTTCGCTCCCGCCGCGATCTCCGGCGACCTGCAGCAGGATTTCCATGCCAGCGGTGCGGAACTGGGCGGGCTGGCGGCGACTTATTTCTACGTTTACATGCTGATGCAGATCCCCACCGGCGTCCTGGTCGATACGCTGGGGTCGCGCCGCGTGGTGGTCATCGGCGGGTTGATTGCGAGCTTGGGCTCGATACTGTTCGGCATGGCGGACACGCTCGCGATCGCTTCGGCCGGGCGACTGCTGGTCGGACTGGGCGTGTCGGTCACGTTCATCGCGCTGCTCAAACTCAATGCCGCATGGTTCCATGACCGGCATTTCGCCACCATGACGGGCGCGACCATACTGCTGGGCAATATGGGCTCGTTGCTTGCCGCCGCCCCGCTGGCCTGGGCGCTGACGCATGTCTCGTGGCGCACCGCGTTCGTCGGGATAGGCGCGCTTTCGCTGCTGCTGGCCTTGCTGGCCTGGCGGCTGGTGCGCAACCATCCGGGCGAGGCCGGGCTGCCCAGCTTGCGCGAACTCGACGGCAAGGCGGCGCATCCGCCGCACGATGGACACTGGTACGAGGGATTGCTGGTCGTGCTGAAGAACCGCGCGACCTGGCCGGGGCTGTGGGTGAACATGGGGCTGGCGGGTTCGTTGTTCGCCTTCGGCGGACTGTGGGCCGTGCCGTTCCTGCGTGATGTGTACGGCATGGAGAGGGCTGCCGCCACCGACCACACCACGCTGCTGCTGGCCGGATTCGCCATCGGCGCATTCTTCATCGGCACGCTCTCGGATCGCATTGGGCGACGCAAGCCCCTGATGATCGCGGGCGCGCTGGCCTACAGCTTGTGCTGGCTGCCGTTGCTGTCCGGCGCAGAGTTGGGCGGTGTCGCCAGTTATTCGCTGTTCTTCGCGATGGGCCTGTTCGCCCCCAGCTTCACGCTGAGCTGGTCCTGCGCCAAGGAGGTGAATCCCCCGGCGCTTTCCGGCATGTCGACCAGTGTGGTGAACGTCGGCGCCTTCCTCGGCACGGCCATCATGCAGCCGCTGGTCGGCTGGGCCATCGACCGGGCGCATGCCGGTTCGCCCAATGCCCCGCTGGGCTTGGGCGGCGACTACCAGGGCGGGATCGCGATCCTGATGGCGTTCTCGCTGATGGGATTGGTCGCCACGCTGTTCGTCCGCGAGACTTATTGCCGGTACGCGGATACGGGGGAGGTCGATTAGCAGTCGACCGTTTCTTTGTTGTTCAACATCCGGCTGCGCCGATATGAGCCGGCGCCGCAATCGGGTCATGTTGCTTTGCAAGACAGGTAGTTGTGGCTTCAGCTGCCGCTTCGCGGCTTAACATCAGCACTGCTGATGTTAGCTTACACCGCAATTTAGTCCAGTTGTTTCACAACAGGACTAAATTGTCCCGATGGATCAGCTCTTCGTCGCCGCCGTAGCCGAGCAGGGATTCGATCTCCTGGCTGGGATGGCGGGCGATGCGGCGGGCTTCGTCGGCGTTGTAGTTGGTCAGGCCGCGTGCAAGGTCGTGGCCGTCTTCGGTGACGCAGGCGACGAC
Organism: Gallionella sp.; assembly: GCA_035654695.1. Lineage (GTDB taxonomy): Bacteria > Pseudomonadota > Gammaproteobacteria > Burkholderiales > Gallionellaceae > Gallionella. The sequence goes on along the minus strand of DASRWG010000046.1, from coordinate 70,992 downwards.
CGCGCCCCGCTCGAATTCGCCGAACACCTCCTTGACGCCGATAGGCAGCAGGCTCTTGCCTTGGTGCAAGGCTTTCACCGCGCCCGCGTCCAGCACCAGCTTGCCGGCGACCTGCAGGTGGTCTGCCAGCCATTGCTTGCGCGCGGCGAGGGTGAGGGTGGGGGCGGTGAGCAGCGTGCCTATGGCTTCGCCTGCGAGCAGGCGCAGCAGCACGTCGCGTTCGTGGCCGGAGGCGATCACGGTGTGCGCGCCGCTGCGCGCGGCGCGTTTCGCCGCGAGGATCTTGGTGATCATGCCGCCGCGCCCGATATGGCTGCCCGCGCCGCCGGCCATGCGTTCGAGCTGCGGGTCGCCGGCCTGCGCCTCGGCGACCAGCGTGGCGGCAGGGTCCTTGCGCGGGTCCGCGGTGTACAGGCCGGTCTGGTCGGTCAGGATGACCAGCACGTCGGCCTCGATCAGGTTGGTGACCAGCGCGCCCAGCGTGTCGTTGTCGCCGAACTTGATCTCGTCGGTGACGACGGTGTCGTTCTCGTTGATGATGGGCACGACGTTCAGCGCGAGCAGGGTGCGCAGCGTGGAGCGCGCGTTCAGGTAGCGCTCGCGGTTGGCCAGGTCGGCATGGGTCAGCAGCACCTGCGCGGCGTGCCGTCCGTGCTGGCGGAAGCAGCTCTCGTAGGCCTGGATCAGGCCCATCTGGCCGACCGCGGCGGCGGCCTGCAGGTCGTGTATTGAGGTGGGGCGGCTGGTCCAGCCGAGTCGCTGCATGCCTTCGGCGATCGCGCCGGAGGACACCAGCACGACTTCATGGCCGCTGGCGTTCAGCGCGGCGATCTGGCTCGCCCATTTGCCCAGTGCGTCGAGGTCCAGCCCCGCGCCCTGATTGGTCACCAGGCTGCTGCCTACCTTGACGACGATGCGCCTGCATTGGGTCAGTACGGTCTTCATGGTCTGTCTTATATCGAACTTGCGTCGCTTTCCTGTGCGCTCTCGGCGGCTTCTTCCTGTTCCTGCGCGGCCATCTGCTGCAGATGCTCCATGATCGCGTAGGTCAGTTCCTTGCAGCCTTCACCGTTGATCGCCGAGATCGCGAAGTGGCGGTCGTAGTCGGAGAACTTCTCCAGGAAGGCGGCGACCTTCGCGTCGCGGTCTTCCAGCAGGTCCAGCTTGTTCAGCACCAGCCAGCGCGGTTTCTCGTACAGCGACTGGTCGTATTTCTTCAGTTCGTTCAGGATCGCATTGGCTTCGGCGACCGGATCGGTGCCCTCGTACATCGGGGCGAGGTCGACCAGATGCAGCAGCACGCGGGTGCGCGCCAGATGGCGCAGGAACTGGTGGCCCAGGCCCGCGCCTTCGGCCGCACCCTCGATCAGGCCGGGGATGTCGGCGATCACGAAGCTCTTCTCGTGCGAGACGCGTACCACGCCCAGATTGGGGTGCAGCGTGGTGAACGGGTAGTCGGCCACCTTGGGGCGCGCGGCGGAAACCGCGCGGATGAAGGTGGACTTGCCGGCGTTCGGCATGCCCAGCAGGCCCACGTCGGCCAGCACCTTGAGTTCGAGCTGCAGTTCGCGTTCTTCCCCGGGTTCGCCCGGGGTGCACTGGCGCGGCGCGCGGTTGGTGCTGGACTTGAAATGCAGGTTGCCCAGGCCGCCCTTGCCGCCCTGCGCCAGCAGGACCTTTTCGCCGTCGCGGGCGAGGTCGGCGATGACTTCGCCGCTGTTGATGTCGGTGATCACCGTGCCGACCGGCATGCGCAGGATGACGTCGTCCGCGCCCTTGCCGTAGCAGTCCGAGCCGCGACCGGATTCGCCGTTCTTTGCGCGATGGCTGCGGGTGAAGCGGTAATCCACCAGCGTGTTGATGTTGCGGTCCGCCAGTGCAAACACGCTGCCGCCGCGACCGCCGTCGCCGCCGTCCGGGCCGCCTTTTTCGATGTATTTCTCGCGGCGGAAGCTGGCCGCACCGTTGCCGCCCTTGCCTGCGAATACTTCGATCCTGGATTCGTCGATGAACTTCATGGTTTGTTCAAGCCCTGTTTGTCCTGCGATCCGCCCGCATCACGAGCAAGATCCCGAACCAAATAAAAAAGCCCTACCTTGCGATAGGGCTGATTCGTTCCGGACGACGCTGCTTACGCTGCGACGATGGAAACTGTCCTGCGCTTTTGCGCGCCCTTGATGGCGAAGACCACCTTGCCGGTGATTTTAGCAAACAAGGTGTGATCCTTGCCCATGCCGACGTTCTCGCCGGGATGGAATTCGGTGCCGCGCTGACGCACGATGATGCTGCCCGCGCTGATCAGTTCGCCGCCGTAGCTCTTCACGCCCAGTCGTTTCGAGTGTGAGTCGCGTCCGTTACTGGTACTGCCGCCGCCCTTTTTTGATGCCATGTTATATGCTCCTTAAGAGAATTACGCCCAGACTTGCGCCTTAGGCAGAGATGCCGTCGATGCGGATCTCTGTGTAGTTTTGACGATGACCTTGATTCTTCTGGTAGTGCTTACGGCGACGCATCTTGAAGATGCGGACCTTGTCGCCACGGCCGTGAGACACAATGGTGGCATTCACGGTTGCGCCGGTCAACAGCGGCTTGCCCACGGACAGCTTGTCGCCATCGGCAACCATCAGCACCTTGTCCAGTACGATGGCGGCGCCAACGTCGCCGGGGATTGTTTCGATTTTCAGGGTTTCGCCGGAAGAAACACGATACTGCTTACCACCGGTTTTGATGACTGCGTACATAACTACCTCGATTGAGTGCGGTTTTTGCGAAGGCGCGGATTATACATAAAAATCCGACACCGTCAAAAGCATTTTTCCGGGACCGTGTCCGCGCATGGAATATGCGGATGTCGGCGAGTTGCTCTAAACTGCGGCAGCCGGCATTTTAACAGTGTTCGGCTGCGGGACTAGCGGCGGGGGCGGTTGGAACCCAAAAAACGGCAATATTTCCGGTTCCGCATTTCGAATGTCGTTCCGCGGACCATGGGACCTTCTAACAAGACGTTAAAAAAGGGAGATTTAATAATGATGCGTTATTTTTCAGGGAATGGGGGGCGGCTCGCTTTGTCCGCTTATTTGGCTGCGGCCTTGATGTTGTTCAGCTTGTCCCAGCCGCTGGCGGCTAAGACATTGGCCGAGAAGGTGGCACCGGCGCAGGTGGCTGCAGTTTCGTGCAGCGATAGCCCGTACATCAATTATTCGTTGCCTGCCGGTACGAAGGATCTTTATCCGGTCATCAAGACGGCGTCCATGTCCGACTATGATTATTCGATGGCGGTGGCGTCGAACATCCAGTTCTATTTGCAGAATTCCATTACGCGGGATCAGCTCAACGCCTGCTACCTGTCGGTGACGCCAGTCGACGGAGGCGGCTATAACGTCAAATTCCGCTCGCCCGATCCCAGAGCCGCGACTTACGGCGCGACCCAGATCGCCTGGCTCAGCAACGGCGGGTTGGGGTTGCAGGGGGTGCTGAACTGCCAGAAGGACAAGACCTGCTGGGAGCCGACGGGGACGGGCAGCAACGGCAATCCGTTGACCTGCACGGGGCCGTGGCAGTTCTATTTGCCGCTGGGCTTGCCCATGGTTTCGCAGAAGATGGTCATGCTGCTGCATTACCCGCCGTATTCGGCCATGCAGCAGTCCGACTATCTCAACAACGCCACGCTCAACAGGTGGCAGCGGTTGCTGGTGACTGTCGGCGTGCCGCAGGCCGACTGGACCTTGTACACGACCACGGTGGACATCTTTCCGATCGCCGCTCCGGGCAGCGGACAAACAGGTTGCTTCCCCACGGCGTCGGCCACGAATTTCTTCGGCAACGGCGGCACGAAATACATCCCGTCCATGCTCAATTCGCTGGTGATCGCGCCGACCTCGTTGCCTTCCGCGACGAATACCGTTCCGGTCATCATCTACGGCGCGGAAGCTACCGGTTACTGGAACGCCACCTATCCCGACGCGCAGACCGGTGTGCTCAAGGCGGGCAGCGTCAGCCTGAATTCGAATGCACCGACAAAGAAGACGCCGTATATGGGTGCGAATCATCCGATTGCAGCCGTTTACCAGACTTGCGATTCGAAACCCGGCATCGTGGCGATGGATAAGCAGGACCTGACCACGGCTTGCTTCGCCAAGACTATGGCTGCAACGCCGGATGCGGACCCGGTTGCGGTGGCGAGCACGTGCCAGGCTTCGTATTTCGACAATCCCGACACCGAGCACGCCTCCCAGATTTGCGTCACCGCCGTGGTGGACAAGAGTCCGCAATTCTCCCAATGGTCTACGGATAAGGCCAAGGTTTGGTGCGCGGCGCACGGCAACAATCCTTGCCCGTTGCCGGATTACGCCGCCGAGAAATAATCGGATATTAGGCGCGAACCGTGCCGCACAAATGCCCCCATGCTTGCAGGTATGGGGGCATTTCGTGCTGCCGGCAACTTCGATTCACATCTGATTCGTGTCGCCTGAGATTTGATACTCGGGGAATTGATACTCAGATTGACATGGATATTGCAACCCAAGATACTGCTGCGCCGGTATCGGTAATACCGAATAATTATCAGGAGGGGACATGACTTCATCCAGCAAGCCCGAAAATATCGAGCACGCCATTGCGGCGATACAGCAATTCAGCCGCAGGGATTTTCTCAAATTTGCCGCAGCTTCGGTCGGAGTCGCCTCGGTCGGGATGCTTGGCGTCGCGCTTCCTTCTGATGCGAACGCCGCCGTCCCGAACGGCATCCGCTTCATGGGCGAGGCCGAATACAAGGTGTTCCACCGCCTGATGCAAGTGTCGTTGCCCGTGGAGGGGACACCGCTCGCTTCCCTGGACAAGATTCCCGTGATGCAAACGCTGGATGCCGCCTTGCTCGCGGGCATGGCGCCGCATGTGTTGAGCGGACTCAAGCAAGGCGTCGGCCTGTTCGAGCAGGGGGCGGTCAAACTTTACGGCAAGCCGTTCTCGCAACTGGGCGACAAGGAGGCCACGGCCTTTTGCGATGCCTGGGACAATTCGTCCGATCCGCTTCAGCGCGGTCTCGCGACGGGCCTCAAGAAATTGGTCGCGCTGTCCTACTGGGCGAACCCGCCGACCTGGGCGGCGCTGGGATACGACGGCCCGGTCAGCAAGAGCTGGGGGCTGAAATCCTTGGGCAACGCGCCCATGCCGACTAATTAAAAAGAAACTTCGGGGACTGAACGATGGGCAAGCATATGCATAAACAAGTCGCGGCGAAGGGGTTGGTCGTAACCCAGGCTGCGGATGTCAAAGAGACGAGCATCCATCTGAAGGCGGATGCGGTGGTGGTGGGGTCCGGTGCGGGCGGTGCGGTCGCCGCATACGAGCTCGCCAAGACGGGCAAGCGCGTGATCGTGCTCGAAGCGGGGCGCTACCTGACCTCGGACAAATTTCCGGAAATGATGGCGGTCAGCATGGGGCTGCTGTATCAGGATCACGGCATGCAATCCAACGCCGACGGCGACATCGCCATGCTGCAAGGCGCGTGCGTCGGCGGATCGACGGTGGTCAACGCCGCGGTGTGCTTCCGCATTCCCGACTATTACCTGGAAAAGTGGGGGAAAGAATTCGGTTTGACCGACCTCGCGCCTGCCGTGATGCATCCCTATTTCGAGCGGGTCGAGCGCAACTTGCACATTACCGCCTGCGGCCCGAGCGAGACCAGTCCGGGGGCCGAACTCATCAAGAAAGGCTTCGCCAAGGAAGGGCTGCCGGAAGGTGCGGCCAAACGCAATATGCGCGATTGCGCGATGACCGGCTTCTGTTTCGCGGGTTGCGCCACCGACCGCAAGCAATCCATGCTGGTGACTTACCTGCCTTGGGCGCAAGCGCACGGGGCGAAGATTTACGCCGACACGCATGTCACCAAAGTGCTCGCTGAAAACGGCAAGGCATGTGGCGTGCAGGCCGAGGTCATCGATCCCGACACCGGCAAGAAGAAAGCCAGCCTGCAAGTCGATGCGCCCATCGTGGTGCTGGCGGCTGGGGCGGTGCAGACGCCATTGCTGTTGCTCAAGAGCGGGCTGGCGAATTCCAGCGGTCAGGTGGGCAAGAACTTCGCCTGCCATCCGACCCTGTCGCTGGTGGGCGAATTCCCGGAGACGGTGGACGATTTCCACGGCGCGACGCACTCGCTGTTCATGGATCGCGACATCCTGCCGCCCAAGCCCGGCTACCTGCTGCTCAACGCCATCCAGGACCCGGTCGAGGCCAGCATCCAGGTCGGCCCCAAGACCGGCAAGCCCTATCTGGATTACATGCTGCGCTATCGCAACACCGTCCGTTTGATCTGTCTGGTGCACGACAAGAACAAGGGTGAGATTCGTCTGGAGAACGGCAACAAGGTCGTCGATTACAACGTGGATGACGAAGATTTCGAGATCATGAAAGTGGGCCTCAAGACGACGGCGCGCGTGTTGTTCGGCGGCGGCGCGACCAAGGTGCGCATCCCGGCTTCCAGCGACCTGACCATCAACTCCATCGCCGATGTGGACAAGGTGATCGACGGACTGAAGAACGAGCGCAAGCGCTACCGCTACGTCTCCTTTCATCCGCAAGGCAGTTGCCGCATGGGCACCGATCCGAAGAAGTCCGTCGTCAATGCCAAGGGTGAAACCCACGATGTGAAGAACCTCTACATCGCGGACGCCAGCCTGATGCCGACCTCGACCGGCTACAACACGCAGGAAAGTGTCTACGCGCTGTCCAGCTACGTCAGCGACCGGATCAACGAGGCGCACCGCTCCTGAACGGACCAGGCAGGCTTTGTTTGGTATCGATTACGGCCTCTGCATGAGGCCGTAGTTGTTTGAACGGCCGGCTTTAATCTTCCGGCGCAAGCGTGACCCGGTTGCGTCCGGTTTTCTTGGAGTGGTAGAGCGCTTCGTCCGCGCGGTGGATGAGTTCGCTGACCAGCGTGTCGCGTTCCAGCAATCGGGTCAGGCCGATGCTGATGGTGTACCTGAGTTGCCCGCCTTCCACCGGCAGGGTGCTGGCCTCGACATTCTGGCGCAGCCGTTGCGCCACATCCATGGCGGGTTGAATGTCGGTGTCGGGAAGGATGGCGACGAACTCCTCGCCGCCGAACCGGCATACGATATCGACATTCCGCAACGAATCGCGGAAGACGACGGCAAATGCTTTCAGCACCTCGTCGCCGGCGGCGTGCCCGTAAGTGTCGTTGATGGACTTGAAGTGGTCGATGTCCAGGATCATCAACGCCAGCGGCGAGCCGTTGCGCTTCGCGCGATTGATTTCCGTTTCGCCGAGTTCGAACAGCTTGCGCCGGATGAACAGGCCGGTCAGGTAATCGGTGGTGGCCAGTCTGCGTAACTCTTCTTCCAGCAGCTTTCTTTGCTCGATCTCCGCCGCCATTTCCTCGTTGGCCCGGTTGAGCTGCGCAGACTTCTCCTGCAATTGCCGGGTGCGCTCGTCCACCTTCTTTTCGATGCTCTGGTAGAGGCGGGCGTTCTCGATGGAAACCCCGATCTGGCTGGTAATCAGGTTCAGTATTTGCAGGCGGGCCGGGGTGAACGTATCGGTGGCGAAATTGTTTTCCAGGTACAGGATCGCGAACAGCTCGCCCTGCTTGATGACGGGCATGCAGAGCACGGACTTGAGTTTGTTCGCGATCACGTAAGGGTCGCGCGTGAACAATCCCTCGCTGGACGCATCGCCAAGTACAACGCACTGCGCGGTGCGGTCCGCATAGTTCACGATCGATCTGGCCAGGCCCTGCGATTCTTCGACGGGGATGGCGCGTAAATGGAATTCCTTGCCGTTGCCGATGTCGATTTCCGCAGCAATCGTCAACTGGCCTTTTTCTTTCAGGATCAGGAAGCCGCGTTGCGCACCGGCATTTTCGACGACGATTTCCATCGTCTTTTCGAGCAGCCTGTCCAGCACGATTTCGCTTGAAATCGCCTGGGAGGCCTTGAGTATCGAGGCGACATCGAAGCCGGTCGAAGCGTGGTCCGGCGTCGAGGTGGAAGTCCGGTGGGGCGTCGCAAACGAACCTGCCGCAGGCTTGGCCAGAATGTGGACTTTCTCTATCCCTTCGACCAGCGCTGTCGCTCCCCAGTGGCGATAGCACTGGGAGGCATGATTCAGGTAGATGTGCGCAAAATCCTCTTTCCCGAAATCGAGCCAGAATCCGGCGGCGAGTTCGTACGCCAAGGCCTCGTTCTGGATGAAGTCGGACTTCACCGCCGCACTGATCGCGAGGTCGTATGCCCTGATGGCGGGGACATCGTTGCCGGATATCCTGGCTTTTTCGGCTTCGACGAGCAGGTATTTGTGGAGGAAGTTGTCCGCGCAGATGTCCGCCCATAATTTCATCTGGCGCTGGTTTGTTTCGATCTGCTCCAGGTATTGCTTCTGTGTCGACGCATCTCTCGACTGATACAACGCCGCCAGAATCAGGCTGTGGTAGAAGTTGAACTCGGCCATCGTGCTGGTGCCGCGAATGTGGTCGAGTATCTTTCCCGCTTCGAGTATGCAGCCCAGCGCGTCCTCGTGTTTCTTGTGGAGATAGAGGATTTGCGCCTTGAGCACAAGGAAGTAAGCCAGCGCCACCACGTTGCGCGTTTTGCAATCTTCGACGAATTGCCGTTCGGTCATCGCCTTCGTGTCGAAGGATAGTTTCCCGCCGGTTTCGCCCCGGAGGTTGGCGACGGCCAACTGGAAGCCCTGGATGGTGTCGATGGGCATCTGGTGCTTTGCCTTTTTGACAAAGTCCATGAACCCGTCCAGTTTTTCGGACAAGCGCGCCAGCGGCATGCCCTTGTTGTAGAGATTCGCAACGCCGAATCCCAGAATGTAGCCCGCATACTGGAAGTCGCCGCACTCGACTCCGGTTCGGTAGCCTTCGTCGAATGCAGCGTCGCCTTCGTCGAATGAGCGGGTCCAGTGCAGCAGGAAGGCGGTATTGATGAAGATGCCCCGGCATTTTTGCACCGGGTCGTTGTAACGCTCGCTCATCTTCAGTCCGAGTTGGCAGAACGCATAACCGTCGTGGTATTCGTGCAGCACCGAGCTGAGGATGTTCGCATAGGTGACATATGCTTTGGCCGACTCGTGGGTGTGTCCGTAATACAGCGACAGGTTTGCCATGACGACGGCGATCACGCTATAGAGCTCCGGGTCGGCCATGTACGTGGTCGGCTGCATTTCCATGAGTATCCGCATGGCGGCCCGATGCACCGGCGAAGTCATCTTGGGCGCATCCATCAGCGCGTCGATTTTCCGGTCGCCGAGGTTGGTCTTGGCCTTTGCGATTTCGGCGTGCAAGGCCGCTTCCAGATTTTCCTCCGGCAACTCGATGCCCAGGAGTTTCAGCGCCTCGCGTCCGGTCGAAATACCTTTTTGGTAATCCGCCGTGACGGTGTATTGATAGATCAGCATGCCGCAGAGGTCGGCCTTGCCGATGGCGGAGTCCGATTTTTGCAGCAGCAGGTGAATGATTTCCTGCGACTTGGCGAAGTCGCCCGTCAGATACTCGGCCTCGGCCCACTCTTGATGCAAGGCAAAGCAAAGCTCGTATTCTTCTTCCCATGCCGTCTCGGGAAGATGCGCGATGCCGGCCATGAAATATTGCCGCGCCGAAGCGTAGGCGGTGTTCTTTTTTGCTTGCCGACCCGCCTGCAGATTCAGCCGCGCCACCCGAATTCGTTTTTGCTTGCCTTGGACCAGCTCGCTTGCGATATTCAGGTGGTTGACTGCATCGACAACCGCCCTGATGCTTTCGCTGTCCGGCAGGTGTTGCAGCAGTATTTCTCCGATACGGAGATGGACCGACGGCTTTTTGTCTTCCGGAATCAGGCTATAGGCGGCTTCGTGAATCCGGTCATGCACGAACTTGAAGCTGTTTCCTTCCTGAACGACCATTCCGACATTGAGCACCGGCTGGAGGTCCTGTCGGATTTGCCCGACCGATTGTTCCCTGACCAGCGCGAGCGTATCGATGTTCCAGGTATTGCCCAAGCTGGCCGCCAGTTTCAGCGTACCCCGTGTCTCTTCCGGGAAACTGTTGAACTTCCTGAGCATCAGTTCGGCCACGTTGTCGGTGGCCTGCATCGCGCGGATGCCCTCGATGTCCCATTGCCAGCCCGCCGGGTGTTCGAATTTCAGGAGTTGCTCTTCGTGGGCGGCCTGGAGGAAAAGTTTGACGAAGAAGGCGTTGCCGCCGGTTTTCCTGTAAACCTCGTCGGCGACTGGCGCCGAGGCTTCGGTCGTGCAGCCGAGCGCTTCAGCGACCAGCAGGCTGGTGTTCGCAATATCGAGGGGAGCTAAGGACATTCTTTCGACTTCGCCGCGCGCTTCCTCGATCTCGTCGATCGCCAGTTGCGCGGGATGGGTTGCATCGACTTCGTTGTCGCGGTAAGCGCAAACCAGCATGAAGTGGTATAGCTCCGGATCGGAGGCAAGCATCTTGAGCAGTTTCAGGCTCGCCATGTCCGCATGATGGATGTCGTCCAGAAACACGACCAGCGGGTGTTCTTCTTTGGCAAAGACGCGCACGAATTTGCTGAAGGTCAGGTCGAAACGGTTCTGCGATTCCACCGGGCCCAGATTGCGGACGGCAGCTTGCTTGCCGATGATCGTTTCGACCGCCGGAATCACGTCGATGATGATTTGCCCGTTTTCGCCCAAGGCGGCCAGCAGCTTTTCTCGCCAGGCCGAGATGCGTTTCTCCGGTTCGCCGAGCAGCAGTTGGATCAGTCCGTGGAAAGCCTGCGCGATGGCGCTGTAGGCGCTGCCCCGGTTGTACTGGTCGAACTTGCCAGCGATGAAATAGCCGTGCCGGGTCGCGACCGGCTTTTGCAGCTCGCTGATGACCGCCGACTTCCCCACCCCCGAATAGCCGGTGACCAGCAGCATTTCCGATTTGCCGCGGCTGGCCCTTTCGAAAATCGACAGTAACTGCACGATTTCCTTTTCGCGGCCATAGAGTTTTTGGGATAGCCGGAACTTGCCGGAGAAGTCGAATCTTCCAACTTCGAAGTCGTGAAGCGGCTCGCCTTTGGCGAGCCGGTCGCGGCACTTTTCCAGATCGGCTTTTACGCCGAACGCGCTCTGGTAGCGGTCTTCGGCATTCTTCTGCAACAGCTTGAGGACAATGTCGGAGATCGCCTGCGGAATATCCGGGCGGCGTTCGGAAGGATTGGGCGGCGTTTTCGCGATATGGCTGTGTATCAGTTCCAGCGCATCGTCGGACGAGAAGGGCACGACGCCGCAGATCATCTGGTAAAACGTGATGCCGAGCGAATACAGGTCGCTGCGGTAATCGATCAGGCGGTTGGTGCGACCGGTCTGTTCGGGGGAAATGTATTCGAGCGTGCCGCCCGATGCCGCGAGGTCGATGCCGTGAAAGGCGGCCAGCTCGGCGCGGGTCGAGATGCCGAAGTCCAAGTATTTGATCGCCTTGCTCTCGGGCGAGATGGCGATGTTGCCCGGCTTCAAGTCCTTGTGAATGACATTCTCGCCGTGAATGATGCCCAGGCCTTCGGCGATCTGGATGGCGATGTCGAGGAACGCCGGAACATCCATGCCTTCGGGCGGGATCAGCTCGGATAGTTTTACGCCGCCGAAATCTTCCGACACGATGGCCAGACCGTTCTGGTATGGCTCCAGCGCATGGTATTTGATGATGAGTTTGCTGTCGAAGCGGGAGCCGATGTCGAACTCGCTCTTGAAGCGGTTGATGAGTTCGTGCGAAACGAATTTTGCGGTCGGCGCCTTGATGACGACAGGCTGCCTGTCGGCCAGCCTGACGCCCCGATAGGCGGAACTATGGCTTCCGAGAGAGATTTTCTCCCGGACTTCATAGCCCGCCAATCCGATTATGCCGTGCTGTATCACTGATTCATGAGGAGGCTGTGCAAGTATTCCGTCGGTACTCTGCTGGATGGTTTAGAGGGCAATGCACACGGACTTGGTTTCCAGATAATTGAGCAATGCGGCATAACCCATTTCCCTGCCCCAGCCGGATTGCTTGTAGCCGCCGAAAGGCAGCGCCGCATCGTAGACGTGGTAGCAATTGATCCACACCGTTCCTGCCTTGAGACGTTCGGCGGTGAGGTGGGCCTTGGACAAGTCGCTGGTCCAGATCGCTGCGGCAAGACCGTAGTTCGTGTCGTTGGCTGCTGCGACGACTTCATCGATATCGTCGAACGGAACGATCACGACAACCGGGCCGAAGATTTCTTCCTTGACCACTTTCATGTCCGGCCTGGTATCGACCAGCACCGTGGGGGCGACGAAGTAACCGTTGCTTCGCGCCTGGCGCGAGGTCAGCACTTTCGCGCCTTCCTTGATGCCGCAGTCGATATACGACGAAACTCGGTCGAGCTGGACTTGCGATACCAGCGGCCCCATCTGCGCGGAGTCGTCCATGCCGCTGCCCAGCTTGATCTTGTCGGCGATGGCGGCGATGCCCGCCGAAACGCGCTCGTAAACTTCGCGTTCGACATAGATGCGCGAACTTGCCGTGCACACCTGGCCGTGATTGAAGAAGATCGAGTTGGCCGCGCCCGCGATGGCTGCATCGAGATCCGGCGCATCCTTGAAAATGATTGTGGGCGACTTGCCGCCGAGTTCCAGCGAAACCTTTTTCAGGTTGCCCGCTGCGGCCTTGACGATCAGCTTGCCGACTTCGGTCGAGCCGGTGAAGGCGACCTTGTCTACGCCGTCGTGCGCGGTCAGCGCAGCACCCGCCGTTTCGCCGAAGCCCGGAACGATGTTGACCACGCCTTTAGGCAGGCCCGCTTCCATCATCAGCTCGCCCATGCGCAACGCGGTCAGCGGCGTTTCTTCCGCCGGTTTCAGCACCACCGTCGTGCCGGCGGCCAGCGCCGGGCCGAGTTTCATCGCCAGCATCAGCAGCGGGAAATTCCACGGGATGATCTGGGCGACCACGCCCACGGGCTCTTTGCGCGTGTAGGCATGATATTTTTGTCCCGGCGCATAAGGCACGGAAAGCGGAATGGTTTCGCCCTCGATCTTCGTCGCCCAGCCGGAGTAGTAGTGGAAGTGATCGGCGGAAAGCGGGATGTCCACCGCATTGGCGATGCCCTTGGATTTGCCGTTGTCGAGCGACTCGAGTTCGGACAATTCGTCGCGATGTTCGTACATCAGGTCGGCGATTTTCCAGATGATGCGGCTTCTTTCCATCGGTGACATCGTGCGCCACGGGCCGTTCTCGAAAGCTTCGCGCGCGGCGGCCACGGCGAGATCGATATCGGCCTTGTCGCCTTCGTACACCTGGGCCAGTTCTTTGCCGGTGGCTGGGTTGTATGTCGTGAATGTCTTGCCGGAGACGGAAGCAACCCATTCTCCGTTGATCAGCATTTTTCTGGGCGTGCCGAGAAAGGCCTTGACCTTGTCGCTGATGGTTGCGTTGTTTATTTCTGCATTAACTGCTACTTCCATTTCCATCTCCCTGATGTCGCCAATATTATGATCCGGATCGAACTCGAGTAGGCAGCCTCGTCGGCGATTCGAATGCGGGGCATTATTTTGTATTTTTGTATGCCGCAGAGGGGGCATTCTACCAGAGGGGTATTAAGTTCTGGGAATACATGCAGAAAGCCTCGCTCGGGCGGTTGCCGCGAATTCGGTATTTTCGGGTAACGGCAGCCGATGTCTGTCATATTTCCCAAAGCCGATCATCATGCAAATTATTTGCGGGGGGCGCTATCGGGAAATGTCGAATCTGTTGTAAGACGGGATAACGCGGGTAGGGAAATTCCTAACGGAAGGGGGCGCAGGTTTGGCTGTGCGCAATTACGGGGAATCTGCCGCGGGCCTCGATTCTGTCTCGACGCGCGCGGAGCCGGGTATCGGATGCGCGCGTCGACATGTAGCAAGACCTTGGAGTCTAGCGCTTCATGGAGTCGAAGAATTCGGCGTTGTTCTTGGTCGCCTTGATCTTGTCCAGCAGGAAGTCCATCGCATCCAGCTCGTCCATCGGGTAGAGCAGTTTGCGCAGCAGCCAGATGCGCTGCAGGATGTCCTGCTTGAGCAGCAGTTCTTCCTTGCGGGTGCCGGAGCGGTTGATGTTGATCGCCGGATAGATGCGCTTCTCGGCCATGCGGCGATCCAGATGGATTTCCATATTGCCGGTGCCCTTGAATTCTTCGTAGATCACGTCGTCCATGCGCGAGCCGGTGTCGACCAGCGCGGTGGCGATGATGGTCAAGCTTCCGCCTTCCTCGATGTTGCGCGCCGCGCCGAAGAAACGCTTCGGGCGATGCAGCGCGTTGGCGTCCACGCCGCCGGTCAGCACCTTGCCGGAAGACGGGATTACGGTGTTGTAGGCGCGGGCCAGACGGGTGATCGAGTCGAGCAGGATGACCACGTCCTTCTTGTGCTCGACCAGGCGCTTGGCTTTCTCCAGCACCATCTCGGCGACCTGCACGTGGCGGCTGGCCGGTTCGTCGAAGGTGGAGGCGACCACTTCGCCGCGCACGGTGCGGCTCATCTCGGTCACTTCCTCGGGGCGTTCGTCGATCAGCAGCACGATCAGCACTGCGTCCGGGTTGTTCGACGAGATCGAATGCGCGATATGCTGCAGCATCACGGTCTTGCCGGACTTCGGTGAGGCGACCAGCAGGCCGCGCTGTCCCTTGCCGATGGGGGCGATGATGTCGATGATGCGGCCGGTGATGTTCTCTTCGGCCTTGATGTCGCGTTCCAGGCAGAGCTGTTCACGCGGGAACAGCGGCGTCAGGTTCTCGAACAGGATCTTGTTCTTGGTGTTCTCGGGCGGTTCGCCGTTGACCTTGTCCACCTTCACCAGCGCGACATAGCGCTCTCCGTCCTTGGGCGTGCGGATCTCGCCTTCTATTGTATCGCCGGTATGCAGGTTGAAGCGGCGTATCTGGCTGGGGCTGACATAGATGTCATCCGGGCCGGCCAGGTACGAGGTGTCCGGCGAGCGCAGGAAGCCGAATCCGTCCGGCAGGATCTCCAGCGTGCCGTCGCCATAGATGCTTTCGCCCTTTTTGGCTTGGCTCTTCAGCAGCGCGAACATCAAATCCTGTTTGCGCATGCGGTTGGCATTTTCGATCTGGTTGGCCGCGGCCATTTCGATCAGTTCTGATACGTGTTTTGTTTTTATGTCGGATAGATGCATGACGATACGCAGATGGGAATCTGGAAGTGGGATAAGGGATGGTTTGTGTTACGGAAGCAGGGTAGTGAATTACCAGGGTGCTTGGCCCGCATGGCCTGGAACGTATTCGTCTCGGATGTCGAACTGCTGAGGGTGAATCTGTTTAAACGAGCAGGGGTTGAACGAACCGGGAGGCGATGCGGGTGCGACAGTAAACGCTTTAGATGTGGCTGTCAATAAAGGCGGTCAATTGGGATTTCGAGAGTGCGCCGACCTTGGTGGCTTCGATGTTGCCGTTCTTGAACAGCATCAGCGTCGGGATGCCGCGGATGCCGAACTTCTGCGGGGTCTGCTGGTTCTCGTCGACGTTCAGCTTCGCGACGCTCAGGCGGCCTGCGTATTCCTTGGAAATCTCGTCCAGGATAGGCGCGATCATGCGGCAAGGGCCGCACCATTCGGCCCAGTAGTCCACCAACACGGGCAGCGGGGACTGCAATACTTCGGCATCGAAGGTTGCATCGGAAACGTAATGGATATGTTCGCTCATGGTTTTTGTCTCGTCCCTGAAATAGATGGAATGTGTTGCCTGAAAAAACGGGGGTCGCCTGATTGCGATGCGGCATCCTAACCAAAAAATCGTCCGGTGTGAAGCATCGCAATAGTCGCCTGCGGGGGGCGTCGTTCTTGCCGATTTCCGGCTTCGGCGCCGGTTTTGTCATTGCGGGGGCGATGTGGTTTAATCGCCCACCATGAAATTCCCCTTCCAGAATGTCGCGCTGATCGGCAAATACAAGGCCCCCGAGATTGCCGAGCCGTTGTTGCGCTTGGCCGCTTTTTTGTCGTCTCGTGGTTTGCGCGTGGTCGTGGACAATCTGACCGCCGAACATATCCCCGGCAGCGATTACCAAGTAATGACGCTGGAACAGATGACCGGATCGGTCGACTTGGCCATCGTGATTGGCGGCGACGGCACGATGCTGAACATCGCCCGCACGCTGTCGCCGTACCATATCCCGCTGATCGGCGTGAATCAGGGGCGGCTGGGCTTCCTGACCGATCTGGCTATGGATAGCATGCAGGAAAGCATCGCCGCGATGTTGGACGGCAAGTATGCCGCCGAGAAGCGCCTGCTGCTCTCCGCGAAGGTGCTGCGCGCCGGCGTAGAGGTGTTCGGCGGACTGGCGTTCAACGAGATCGTCGTGCACCGCAGCCAGATCAGCAGCATGGTCGAGTTCGAGGTGCGCATCGACGGCGAGTATCTCTATAACCAGCGCGCCGACGGCCTGATCGTCTCGACCCCGACCGGCTCGACCGCCTACGCGCTGTCCGCCGGCGGGCCGATACTGCACCCCGGCCTCGACGTGCTCGAACTGGTGCCGGTGTGCCCGCATTCGCTGAGCAATCGTCCCATCGTCGTGAAGAGCTCGTCGCTGATCGAGATACTGATGCACCGCACCGGCGACATCCGCGTGCGTTTCGACAGCCACACCACATACGATCTGCAACTGCACGACACCATCGTCGTCACGCGCCATCCCGAGGCGGCAACCCTGCTGCATCCGGAAGGGTTCAGCTACTACCACACGTTGCGCGAAAAGCTGCTGTGGAACCAGACGCTGTAATCAACGCATGAAACATTCCATCCCATGCTGAAGTTTCTCGGCATCCGCGACTTCGTGATTGTCTCCTCGCTGGAACTGGATTTCTCGTCCGGTTTCACCGCGCTGACCGGCGAGACCGGCGCGGGCAAATCCATCCTGATCGACGCACTGACGCTGGCGCTGGGCGGACGCGGCGATGCCGCGATGGTGCGCAACGGCTGCGAGCGCGCCGAAATCGCGGCCGAGTTCGACATCTCCGCCCTGCCGGCATTGCGCGACTGGCTGCATGAGCAGGGGCTGGAAGGCGACGAAGGCGTGTGCCTGCTGCGCCGCGTGCTCGATGCCGGCGGACGTTCGCGCGGCTTCATCAACGGTTGCAGCGCGACGCTGCAGCAGATGCGCGAGGCTGGCGAGCAACTGCTCGACATCCACGGCCAGCATGCGCACCAGTCGCTGCTGCGTCCCGATTACCAGCGCGCGCTGCTCGACGGCTACGCCGGCATCGCGACCGGGACGGACCAGGTCGCCGCGCTGTATCGCGACTGGCAGGCATTGCGCCGTCGCCGCCTGGCGCTCAGCGAGAATGCCGAGGCCGTCGCCGCCGAGCGTGAGTTGTTGCAGTTCCAGCGCGACGAACTCAAGGGGCTGAACTTCAACGCCGCCGAGTGGCAGGCCGTGCAGGAAGACTATGCGCGCCTGTCGCATGCGGCCAGCCTGCTGGAGACCGCCGCGTTCGGCGTCGACACGCTGAGCGAATCCGACACCGCCTGTCTCGCGCAACTCAATGTGCTGGCCGCACGCCTGCGCGACGGCATGGAGCACGACGCCAGCCTGGGAGAGGCGCTGCGCATGCTGGAAAGCGCGCAAGCCGAACTGCAGGAAACGGTGTACGAACTGCGCCATTACCAGCAGCGGCTGGACGCCGATCCGCAGCGCCTGAACGAGCTGGAGCGGCGCATACGGGATGTGATGGACGCCGCGCGCAAATATCGCGCAGCACCCGAGCAACTGGATGAGGCCTTGCAGCGCATCGAATCGCGTCTCGCCGAACTCGGCGGCGACGCCGATCTGGCGGCGCTGGAGAAACAGGAGCAGGCCGCACAGCAAGGCTATCTGGCCGCGGCGAAGAAGCTGAGCGCGGCGCGCAACAAGGCCGCCGCCAAACTGTCGGGCGAGATCACCGCGTCTATGCAGACGCTGGCGATGCAGGGGGGCAGCTTCGCCGTCACTCTGCTGTCGCTGGCGGAAGGCAACGCCTACGGGCTGGAGAGCGTCGAGTTCCAGGTCGCGGCGAATCCCGGCGTGCCGCCGCGCAGTCTTGCCAAGGTCGCTTCCGGCGGCGAGCTGTCGCGCATCAGCCTGGCGATACAGGTCGCCGCCAGCCAGGTCGCCAGCGTGCCAACGCTGATCTTCGACGAGGTCGACAGCGGCATCGGCGGGCGCGTCGCCGAGATCGTTGGACATCTGCTGAAGCGTCTGGGCAAGAGCTATCAAGTGTTGTGCGTCACCCATTTGCCGCAGGTCGCCGCCGCCGCGGATCACCAGTGGCAGGTCAGCAAGGCGGTGGAGGACGGCAGCACGCTGAGCCGCATCGCGGTGCTGGACGGCGAGCGCCGCATCGACGAGATCGCGCGCATGCTGGGCGGCGTGAAGATCACCGAAACCACGCGCAAACACGCGGCGGAGATGTTGGGCGCTACGGCTTGAGGTATCATGCGGCGGTTTTGACACGGTAACGCGAAGCGTCTGGTGCGGGAGAAGCCGCCACGCACCCGCTCGATGACCCGGTTGGATCAACTCAACTGTCGCGGGATGCGACGGTTTTTAAAATAATTCAGACGACGAGAATCCCTATGCGCATCAAACTGATACTGGCCTCCGTGCTGCTCGCCTGTGCGGGTTGTTCCACGCCGCTGCTGTCGCCGTACAAGATGGACATCCGCCAGGGCAACTACGTCACGCCCGAGATGCGCGAGAAACTCAAGATCGGCATGACCAAACAGCAGGTGCGCTATGTGCTGGGCACGCCGATGATCAGCGACGCGTTCCACGGCGACCGCTGGGATTACCCGTACCGCCTGGAGCAGCGCGGCGAGATCGTCGAGAAGCAGCAGCTGACGTTGTATTTCGACGGCGACAATCTGGCCCGCGTCGAGGATAACGGCAAGGTCGTGGCCGACATGCCGGTGATGGCGGTGGAGCCGCCGCCGACGCCGATGCCTGTCGCCAAGGCCGATCCCGCCGCCGAAGTGCTGAGCAGTGTGCAAGCTTGGGCTGCGGCCTGGTCGGCGAAGAATGCGCGCGACTATCTGGTTGCCTACACGCCCGATTATGCCCCCAAGGGCATGAGCCGCGAGAAGTGGGAGAAGCAGCGCGTGGATCGCATCAGCCGTCCCAAAGCCATAGCGGTAGCGCTGAGCGACATGAGCGTTGCGCTTCAGGATGATACCCATGCGATGGTCTCGTTCAAGCAGAGCTATCGCTCCGACGCCTATCGCGACGAGGTGCAGAAGACGCTGGCGCTGGTCAAGCGGGACGACCGCTGGCTGATCGCCGACGAGCGCCCGGGGCGCGAGGTGCAGGCCGACAAACCGGCAGCGGCCGGCAATCCCGAAGAAGCCGTGCAGGCCGCCGTCGCACAGTGGGCCGAGGCATGGTCCGCGCGCGACGCGGAAAAATATCTCGCCGGCTATGCCGCAAACTTCAAGCCGGCCGGCTTGAGCCGCGCCAAGTGGGAGGCGCAGCGCAAGGAGCGCATCGGCCGTGCGCAGTCCATCGAGGTCAAGGTGAGCGATCTGAAGATCAAGCTGCGCGACGATACTCACGCCAGCGCGACCTTCAAGCAGGACTACCGTTCCGACGCTTACAGCGACAGCACCCGCAAGACATTGAAACTGGAAAAGACCGGCGACGCATGGTTGATCGTCGGCGAACAGGCTGAAAAATAAAGGACAGGAAATGAGCAAGATCAAAATCGTCATCGCCGGTTGCGGCGGACGCATGGGTAAGGTGTTGCTGGATTGCGTCGCGCAGGCCGACGATCTGGTGCTGCATGCCGCATTGGAGCATGAAGGCAATGCGATGGTAGGCAGCGATGCCGGAGGCGGCGTCAAAATCACTTCCGATATCGAGGCCGCATTGCAGGGCGCGGATGCGCTGATCGACTTCACCCGTCCGGAAGGCACGATGCAGCACCTCGAAATCTGCCGCAGGCTGGGCGTGAACCTCGTCGTCGGCACCACCGGCCTGAACGCGCAGCAGAAGGCCGAGCTGGGCGCCGGAGCCAAGGACATCGGCATCGTGTTCGCGCCGAACATGAGTGTGGGCGTGAACCTGGTGTTCAAGCTGCTGGAGACCGCCTCGCGCGTGCTCGCCCATGGCTACGACATCGAGGTGATCGAGGCACATCATCGTCATAAGGTAGATGCGCCGTCCGGCACCGCGCTGGGCATGGGCGAAGTCATCGCCCGCACCTTGGGCCGCGACCTGGAACAGTGCGCGGTATACGGCCGCGAAGGCGTCACCGGCGAACGCGATCCGTCCACCATCGGTTTCGCGACCGTGCGCGGCGGCGACATCGTCGGCGACCACACCGTGCTGTACGCCGGCATCGGCGAACGCATCGAGATCACCCACAAGGCTAGCAGCCGCGCCACGTTCGCGCTCGGCGCGTTGCGCGCCGCGCGTTTTCTGCAGGAGAATCCGGCAGGGTTGTACGACATGCAGGACGTGCTCAGCCTGAAGTAATCGCGAAAACCTACTGCGCGACTCGATTGCTGCGTTGCGCGGTGTTGGCTCCGGCATCACGTGCTTTGCACATGAGCCTTCACCGCAACTGCGTTGTCGAAATCCGGGGCCGCGTAGCGGCAAACCTTAAGTACATTCCGGTTTCTCCGCTCCGTGCGCCTTGCACTCAAGCCGCTCGCTACGGTTTTGAGTTCCCGGTTGTTTGTCATACCGCTCTGGCGGTGCGGTATTTTGTTTAATCTGTCTGAAAGTTCATCATGGAAGCCTTCCTCGTATCCACCGGCATCGTCGCGCTCGCCGAAATCGGCGACAAGACCCAACTGCTCGCCTTCATTCTTGCGGCCAAGTTCCGCAAGCCGGTACCCATCATCCTCGGCATCCTCGCCGCCACGCTGGCGAACCACGCGATGGCCGGCGCGCTCGGCTCGTGGATCACTTCGCTGATGGGACCGGAGACGCTGCGCTGGGTGCTGGGCGTGTCGTTCATCGCGATGGCGGGCTGGACGCTGATCCCGGACAAGTTCGACGAGGACGAGGCCAAGCTCGCGCAGTTCGGCGTGTTCGGCACGACGCTGATCGCGTTCTTCCTCGCCGAGATGGGAGACAAGACCCAGGTCGCGACCGTCGCGCTGGCGGCGCAGTACCACTCCATCCTGTTCGTCGTCCTCGGCACTACGCTGGGCATGATGATCGCCAACGTCCCCGCGGTGCTTCTCGGCGACAGGATCGCTGAGAAGATGCCGGTGCGTCTGGTGCACGGCATCGCCGCCGCGATCTTCGCGGTGCTGGGTGTGGCCACGTTGCTTGGGGCGGGCGAGAGCCTCGGGTTCTGAGTGGCGGAGTATCGTCCGTGAGGGGCGATACTTCGTGTTTTTTGTGATCGCGCCCCGTGTTTCTTCTGGCGCAATGCGTTATCCTTATGCCCCGCAGTGCATGCCATAGCGCCTAACTTACGAGAACGGACACCATGGAAAAGACAGTCAAGATTCGCGCCTATCCCGACGACATCAAGAACCCGGCTGCGCCGATTAATCCCGCAGACGAAAAATCCCTCGAACTCGCGATGAAAGACGCGCAGATCGAGGAGGAGCGCAGCCGCTCGCTCGAACATCTGAAGACCATCGTGCAGTTGCGCGAAAGCATCAAGCAGGAACAGGCCAAGGTCGCCGAGGCCGCGAAGAAGGTTGCGGAAATGGAGAGCAAACTGAAAGGTTCCTCCGAGCAGGAAGCGAACGAACTGGCGAAGAAGACCGCGCAGCTCGAAGAAGAGAAAAGCCACTCGGTCGAATACATGCGCATGATCGAGCAATTGCGCGAGAACCTGAAACAGGAACAGGCCAAAGTTGCCGAGTCGGCCAACAAGGCGGCGGCTCTCGAAGCCAGGCTGGGCGACATCGCCGTGCTGGAAGCGAAGATCAGGGAATTGAGCGATGCGCTGGGCAAGATCGCCGTGATCGCGGCCGCCGGCAAGACTGTCTAACTGTCCCCGATTCTTCGGGCGGGTAGGGCGGGGCTATTCGAACACCAGTTCGCCTTCTTTCATCTGGAAAACCCCGCCTTGCCGTTCCATGTCAATGTGGTTGTGGATCAGGCCGAAGCGCACATCCGCTCCCGGATAGATCTTCTTCTCGGCCACGACCTGCGCGTCCGCAGTCAGGTCGATCTCCGCCTGCAACTCCTTTTCGTCTTCGCCTAAAGCCTCGATCTCCTGAAGCGTTGCCTCGCGCGTCGCCTCCGCCGTCTCGATCATGGCGGGCGGCAGGCGGCCCGGATGCTGTCTGGCCAGTTCCAGCAGCTTGATCAGGTCGGCCAGCTTGTGCTCGGCGGCTTCGCGGTGCTCCCTCACGATCTTCATGCTCTCGTGCAACTGCTGGTCCGCGCCCGCGACGACGACCGTTCTCACGAAGGATTCCGCGCCGATCACATGGGCCTTGACCAGCATCGCTGCATGGGCAACGCCGCCGATGAGGTCGCCCCTGCGGCTGCCCTGATCCCCGACCAGTATCTGGTGGCCGGCCCTGAGTTCGCTCTGCATCGCATAGTCATGGATGAAGATGCCGGCGCCCGCCGAGATGTGGGCGTTCTGCGCGAAGCGGGTGGTGCATGAACCACCGCACTTGATCATGGAATAGTGCTGGGTGTTGTCCTCCGACAAGCCGAGTATGCCGCCCTTGACCGAGATGTCCCCGACCGCATCCAGAACGGCGCCTTCGACGGTGCCGTCCACATGGATGTCGCCCGTCGACTCGATCTTCATGCCGGTGTGCACGTCGCCGGTCACATGTATGGTTCCGTCGAAAGAGATGTTGCCGGTATGGAGATCGACATCCTGAACCGTATAAATCGGCTCAACGTGCACCTCGTTCTTCTTCTGCACGGGGAAGCCGTTGATGGTGGCGACCAGCACGTTCGGGTCGTCGGGAGAAGGGGCGACGCCGTCCAGCCTGGCGGCGAAGGCGATGTCCTTGCCCTGCCGCGCGGGGATGGTCTTGCCCGACAGGGTCATGCCCGGCACGCCCGGCGTCGGCGGGATATGCCGCA
The DNA here is from genome assembly GCA_035654695.1 of Gallionella sp. GTDB lineage: Bacteria > Pseudomonadota > Gammaproteobacteria > Burkholderiales > Gallionellaceae > Gallionella. The sequence goes on along the minus strand of DASRWG010000046.1, from coordinate 47,970 downwards.
CCAGCGCGTCCCCCGCAGCGACGGTCGGCACGTCGCCCAGTTCGCGAAAATCGGCCAGTCCGTCCTTGTCGACATGCGGGCTGCGGTTGCCGATGAAGGGAATGAGGTTCTCTATCCTGCCGTCGAGGCCATGCTCGGGCATCTTTCCGGATGCGATCAATACTTTTTCGCAGCTCGGCAGCGAGCGTTCGATGGCGGCCATGTCGAGTTCCACCGTGATGCCTTTGCGTTTCGCTTCCTCGATGACCTCTTCCGCGCGGACGGGTTCGCCTCCCGCGGGCGGCTGGCAGGAGAGGTACGCGGAGAGCTGGTCGTCGGAGAACGTGATGGAGAACTTGCCGTCCACCGCCCTGGCCACGACGATCTCGAAGGCGATGCCCGAGTTGTATTTCGACAGGGCATTGGCAAGTGCGAGCTCGTCCTGGAAATATCCGCCGAATCCCGCCGCATCGATGGCCTGCTTCAGGTCGTCCAGCGTGACGGGCTCGACGGCGCCTTCCGGTGCGAAGGCCGCGACGACCTTCTTCTCGGCTTCGTCGAGGCGGAGGGTCAGGTATCGCAAGGCATCATCCGGCATGGCATTCATGCATGCTTACTTGAAAATGTCGGCGAGAAAAGTCTGCAACTGTGTCCAGGAGTCCTTGTCCGCCTCCGCGTTGTAGGCGAGGGGCATGTTGAATTTTTTCGCGAACTCGTCCGCATCCGGATTGGTGAAGCTGTGCATCGCGCCGGGATACGACACCACCTTGTAGTTCACGCCCGCGTTGTCCATCTCCTGTTTGAATGCGTCCACCTGTGCGGGCGGGATCATCTTGTCGTCCGCGCCGGTGAACACGCGCACCTGTGCCTTCGCGCGGCCTGCCTGCGCGGGCGCATCGGTGGTCAGTCCGCCGTGGAAGCTCGCGACGCCGCGCAACGCCTCGCCCTCGCGCGCCATCTGCAGCACCACCGAGCCGCCGAAGCAGTAACCGATCGCCGCCAGTTTGCCGCCGTCCACGTTGCGCTGCTTGCGCAGCAGCTTCATCGCCGCCTCGAAGCGCGCCTTCGCCATGGGCTTGTTCTTCGCCACCTCGCCGGCGAACTTGCCCGCGTCGTCCGGGTGGTTCGCCTGTTTGCCGTCGCCGTACATGTCCACCGCCAGCGCCACATAGCCCAGCTCCGCCAGCATGTTCGCGCGCTTGCGCGCGTAGGCGTTGTGTCCCCACCATTCGTGCACCACCAGCACCGCCGGGCGCTTGCCCTTCACCGTGTCGTCGTACGCGATCCAGCCTTTCATCGTCGTGCCGCCGGCGGTGTAGCTCACCTCCTTGCCTTGCACCGCGGCGATGGCGGAGGCGCTGAAACAGAACAGGGCGAGCGAGAACAGGAATTTTTTCATGGGCATGCTCCTTCGATGGTTGGGTCGGATATTGCTCATCCCCCGGCAGAACGAATGCCGGCGAGAGCGTGCCGCAATTTACACCCGAGCGCGGGGGCGGGCAACAAGAGCCTGCATCGGCAGGCTCGGGGGAAACGTAGGGGATTTGCTGATTGTCTAACTTCGCGCCGAACCGGAGAATGGTTCGACGTGCAGGGCATCGTGACAGTGGATACCAAGGAGATGGCCATGGACAGACGCTCATTCATTACGCTTGCTGCCGGTGTCGGGACGCTGGCGATGACCAGGTTTTTCGTGCCGGGGCAGGCTATCGCCGCCGAACGCATCGTGAAAATCAGCAAGACCGATGCGGAATGGAAGAAGCTGCTCACGCCGGAGCAGTACTACATATTGAGACAGGAAGGCACCGAGCGCGCGTTCACCAGCCCGCTGGACAAGGAGAAGCGCAGCGGCATGTACCACTGCGTCGCTTGCGACCTGCCGCTGTTCCCGTCGAAGTTCAAGTTCGACAGCGGCACCGGCTGGCCCAGCTTCTACGATGTGCTGCCCGGTGCGGTGGAGACGAAGACCGACTACTTGCTGATCTACCCGCGCACCGAATACCACTGCGCGCGTTGCGGCGGCCACCATGGACATGTGTTCGACGACGGGCCGAAACCCACTGGCCTGCGCTACTGCAACAACGGCGTGGCGCTGCGCTTCGTGCCGGATAAAGCGTGATGAACGCCGTCGACATCGGCCTCGCATTCCTCGAAGGCCTCGCGCTGATCGTCTCGCCCTGCATCCTGCCGGTGCTGCCGCTGGTGCTGGCGACCTCCGCGGGCGGCGGCAGGCGCAGGCCCTACGGCATCATCATCGGCTTCGTGCTCGCGTTCAGTCTGTTCGCGATGGCGGCGCGAGAACTGGTGTCGCTGCTGGGGCTGGACCTCGATATCGTCAAGGATGTCTCGCTGGTGCTGCTCGCGCTGATGGGGCTGGTGTTGCTGTCGGAGAAGCTGTCGGAAAAGTTCAGCGCGCTGACGCAGGGCGCGGCAAATCTCGGCAACGACCTAGCCTCGACCAAAGGCGAAGGCCTGCTCAGCGGCATCGCCATCGGCGCGCTGATCGGGCTGGTGTGGACGCCCTGCGCGGGGCCGATACTCGCCGCGGTGCTGGTGCAGGTGATACGCCAGGAGACCGACCTCGCCGGCAACCTCATCATTCTCTCGTTCGGCATCGGCGCGGGCATCCCGATGCTCATCATCGCGCTGACCGGAAGAAAGCTCATGAGCAAGCTCGGCTTCTTCACGCGCCACGCCGAGGCGGTGCGCAAGGGCTTCGGCGTGCTGATCCTGCTGGCGGTGGCCTGGATCGCCTCCGGCGCGAACATCGAGTCGCTGTTCATGAACGCCAGGAAAGTGGAAGTGACGCGCGGCGAACTGGTGCTGCAGGAAGGGCTGCGCCAGCCTTATCCCGCGCCGGAGTTCGCCGAGATCGAGCACTGGCTGAATGGACCGCCGCTCACGATGCAGTCGCTGAGAGGCAAGGTGGTGCTGGTCGATTTCTGGACCTACTCCTGCATCAACTGCGTGCGCACTCTGCCCTACCTCACCGACTGGGACCGCAAGTATCGCGACATGGGACTGGTGATCGTCGGCGTGCACTCGCCGGAGTTCGAGTTCGAGAAACAGCTGTCCAACGTGCAGGCCGCGATTGCGCAGCACGGCATCCGCTATCCCGTCGCACAGGACAACCGTCTCTCCACCTGGCTGAATTTCGACAACCGCTACTGGCCCGCGCATTACCTGATCGACCGGCAGGGGCGGGTGGTCTACACGCACTTCGGCGAAGGCCAGTACGACGTCACCGAGAACAACATCCGCTATCTGCTCGGCCTGAAGGAGAAGGGCGAGACGATAGCGGTGGAAGGTCCGACGTTCGCGCTCGGACAGACGCCGGAGACCTACCTCGGCTATGCGCGCGCCGACAGTTTCGGCGGCAGCGAGCGACCCTCGTTTGACGCATCGGCTCTTTACCGTTTCCCCGCGTCGCTCGCGGGCGACGAATGGGCGCTGAACGGCCAGTGGCGAGTGGAGCGGGAGCGGATAGTCGGCGGCGAGAAGGGCGCGGCGTTGCGCCTCAGCTTCAAGGCGCGCAAGGTGTTCCTCGTGCTCGGCACCGCCGGCGGCCAGCCGGTGCATGTGACGATCAGACTGAACGGCGAACCGGTCGGCGGCTATGCGGGCAAGGATGCGCCCGCGGGTGTGGTTACCGTCGGGCGCAACACGCTGTATGAGCTGATAGACCAGAAGACGCCGAGGAGCGGCCTGCTGGAGATCGAGGCCGATGCGCCGGGGCTGGAGGCTTATGCGTTCACGTTCGGCTAGAAACGCAGCTCCAGCGCCTTGCAAAGGAATCCCATGTAAGGTGCGGCCTGCCGGAAGCGTTTCACCACCAGCGGGCGCAGCTTCTTCGATGTCACCTCGGCGGCACTCAACGCGGCCATGCCGATGAAGTCCTTGCGCCAGGTCTTGCACCTGCGGATGAGCCCTGGCGAAGCCGCGCGGCGCGTTGACCAGCGCACGTTGGTGCGGTGAGCAGGGTGAATGCGAGCTGCACCCTTTAGCCACGTCTATTTCGTCTGTACTGCCTTTTGATAACGATCAAGCAAGGCAGGGTCGTCAATGGAGCCGTGATGATGGACTTGCCGCCAGCGCCCGTCATGCCGCATGAAAATACGGCTGGTGCGTATCGCCAGTGGCACCTCCTCGCCGCCTTTCCTGAACCAGCCTCGCTCCCGCCCGACGGCGCAGAACATGTCGCCGTTCTGGAGGAGGGTGTAGTCGTGGTACTCCACGTATACCTGCGCTGTGCCGTTGAAGATGCGTTCGTACACTCCACGTATCTCGGCCCATCCCCGCCTGATGCCGCCGAGAGGGTTCGACATGGCGATCTCCGGAGAATCCTGCCAGTTTGCGGACATCGCTCCCATGTCCCGGTGGTTGAACGCGTAATAGAACTCGGTCAGCGCGTCCAGAGGCGTGGCGACGATTTCAGGCCTGATGTCGCCGGTGATGGTTTCCTGTGTTTCCAAGAATGCTCTCCTTTTTATTGATTGTATATACAACTATATGGGGGCAAAAAAATCATCCGAGCTTTTCGGAAGCCGCCCTCGCCAGGCCGACAAGTTGCTGCAGTTCGTTCTTGCCCAGTCTTCGCTGCATCTCCTCGTACAGGTGTTGTCCGGCCTGTTCGATGGCTGCATGCATCTTCAAGGCCATGGGGGACGGCACCACACGCTGCTCGCGCGCATCGGCGTCGCTCAGCGAAGTGCGCTTGATCAGCTTCTTTTTTTCCAGCGTGTTGACGAAGCGGGTGATGGTGGATTTGTCCAGCAGCAGGATGCCGCCGATCTCTTTCTGGGTGAGGCCCGGATTCGCCAGCACGACGCGCAACAGATAGGCGTGGGCGGAAGAGAGACCGAACTCCTTGAAGGTCTCGTCCCACTTGCGGTTCACCACCCACGCAAGATGATTGATGTTGAAGTAGAGGCAACGGTCGAACATGCGCACATTATGGCGAATAATGGTTGTATGTGCAACTTATTGCCGTTTGGCGGCAAACAGGAAAAAATTTCCATCTTCTTGATGAAGATCGGGATGCGTCTGCGAGCTGAATTGATTCCGGCACTGTGCGAGCGTTAGAAGCGCAGTTCCAGCGCCTTGCAAAGGAATTCCATGTAAGGCGCGGCCTGCCGGAAGCGTTCCACCACCAGCGGGCGCAGCTTCTTCGACGTCGCCGCGGATTCGTTCAATGCGGCCATGCCGATGAAGTCCTTGCGCTTCAGGTCTTCCACCAGCGGATGATCCCTGGCGAAGCCGCGCGGCGCGTTGACTAGCGCATCGCCTTCCAGTGTGAAATGTTCGCGGAACGCCTTGTCGTCGCGTGCAGCGATCCAGGCATCGGGATGTTCAACGATGGCGCTGCGTATCCTGAACAGCGCGTCCGGCTCCGGACGCCACAGACCGATCGCGAGGAAGCATTCACCGAGTTCGATATGCAGGTAATAGCCCGGCGCATGCACATCCTTGCCCACCTCATGGCGGAACTGGATGCCGATGTTGGTCTTGTACGGCGTTTTGTCGCGGCTGAAACGAGTGTCGCGCTGCACCCGCATCAGCGAACCGCCCACCTTCTTCGGCTGCGCCAGGAAGTGGCGCGAGATAGCGGGCATCTCATCCGACATGTCGCCGATGAAATCCAGCGCGGGCGTGCGCACGAAATCCTCGTACTCCTGCTTGTGCTCCTCGAACCACTCGCGGCTGTTGTTTTCAGCGAGCGCTTCGAGAAAGGCGAAGGTTTGCGTGGTGAAGTAGCGGTCGGACATTTCAGCGGCTCCTCGCGGGATATCGGATGCGTCAATTTATACAGTGGCGAAGTGAAGAGCAAGGCGATGACGGCTTTGCGATCCCGACCCTGCCGGTGCAGCACTTTGCTTTCGGTTGGGTTTGACATGAATGATCATTGAGAGATCAATCAAACCACCTGTTTTGATTGATGAAATCGCCATGATGTTATATGTGTGGTGCTAACCTGTACGCTTCTCAAGTGCAGGAGAAAACGATGAACGACAAACAAGACCCGGTCTACGCGCGCCTGCTCAAGGCCGCGCTGGAATGCTTCCTGGCCGACGAATACCACAAGGTCACCACGCGCATGATCGCCGACAGGGCAGGTGCCAACATCTCGATGATCCGCTACTACTTCGGCAACAAGGAGGGCCTGTACGAGGAGATGATCCGCGACACGCTCAAGCCGCTGCTGGACATGTTCGACAGCCGAATGATGTCCGACGTCGGCGGCTTCGCCGAATACCTGCGCCTCTATTACGACACCATGCGCAAGCATCCCGAGTTTCCCAAGCTCATCCTCAAGGTGCTCGCGCTCAACCAGGGGCCGGGCCGCGGCTTCATCCTGAAACTGCTGGAACGCGGCCGCAGCAGCGGCGCGCGGAAACTGGAAGAACTCAAGGCAGCAGGGCTGGCGGACAAGGCGCTTAACCCGGATGTGGCGCGCATGGCCTTCGTCAGCCTCTCCATGATGCCCATGCTGCTCAAGGATATCTTCGAGGAACAGATGGGCGGGCAGATGGACGATGCTTTCCTCGACGAACTCGCCACCTTCAACGGCAGGCTGCTGGTGGCGGGCATGGCTGCCGCACAGAAGGGAGCATGAGATGACTTTGCAGAAGAATGCCGGTGCGGTGCGCCGTTTCGCCAAACTCGCCCGATTCGGCGCATGGTTGCAGAACCTGCCCAACAAAATCGTGCCGCCGCCGTTCCGCCTCATCCAGATCGGTTCGGCTTTCTGGCAGTCGCGCGCACTGTACGTCGCCGCGCGGCTGGACATCGCCACTATGCTCGCGGACGGAGAACTCTCGGTGGAAGAGATCGCCGTGCGCATCCATGCCCAGCCCGATGCCACTTGCCGATTGCTGCGCATGCTCGCGGCGATGGGTGTGTTCGAGGAAGCCGCGCCTCGCCGCTTCCGCAACAACAAGCTCTCCGACTGCTTGCGAGAAGGCAGCCCGCAGAGCGTGCGCGCCATGATCCTTATGCACAACTCGCCGGAGATGAGCCGCCCCTGGTTCGAGCAATTGGAGCAAGCCGTGCGCGGCGGCGGCATCCCGTTCGTGCTTACGCATGGGCAGGAGCTCTATGCCTACCAGGACGCGCACCCCGAATTCGACGCGCTGTTCGCCAGGGCGATGGACAGCGTGGAAGCGCTCGCGGGCGACAGCTTCGCCACCGACTTCGACTGGAGCCGCTTCGAGCGCATCATCGACGTCGGCGGCTCCAAGGGCAGCAAATCCCTCGCCATCCTCAAGCGCCATCCGCACCTCAAGGCGCTGGTGGTGGACAGGGCGCAAGTCATCGCGGGTGCGGCGGAATACTGGCAAGGCCGCGAGGATGCGGCGTTGCTACAGCGCATCAGCTACACGGCGGGCGACGTGCTCGCCTCAGTCCCGCAGGCGCAGGGCAGCAAGGACATCTATCTGTTGAGCGCCGTGCTGCACGGCTTCGGCGACGAGGAATGCATCGCCGCACTGCGCAACCTCGCCGCCGCGAGCAAAGGAACGGGCGCTGCCATCGCCGTGATGGAAATGGTCATGCCCGATACACATGCCGACTTGGCCAGCACCGCATTCGACATGCAGATGTTCATGGCTACGCGCGGACGGGAAAGGACGCTGGCGGAATGGCGGCGGCTGTTCGAGCAGAGCGGGGTGATGCTGCAGGAGGTGGTTGGTCTGCAATCGTTCGGGAACATACTGGTGCTTCTGCCGGGGGAGGAGGGAGCCCCCGATCCCAAATTTGAAGACGGTCACCGATTATTGATCACCGCCAGTACCCTGGATTGTGGCAAGTGGGAAGCGTAGCCGGAATCTGAGGTTTTTGATATCTTGCGCACCATCGGCAGGAACAGATGTTTCATCTGAACTTTTGGAGCGCACACATGAAAAAATGGCTACATGAAAACCGGGGCTTCATCCTCTTTCTCGTGCTGTTCGGCATTTTCCGCACGGCGATTGCGGACTGGAATCCTATCCCCTCCGGCTCCATGCGCCCGAACCTGCTTGAAGGCGACGTCGTCTTCGTCAACCGCATCGCCTACGACCTCAAGTTGCCGCTCACCGATGTCGTCCTCGCACGTCTCAGCGATCCAAAGCGGGGTGACATCGTTACATTCTTCTCGCCCGCAGACGGCAAGCGCCTGATCAAACGCTTGGTTGCACTGCCCGGCGACGTGGTCGAGATGCGCAACAAGCAGCTCTTCATCAACGGCGAATGGGCGGACTACGAACTGCTGCAGGTCGTGACAGAGCCGTTGGGGAATGGCGTGTCCCTGTCTGCGCAGCGTGTTACAGAACGCCTCGATGGAAAGCAACGCATGGTCCAATGGCTGCCCGATATGAACAACGCCTCAAACTTCGGGCCGCTCACCATTCCATCCGAGCAATACCTGATGCTGGGCGACAATCGCGACAACAGCGCGGACTCCCGCTTCATCGGCCTCATCCCGCGCAAAGTCCTGATCGGTCGGGCAGAGCGCATCCTGGTTTCCGCGGCCATTCTGGAAAACTGGTCCTTGCGGACAGAGCGCTTCGGCAGCTCGCTTTACTGAAAGCACTTAAGCTCGAAATGAATATAGCCCGCAGATGCGGGCTATATTGTTTGAAGGTCCGATTGCCTCCTTTAATTCGCAGTACCCTGCGAACGCTAGAAACGCAGACCCAGCGCCTTGCCCACCTCGTGGCGGAACTGGATGCCGATGTTGACCTTGTACGGCGTTTTGTCGCGGGAGAAGCGTGTATCGCGCTGCACCCGCATCAGCGAACCGCCCACCTTCTTCGGCTGCGCCAGAAAGCCCGTTCTCCCTGAGTCGTTTCAGATCAGGTTCATCTGGATTTTCCGAAATTAACTACCGCTGACGCGAAACCAGCCGGCAATGCTGCGTCGGTTGGCGTGAGCGACGAGCACTTCGTGAGGGAAAGACTCGCTCAGGAAAATGATCATCGTGCCGAAGGTCGGGTTCACCGTTTCCGTCCGTTTGCGCTCGGTGATGTCCATGCGGATCGAGATGTAGCGGACGATTATTACCTTGCGCGTATTGAGTTCTTGCTTGCCGTTCAGGATCGCGGACACGACGCTTTGTCCGCGGTCGATCTTGTCGCCGCATCTCTGACGGTTGTCCGGAATTCAGCGTGCCCGGGTGCGGGCGATGTTGTCGGCCAAGGGCAGGGGTTTGCCGAAGAGCCAGCCTTGGCCGAATTCGCATCCCAGCGCGGCCAGCCTCGTGCTGACCGCTTCGGTTTCCACACCTTCCGCGACAACGTTCATGCCGAGGGAGTGCGCGAGTTCGATGGAAGAGCGCACGATTTCCATGCTTTGCGGAGCGTCGAGCATCGGAGCGATGAAGGCGCGGTCGAGTTTGAGGGTGCCGATGGGATAGCGCTGCAGGTGATCCAGCCCGGAATAGCCGGTGCCGTAGTCGTCCAGCGCCAGATGGCTGCCCAGCTCCATCAGCCGATTCAGGATGTCCTCCGCCACTTCGGGCTGCTTGACCATGACGGTTTCCGTGAGTTCGAGCTTCAGTTGCGCAGGAGGCATCTGGTGACGGGCGATGATGGAGCGGACATCGTCGACGAGGGTGGCGCCGGTGAGTTGCATGGCCGACAGGTTGACGCTGACGAAGGGGGACGGGTAGTCGGTGCATCGTCTGAGTTCGGGCCAGTCCCGGCAGGCGCGCTCCAGCGTCCACAGGCCGAGCTCGCGGATCAGGCCGGTCTGCTCGGCGATCCAGAGGAAGTCCATCGGTGGGATCAGGCCGTCGGTGGGATGATGCCAGCGGATCAGCGCTTCGAACCCGGCAATGCGCCTGTCGGCCAGGTCGCAGATCGGCTGGTAGTAGAGTTCGAATTCGTTCTGCTCCAATGCGCGGGCGATGCCGTGTGCGAGCGCGAGTTTCTGAGTGGCCTCGCCCTTCAGGGCGTTGCGCTGCGAGCTGCGCAGGGCGTCGGCGGGCTTTGCGTCATGGTGGTTATGGTTGATCCGGTAGCGTTCCAGTATCGTCAGCAGCAGGTGGCGCAGGATGGGGTCGCTTTTTTCGAGCAACTCTTCGACCAGTTTCCGGTGAATCGGAACGAGCACCGTGCGTTCGAGGGCACGGACGGTGGCGGTGCGGGGCAGGCGGTCGATCAGTGCGATTTCGCCGAACAGTTCGCCCTTGCTCAGCAGACCGATCCGCTGTTCCCGGCCCTGATCCGATATGACGACTTCGACCGCGCCTTCTTCGACCAGGTAGGCGCAGTCGCCGACATCGCCGACGCAGAATACGCTCTGTCCGCCGATAAATACTTCGCGATAAAGTTTGTCGAGCATGGCCACCCTTCGCTTGGTGTGGTTAATTGCCGCCGATGATAACAGTTCGCGGCAAATAATCGAGGGGGCGGATTGCTCGTCGCGCCCGCGATCATGGTGCATGGCCCGCCGCCGGACTATCCCCCTCATCTCTGTTAAGATGCGCGGCTTCCGAAATCGCAGCAATCCCATGTCCGAACCGATCTCCATGACCCCCCTTGAACGCCGCGCCAGTATGGGCCTGGCGGGTATCTACGGCCTGCGTATGCTGGGCCTGTTCATCATCCTGCCGGTGTTCGCGCTGTATGCGGAACATCTGCCGGGCGGCGAGAGCCATCTGCTGATGGGCGTGGCGCTCGGCGCTTACGGGCTGACGCAGGCGATATTGCAGATCCCGGCGGGCTGGATGTCGGACCGCTACGGGCGCAAGCCGGTGATCTACGTCAGCCTGGTGCTGTTCGCGCTGGGCAGTTTCATCGCGGCGGCGGCCGACAACATCTACTGGGTCATCATCGGCCGGGTGGTGCAGGGCGCGGGCGCGCTGAATGCGGCGGTGATGGCGCTGACCGCCGACCTGACGCGCGAGGAAGTGCGCACCAAGGCGATGGCGACCATAGGCATGACCATAGGCGTGACGTTCTCGCTGTCGCTGGTGCTGTCGCCGCTGTTGCACGGCGTGATCGGCGTGCCGGGGCTGTTCGCGCTGACCGGCGTGCTGGCGCTGGCCGCGATCGCGGTGGTGAAGTTCGCGATCCCCGATCCCGCGATCACCCGCTTCCACAGCGATACCGAGGCCGGTCACGGGCACTTCCGCGAGGTGTTGCGCAATCCCGAATTGCTGCGCCTGGACTTCGGCATCTTCGCGCTGCACGCGATCCTGATGTCGGTGTTCATGCAGGTGCCGTTTATTTTGCAGGCCAACGGTCTGGCCGTGGCCGACCACTGGCAGGTGTACCTGCCGGTGATGCTGATCGCGTTCGCGCTGATGGTGCCGCCGATTGTGATCGCCGAGAAGAAGGCGAAGATGAAGCAGGTGTTCATGGCGGCGGTGGCGCTGGCGCTGGCGGCGCAGGCGCTGCTGATGTTCGCGCAGCACAGCCTGTGGGGTGTGGCCATCGCGCTGCTGCTGTTCTTCACCGCGTTCAATGTGCTGGAGGCGACGCTGCCTTCGATGATCAGCAAGATCGCGCCGCTGGCCGCGAAGGGCACGGCGATGGGCGTGTACAGCAGCGTGCAGTTCTTCGGCGCGTTCTTCGGCGCGGCCGCGGGCGGGGCGCTGATGCAGTTCGTCGGCGGCGACGCGGTGTTCCTGTTCAGCATGGCGCTGCTGGCGCTGTGGCTGGTCGCGGCCTCGGGCATGCGGCCCCCGGCGGCGGTGCGCACCCGGCTGTTTCATTTGCCCGACCTGGACGACGCCGCTGCGGTAGAATTGCGCCGCAGCCTGTTGCAGGTTTCCGGCGTGCGCGAGGCGATGGTGGTGGCGAGCGAAGGCATGGCCTGCCTCAAGGTGGACATGCAGGGCTTCGACGAAGCCGCGGTAGAACAATTGATAAAGGGAGCTTGATATGTCGGTAAACAAGGTGATTCTGGTGGGGCGTCTGGGCAAGGACCCGGAGACGCGTTACATGACCAACGGCGAGGCGGTGTGCAACGCGACGCTGGCGACTTCCGAGAACTGGAAGGACAAGAGCGGCGAGAAGCAGGAAAAGACCGAATGGCACAACCTGGTGTTCTATCGCCGTCTGGCCGAGATCGCCGGCGAATACCTGAAGAAGGGTTCGCAGGTCTACATCGAAGGCCGCATCCAGTCGCGCAAGTACCAGACCAAGGAAGGTCAGGATCGCTACATCACCGAGATCATCGTCAACGAGATGCAGATGCTGGGCGGCAAGTCCACCGGCGGCGGCAGCTTCGAGGTGATGGACCAGTCGGCTCCCGAGCAGCGTTCCGCTCCGGCCCGCGCCGCGGCTCCGGCGCGCCAGGCTCCGGCCCCGGCCAGCTCGGGCAGCAGCTTTGACAACTTCGACGACGATATCCCGTTCTAGTTTTTCGGGTGTCGCTGGTAAAAAAGGCCCCTGTCGTCAGGGGCTTTTGCTTGTCTGCGAGTCGTTCTTTTTCGCTGTCGGCTCGTCCTCGTAGTCGCTGAAGGTCATTCCCATTTCCTCCGCCAACTCGGCCCAGTAGGGCTCGGCCTCGCACGAGCAGCAATCGCACCAGACGGCGATGCCTTCGTGCATGTTCGCGCGCTTCTTTTTGCCTGCGGCAGGCGCGGCCGGTTCGCGCGGCCCTTCCGTGTTCGATGTCTCCGCGTTTCCCATCATGCGATCCCCTTGCGAGAGCTGCGGTCACATCCCGTTCATCCGTTTGCCGAACGAGACCGCATAGGCCGGCGAGCGGAACTGCAGGATGGGGTCGTCCGACGGTTCGATGCCGTCGCCCATGACCAGCGGGTCGAAGTTGACCTGTTCGCATGCCGCGCCCCGTTGCGGCATGGCGGACGTGATCGTCAGCGTCCCCGCTTTCACCTGCTTGCGTCCTGCGGGCCATGTCAACGTGGGATCGTCTTGCGGGTCGCCGGGTTCCCCTATCGTCACGATCATGTCCCAGCGCAGCTTGCCTTTGGCCGCACGCTCGATCAGCCGGCGTTCGAGGAAGTCCGGCGGCATGCTACCGAGTTCGGCATCGGTCAGGCGCTTCTCGCCGTCCCGAGGCACGAAGCGCCAGTGCACCGGCGTGACCTTGTTGTCGCTATCGATGAAGCGGAAAGTGTGGATGCCGAAATAGGCGCTGCTGGCATAGCTGGCCGGCGGATTGTGGCTGGCGAGGAATTCCCGCTGCGCGCGGTTGTCCGGATGGCTGTCCATGAAGGCCTTGATCTTTTTTGGATCGGGCTTCCCCGTCTCGGGATCCGGCTTGATCGCGATCATCTGCGCGAGGAAGGTTTCCGGCCGCGCCGCGCCGAACATCGGCGTATTCAGCATCGTGATGTGCTGCAGGCCGCCGTCGGGAAGCTCGAATTCCAGCGCCATGCCGCGCGGACTCCTGGCCGTGTCCGGCGCGGCGGGGTTGCCCCCGGCGAGCGAGAAGCGCGCGATCACCGGCAACTTCTTCCCGGAGAACAGCGGCGAGCGCGAATAGGTCGCGGCCTTGCGCGTGCCGACGAATTCGCCCAGTGCGCAAGTCCCTTTCGTGTGATTTCGCCGCTGTCCGGGCGTGACGCCGAACACCTCTCCGATGGCGCCCACCGCCTGCTCGGGCGTTACATTCTGCTCTGCCGCAACGGCCGGCGGTGCGCCCAGCGCCATCGCCCCGGCGAACAGGCATGCCATTGGCAAATATACGGGTAATTTGTCGTTGCGCATCTTGCGTCCCTTTCGAGGAGATTTGGATATATGTAAATTAGTGCCGCGAGCAGCGGCCAGAAATACCGCGAAGACTGTATTTCCCGCATCGATAGACCCGAGTCGCGGAGCGCGGGCAGGCATGGCAATCCGATTTATCACAATTGCGGAATGGCCGTGGAAATGCCGCGAACGAGGGGATTAAGCGTCGGCCACGGGTAAAACAATAATGATCGCCAGCCCGCCTTCCGCACGGTTTTTCGCCGTCACCTTGCCGCCGTGCGCCTGTATGACGCGACGCGTCATGGCGAGCCCCAGGCCGTACCCGGACTGGCTGCCGCTTTTCTTGCCGCGATAGAAAGGTTCGAAGATGGTCTCCAGTTCGTCCGGCGGAACGCCTGGTCCCTGGTCATAAACCGTAATGAGCCATAGCCCGGAAGCATCCCGAGTGGCCGTAACGCCGATCCGCGTGCCGGCGGGGGAATGCAGCACGGCGTTGCGCACGACATTTTCCAATGCGCGGAAGATCAGTTCGTGGTTGCCTTTTATCGGCATGCATTCGGGCAGATCGATATCGATCATGCATTGCTTCGATTGAGCTTCAAATTGGGCATCGCTGACGATGTGATCGAACACCTCGCGCAACTCCACCTTTTCGTCCATGCGCCCGGCCATGCCGGAGTCGAGACGTGCGAGCGTGAGCAGCTCGCCGACAAGGGCATCCATGCGCACGGTGTCGCGTTCCAGCTGATCGATGAGTTCCGCCGCGCGCCCGGGCTGCTGACGCATCAGGTCGGTTGCCGCTTGCAGTCGCGCCAGTGGGGAGCGCAATTCGTGCGAGACATCGTGCAGCAGGCGGCGCTGCGATTCCATCAGGCTTTGCAGGCGCGCAGCCATGCGGTCGAAGTCGTGCCCGAGTTCGGCCAGTTCGTCGTTGCGCCCGGCCATCGCCGGGCCGATACGCGTCTCCAGTTTGCCGTTCGCCACGGCATCGAATGCGCCGCGCAGGTTGCGGATGGGTCGCGCGAAATACCAGGCCAGCAAGGCGGCGAAGACGAGACTCGCAACACTGCCGGCGAGGATGGGCAACAAGGGGGGCAGGAAACCTTTGCCGCCCGGTCGCATCGGCGGTATGTCGCTGCGCATCCCCGGCGGTGGAGGCATACCGGCGTGCATCTCCGGCAGAGGTCGCATATCGGGATTCATTCCCGGCGGAGGAAACGGCGGCGCATCGCGCATCGTCGCAAAGGCCGGGTGCGCATCCGGGCGCAAGGCCCAGACTGCGGTTCCCACCCCCATCACGGTGAATATCTGCGCCAGCCAGAAGATAAAAAAGAATTTCCAGAACAGTCTGCCCACGCTCTACTCCTTGACCAGCATGTAACCCTTGCGGATGACGGTTTGTATGCAGGAGCGTCCATCCGGCAACGCGCCGAATTTCTGGCGAATGCTGCTCACGTGAACGTCGATGGAGCGGTCGAAGCGCATCAACGGCCTGCCCAATCCCTGCATCGATAAATCTTCCTTGCTGACGATCTGCCCGGCATGGCGCACCAGCACTTCGAGCAAGCTGAACTCGGTGCTGGTCAGTTCGATTGCTTGCCCGTTCCATTCGGCCTTGCGACTCTCCGGCCAGAGGGAAATCGCACCTGCCCTGATAACTCGCGCTTGTCCGTTTCCCGGGCCGCCGATGCGCTTGAGGATGGCGCGGATGCGCGCGGTCAGTTCGCGCGGCGTGCAGGGCTTGGGCACGTAATCGTCCGCGCCGAGCTCCAGTCCCACGATGCGGTCGGTGTCGTCGCCTCGCGCGGTGAGCATGATGACGGGCATTGCGCTCTCGCCGCGGATGCGGCGCAGCACTTCGATGCCGTTGATACCCGGCATCATCACGTCAAGCACCGCAATGGCATGTCGTCCGCTCAAAGCTTCGCGCACGCCGGACTCGCCATCATGCGCCATGGCGACATCGAAACCTTCGGCGACCAGGTAGTCGCGAATCATTCCGGACAGTTCGACATCGTCGTCGATCAATAGAACCTTCTCACTCATTGCATGATGGACTCGTTGTTGTACGGCACGAATGTTATGACAACTCGCGACCTGCGGTGCAGGCAACTCCCGGACATTTACCGGAATTTACATCCCTTGAACGCGCATTACACCGGCCTTGCGCACAATCCGTCCCGACGCTGCAGCGACACTATCCGTCCGCTCCCGTCCCAACTTCAAGGCCCGTCAAAATTTCAGGAGAACGAAATGCAAACAACCATGCAACATACCAATCAGCTTGTTCCGGCAGGCTTCGTTATTTCCGCACTGCCGTTCCTGCTGGCCGCTGTCGTATTGACGGCCTTGCCGCAGATCGCTCATGCAGACGATGGCTGCAACGAGTTTCGAGGGCCGCCCGCACGCCAGCACGGAGGCATGCCGCCGCCTCCCGGTGGCATGATGGGTGGCGGCAAGCCGCCGATGAATATGCAGCGCCCCGCCGGTCCGTTTGCAGAGCTCGGCTTGAGCGATGTGCAACAGAAAAAAGTGGATGAGCTGATGCGGGCACAGTCCTCCCTGCTCTGCGAAGCCGAACGGAGGGTGCGTCTGTCCATGCAGGAACTGCAACAACTCTCCCAGTCCGGAAAATTCGACGAGAAAAAAGCGGGGGCCATCGCCGAAGCTCACGGCAAAGCGGTCGCCGACCTTGCCTATCTGCACGCGGAAATACACGCCAGGATATGGAGGCTGCTCTCCGATTCGCAGCGCAAGCGGCTGGTCGAACAGATGGAGCAACACAAATGGACTCGACCTTAGTCTTAACGCCGTTTTACCTGCTTTTACACGGAAGCTGCTGAATTTATTCGGGGCATAAAACGATAATCGAACCATGTGCAACACAGCGCACATACCGTAATCAACAACCAGCAAAGGAGCACATCATGAGCAGCATCGGCGCAATAGGAGGAAGCAGCAACTGGTCGGCAATGCAAGGCATGCAGGGCATGCGCCGTCCCCCGGACGGCGGACAGAAGATAGCTGCGGATCTGTTTTCGCAGATCGACAGTTCGGGACAAGGCTATATCGATAAATCTGCGCTGCAAGCCGC
The DNA here is from genome assembly GCA_035654695.1 of Gallionella sp. Lineage (GTDB taxonomy): Bacteria > Pseudomonadota > Gammaproteobacteria > Burkholderiales > Gallionellaceae > Gallionella. The sequence continues at coordinate 31,254 of DASRWG010000046.1, read as the reverse complement.
AGTCGAACAGAGTTCGTCTTCGGGCGGCTCTTCGTCGTCCAGCAATGTGGACGAGTTGTTCTCGGCTCTCGACGGCAACAGCGATGGAAAAATAACCAAGGACGAATTTACCAATTCGTTCCAGTCGCTCGCCCGGCAACTCGAAAGCCAGTTGATGTCCGGCAACTCGATGCAAGCGGGCAACATGCCGCCCCCGCCGCCACCGCAAAACGGAGCCGGATTCACCAAGGACGAATTGACCAGCCAACTGAATGGAGTCGGCTCTTCCGATAGCACGCGCTCCAGCCTGATCTCCAGCGTCATCGAGAATTTCGATCAAGCCGACAGCGACGGCGACGGCAAGGTCAGTTTCAAGGAGGCGATGGCATTTGACCAATCCAGTTCGAGCGACTCGACGACATCCTCCACGTCGAATTCTTCGAGCTCCGCCAGCCTCGTATCGGAAGACCTTAACGCCAAACTCATGCGACAGCTGATGCAGTTGATGCAGGCATACAACCTCAACGGACAATCGAAAGAAGGTTCGAATATCTCGCTGGAGGCATAACGGTATTGTCAGGAACGCAAAATGGCTCGCTACACGCGAGCCATTTTTTTTGGTCACGTTATTTTCGATCTACCAGTATTACCTAATGAAACATTGATTAAGTCGTCATTCCCACGAAAGCGGGAATCCGGCTTGTTGATTTAACTGGGTTCCCGCTTTCGCGGGAACGACAAGTTCATACTTGTTCAGCGCTTCTCTAACCTGCTCTTTCCCCCTTGCAGGAGGATGGGCAGGATAAAGCAACCGCCGCACCAGGCAACAGAGCCTCCTGTTTCTCGTCGACACAGGGTTTTTCTCATTGTGCGCGAACAATTCCCCCAGCTTCGCTCGGCGAGCGATCCCTACAGTCCGGCCTCGTCGATAAATACAGTCTTGCGCGTATCGGGATAAGGGTTTCGCCTGAGTGTACGAATCAGGTTGCTGCCCGATACTTGCGGCCAAGGATAGGCAGTTAGCGGCGTGTAAACAGTGTAGGGCCGGCTACGGGTCGGGCGCTTTTCCGGGGTGACCGCAGGGCCGCGCAGGATCGCGTTAAGCAATGGAACGTATGTCGCATGTATGAGCCGGGGACGCCAGTTCACCGGTGCAAAACGATAGAGTCACGGAGGTGTGTGGATGAACAAGCCGATTTTTAAAGCCGTAGAGACGCTCCGCAGTCTGCTGTTGTCCTGCGCGCTTGTTTTCATGCTCCCGTTCTCGCATGTCTGCGCCCAGGATATTCAGGGCGGGACGATGGTGGGGGGAGGGACGAGCGGCAGCATGTCGGCCAGTGTCGCCGACCCCTGTGCCGGTTCTCCCGATTCGTCCGGTTGCTACAAGAGTACAACTGGCGGTTCGCAACCTGGCCAGACGACGCCGGATAGCGGGGGCGATGCCCAGCGCACGCCGATTCCGGCGACGCCGCCGTCCGGGCAGACGGGAGCCCTGAACAGCAGCGCCGTGCCGGAGGAGGCAAGCGATTTTCAATCGTTCGTCTTTGCTTCGGTGGGGAAGATGCTGCCGCTATACGGCCACAATCTGTTCGTCGATGCGCCCAATACATTTTCGCCGCTGGACAACATTCCAGTCACTTCCGATTACCTGATCGGGCCGGGCGACGAGCTGGTGGTTCGCGGCTGGGGACAGGTGGATCTGGACCTGTCGCTCACGGTGGATCGCAATGGTTCGATTTATCTTCCCAAGGTGGGCAACGTGAACGTCTCCGGCATTCGCTATCAGGCGCTGCATGGCTATCTGAAGAACGCCATCGGGCGGGTCTTCCGCAATTTCGAGCTGAACGTGTCGCTGGGCAAGCTGCGCTCCATCCAGGTGTTCGTCGTCGGCCAGGCCAAGCGTCCAGGCGCCTATACCGTCAGTTCGCTGAGCACGCTGGTCAATACCTTGTTTGCCTCCGGAGGTCCCTCCCTCAAGGGGTCTCTGCGCCATATCCAGGTCAAGCGCAACGGCATCGTGGCGAGCGAACTGGACATGTACGACTTTTTGCTGCAGGGCGACAAGACCAAAGACATTTCCCTGCTGCCCGGCGATGTCATTTATATCCCCCCGGTGGGACGGCTGTCCGCTATCTCCGGTAGCGTCAACAATCCCGGCATCTACGAACTGAAGAATGGCAAGGCCTCGCTGGCCGAACTGATCGAAATGGCCGGCGGCCTGACCTCCACGGCACGCGGCGACAAGGTGCGCGTCGACCGCATAGACGACCGCAAGATGCGCAAGATCGAGGAGTTCTCGCTGAATGATGCTGGGCAGAGCCGTCTGCTCAAGGACGGCGACGTGGTGCAGGTGGAGGTCATCAGCGGCCAATTCGACAATGCAGTCACCTTGCGCGGCAACGTCGCCAATCCCGGGCGCTATCCATGGCGCGAAGGGATGCGGGTGAAGGATCTGATCCCCGGCATGGATGCGTTGATCGTGCCGGAATACTGGGCGATGCAGAATCGAATTTCCAGCGTAAACATCGGGAGCGAGAAACGGTTGCGCGCCGAAATCAAACGCAACGAGAACGAGATCAATTGGGACTATGCGTTGATCGAACGTCTGGACAAGGACGACCTGAACACTTCGCTGCATCCCTTCAATCTGGGCAAGGCGCTTTCCGGCAACGATGAGGAAAACAATTTGCTGCTGAAGCAGGGCGATGTGATCACCATCTTCTCCAAGGAAGATATACAGGTGCCGGTGGCAAAGCGCAGCGTCTATGTCAGGCTGGAAGGAGAGTTCAAGCAAGCCGGAATTTATAAGGTGAAGCCGGGAGAAACCCTGCGCCAACTGGCAGAGCGGGCTGGCGGGCTGACTTCGAACGCATACCTGTTCGCCGCTGCATTCGAACGGGAATCGGTGCGGGAGAGCCAGCAAAAGAAACTGGAAGAAATAGCCGACCGCATGGCCGAAGACATCGAGCGCAACCTGGCCACGAAAAGCCATGACGCGTTGAGCAAGGACGATGTGGAAGCGGCCAAGACGCAAGCGGCCGGGCAGCGCGCCTTGCTCGAGCGCATGCGCCGGGCCAAGGCGACAGGTCGTATCGTGCTCGATATGCCGATGGGAAAAAAACAACTGACGGATATTCCGGAACTCGTGCTGGAAGACGGAGACAGGTTCGTCGTTCCGTCGCTATCCTCGACGGTGAGCGTGATGGGGATGGTCTATAACGAGAATGCCTTTATGTACCAGCCGGGCAAGAGTGCGTCTGATTACCTGAGGCTGGCGGGTGGTGCGACGCGGGATGCGGACGAGTCGCATATCTACATCCTGCGCGCGGACGGCACGGTGCGGGGGGCGCAAACCTCGGGTTCGATGTTCGGCAGTCTGGGCGGGCAGACCATCATGCCGGGCGATACGGTGGTCGTTCCGGAAATGCTGGACAAGTTTTCTTTTACCCGAGAACTCAAGGATTGGGCGCAGATTTTCTACCAGTTCGCGCTGGGTGTGGGCGCGGTCCATTTGTTGCGCCTGTAGCGATGCATGACCGACTTGATAAGGCTGAGCGACGACCATCATGACTGAACATCAGACAATATTGCCGGCCAAGCCGGAAGAAGAGGGAACCGATCTGCTGGAACTGCTGCTGGTCGTTGCGCGGGAGAAAAGAACGATCATGCGCGCAACCGCAGTCGCAGCCTTGTTCGGCGCCTTGATCGCCTTGCTGCTGCCCGGCGTCTATACCGCGAGAGCGGTGATCCTGCCGCCGCACGAAGATTATTCCGGGCTGAATTCCATGGCGCTGGGGGCGCTGGCGGAACTTTCTGCCGGCGGCGGAGGCGGATTCGGCGCCGCACTCGGGTTGACCAGCCCCAGCGATATCTATGTCGGCATATTGAAGAGCCGCTCGGTGTCGGATGCGTTGATACAGCGTTTCGACCTGAAAAAACGGTATGGCGTCGATACCCTGGTGGCGGCGCGCGAAGCGCTCGCGAAACAGGTTTCCATCGGCAGCGATACGGACGGACTCATCAGCATCGTGTTCGAAGACGAAGAGGCCGGCCCCGCGGCGGCTGTCGCCAATGCCTACGTCGAAGAGCTGGAAAAACTGACCCGGCACATTGCCATCAGCGAAGCCGGACAGCGCCGGCTGTTCGTCGAGGGACAGATAAAACAGACCCGCGAAAAACTGGCGCAGGCGGAAGATGCGTTGAAGCAGACGCAGGAGCGGACCGGGGTGATAGATATCGACAGCCAGGGCAAAGCCATCATCGAAGCGGTGGCCTCGCTCAGGGCGCAGGCTGCCGCCAAGGAAGTGCAGATCGCCGGCATGCAATCGTTCGCAACCGCAGCGAACCCCGACCTGGTCCGCGTCCGGCAGGAACTGGCCGGACTCAGGTCGCAGATCGGGATGCTCGAACACGACAGCATCGGCGGCAATGGCGATGTCATGGTGGCCTCGGGCAGGATGCCGGAGGCCGGCCTGGAATACCTGCGCAGGTTGCGCGACATGAAGTACCAGCAGGCGGTGTACGAAATGCTCGTCAAACAGTACGAGGTCGCGCGGGTGGACGAGGCCCGCAACTCGGTGGTGATACAGCTGGTCGATCCGGCGGTAGCACCCGATGAAGAATCGGGTCCGCGACGCGCCCTTGTCGTCCTGCTGACGACCGTCTTCGCGTTGATCCTCGCCGTCATGTGGGTCCTGGTCCGGGGCAGCCTGTCGCGCGTCCGGCAAGGCTTCGAACAGGACGGGCGCTGGGCCGAGTTATGCGCGTTGTTGCGCTGGCGGCGGCAGTCGTGAAGCGACATTCCCGTGAAGTGCCATTGCCTCGTGAAGTGCCATTGCATGGAGATTCGCGATGAACGATATTCATTGTTCCATTGATCGTCCTGCCCGCCGCGGAGAGGTATTCATTTCGGCATGGGCGATTCTGGTTTCCCTGCTCCTGGTTGCCGGCAACGCCCTCGGGGCCGCGGCCACCGGCCCGGTGATGCCCATGAACAGCCTGAAGACCGGCTGGAAACTGGTTCCGCAGATGTCGGACGAATTCGACGGCATTGCGCTCGACAGCGCGAAGTGGGACAACAACGTGCCGGACTGGGGCGTATGGTCATGGGAGCCGGGAAACGCATGGGTGGGCGGCGGTCTGCTGAATCTGCGCATGGACTACCTGCAGCACCAGCGCGGCCAATGGACGCTGTATTACAAGTCGGGCATCGTGAAGAGCAAGGCGCCGCCGATCCGCTACGGCTATTTCGAAGCGCGCATCAAGGCGGCCAGCCGTTACCCGGGCGTAGGCCCGGCGTTCTGGGGCTACCGGCAGGATCCGGCCGAATGGACGGAGATCGATTTCGTCGAACTCACCCAGCGGCGGCTGGACGTGAAGATCGTCGACACCAATGTGCATGTGTTCAAACAGCCCGGCTTCATCGGCACGCTGCCGCTGCAGGAGGAACGCAGCTGGATGGCGCCGTGGGATCCCCGGGCCGACTTCCATGTGTACGGCTTCGAGTGGGACGCGAACGAACTCCGGTGGTATGTCGACGGCGTCCTGATCCAGACCAGGCGCAACGACTATTGGCACCAGGCGTTCGATATCGTCCTCTCGCTCGGCGTGCGCGCGGACCTGAAGGTCACCGCCAGTCCGGTCGGTTTTCCGACGACCGCCTTGGTGGATTACGTCAGGGTGTGGACATCGCTTTGAGGGACCGCCGAATATGAAAGACTTTCTCGTCAGCCTGTACACCGCCCTCAAATTCGGGGGGCGGGCGCATGGCCGCAGGATATCCCCGCTCGCGACGGTCAAGGGCAACGTGAGCATAGGCAAGTGCACTTACGTGAGCAGCTTCGCCGACATCCGCGGCATAGGTTCGGCCACCCGCATCGGGAACTACTGTTCGGTGGCGCGCGGCGTGAAGATATTGTCGTCGGGACAGGTCCACGGTCTCGATTCGATATCGACCTTTCCGTTCTACCTGATCGACCGCGCTCTCGATCGCGCGGAGTTCATGTCGCACCGGCGCGATGTGGAGATCGGCAACGATGTGTGGATAGGCATCGATGCGATCGTCCTGCCCGGCGTGAAGGTGGGGGACGGTGCCGTGATCGGCGCGGGCGCGGTGGTGACCCGCGACGTGGCCCCGTTCCAGATCGTCGCGGGCATACCCGCGATGCCGCTCCGGATGCGATTTTCCGAACCGGTATGCGAGGCCATCGCCGCCTCGAAATGGTGGGAGCGCGACTACGCGGAACTGAAACCGTTCATCCGCCGCCTCTATGCGCGCGACCGGGACGGCGACCGGGGCATCCTCGACACGCTGGGGCTGCTGGCTCGCGCACACCCGGTATCGCCTGGAGGCGCGGTCTCGCCCGGGCGCGATCCGGAGACGGCGTCCGCAAGTTCGGGAGAAGCGGCATGAAGGCGCTCATCGGCGCCATCCTCTCCAAGGCCGGCGGTTCGGTATTCGCGCTGGCGCTGGTGTTCTATCTCGGCCATACGATAGGCTCGGAGGCGTCCGGATATTTCTATTTCACGCTTTCCGTGGCGATGATAGCGAGCCAGCTGCTCCGGCTGGGCATGGACGGCGTGGTGTTGCGCCTGTCGAGCAGATACCGCCACGCCGGCGATAGCGTCGCGCTGCAGACGCTGGCGGGAGATATGCTGGCCTGCCTGGTCGGCTGCGGGGGAGCCATGGTACTGGCCGGCAAGGCGGTCGAGCCGTATGTCGCACCGCTGCTGTTCTCCGGCGCGGACGCGCATCTGCTGTACGGGGTCGCGCTGTATTCGTTCGTTCCGTTCTCGCTGATGTGGGTCAGCGCGGCGCTCCTGAAAGGCATAGGCAAGACTTCGCTGTCGGTGTTCATCGAGGCCGGGAGCGTCCCGTCCATCGTGCTGCCCGCAATGCTGTTGCAAACGGGAGAGCCGGGCTTGCGGTTCGCGGCCGATGCGCTGCTGCTGGCGAACGCGATCGCCGCCTCGCTGGCGGTGCTGCTGGTATGCGTGTTTGCCGGCTGCAGGCTGGAGCTGTCCGGACTGGCGTCGCGCTGCCGCAAGCTGCTGGCGGAATCCGTCAGCAGCGTGTGGGTCGCCATTTCGAACACGCTCATCGTCTGGTCTCCGCTGTTCTTCCTCGGGATGCTGGCCACGCCGGCGGATGTCGGCATATACAACGCGGCTTTTCGCGTGACCATGGTGATCGGCGCGTTCAGTCCCGTGTTCAGGGGTGTGTCGACGCCGCGGCTCGCCGGCCTGTTGGGCCGCAACGAATCCACGATCCCTTTCCTCAGGAGATCGATGGCCGTCATCGTCTTCTCCGGCCTGCCGGTGTTGCTGGCCGGAGAAATGACCTTTGGCTGGATATTCGCGCATTTCGGCGAGGGCTTCTCGTCCGCTCCCGGACTGGCGATGCTGATGCTGGTCGGCATGCTGGCGAACGTGCTGTTCGTCATCATGGAAACGCAGCTGATCCTCTCCGACCGGAACGACCTGTTGCGGGCCAATGCGATCTTTACCCTGCTGGTCGCCTTGCCGGTCACGCTGGTGCTGATCGTTCTTTTCCAGGCTTACGGGGCGGCACTGGGATTCGTCATCACCAATGTGCTGAGCCGCAGCAACATGCTCTACCTGTTCAACCGGACATATGCCTGCAGGATATGAAATGAGGGACGGGGACATGAGGAACGGGGACATGAGGAACGCGGGGAAGCGATGAGCACAGGCGATACATGGTTGAGAACCGCTCCCGTCCATCTCGCGGGCGCATGCGTCATCCTGCTGGTCTACGGCTTCCTGTTTCCGGTGCTGAACTGGCCGGACGAGTACCGCAACGTGACGCTGTTGCAGCAAGGCACGGACAGCGGCTACGCCTTCATCTACGGCCATTTCGCCGGAGCCGTCATGCAAAGCGCCGATGCGTTGTTCGGCCTGAACGAGCTGAGCGATGTCCTGGGCAGCGTCCGGCAAAGCGGCGGCTTCCGGATGATCATGGGAGACCTGCACTACAGGATCGTCTCCGGCGTTCCCTCCGCCTACTATTTCGCCAAGTTGTCCAACGCTCTCATCGCCACGTTGTTCGCCATGGCGGTGTTGCTGCATTTGCGCGATGCGGGCAGGCAGCCCGGCAACAAGGATACGCAGGTCTTCCTGCTGTCGCTGTGCTTTCCTTCGGTTGCCTACGGGGTCATGCAGATATCGACGGACATCCTGTTCATCCTGTTTTCGCTGCTTCCGTTTTTCCTGCGCGGGCGGAAAGTCTCCCTTGTCTTCGCGGCCGCGATGGCACTGCTGGTGGTCGAAGACCGCAGCTTCCTGCTGCTGTCTACATTCGTGCTGCTCAGGGAGTTCTACGACGCACTCCTGTCGCGCAGGATAGCCTGCGCCGGCTGGAAAGAAAGGCTGGGCTGGCTGGCGCTCTTCTCGGTGCTGACCATGGTGGCGGCTTTCCTGATTTCGTCCTGGCTGCGAAATCCGCATTGGCTGAACCTGCTGTATCCGGGGCTGGGCGACGGCGTTGCGCTGGCGCTCGAATACACGCACAGCAAGTCGTACAACCCGGCCGTCAGTCTGGTGGTGTTCTACGCGGGATTCATCATCCTGCCTTCCGCGACGGAATTTTTTGCCGCCATGACGCCGCTCTACCTGATGCTGCTGTTCGTCTTCTATCGCTTCATGGTCTTCTGTTTGTCCGACGATTACGGCGAGGCGGGGAGGCGGGCCTACATCGCCCTGCTGTCCGTGGCGACACTTTTCTTCTTCCTGACCGGGGTCGTGCATGTGTTCGAATCGGGCCGGTATTACCTCTACCTGGTGCCGTATCTGGTGCATGCCATGCTGTCCGGCGCGATTCGTTTCAAGGGGCTGGATGCATTCAGGGCGGAGTGGGTGATGCTGTCCGTGTTCACCCTGCTGGCCGTCTCGGTCACGTTGGTGGCTTATGTTCTCGGTGCATGAGCGATGCACCGTCCCGACAAATCCTGTTTCGGTAAATTTTGTTCAGGCAACCTTTCGTTCAAGGAGAATCGTATGGTCGACTTCATTTTCATCGGGCCGAGCAAGACCGCATCGACCTGGATCTACGAGGCGATCCGCCCGCATCCGGAGCTGTTCGTGCCCGTCACCAAGGACATCTATTTCTTCGACAAATACTATGGCAGGGGGGAGGCCTGGTACGAGGGGTTCTTCAGGGATGCGCCGGCGGGAAGCCTGTGCGGCGAATTGAGCCACGATTATTTTTTCAACCCCGTCGCCATCGATCGCATCCATGCCTTCGATCCCGCGATCAAGCTGATCTGCTGCCTGCGCAATCCGTTCGAGCGGGCCTATTCGTCCTATCTGCACATGGTTCGCGTCGGCATGTTCGCGGGCAGCTTCGAGGATGCGCTGGAGGAATTCCCGTTCATCGTCGACGAAGGCAAGTACCATACCAATCTCCGCCATATCTTCTCGCTGTTCGGCCGCGAAGCCGTCCTGATCCTCGACTTCGACGAGCTGGAGGCCGACCCGGCGCGCTTCGCGCGCAGGATATTCAACTTCCTCGGCGTGGACGAAACGTTCGTACCCGCCGTGTTGCACCAGAAGGTCAACCCCGCCCGCGATGCCAGGAGTGTGACGCTGGCCAGGATGGCGAAACGGGCGGCGCTGCTGCTCCGGCATCTGGGGTGTTCGAATCTGCTCGGCAGGCTGAAGCACAGCCGCCTCGTCGACCGGCTCATCTACCGGCCGGCCGCGCATGCATCCGGGAAACCGAAGACGCCGGTCATGTACCCGGAACATCTGGTGAACCTCTATCGCGCCGAACTCGACGGCCTGTCGCAAATGATGCAGGCCGATTATTCGAAGTGGTGCATCCACGCAGCCGGAAGGAGCGAGTGATGATGGTCAGCGATAAAGTCGCCCTGTGCGTCCCCACCCTGAATGCGGGATCGTCCTGGCAGGACTGGCTGGCCGCATGGTCGGTGCAGAGCGTCAGGCCGCATACGCTGGTGATCGACTCGGGTTCGAGCGACGCGACGCCCGCGCTGGCCGCAGTGACGGGCCTTCGGCTTCATGCCATTCCGCGCGCCTCGTTCAACCATGGCGGGACGCGCCAGCGTGCGGTCGAGATGCTGCCGGATGCGGAGTTCGTCGTTTTCCTGACACAGGACGCCATCCTGGCCGCGCCGCATGCGATCGCCAGACTGCTGGAAGCCTTCGACGACCCCGAAGTGGGCGCGGTATGCGGCAGGCAGCTGCCCCATGCCGATGCCGGCCCTATCGGCGCGCATGCAAGGCGGTTCAATTATCCGGATGCCAGCTCGGTCAAGTCGGCCGCCGACATTCCCGCGCTGGGGATCAAGACGGCCTTCCTGTCCAATTCCTTCGCGGCCTACAGGCGGTCTGCGCTGATGTCCGTGGGCGGATTCCCGGACGATGTCATCTTCGGCGAGGATATGTGCGTCGCGGCCCGCATGATCCTGTCCGGCTGGAAGCTGGCATACCGCGCCGATGCTGCGGTCCATCACTCGCACGATTACGGGATGTGGCAGGAATTCCAGCGCTATTTCGACATCGGCGTGATGCATGTCCGCGAGCCCTGGCTGCTGAGTGAACTGGGCCGGCCGGAAGGGGAGGGCTTGCGCTTCGTCCGCTCCGAAACCGCCTGGCTGTGGAAGCATGCGCCGCACCTGATCCCCTCCGCCTGGCTGCGCACCCTGCTGAAACTGACCGGGTATCGCCTGGGCAAAGCCGAGTCCCGTCTGCCGCTGTGGCTGAAAAAGCGGCTGGGGATGTTTCATGGATACTGGAAAAAATGATGCCGGAAATAGGACTCTTCTTGCGCGTTGGCAACTTCACTGCACGTGCAGACGGTATAAGCGGAGGGTGCGAGGGCCCTTGCGCCCCGCGTTGTCCCCTGCCAGCCAGCCCACGTCGCCGTTGGGATAGGTAACGAGCCGGTCGGTATCGCGGTTCATGTCCAACGCTTCGGGGCCGTCGATTATGTGTCCCTGCCAGTCGACCACCACACCCACGAAGTGGGTGGGATGGGGCTTGTCGTCGATGGCGTAGGTCACGAAAAGATTCTCACCGTAGACCGCCAACCGGGCCTGACGCTCGTTCACTTCATCGGTCTCGGTGATCCAGAGCTTTTCGCTATGCGTGCCGTCTGGCCTCACGACGACCAGGCCAACGTCGTGCAGCCCCCAGAACCCTCGGTCATCGTCATCGATAAAGGCAACGGCGGCGCCCTGATTTGCGGCCACCAGTTCACCCATTACCACCGGTACGGTGTTGTCACCGCGCACGCCGGTGGCGGGAAAAAAGATCCGCGGCTCCCGCGCGCCCGTCTCGGCATGGCGGTCGATGACCAGCCCCCGCGGATTTGCGTCCCCCACCGTTGCGGTCACAAAGCGCTTGCCATCGAAAGCGCTGCGCACCCCGAAGCTGTGGCTGACTCCCCACCGCCACCCCCCCTTGATGGGCCGGCCCTGACCATCGAGCAGCGCCAGCCCATCCCCCTGGTGGACGGCGCCGTCTCCATACAGCTGGAGCACATTGAAATAGGCGGCGTAGGCCTGCCCCGACCAGGCGAGGCTTCCCCCCCAGTACTGCTGGTCGCCGACTGCCTTTGCCTGCCGCGTCCACGGCCCACCCACCCTGGCGTCGAACAGCTGGCGTCCACTCCAATCGAAGCTGGTCAGAAAGCCTCCCGGCTCGCTCTTCTCGGACGCACTCCCCGACAACACGGCAAAGCCGTCCGGCCGCGCCACCACATCGTTCAGTCGCCGGTTTGACAGGCTGGTAACGACACGCAAGGAGGGTGCGGATCCTGCACCCAGGAGGGCGATCTGGGCGGTATGACCGGAGTCCATCCAGGCCAGCAGCGTCTGCCCGTCGGGTCCGGCTGCCAGCGTCACACGCCCCCCGATCTCCTTGTCCGGCAACGTGAAGGTTGCCACTTCCATCGCTTTGGCCAAGGGAGCCGCAGAGACACCGTGGGCCGGCAATCCCTCCAGAGCAGTAATCGTGATCAAAGCGGTGATGAGGTGGCGCATCACTCGGTACCTTTCTCGACAAGGGCATGGGAAGTTGACTGATGTTATCACGGGCATTTAGGATGGCGAAACGCTACAGCCGTGTTATCAATCATCAGGAAGGCATCCCCATCATGGGATCGTTACCACGTCCTTCATGCCGTATCCGCAACTGTGTACGCGCCACTCTTCTGGCCATCGTCGTCACTCTGGCCGCGACCGCTTCAGCAGATGAGGGGGAGATCCGTTCCTATCCGATCCGCCTTTACGAGGTGGCGAGCGGCCGGCTGCTCACGACCCTCGAGGGCCACACGGGACGAGTTGTCACATTGGCCTTCAGCCCTGACGGACGCTGGCTCGCTTCCTCTGCGGATTACGCCCGTGAGGCGAACCAGGCCGCGATGTCCCGGGACTTCGGCAGCGTCAGATACTTCATGCCGGATAACGGTGTCCGTCTCTGGGATGTGACCACCGGGAGAGAGGTCGGAGAGGTCGCCCGGGTAGCCGGTGAACCGACCCAGGCCATTGCGTTTTCCGCAGACGGCCGCAAGCTCGCCACCGGCACCCAGAAAGACCTCCGCTGGTGGCAGGTTCCCTCACTGCAGTCACTGTCCCAGTGGGATGTCAAAGCGGGCACCCTGGCCGTCGATCCGACCGGCAAACTGGTGGCGACGGTCGCAACCTTCCCAACCAAGCAGATCGAGATCCGCGATGCGGTGAGTGGGCAGCTCTTGCACGAGCTGCGCTTCCCGGGGAAGGCTCAGGGAGTCATGGTTCCATCCCTGGCCTTTAATGCGACGGGGGAGAAGCTCATCGCCATACTCGTCGGCCACAACGTGCAGGATATCTATACGAGCGGCGTGTTCGTTTGGGATGCCGCGACAGGCAAGCCATTGGGCCGCATCGATGAGGACATGGACACGTTTACCTCCAGTGCCGTCGCCCTGCTGCCGGATGACCGTGTCGTCACGCCGACGCAGGTGGCGAAATTGCCCCGGGGGCCGCGCGAGAAGGCGTGGGATCACCGTGCTGCACAAGCTGTTGCTGCCGACCCCCAAGGCCGCTTGCTCGCTACCGTGGGCAAGCACCAGCCGATCCGCATCCTCGATCTGGCCAGCGGCAAGCTGGTAAGGGAGATCGACGGCCCCGACGTATCGGCCGCCAGCATGGCCTTTTCGCCGGATGGCAAGCTGCTGGCCGTCGGTGCGGCCTACCCGACTATGACGGCGTGGTCGACAACCCACTTGCAAACTGTCATCAGAGACGCGGGCTCCATCGGCTACCTGGGGTTCTCGGCCGATGGGCGACAACTCACCACGTCGTACTGGCACCCATCGAGGGCCACGGCGTCAAGGGGGGCGACCCTGCGACGCTGGACCCTGGCAGAAGGCAAGGCGAAGACACTGCATACCACATCGGAGTACCAGTCGGTGGGCGAGCTCAGTCCAGACGGCCGTTTGGCCACGCTCTTCACCAAAGACTCGGTCCTGCTCCTCGATATGCAAAGTGGCAAGACCGTGCAGAGCTTTCCCGGCAGAGGCGAAAAGGCAACATTCAGTCCGAAAGGAAATTTCCTCGCCGTCGGCTCCGATGGCGGTGATGTGCGCATCTGGGACCTGCGGGCGCGGCGCCAGGTCGGCGAGTACACCCATCGTGGCCCCGTCGGTCCGCTGGCTTGGCACCCTGACGACCAGATGCTCGTCTCCGGTGGGCGGCAGCCCAATGCGCTCGTCGCCTGGGACAGCGGCACGCGTGAGATCGTGGGGCATATCAAGACCACCGGCGAGATCCGGTCGATTGCTTGGCAGCCCGATGGTGACGGCTTCGCCACTGCCGAAGGCGGCAAAGTGGTCTGGCGCGGTGTGGACGGCGAGACCCGGGCGGAGGTCCCGTTGCATAGCGCTGCGGAGGAGGTGAGCTTTCACCCGAGCCAGCCGTGGTTGGCAGTCACCCGTTATCGGCGTGGCAAGCAGCCGACCGTACTCGTGGTGGACATGACGACGGGTCAGGAACGGTACCAACTGCCCGACTACACCAGCCCGGGGCAGGTCGCATTCAGCCCCGACGGCCGTTGGCTCGTCACATCCAATGAAGCCGACGTCCGACTTTACGACGCTACCAGCGGGCGGTTGGCAGCCATCGTCGATCCTCATGACGTCGATGCGCGGCTCGCCTTCAGTCCCGAAGGGACGAAGCTGGCCACGGGCGGCCGTGAGGGCATGCTGAGGGTCTGGTCCCTAGCCGATCGCCCCTGAGGCGGGGCTGGCTCCGTCTTGCCACCTCCTCCAATGTAACTAGGAGGTGGTGTGTCTATCCAGCGTTACTGCCCTTACAGAACGTCCTCAAACACAAGATCGGCTTGCTGAATCTGGCCGCCGAACTTGGCAACGTCTCCCGCGCTTGCAAGGTGATGGGTTTTTCTCGCGACACCTTCTATCGCTATCAACCGGTGCACTGCCCGCAAATTCTTGGTTCGTCGGTCAGGGGGGCTTTGGTTCGGCGCATCGTATGCGTTCCATGGGCGGCTGGACGCCCGTGAATATTCCGGTCAATCCAGCCAGCCAGAATACCGGTCGATGCCTAAATTTTTGACTGTATCTCGGCTGATGCCTTGATAGGTAACCAGACGGTGAAAGTTGCTCCTTTACCTTCCATGCTATCAACTTCAATGCGCCCCCCATGCTTCTGCACGATACCGTGAGAAATTGAGAGTCCGAGTCCAGTCCCTTTGCCTATCGGTTTGGTTGTAAAGAATGGTTCGAATAACCGGTGTACATTCTCGGCAGGAATGCCTGTGCCGGTATCGGCGATTGCAATAAAGACCTCTTCTCCTCTGCGCCCGGTCCGAATGGTGATTTCGCCTTTCCCGGGAATCGCCTGTGCGGCATTGACCAATAGATTCATGAGAACCTGGTTGATCTGGGAGGGAATGCAGTAAACCTTGGGAAGGTCACCGTAGTCCTTGTTCAGTGTGCAGTGATATTTAAGCTCATTCCAGACAATATTGAGTGTGGAATCGATCCCGCTGTGCAAGTCGGTCCACTGCCATTCCTCCCCTTCTGATCGAGAAAAGTTTTTCAGATCGCTCACGATCTTGGCTATGCGCATCAATCCTTGCCGCGATTCCGCGATGAGCTGGACAATATCGGTGCGCAGGAAACCGATATCCTTTTTCTGTTTCAACTCCTGTACCTTCAAGAGTTCAGGAACGCTTGAAGGGCAAGTCGCTTCAAGGGTTTCATAGGCATCCAGAAACTCGAAGACATCCTGCATGTAGCGTTCCAGCGAAGCCAAATTGGATGCGACATAACCTACCGGATTGTTGATTTCGTGAGTGATGCCTGCCGCCAATTGACCTATGGCTGCCATCTTTTCGGATTGCATCAACTGAAGTTGGGATTGCTGGTTTTCCTGGATGCGCCGCGCCACCTCGGCTTCCAGATAGACGTTCTGGTTCGCAAGCCGATCGCGGGCATGTTTGAGTTCAAGCCGGGTATGCACCCGCGCCAGAATGATGGGAGGACGGTAGGGCTTGGTAATGTAATCCTCCGCGCCGAGTTCGAGCCCCTTCTCTTCTTCTTCGGGGGAATCCAGCCCGGTGACAAAGATGACCGGAATATCGCGGGTGGCGGGGTTGTCGCGCAGACGGGCGAACACCTCGTAACCGTCCATTCCCGGCATCAACACATCGAGCAGGATCAGATCCGGTTTGGGGTCGCCGGCGACGATCTGCAATGCACGCTCTCCCGAAGGTGCGGCCAACACATCGAAATGCGGTTGGAGCAAACTGCCGAGCGTAGCCAGATTGCTCCGGTCATCGTCCACCACCAGAATCCTTTCCCGTGGTTTTCCTGTTTGTTTATCCGTTTCCATTCGAACCCACCTCTCACTCTTCAATTTTGCTCCGGCTAACGCCCGCTTGAGCGCGCCCTTCTTTAAAACTTCATTCACTGCACAGCAAGTTCAGGGTGTTCCTTCCGTGCCCGCTTAAGAATCTCCAGCGCTTCAGGGTAGAGGAAGTGTTCAATCTGCTGTTCCAGTTCAGAGCCAAGCGTGCCGAGTGCGGCCTTGAGCAGCGCGGCGTATTTTTCGGAGACACGGTTTGCCTGCATGCTGGAAGCCGCCAGCAAAGGCTCCAGCTCGTCCACCACCAGTCGCACCACCGCCCAGTCCACCCCGACCGCAGCTGCGGCTTCCTCCGGCAGGGCTGCGAGGATCGCCGCTGTCAACGGCCGCAACCCGCTTTCCAGCGCGTTCGCCAACTGGCCGATTTTCACCACATCGCGGCCATCCCTGATTGCCATTTCCAGTTCGGCGGCCATGTGCTGCACCGCTATCGCGCCCAGGTTGCCAGAACTGCCTTTCAGACTGTGCGCCAGCCGCCTTGCCTCGTCACGGCTTCCATGCGCCATGCGTACACGCAGCCGCGCCATGTCGTCGGCATGGTCTACCGCATAGCGGCGCAGCAGGCGCAGGTAGGTATCGACGTGACCATTCAGCGTCTTGAGCCCCCGCTCCGTGTTCAGACCGGGGATCGCCGCGAATGCGGCGGGAAGCGACTCTGTTTCAGCTCGGGCCGTGGGCGGAACTATGGCCACCGTCGGCAGCCAGCGCAACAGCGTGTCGTAAAGCTGCTCGGGATCGACCGGCTTGGCGATGAAGTCGTTCATGCCTGCGGCCCTGCAGCGCTCGCGATCCGCGTCGAAGGCGTTGGCGGTCATCGCCAGAATCGGCAGCGTCGCGCAACCGGGCAACGCGCGGATGGCGCGGGTCGCTTCCAGTCCGTCCATGTTTGGCATCTGCATGTCCATCAGAATCAGGTCGTAACCGCCGGCGCGCGCCTTCTCCAGCGCCTCCAAGCCGTCGTTGGCGACCTCAGCATTCAAGCCGACCTCGGCCAGCAACTCCAGCGCGACTTCCTGGTTGATCAAGTTGTCTTCGGCCAACAAGATGCGTGCATCGGGCGGCAGGATTTGCAATTCTCGTTCTGAGACGGCAGGCATTTCGACCAGCTCTTCCAGGCTCAGCTTGCTCTTGCCGAGGCGGGCGGTGAACCAGAAGGTGCTGCCCTGACCGGGTACGCTCTGCGCCCCGGCTTCGCCGCCCATCAGGCGCGCCAGCCGCCGGGTGATGGCGAGTCCAAGCCCCGTACCGCCGTAGCGGCGCGAGGTGCTGGCATCCACCTGCGCGAAGACCGCGAACAAGTTCGCGATCTTCGCAGGTTCGATGCCGATGCCTGTGTCGCTCACTTCAAAACGCACCAGCAGGTCGGTAGCACTTTCTTCCTCTTTGGAGAGACGCACGGTGATCGTGCCCTGCTCGGTAAACTTGACGGCGTTGGAAAGATAGTTGAGCAGCGCCTGCGCCAGCCGGGTGGAATCGCCCACCAGCACCGGCGGCAGATCGTCCCGGTCCACGACGAATTCCAGCCGCTTGTCGCGCACCTTGGGGGTGATCATGGAGACGACATGGTCCAGCATGCGGCCGACGGCAAAATCGGCGGCACTCAGATCCAGGTTGCCCGCCTCGATCTTGGAAAAGTCGAGGATGTCGTTGATGACCGAAAGCAGGTGCCGCGAGGCATCGACGATAGTATCCAGCCTGTCCCGTTGCGCCGGATCGGCATGGCTGCGCCGCAACAAATGAGTCATCCCGATGATCGCATTCAGCGGTGTGCGGATATCGTGGCTCATGTTGGCGACGAAGGAACTCTTGGCCGCGTTCGCCGCCTCGGCCAGCAGCTTTGCCTGCTCCAGGTCGCGGGTGCGGGCCTCGACCAGTTCCTCCAGGTGATGACGGTGCTGATCCAGTTCCGCGGCAATGTGTTTTTCCTCGGTGATGTCCTCTTTCACCGCCACGTAGTGGGTGATTTGGCCATCGGCCTGGCGGAGTGGCGTGATGATGGCAAATTCGGTGTACTCACTGCCATCCTTGCGCCGGTTGATCATTTCCAACTGCGCAGTCCGGCCGTTGGTCAGTGCCTGCCAGAGGGCGTCGTAACTCGACCGCGGCGTCTTGCCGGATTGCAGGATGCGCGGATTCTGTCCCAGGGCTTCTTCGCGGCTGTAACCGGTGTTGCGGACGAAAGCTTCGTTGACATATTCGATGCGGGCATCGAGATCGGTGATGACGATGCTTTCCGGGCTTTGCTCTACGGCCTGGGCAAGCTTGCGCAACTGATCCTCGGCCTGTCTGCGTTCGGTAATATCCTGTCCCGAGCTGAGGGTGCCGACGATGTGGCCGGCGTCGTTGTAAAGCGCGGCGTTGTGCCAGCCGATCAGGTGCTGGCGACCATCCCGACTAATGACCGTGTTATCGTGATACTCGGCTGACGACAGATCTCCGGCCAGGATCCGCCGAAAGACTGAAAATGCATCGTCGGTCACCGCCGAGCCGGGCAGGCAGATCTCGAACCAATTGCGCCCGAGCAACTCGCTTTCCTCATAGCCCAGCAATTCGCAGCCGGCACGGTTGATCATGGTGATTCGGCCTTCCGCATCCAGAGCCAGCATGAAAGACTGCACCGTACCGAGATACTTTCTGACTTCCTCTTCCGCCTGCCTGCGCCGCCTTACTTCCTCACGGATTTGGTCAAGCATTGCAGTCACCAACACAACCAGAAACAGGCCGTCAAGGAAAGGCGTAACCACCCCTGCAAACTCCAACTCGGCATTGAAGCGACCATCCCACAGAAAATCGATGGTCAGGACAATCATGACCGAAATCAATATGGCCAGGATCAGGAACAGTACGGCAAAGCGCAGCGCGCTTACCTTGAGCAGCTGGTTAACCGTTTTTTTCATTAACCGTTCCAATAGGTCAGGCATGTTTTTCCTTAACGCATGCGCCCTGAAAACGGCAGGCAAAATCTCCCCTCGTTACAAAGGAGGATATGTGCTGTCTGCGCTGTATCCACACCACTCATCTTGACTGAACTACCAGCTCAGGGTGCTCCATCCGCCCCCGCTTCAGTGTCTCCAATGCTTCGGGGTAGAGAAAATCCTCGATCTGTCGTTCCAATTCCGCTCCCAATGGGCCAAGCGCAGCCTTGAGCTGCGCGGCGTGTGTCTCGACGAGCAAGTTGGCCTGCATGCGGGAAGCCGCCAGCAAAGGCTGCAGTTCGGCCAGCACTTGCCGCACCTCCGTCCAGTCCACGTTACCCGCATAGGGGGCCTCAGCCTCCTCCGGCAAGGCCTTGCGTATCCCCGCGGTCAAATGTTGCAACCCGGCTTCCACCGTGCCGGCCAGTCGTTCGATTTCCGCAGAGTCGCGGCCATCCTTGATCGCCGCCTCCAGTTCGGCGGCCAACTCTTGTATGCCGGTCGCGCCCAGATTTCCCGAGATTCCCTTCAGCGTATGGGCCAGCCGCATGGCCTCGTCCCGCTCTCCTCGAGACATGCGTTCGCGCAAGCGGCTCATGTCATCGGCATGCTCGGCCGCGTAGAGGCGCAGCAGGCGCAGGTAGGCAGCCAGATGGCCGTCCAGCACCTTGAGCCCTTGCTCGGTGTCCAGGCCGGGAATCTCCGCAAGTTCGGCGGGAAGCCCATCCGGTGCGGCAGGCGCTGCAGGTGGCGTGATCGCCGCAGTCGGCAGCCAGCGCATCAGTGTGCTGAAAAGCTGTTCCGGATCGACCGGCTTGGCGATAAAGTCATCCATGCCCGCCGCCATGCAGCGTTCGCGATCCTCGTCAAAGGCATTGGCGGTCATCGCCAGGATGGGAAGCGTCGAGCATCCGGGCAACGCGCGGATGGCACGCGTCGCCTCCAGGCCATCCATGCCCGGCATCTGCATATCCATGAGGATCAGGTCGTAGCCGCCGGCCCGCACCTTCTCCACCGCCTCGAACCCGTCATTTGCGATCTCCACTTTCAGTCCGACCTCGCTAAGAAGTTCCACTGCCACTTCCTGGTTGATCCTGTTGTCCTCGGCCAGCAGGATGCGGGCGCCGGCCGGCATGGTTCGCAGTCCCAGTTCGGCAATGGTGCCTGCCTCGACCAGTTCTGTCATGCCGAGACGGCTCTTGCCGAGACGGGCGGTGAACCAGAAGGTGCTGCCCTGACCCTGCACGCTTTGCACACCGGCATCGCCGCCCATGAGGCGCGCCAGTTTCCGGGTAATGGCGAGGCCCAATCCGGTGCCGCCGTAGCGGCGCGAACTCGAGGCATCGACCTGCTCGAAGGCCGAGAACAAGTTCGCGATCTTCTCCGGCGCAATGCCGATGCCGGTGTCCGTCACCTCAAAGCGCAGCAGCAGGTCGGTTGCCGTTTCCTCCTCTTTGCTCAGGTGCACGATGATCTTGCCGCGCTCGGTGAATTTGACGGCGTTGGAGAGGTAGTTGAGCAGCGCCTGCGCCAGATGGGTGGAATCGCCCACCAACACCGGCGGCACTTCATCCCGCTCCACGATGAGTTCCAAGCGCTTTTCGCGCACCTTGATGGTTATCATGGAAATGACGTTGTCCAGCATGCGGTCGAAGGCAAAATCGGCAATGCGGAGTTCCAGCTTGCCCGCCTCGATCTTGGAAAAATCGAGGATGTCGTTGATGACCGAGAGCAGGTGCCGGGATGAATCCACGATCTTTTCCAGTTTCTCCTGTTGCGCGGGATCAGTGTTGCTCCGTCGCAACAGATGAGTAAAGCCGACGATCGCATTCAGGGGGGTGCGTATCTCGTGGCTCATGTTGGCGACGAAGGCGCTCTTGGCTGCGTTCGCCGATTCGGCCGCCAGCTTGGCCTTCTCCAGTTCGTTGGTCCGGGTCTCGACCATTTCCTCGAGGTGATGGCGGTACCGGCCGAGTTCCTCGGCAACGCGTTTTTTCTCGGTGATATCCTCTTTCACCGCCACGTAGTGGGTGATGCGGCCATCGGCTTGGCGGATCGGTGTGATGGTGGCAAATTCGGTGTATTCGCTGCCGTCCTTGCGCCGGTTGATCATTTCTCCCCGCCACATCCGGCCATGGGGCAGGGCGTCCCACATGGCATCGTAGGTTGCGCGCGGCGTCTTGCCGGATTGCAGGATGCGCGGGTTCTGTCCCATGACTTCCTCGCGGCTGTAACCGGTGTTGACGATGAAGGCATTGTTGACATATTCGATGCTGGCATCGAGATCGGTGATGACGACGCTCTCCGGACTCTGCTCGACGGCCAGCGAGAGCTTGCGGATTTGCTCCTCGGCGGCCTTGCGCTCGGTGATGTCGAAGCCGATGCCAATCACATTGGCACCCGATGGCGTTTCGACCATGGTTCCTGTCACAAGATAACAGCGAATGCCATTCGTCAGCTTCATGCGCACTTCCGTTGACGCAGAGCCGGTTTCGAAGGCTTGCTGGAGCTTCTGCGCGGCGCGAGGCCTGTCCTCCTCATGAATCAATTCCAGGGCATGCATCCCCGACATTTCTTCCGGTGACAATCCCGAAAGTTCCTCCAGCCTCTTGTTCCATCGCAGCAGACCGGCCTGACGGTCAAGGAGGAAGAAGATGTCCGGCAAACTCTGAATCAGGGTATCGGAGAATGCCTTTTGATCGCGGAGAACCTGCTCGTCTTGCTTGCGTTTGGTGAGGTCGCGCACGATGCCCACCCCGTGCCAGAGACCATTGAGTTTAATGGCTGACAGGGATATCTCCACCGGGAACTCGCGCCCGTCACGGGAGATTGCGGAGAGTTCTGTGGTGCGTCCGACGGCGGGGCCTTCGCCGGTTTCCCTGAAATGGGCGAATCCCGTTTTGTGGTGGGGCAGATAACGTTCCGGAACAATCAACTGATGCAGGTTTTTCCCCATCATCTCTGCCGCGGTGTAGCCGAAGAGCTTTTCTGCAGCCGGGTTCCAGAAGCGGACATTCCCGTCGTTGTCGATCAACGCAATGGCATCCTGAGCCGCGGTGGTGACGGCGTGGAGTTTTTCCTCGCTCTCGCGCAATGCTTGCATGGCGAATCTAAGCTCGGCCTGTGCCCGCAGCGTGATGATGCCGTAGGCAATATCGTCAGCCAGCTCCTTCAGCAATCGGACCTCTTCATCGTCGAAGCTGTTTGTCTCAGACGAATAGATGCTCAATCCCCCGAAAACCCTTCCCT
The DNA here is from genome assembly GCA_035654695.1 of Gallionella sp. GTDB lineage: Bacteria > Pseudomonadota > Gammaproteobacteria > Burkholderiales > Gallionellaceae > Gallionella. The sequence goes on along the minus strand of DASRWG010000046.1, from coordinate 9,203 downwards.
CGATGATGAGGGGAAGAGCGATGTTCGCGACGTGGCCGCTTGCCGTTTCGGTTTCTCTCCAGGGCTCGAATGCCGGATCGCTGGCGATGTCATGACAAATTTGTATTGTTCCGCCGCTGATGGCCCTGACAATGGGCAATGTGTCCTGTTTCGTGCCGGACCGTGCGAGTCTTTGCGCCCAGTATCGGCCTTCATCTTTGCCTGTGAACGCCATGGGCTTGAGTTCATTCCCATCGACATAGTCGATCACCGCAAGACTGTAGCCACCCTCTTTGACGATGACTGACGCGGCGGCATGCAGAAAATCATTCTCATCCTTGGCGCGCACCATTGCCATATTGCCTGCTGAAAGCGTCCTGAGCGCGCGGTTGACGCGGTGCAAGGCTTCTTCGGCCCGTTTGCGTTCGGAGATGTCGCGTCCTATGCAGAGCAACTGCGACTTCTTAGTTTCGAGATCGAGAGATGTGACGGTAATTTCGGCGTTCAAGTAGGTTCCGGAGCTCTTCAGGATGCGAAGCTCGAATGTCGGGATGTCTTCCCCTCTGATGGCGCGCTGCAACAGATGCATGGCGACCGACAGGTCTTCCGGATGGATCAGGGGAAAAAATAATTTGCCCAGCCATTCGTCGCGTTTCCAGCCGGTTATTTGTTCAAAGGCCGGACTTATCGAAGTCAGGACGCCTTCTCTGGACAATGAAATAATCACGTCCTTGGCGTACTCGAAAATATTGCGGTAGCGTTCTTCGGCCAGTTTGCGGCTACGGATGCCATGCTCTTCGAACAAGGCGCGATTGATGGCGGGAGCGAGTCGCGCCAGCCGGTCTTTCAGTACATAGTCACGGGCGCCCAGCTTGAGCAGTTCCACGGCCGCCTCATCCCCCAGCGCCCCGGTCACCACGATCACCGGAATTCGCGGATGCGTGCGGCGCATGTATTCAATGGCCTCGCGCCCGTTATAGGCAGGCAGATTGTAGTCGGTGAGGACGACATCTGGCTTGAACTCATCGACTGCCTGCTCGAACGCCGCGCGCGTTTCCACTCGCATCTGGGTGTATGTCAGTCCGGCATCCCGCAACTCGATATTCACCAACTCAGCGTCGGCAGGCACATCTTCAAGCATGAGGATATGCAGATTCTCGACCGGACTATTCATGGTTATTTTCTGCGGCATGGTGGTTTTCAGTCGCCTAGGAAAAAGCGAAGCCCTTTTCCCTGAACAACCTGGTGCATGCATCAACCGCATCCGCGTTATAGAGTTTGCCGCGATGTTCCAGAATATCCTTGAGTGCGACATCGACATCGAATGCCGGGCGGTAGGGGCGATGCGACATGATGGATTCGACCACATCGGCAACGGACAGAATCTGGGCATCCAGGAGAATCTCGCTGCCTTTCAGCCTTCCCGGATAACCCGAGCCGTCGAGGCGCTCGTGATGCTGCAACACGATGTCTGCAACCGGCCACGGGAACTTGATGCCCTTCAGAATTTCATAGCCTGCTTGCGCATGAAGCTTTATCAGGTCATGCTCGATTCCATCCAGGGCGCCCGGTTTGCTGAGGATTTCAGTCGGCACCCTGATTTTTCCGATGTCATGCACATCTGCGGCGATTTCCAATGCCTCAGTCTGCTCTCTTGCCAGCCCCATCTCTTGGGCTATGGCCACGGCCAACTTGGCGACCCGTTTTTCATGGCCAGAAATGTAGGGATCGCGCATCTCGACCGTAGCGGCAATCGCCTGGATGGTTTCTTTGAGGTTTGAACTGATCTGATCCAGATAAAGGCGGTTTTTTTCGGCGGCCTGGTCGCGTTCGGCGCGCGTGCGCAAGGCATTAATGCCATAAGCCAGGTCGCCGCCCAGTTCATTCAATAGCGCCACCTCATCCGCATCAAAAGCATTAGGGTCCGCGGTAAAGATGCTCAAGCCGCCAAAGATGCGCCCGTCCGAAAGCGGGACAGCCAGGTTGGTGCTCCAGCCCTGTGCGATGGCCAGCTCATGATAAAACTCAAAATCCGGGTCTCCCTGGATATTCCGGCTGATTTGCGTTTTCCCGCTGCGAATGGCTCTGGCAAGGGCACACTGTCCTCCCGCGGCATCCGCCCAGGTAAGTTTCAGGGCGGCGAGTTCGCTCTTCTCGACTCCCCGGCACGCCATGGGCAACAGGCTCTTCGGTTCGTCATCCCTGGCGTAACCGACCCAGACCATGCTGTATTCACCGATGTCCACGATGACCCGGCATGCCTCGTCGAGTAAGGCTGCTTCATCAACCGCTTTCACCAGCGCCACATTACCCGCGCTGAGCGTGTGCAGCGTGCGATTGATCCTGCGCAGCGCTTCTTCGGCAAGCTTGCGTTCGGCGATGTCGCGGGTGATGGTCTGGATGATGAACTGATCCTGAATGTTTATGAGCGCGGAAGAGAACTCTATGGGAACAATCGTCCCGTCCGGTTTCCGCAGGTCAAATTCGCCCTTGCTGCTCCCCGTCTTCATAATTTCCAGAAATTTTTTCCTGGCGGCCTCCGACTGGTCCATAGGAGCCAGCTCGTACATCCTCAACGCCTTCAACTCGGCTAGCGTCCTGCCGCACATCCGCTCGAACTCCGGGTTGCAATCGATCACCCGTTCGGTTTTTTGATCGGCAATCACGATTCCATCAAGCGCCTCTGTAAACAGGATGCGGAACTTTCCCTCGGCCAGTTTGCGGTTGCGGATGCCGCGCTCTTCTGACAAGGCGCGCTTGATGGCGAGCGGGAGCCGTACCAAGCGGTCTTTCAGTACATAATCCCGCGCGCCCAGTTTGAGCAGCTCCACCGCCGCTTCATCCCCCAGCACCCCGGTCACCATGATCACCGGAATCTGCGGATGGGTGCGGCGCGCGTATGCCAGGGCGTCCCGACCGCTATAGGCCGGCAGACGGTAGTCGGCAAGGATGATGTCGGGCTTGAACTCGTCGAGCGCCTGCTCGAACGCATCGCGCGTGTCTACCCGCAGCGAGGTGAATGCCAGCCCGGCATCCAGCAGCTCGCTTTCCTCCAGCTCTGCGTCGGAGGTGACATCCTCCAGCATCAGGACGCGCAGTTCCTCGACCGGCTGGTCCATGTGCTATTTACCCGGGATGGGAGGGTGGTTGATCAGCAGCCAGTACATCCCCAGATTCGTCACTACCTTGGAGAATTCATCGAAGTCCACGGGCTTGCTGATATAGCTGTTGACGCCCAGTTCGTAGCTTTCCACCACATCCCGGTCTTCCTTGGATGAGGTCAACACCACGACCGGGATCCTCCTCGTGTGCGCATCGGCCTTGATGCGCTGCAGCACCTCCATGCCGTCCACCTTGGGCAGCCGCAAGTCGAGCAGCACCACCTTGGGGCCGTTCTCCATTTTGCGGCCGGCGTAGGCGCCGGTGGCGAAGAGGAAATCCAGGGCTTCGGCGCCGTCCTTCACCCACACCAGCTTGTTGGCAAGGTTGTGTTCTTTCAGCGCCAGCGTGCACAGTTCGGCGTCGGTGCGGTTGTCTTCCACCAGCAGAATCTCCACGTCATCAATCTGTGTTGTCATGTCGTTTCTCCTTTAACTGGCAATGTGAAATAAAACGTTGCGCCTTCATTGATCTTGCCCTCCGCCCACACCCGCCCGCCATGGCGGGTGACGATGCGTTTCACGATGGCCAGGCCGATACCCGTGCCCTCGAATTCCTCGTTGCTATGCAGACGCTGGAACACGCCGAACAGCTTGTCGGCATATTGCATGTCGAACCCCGCCCCGTTGTCCTTGACGTAATAGACCAGCTCCGCGCCATCGGTGATTCCTCCCGCTTCGATACGCGCAGCCGCCCTGGTCTGGGTGAACTTGATGGCATTGTCCAGCAGGTTCACCCACACCTGGCGCAGCATGGCATGGTCACCCCGGCAGGCCGGCAGCGGCTTGATTTCCAAGGCCAGTTCGCGCCCGGCGAAGCTCGGCTTGAGTTCCTCGAATACCTCACGGGCCAGCTGTTCCATGCTGACATCCGATTCCGACATCTCCAGCCGCCCCATGCGCGAGAAAGCCAGGATGTCGTCTATGAGACGGCCCATCTTCTGCGCGTTGTCGCGCACTATGTTCAGGTACCGCTTGCCATCGTCGTCGAGCTTGTCTGGGTAACGCTTCAGCAGTTGGCTCGAAAAACCATCTATGGCGCGCAGCGGCGTGCGCAGATCATGGGAGACCGAATAGGCGAAGCCTTCGAGGTCCTTGTAGGCCACTTCAAGTTTTGCGGTGCGCTCGAGTACGCGCTGTTCCAGTTCGACATTCAGCTTGCGGATTTCCGTTTCGGCGCGTTTCCGGTCTGTGATGTCCAGAACGATGGCCGCAATCTGCTCTTCCGGTCCGGGTAACATCGCATCGGCCAGGAATACCGGGACACGGATGCCATCCCGGCGGAGATACTCCTTCTCGTAAGGTGTACAGATGCCCCGTTCGCGCAACTCCCTGATTGCCTGCTCATCTGCTGGCAGCCATTCCGGCGGGGTGATGGCGCGCCAGTCAACCTTCCCCTGCGCGAGCTCCTCGCGGGTATGGCCGATCAGGCGCAGGTAATAATCGTTGGCCTCGATGACGTCTCCGGCTGGGTTTGCAATCACGATGCCGACAATGTTTGAATCGATGAAGCGGCGCAGGCGCTCGTGTTCATGGCGCATAGCCTCTTCTGCCAGTTTGCGCTCGGTGATGTCGCGCGCCGCCGCAAAGATCCCCGTCACTTCGCCCTTGTCGTTGCGGTACACGCTGGCGTTGTAGAGCACTAGCCTGACTGTCCCGGACACATGGCGCAGAGCCAACGGATAATCCATGACCTCACCTTTGGCGAACACCTCCTGATAACCTGCCCGCGCCTTGTCAGGCTCGGTGAAGTAATCGGAGAAGTCGCTACCGACCAGCGCGTCGCGTGCAACGCCGGTCGCCTTGATTGTCGCCTCGTTCACGTCGGTGATCTTGCCATCGGCGCTGATGGTCACCAACGGATCGAGGCTGGCCTCGATCAGGCTGCGTGCATACAACGATGCTGCGTGCAGATTTTCTTCCGCTCGTTTGCGCTCGGTGATGTCCATGACATGGGTGATGAAATACAGCGGCTCTCCTGCCCTGCCCTGCCGCGACGCAGGAATGTGCTCACTTCCGCCCATATCACGCCGCCGTTCTTGTGCAGATAGCGCTTGGTGAAGCGTGCCGAATCCTGCTTGCCTGCAAGAATCGGATCGAGAAATCTTTGCGTCGGTTCGATGTCGTCGGGATGGGTAATGTCCTGCCATCTATGGCTCTTGAGCTCCTGCTCGGTGTAGCCCAGCATGTCGCAGAACGCCTTGTTCACCCTGATCTCGCCCGAAGGCGAAGTGATGGATTTGCCAACGGGCGAATGATCGAACACGTACCTGAACTTTTCTTCACTTTCATGCAACGTTTCTTCGGTCCGCTTGCGTTCGCTGATGTCCCGCATGATGAGCGACATGCCCAGGATCCGGCCCGTGAGGTCTGCGATGGGAGAGGCGGATGAAGATATATCGAGCCGCGTGCCGTCCTTGCGCATCCGCACCGTCTCCAGGTGAGTGGTGCGCTTGCCCTGCCGGATGGTATCCAGCTTCTGGGTGATCTCGCCGCTGCGATCCGGGGGGGCAATGAGCAACTGGATGGACTGCCCGATAGCCTCTTCGGCGGTGTAGCCGAACATCCGCTCCGCCGCCGGGTTCCAGCTCTCCACCGTGCCATCGAGCGAGGTGGAGATGATGGCATCGTCCGACGAGCTTACGATCAAGGCCAGCCGCGACCATGCCTCTGCGCTGCTGACCACCTCGGTGAGATCGGTGATCACGACAGCGATGCCTTTGCCCACGCTTTCCGGCAGCGGGCACATGGAGAGATGGACGGGCAGTCTGGTTCTGTCGCTCGGCTTAAGCAACAGCTCTCCGCGCATGATCCCGTTCCATCCCTGCGCCAGCATCGTCGCAAACCTGTCACTGTCCACTTCAGCGACCCAGCCATTCAGCGGCAAGCCGACGATGCGTTCGTGCGGCGTCTTGACCAGTTCGGCGAATCGTTCGTTGCAGTACGAAATAGTGCCGTCCAATGCCAGTGTGACCGCGCCCTCGCTCATGTTCTCGACCATGATGCGGTAAGGTTCCAGCGCGCCTTTGAGGGTATAAACCTGTTCGCCTTCCGGCCCGGATATGACCAGCGCATCCACCTCGCCGCTGCGGATGGCGTGCAGCGTCTCTTCCAGCTCCTCCAGCCGGGCATGGAGGTGCCGGTTTTCCTGGAGCAGCGCTTCTGTTGTCTGTAGTTCAGTCATGGCGATGTTCCTATGGGTCACTCCTCCGCGGGCCTGGGAATCAGGTCCAGTCCGACCAGCACCCGCTCCGTTTCAGACAGGTCGCCCAGCACCTTGCGCAAGGGCAAGGGCAACTGCTTGATCAGCGTGGGGGCGGCGATGATTTGGGCGCTGCGCGCCAACTCCGGCTGCTGGTAGATGTCGATCACCTGCAGGTCATAGCGGCCGTGCAAATGGCTCTCGCAGATCTCCTTGATGTTCTCGATCGCAGTGACCGAGCGCTGTGTCGCGCCACTCACATAGAGGCGCAGGACATAGTTTTCTGCTGCGCTCTGCTCGGCAGGGGGAACGGTCCTGTCTTTGCTTTTAGCCATTTGTCACACCTCCTGTTCAATGGCCAGGCCGCAACTGCAGGCCGACCAGCACCCGTTCGGTGCTGGACAGGTCGCCGATTATCTTGCGCATCGGCTCAGGCAGCTTGCGCACCAGCGTCGGCACCGCGAGGATCTCGTCCTCGCGCGACAGCTGCGGATTCACCAGCAGGTCTATCACTTCGATGCGGTAGCGCCCCTTGAGATGCGTCTCGCACAACTGCCTGAGGTTGTTCAGGGCGGCGACTGAGCGTACGGTCTGTCCGGCCACATACAGGCGCAGTTCCCACTCGAACTCACCGTCGGCCTTGCGTTTGCTCGCGGCGGGCTTTTCGGTCTTGTTCATTTGCGGCCCCCTTTGCCGGCCTTGGCACGCGTGGCGCTTTCGCGCTGTTGCCCCGCCGCGATGCGCCCGGCAAGCTGGCCTTTTGCTGCGCCTTCCGTCTCGGCGATCGCGTCCTCCATTTCCCTGCGCTCGATCTCGAACCCGGCCTTGAGTTCCGCGATTCTCGCTTCCAGCGCCTTGCGCTTGTGCTCTATCACCAGGCGTTTGCGCTCGGCATCACGGCCCCGCGCAAGAGTGGCGACATTGTCCTGCATGTCCTGCTCGGCGCGCGCCGAGCCGGTGAGGATGCCGTTCGGCCCAAGATAAACATCCACCAGGTCCACGCCGCGGTCGCTGAGAACGAACTCGCGCACCTGGTTGGAATGTGCCATGCCGCGCGCCTTGAGCACATACATGATGCGGGTGCGCTCGCCACCCTGTTCCAGGTTGCGCAGCAGCAGCCAAGTGTCGATCAGCGAGGAGATGCCCACTTCGGTCAGTTCCGACGGGCTGCCCCCGGCGGTGAGGCTGGTGAACAGGGAGGTGATCTGGTGGGTCTTGAGGAAATCCACCAGGCGCATCAGCATGGCCCTGGCATCCAGGAAGCTGCCCGCCGATTCGAAGCTGGAGACGGGATCGAACACCACCACCTTGGGCTGGAACTGCTCGGTTGCGCGCTGCACGGTTGCCAGGTGCATCTCCAGCCCGTAGGTGGCGGGACGCGAGGCGATGAAACGCAGCAGCCCCTTGTCGACCCACGGTTTCAGGTTGATGCCGATGGAGCGCATGTTTCGCATGATCTGGTCCGGGGACTCCTCGTAGGCGAACAGCAGGCAGCGCTCGCCGCGGCGGCAGGCGGCATCCACGAAATGCGCCGCGATGCTGCTCTTGCCGGAACCGGCCGTGCCCGACACCAGCAACGTGCCGCCGCGGTAATAGCCGTGCCCGCCCAGCATGGCGTCGAGCTTGGCGATGCCGGTGGAAATGAAATCGTTGGGTACGGTGTATTGCAGGCCGATGGCGGTGAGCGGCACCACGGTGAAGCCCTGCTCGTCCAGCAGGAACGGGTATTCGTTGGTGCCGTGGGCGGAGCCGCGGTACTTGACGATGCGCAGGCGGCGGGTGGCGATCTGGTCGGCGACCCGCTGGTCGAGCAGGATCACGCAGTCGGAGACATATTCTTCGAGCCCGTGCCGGGTGAGCGTGCCTTCGCCGCGCTCGCCGGTAACGATGGCGGTGACTCCTTTGTCCTTGAGCCAGCGGAACAGCCGCCGCAGCTCGGCGCGCAGGATGCCGGCATTGTTCAGCGCGGCGAACAGCGCCTCGATGGTGTCCAGCACCACGCGCTTGGCGCCGACGGAATCGATGGCGTAGCCCAGGCGGACGAACAAGCCCTCGAGATCGTATTCGCCGGATTCCTCGATCTCGCTGCGCTCGACGCGCACATGGTCGATGACCAGTTTCTTCTGATCCACCAGCCGCTGCACGTCGAAGCCGAGCGAGGCCACGTTCTGGGCGAGCTCCGCGGCGTTCTCCTCGAAGGACATGAACACGCCCGGCTCGCCGTGATCCCTTGCGCCCACGACCAGGAACTCCATGCCGAGCAGCGTCTTGCCCGAGCCGGAACCGCCGCACACCAGCGTGGTGCGTCCCAGCGGCAACCCGCCGTTGGTGACCTGATCGAGACCGGGGATGCCGGTAGCGCATTTCTCCAGAGCGGCGAGCGGCTTGGCTTGGACTTTCTTGCGGGGTGTTGCCATATGACCTCCTTCGGCTTACTCGCTTGAATTCCTACTGATATCTCCGGGCGATGTCCGCAACGCACCATATGTCAGTCAGCCTTCTACCTGTGGCCGGTGAAGATTTCATACCGGCCGTTGGCGCATCGGAACCACCGGCGGCTTCAAGCTGCTCCTATGGGTGCTATGAGGTAGCACAGCAGCCATAGGCTCAGGTATCACCACGAATGGGAGCATTCTCGAATCGCGACCGCGAACACTCGCCCCGATATTAGGTCCGTCCCCATAGCCTGGGATAGGGTGTGGCTCATTTCTTTCCTCTCAATATGGTTGAATGGCCTGCCCGGGAAGCTAGGACTGACGGATGAATCATGCGAACCTTAAAGATTGCTCACATCTGTTCCGCGTGATGGAACGTAATATTTATCCGAGAGCGGATTGTGGGTGAGGGAGGGGGAAAGAAATGAG
>DASRWG010000045.1:0-16664 GCA_035654695.1 Gallionella sp. | reverse complement strand
TGGTTATCCATGGCGGCTACCTTTCGTTAGTTTGTGTAGTGATGTCCTGCAGCTTTTGCATGTGGAACGGCGAGGCGTTGCGCAAGGCCTGCAGTCCGGAAGCGATCGCGCTGCGGTCGCCCATGAGCACATCGGGGACTTCGGCGATCTCGATCAGCTCGCCGACGATCTCGTCGTCGGCATTGCGGTGGCGCACCCACCAGACACAGGAAACAGCCGTCTCATGTATCTCGCTGCACCCTAGCGCGTCCAGCACCGCCGACACCTCTCCGCGGCCCAGCAGGATCTCCAGCATTTCCCGCTCGTCGGGCATAGCCTTCAGGCAGCGCAGATCGATCAGGGCCTCTTCGCCGGTTGCGACAAAGCGCAGCGCGCGCTCCTCGATCTCCGACAGGATGGCTTGCGCCGAGACGCCCGGTTCCGCCCCGGCGGACGCCGCCGGTTTGCTTTGGCGCATCCAGAAAACCGGATGCGGTTGCTGGCCGTTGCTGGCAGATGTGGACTTGGCATTCTCGAGCGGCATAGCAATCTCCCGTGACTGGATGTATGTATGGACGATTGGATGCTATGTCCGACGATTAACCGGAACCATAAGGTGCGAGCTGTATTTCGATTGGAGGTAATGCCGAATAATCCATCGATAGACAGGAGTGGCTGATTATCACCACCAGCCTACGGGCTGCGCCGGCGACACAACGCCGGTTGCACGCTACAGATGCGGGAACGCGGGATTGTGCGCGACTTCCCAGAGGAAGCCGTCGGGGTCGGTGAAGTAGCCCGTATAGCCGCCCCAGTCGGTCGCATGCGCGGGCTTCACCACCTTCGCGCCATGAGCGGCGACATGCGCCAGCAGCGCATCCACTTCCGCCGGCGAACGCACGTTATGGGCCAGCGAGAAACCGCGAAAGCCGGAACCCTCCGGAGAGAGTCCCGCATCGTCGGCCAGATTCTCGCGCGGCCACAGCGCAAGCCAGGTCTTGCCCAGTTCGAAGAAGGTGATCGACGGCGGCGTCTGCAGGCGCGGGAGGCCGAGGCATTCCCCGTAGAAGCGGGTCGCCCGTTCGAGATCGGCGACGCCGAGGGTGATCAGGCTGATGCGCGGCTCCATCGCTTACTCCCGTGACGATCGTCAGGCAGGCACCCGCCAGCCTGGATTGCGGTGCGGTGCAAGATGGCGCGGCGTCCACGAGTTCGGCGACTTGCGCACAAAGTGGTAGCGGGCCACGTGGTAACTGGGATCGAAGCCGTAGAAGTTGCGCCGCATCTGCGCCAGCTCCTCTTCGCGGTATTGCTTCAGCGGCTTTACCGCCTCGTCCGAGATGCGCCGGATCTTTTTCGCATCGAGATCGCTGTGGAAACTTCCGGTACGCGCGAGTCCGTCCGCGCGCCGCGATACTTCGGTGAGAAATGCCGCACTGTCGCCGGGAAGCCGCGCGTCGGCGAAGCCGCAGTCCACCGCGGCCTGCGCGGTCAGCGGCAGGCGGTTGCGCATGATGGCGCGCGCGCCCTCCTCGCCCACGCGCGGCGGCAGCAGATAAGTCCAGTATTCCGAACCGTAGAGATTGCCCATGTTCTTGTAATGCGGGTTGAGCAGCACACCGTCGCGCAGCCACATCCGGTCCGCCGCGCGCGCGAGAAAGCAGCCGCCAGCGCCGGCATTGCCGTGCAGCGCGGCGACGGTGAGGTGAGATTCGGTGCGAATGATGGCCTCGGCCAGGTCGTTCATCGCATTGATGTTGGCCCAGGATTCGTCGGCCGGCGACTCGGCGGCCTCGATCGTGTTGAGGTGGATGCCGTTGCTCCAGAAGTCCGCGCCGCCCATCAGCACCAGCACCCGCGTCGGCCGCGTCAGCGCCCAGCAGTAGGCTTGCAGCAAACGGCGGCATTGCCGCGTGCCCATCGCGCCGTTGTAGAACTCGAAATGCAAGTAGCCGACAGAGTCCTGCTCAAGGTAAGAAATGTCCTGCCAAGTTTCGCCTTCCGCCGCCCACCAGCCGGTCAGCGGCAATTCGGGCAATGCGGCGGCCTCGTCGGCGAAGGCCTGTGCGGCAGGCAGCTTGATGCCGTTCGCGTGACGCCGCACATGGCCGATCCACACCGCGCCGTCCGCGGTGGCGCGCAGCAGCGCAGTCTCGCACCGCGCGATGATGTCGCCGGGCTGGCCGCCGCGTATCGTCGACTCGGCATGCGCATCGTAGAGATGGCAAGGCTCGCCGAACATTTGATCGGCGACGCCGGGAAAACCGTCGGCCGCCGCAATCTTGCGCAGCACGGTCGCGGTGTCGTCGTGCTGCCAGTCTATGCGCCGCTCTTCCTGTTTCAGCAAGGGGCGCAACGGTGTCGGTTCGGATAATTGCATCGGTTCGAAGTTGCCGATGGCGTAACGCTCCACCGCAATCAGCACCGCGCGGCAGGCCGCTGCGGTGACTTCGTTGCGGTACAGGCTGCTCTTGGTCGCATCGCGCATCGCGAAGGTCTCGCTCGCCCACACCGGCCCCGCATCCATCTCCGCTTCCGCCTGCAACACAGTGACGCCCCATTCCGTTACGCCGTCCTGTATCGCCCAGTCCAGCGCCGAAGGCCCGCGGTCGCCGACGATGCCGGGATGCACGATGAAGCACATATGACGTTTCCAGATCGACTCGGGTATCGCTCGGCGCAGGTAAGGCGCGACGATGAGGTCGGGACGAAACAGATCCACCGCCTCCTCCGACACGGAATCGGCGATATCGAACTCGATCGCCAGCTCGTGGCCCCGCGCCGCCAGTTCGGTATGCAGCCGCTGCGTGAGACTGTTGTAGCTGTGGGTGAGAAGCAGGATGCGCATGGTCAGCAGATTCTTGGAAGTTGTTCGCCCGAGAGCCAGTCGACGATGCGTCGTCCGCCGAAGCCGGTGGTCATCTGCACAAAATGGTGATCGTCTTCGTGCACCGTGCCGACGATGGCGGCGTTCGCACCCAGCGGATGCGCGCGCATCGCGGCCAGCGCGCGCTCGGCATCCTGAGGCGCGACGACGGCTACCAGCTTGCCTTCGTTGGCGACGTACAGCGGATCGAGGCCGAGGAACTCGCAGGCGCTCGCCACCTCCGGATTGACCGGGATGGCGCGCTCGTCCAGCATCATGCCGACGCCGGACTGCGCAGCGATCTCGTTGAGCGTGGTCGCCAGTCCGCCGCGCGTCGGGTCGCGCAGCACGTGTATGTCGGCGCCGCTGTCGAGCAGCGTTGCAATCAGTCCATGCAATGCCGCGGTGTCGGAAACGATGGCCGACGAGAAACCCAGGCTCTCGCGCTGTGCCATGATCGCCATGCCGTGATCACCCAGCGTGCCGGAGACGAGGATGCGGTCGCCAGCACGCGCGCGGTCGCCGGAAAGGTGCACGTTATCTGGCACCACGCCCACGCCGGTGGTGGTGATGAACACGCCATCGCCCTTTCCCTGCTCCACCACCTTGGTGTCGCCGGTGACGATGTGCACGCCCGCCTCCTTGGCCGCCTGCGCCATCGACATCACGATGCGCTGCAGGTCGGCCAGCGGAAAGCCCTCTTCGAGGATGAATCCGGCGGACAGCCACAGCGGCACAGCACCCATCACCGCGACGTCGTTGATGGTGCCGTGCACCGACAGGCAGCCGATGTCGCCGCCGGGGAAGAACAGCGGCGACACCACATGGCAGTCGGTCGCCATCACCAGCCTGCCGTCCGGCGGCGGCAGCAGCGCGCCGTCGTTGCCCTGGCGCAGGTAGTCGTTGTCGAACGCCGCGGCGAACAGCTGCTCGATCAGCTGCGCCATCGCGCGTCCACCGCTGCCGTGGCTCATGTCCACGCGCCCGTTTTTGATGTCCAGCGCACGGACATAATCCTTGCGCACCTTGCCGCCATTCATCACATCGCTCATGCGCTCACCACCTCGATATTCTTGAACCGCCCATAGGAGTAATGCGCGGCGCACGCGCCCTCCGAGCTCACCATGCAGGAACCCATCGGCGCCTCCGGCGTGCACACCGTGCCGAACAGCTTGCAGTCCCACGGCCGCTTCACGCCGCGCAGGATCGCGCCGCACTCGCACGCCTTGTTGTCGGCCACCGCGCGGTAGCCCAGCGGGAAGCGCAGCTCGGCGTCGAACTCCGCAAACTCCTTTCGGATCTTCAGCGCCGAATACGGCACCAGCCCGAGACCGCGCCACTCGAACTCGCGGCGCAACTCGAACACCTCGGCGACCAGGTTCTGCGCCTTGAGGTTGCCGTCGCGCGTGACCGCGCGCGTGAATTCGTTCTCCACCTCGGCTCTATCCTCGTTCACCTGGCGGATCAGCATCAGTATCGCCTGCATCACGTCCAGCGGCTCGAAGCCCGCGATCACCACCGGCTTGCGGTATTCCTCGGCGAAGAATTCGTAGGGGCGGCTGCCGATCACGGTGGAGACATGCGCCGGGCCGATGAAGCCGTCGAGCGGCACGGTGCCGTACTGGCGCACCTCTGGCGATTCGAGGATGTTGGAGATGGCCGACGGCGTGAGCACATGGCAGCACAGCACCGAGAAATTCTTCAACCCCAGCGCCTTCGCCTGTTTGATCAGCACCGCGGTGGGCGGCGTGGTGGTCTCGAAGCCGATGGCGAAGAACACCACCTGTTTCTCCGGATGCTGCTGCGCGTGCGCGAGCGCATCGGCGGCGGAATAGAGCATGCGGATGTCCGCCCCGCGCGCCTTCGCCTTCATCAGGGAAAGGTCGTTCGAGGCCGGGATGCGCACGGTGTCGGCATAGGTGCACAGCGTTACGCCGTGCTCCAGCGCGAGCTGGATGGCCATGTCCACGCGGCCGATGGGCAGCACGCACACCGGGCATCCGGGGCCGTGGATCATGCGCACGTTGGGGGGCAGCAGGTCGGCGACGCCGTAACGCGAGATGGCGTGGGTATGGCCGCCGCAGAATTCCATGAAACTGTAATCGCGGTCGCGCACCTCGTGCGCGATCGACGCGGCCAGGTTTTTCGCCAACTCGCCGTCGCGAAATTCGTCGACATATTTCATATTCCCACCCCGGACTTCATGCGGCGGAAGGGTCGAGGTTGCCTATCTCGGCGAACAGCGCGAGCGTCCGCTCCGCTTCTTCCGGATCGAGCTTGTTCAGCGCGAAGCCGACATGCACGATCACGTAGTCGCCCGCGCTCACGTCTTCGAGCAGCGCCAGCGAAACTTCCTTCTGCACGCCGCCGATATCCACCACAGCCTTGTCATCGGCCAACATCTCGACCACCCGGGCCGGAATCGCAAGACACATAGTCAGCCTTTCAGGAAACGCAAACCGATAATTCCTTCATCTCCGCCAGTTCTGTCCGCATCGCGGTCTGCGTCATTCGCCCGCTCAGCCAGTCCAGCCATAGCTCCATGCCCTCGCCGGTGCGCGCGGAAAGGACGATGGTGCGTATGCCGGGATTCACCCGGCGCGCATAGTCGATGGCAAGCGTAACATCGAATTCGAGATGGGGCAGCAAATCCGACTTGTTGAGCAGCATCAGGTCGGCGGCGGCAAACATGTCCGGATACTTCAGCGGCTTGTCTTCGCCCTCGGTCACCGACAGGACCGCGACCTTGTGCGCCTCGCCCAGATCAAAGGACGACGGGCAGACCAGGTTACCCACGTTCTCGATCAACATCAGGCTGCCGTCCGCGGGCCGCAACTGCTCCAGCGCCTGCCCGACCATATACGCATCGAGGTGGCAACCGCGGCCGGTGTTGATCTGGAGCGCGGGCGCACCGGTGGCGCGTATGCGGTCCGCATCGTTAGACGTCTGCTGGTCGCCTTCGATCACGCAAACGGAATATCGGCCCTGCAATGCCCTGATGGTGGAAACCAGCAGCGTAGTCTTGCCGGAACCGGGACTCGAGACCAGATTCAGCGCGAAGATACCGTGCTCGCGGAAGTAGTCGCGGTTCGCCGCGGCATAGCCGTCGTTCTTGGCGAGAATGTCGCGCTCGACCTGGACCATGCGCGCCTGGCTCATGCCGGGCGCGTGCGCATGGGCCGGACCGAGGCCGTAATGGAGCTCGTGTCCATGTCGATGGGCGATGCCATGGGGATCGATGCCATGAGGATGGTGCGCGCCGACGTTATGGGAATGCGCCGTACCGTCGGCATGAACACGGAAACGCATGTTCTCGCCGAAATGCGCGCCTTCTCCGGCACGCCCTGTCTTCGTCTCTTCACCGCTGCAACCGCATACCATGCACATGATCCCCCCTATTCGACCTCAAGTTCCTTGACGCGCATCGCCATCCCGTCGTCCAGACGCAGGTGATACCCCCCGCACCCCGGACAGGGGTCGCCGCGCGCCGCCAGCGGCATCATTCCGTCGCAATCGAAGCACCACGCCCGCCCGTCCTGCTCGACGATATCCAGCACGGCGCCTTCGGCCAGCGTGCCGCCGGCCACCGCGTCGAAACAGAAACGCATCGCGTCGGGCGCGACGCCGGACAGCCTGCCGATCTCCAGCCGCACGGTCTTGACCCGCCGGCAGCCTTCCCGGCGCGCGCGGTATTCGACCAGTTCGATCACGTTTTCCGCCAGCGACATCTCATGCATGTGTTTTCTCCCGACCGGATACATGGCGGATCAGACGAACCAGAGATAGCCGCCGGCGAAGGCCACCGCCGCACCCGCGAAGCGGGTCATGTGCGTCCGCACCAGCAGGCCGAGCGAAAAGCCGGACATGCTCAGCAGGATACTCGCCAGGACAAATCCCGAGAAATACGCGAAAGCGGACTCGCCCGGCGGCATCTCCACACCATGCGCATAGCCGTGGAACAGCGCGAATACGCCGCCGATGCCGGCGCTCAACGCCAGCGGCAAACGGACCGCGGCCGCGACCAGCAGGCCCAGCACCAGCAGCGACAGGACGATACCCGTCTCGGCGAACGGGACCGCGATCCCCGCCATGCCCAGCAAGCCGCCCTGCGCCATGATGGCCACGAAGAAAAGCGGCACCAGCCATGCCTGTCGGCCGCCCGTCTGCGCCGCCCATAACCCGACCGCAATCATGGCGCACAGGTGATCGAGACCGGTGAAAGGATGCGCCAGCCCGTGCGCCAGTCCGCCCGCCTGCCCCGGATGGGCATAGGCCAGGGTCGGCATGAAGCCGGCCAGCAGGATCAACGATGCTGCACGAACGAACGGGTTGTTGTGCGACGGGATTTTCATGGCTGCTCCTTGTGAGGGATTGAATGACATCAGAGCCGCCAGAACGGACTGCGCACTACGGCCTGATTTCCGGAATGAACTGTATCCATTCGCCGATGACTGTTGAATACAGGGAAACCTGTATTTTGTTTGCCGGGAACGGGTATTCCCCTTCCTGGCAAGCGACGCCCTGCAAACGAGCCCTACCGCTCCGGATGAAGTCATCAAGCCGGTGCAAATACAGGGAAGCCCGTATTGAAAATACCCCCTGTCCGCCGCACGCTTCGCTTGGTCGAAATCGCTTCCAAAAGCATCTTTCCGGCGAGCCGGGGCGAATCATTTTTTATCCGAGGAGATATCCATGAACAAGGAAGCCGTGATCAAGACGCTCAACCACATCCTGGAACTGGAGCTGGCCGGCGTGGTGCATTACACCCATTACGCGCTGATGGTGTACGGCTACAACCGCATCCCCATCGTCGAATGGCTGCGGGAACAGGCCGACGAGGGCCTGATCCATGCGCGGCTGGCCGGGGAAATGGTGACATGGCTGGGCGGCCACCCGTCGCTGGGCATCGGATCGCTGCTGGAGAAACACAACCACGACATCGGCGACATCCTGCGCGAGTCGCTGGCGCACGAAGGACAGGCGCTGAAGGCCTACTACGAGTTGCTGGGCCTGGTGAAGGACAAGAACATCCGGCTGGAAGAATATGCGCGCGACCTCATCGTCGCGGAGACCGAGCATCAGGACACGGTGAACAAGATGCTGCGCAAACCGGGCGAGATCGAGAACTTCATCACCCGGGGAGAGATCGCGGTGAGCAAACAGCATATCCCCCGCTCGACTGCGGAAACGACGCCGTCGACCGCATGGCAACGAATGTAACCGGCGGACCGCGATCCGGCCGGTAACCCATCCCATGCCGCGCGACATCCCGATTGGCAATGGCACGATGCTCGCCGCTTTCGATTTCGACTACCGCCTGCGCGATTTCTATTACCCGCGCGTCGGCAAGGAGAATCATGCGCTGGGTTATCCGTGGCGTTTCGGCGTGTGGCTGGACGGCGAGTTCTCCTGGCTGGACCGGCGGAGCTGGACGCTGCATCCGGACTACGTCGCGGATGCGCTGGTCACGGACGTCACCGCCACGCATGCGCGCATGCCGCTGCGCCTCCGGTTCAGCGACGCGATCGATTACGAGAAGAACATCCTGGTCAGGCGGGTGACGGTACATAACCTCAGCTCCCGTCCCTTGTCGCCGCGCCTGTTCTTCCACGCCGACATCAACGCGCTGGAGAACGAGAACGGCGATACGGTCTTCTTCGATCCGCGTAACGCCAGCCTGATCCACTACAAGGGACCGCGCTATTTCCTGATGAGCTGCGCCACGGAATCCACGCTGGGGGTCACGCATTATTCCACCGGGACCAAGCGCCACCACGGCCTGGAGGGCGCCTGGCGCGATGCGGAGGACGGCGAACTGGCCGGCAATCCGATCTCGCAGGGATCGGTGGATTCGGTGATCGGCATGCATCTCGAACTGGCTCCGGGACAGGAAGGCGTCTGCCACTACTGGATGGCGGTGGGTGAGCGATACAGCGAAGTCGAAGAGCTGCACCGGCTGGTGACGCAGATCGGTCCGGACCGCCTGATCGCGCGCAACGTCGATTACTGGCGGCACTGGGTCTCGACCGGGGAGATCGCCCCGTCCGGACTGTCGCCCGCGCTGGTGACGCTGTACAAACGCAGCCTGCTGATCCTGCGCACCCAGATCGACAACGGCGGCGCGGTGATCGCCGCCAACGACACCGACATCCAGCAGTTCAACCAGGACACCTACAGCTACATGTGGCCGCGCGACGGCGCCGAGGTCTCGCAGGCGCTGGACCGCGCCGGCTACGGCAGCCTGAGCAGCCGCTTCCTGAATTTCTGCACCGGCAAGGCGGTCGGCTTCAACTATTCCGCCAGCATCCTCGACGAAACCGGATTCCTGATGCACAAGTACAACCCGGACGGTTCGGTGGGCAGCTCGTGGCAGCCCTGGCTGGAGGGCGAGGAGATGCAGTTCCCCATCCAGGAAGACGAGACCGCGCTGGTCATCTGGGCGATCCACAACCATTACCTGATCCACCGCGACATCGAGTTCATCCGCCCCTTCTACAGCCCGTTCGTGGAACGCGCCGCGGACTTCCTTCTGGCCTTCCGCGACGACGGCACCGGTTTGCCGCTGCCCTCCTTCGACCTGTGGGAAGAACGGCGCGGCGTCTTCAGCTACACCGCCGCCACCGTGATCGGCGGGCTGCAGGCGGCAGCGTCCCTCGCCCGCCTGTTCCAGGAGAACGAGCGCGCCGACGGTTACGCAAATGCCGCGCGGGAGATCGCCGCGGCGATGGACAAGCACCTGTTCAATCCGGACGAGGGACGCTACGCCCGCGGCATCCTGTTCAGTCACGGACGGCAGCTCCTCGACATGACCGTGGATGCCAGCCTGCTCGGGCTGGTCACGTTCGGGGGCTACGACGCGCTCGACGAGCGCATCGTCGGGACCGTAAAAGCGGTGGAACAGCGGCTGTGGGTCAAGACGGGCATCGGCGGACTGGCCCGTTACGAACACGACGCCTACCAGCGCGCGGCGACCCGCGGCGATGTGCCGGGCAACCCCTGGGTAGTCTGCACGCTGTGGCTGGCCCAATACCGCATCGCCGCGGCACGCGACCTGCATTCGCTGGAACAGGCCCTGCCCCTGCTGGACTGGGTGGCCGCGAGAGCGCTGCCCTCGGGCGTGCTGCCGGAGCAGGTGCATCCGGAGACGGGAGAATTCCTCTCGGTCTCGCCGCTGACCTGGAGCCACGGCACGCTGGTCGCCGCCGTGCTGGATTACACCGAGAAAGCCCGGTCGCTGGGCAGAGTGGAGGCTTCGCCCGGCGCGAGCCTGTACGGATCAGGCAAGGGGGGGACGACATGACAGGCTCTATCTATGGCGAGGTGATCCCGCCGGTGTTCGACGAAGCCATGCGCGACCAGCGCATGGCCTTCCTCAAATTCGAGCCGCGGGACCAGGAATTGCTGCATGATCTGGAAGACCTGTTCAGCGAACATCTGGACGAGATATCCGAACAGTTCTACCGGCACATGCTCGCCTTCGAGGAGACCCGCAAGGTATTCAGGGACGAGGCGATGATCCGGCGTCTGGGCGAGGCGCAGAAGGCCTACCTGATGCAGGCGTTGCGCGGTCCTTACGATGCCGCCTATTTCGAGCGGCGCTGGCGCATCGGCTACATCCACAACGCCATCCATGTCGAGCCGCACTGGTTCATCGGCGCGTTCCAGCTCTATCACCGCATCCTCTACCCGCTCATCCTGGAGCGCTATCACGACGATGCGGCGGCGGTGGTGGACCATATCCAGGCGCTGGACAAGATCATGAACCTGGACCTGCAGCTCGGCAACCAGAGCTATTACATCCACTACGAGGGGACCATGGACAAGCTGCGACAGCTGAACGCCGAGATCGAGGCGGCCAGCATCGCCAAGAGCCAGTTCCTGGCCAACATGTCGCACGAATTCCGCACGCCGCTGAATGCGATCATCGGCTTCACCGAGGTGCTGCAAGACCAGATACCCGGTCCGCTGAATGCCGAGCAGCTGGAATACCTGGGCGACATCCACGACGGAGGGATGCTGTTGCAGCGCCTGATCAACGACGTGCTCGATCTATCCAAGGTCGAGGCGGGCCGTCTGGAACTGTTCTACGAGACCTTCCCCATCGCCCAGACAATACGCGAGACCATCACCACGCTGCGCGGTCTGGTGGAGAAGAAGGGGCTGGATATCCGGTGGCAGCTGCCGCCGGATCTCGGGCTGATCACCGCCGACCAGATACGATTCAAGCAGGTGCTGTACAACCTGCTGTCGAACGCGGTGAAGTTCACCGACCGGGGCGTGATCACTATTTCGGCGTCGACCGAGAACGGGTATCTGCACCTGAAGATCGGCGACACCGGCATCGGCATCCGCGAGGAAGACCTGGGCCGCATCTTCGTCGAGTTCAGCCAGGTCGACTCCTCTCTGACCCGGCGGCACGAGGGCACCGGCCTGGGGCTGGCGCTGGCCAAGCGCCTGGTGGAGGCGCACCGCGGTCGCATCTGGGTGGAAAGCGTCTTCGGCGTGGGCAGCACCTTCCATGTCCTGCTGCCGCTGCGGCCGGACGAAGACATGAAGAACGCCACGTCCCCGTAGAGAACCGCCCGATGGACACCGACGACATCCCCGGCGAAAGCGTCCCGCCCACCGTGCTGGTGGTGGAGGACAATCCGCAGGCCGCCAAGCTGCTGTCACTCTACCTGGCCCAGGCGGGCTACCGGGTGCTGTTCGCGCAGAGCGGCAGCGAGGCATTGATGCTTGCGGCACAGCGCCGGCCGGTGGCGATCACGCTGGACCTGCTGCTGCCCGACATGGACGGCTGGCAGGTGTTGTCCGAACTGAAGAACATGCCCCGCACCCGCGACATCCCGGTGGTGATCGTTTCGGTGCTGGACCGCCAGCTGCTGGGATTCCGACTCGGCGCGGCCGACTATCTGGTCAAGCCGGTGGAGAGGACGGAACTGCTGCATGCCTTGCGGCGCAGCATCCCCTCCGCAGGCGAGAACGGGGCGAACCGCAAGGTGATGGTGGTCCACACCGACCAGCAGGAACTGAGCCTGCTGGCGATGATGCTGACGGAAAAATACGAAGTCATCCAGGCGCTGGGCGCGGAAGAAGCGATCAACCTGGCGAGATGTATACATCCCGATCTGGTGGTGACCAACCTGCTGGCCGGCGGGATGGATTTCTTCAGCCTGCAGGCCGGGCTGAAAGCGGGCCCCGACACCGCCCATATCCCCGTTCTGGCATTGACCGCCCGCATGCTGGGTGCAACCGAACTGGCAACGGAAGAAGGGCAAGTCGAATTCGTGCTGCTGCAGGGAGACGAACTGATCGAGCAGCGCCTGCTGGCGGCGATCACCCGGCTGTTGCGGCGCACCACCGGAGGCCGCTGAGCCTGAAGATACCGAGCCGGAAGATAACGAGATGGAGACAATGAATCAACCGACTATCCTGCTGGTCGAGGACGACGCCACCAACCGCAAGCTGGTGCGGGTCGTGCTGGGCGACGGGAAACGCTATCGCATCCTGGAGGCAACCAGCGTCGCCGAAGCGATGGAACTGCTCAGGGACGTTAAGCCCGACCTGTTGCTGCTCGACATCCGCCTGGGCGCAGGCAGCGGCCTCGATGTGATCGCCGCATTCAGGGCCGATCATGCCTTCGACGACGTTCCCGCGGTGGCGATCACCGCACAGGCGATGAAGGACGACGAAGCGCGCTTCCTCGCCGCCGGCTTCGACGGCTACATGAGCAAGCCGGTGGACACCCGGCGCCTGCCGGAAGTGGTGGAGCATTTCATCCGCACGGGCAGAAAGGCGGCGCATGTCTGACGGGTTGCCTCCTGCCGCGGCGACGATACTGGTGGTGGACGACTCCCAGCCCAACGTGAAACTGCTGCGCCTCATCCTCACCGCCGCCGGCTACCGGGTGATAGGAGCATACAGCGGCCCCGAGGCGCTGGAGATGTTGCATCGCGAAAGACCCGATGCGATGCTGCTGGACGTGCGCATGCCCGGCATGAGCGGCTACGAAGTCTGCCGCAAAGTCCGCGAGGATCCCGAATTCTCCGACCTGCCCGTGATCATGGTGACCGCCCTGTCGATGGCCGAACAGCGCATCGCCGGCATCGAGGCCGGCGCGACCGACTTCATCAGCAAGCCGTTCAACAAGAAGGAACTGCTGGCCAGGGTGCGGGCCAGCCTGATGACGGCGAAGCCCGGCGGCATCGTTCCCCAGCTGCCCGGCGCGGTGCTGATCGCCGCGCCCGATTGGCGCATCCTGGCGCTGTCACCCGCGGCCGCGAACCTGCTGGGCATCGCCGCGCACAACGCCATGCAACCGGATTTCACGCAGTGGCTGGGGCAGGCCGAGAAAGACCTGCTCGCCGCGGGCGGCGAACTCGCCGACTTCAGGCTGCCCGGCCATCCCCGCCTGGCGGCGAGGCAGACGACCGCCACCGCCCCGGACGGTGAAGTCATCCTGCGGTTGATCGCGCTAGTGGAAACGAAATAAACGTAGGGTGGATAAGCGCCATCAGGCGCGCATCCGCCAAACATTTTGTGGATGCGCTACGCTTATCCACCCTACTTCTACGACAGGACAGCCAAGCCCGGGCAATCGATTGATTGTTTCCGAGACTTCCGTGTATTCCGAGGACAAAAAGATTTTGAGGCAACAAACGAGTCGCTACGCGATCTTCTCGTTAAACCGTTCGATCTCGCGGCGGTCGCGCTTGGTCGGCCTGCCCTTGAAATGCGGTTGCGGCAACAGCTTGTTCTGCGCGGCGATGGTCTCGCGCCGCGCCCGGCTCTCCTCGCTCTCGCGATACAACTGCTGCGCCTCGGGCGCCGGGCCGCGCCGGTTGGACAGGCCCAGCACTTCGACGCTGTATTGATACTGGCCGAGGCGGATGTCCAGCCGGTCGCCGATCGCCAGCGCCTTGGCCGGTTTGACGCGCGCGTCGTTGACCAGCACCTTGCCGCTCTCGACCGCATCCGCGGCCAGCGCGCGCGTCTTGAAGAAGCGCGCAGCCCACAGCCATTTGTCGATGCGGAGTTTTTCGGAATCTTCGGTCTTGCTATGCGGCATGCTTGCTACAGTTCCAGAACCATCTTGATATGCGGCAGGCCCGCGTCCATGAACTCATCGCCCTGCTCGACGAAACCCAGGGTGCGGTAGAACGGCACGGCCTGCGTCTGCGCATCCACATCCACACGGCGCAGCCCTTGCGCGCGGGCCTCGGCCAGCAGGGTCTCCATGATCGCGGTGCCGAGCCGCTGTTCGCGCCACTGCGGCAGCACCGCGATGCGCCCGATGTGGCCGTTCGCCAGCAACCGCCCGCAACCGATGGCCTCGCCCTGCAGGCTCAGCGCCAGCGCATGGCGGCAATCCGCATCGAGGCCGTCCCATTCCAGCTCCTCGGGTACGCCCTGCTCGCGGATGAACACCGCCCCGCGGATCGCCCGCAGCAGCGGCTCGCCGTCGTGCCATGAAACCAGACTCACCGTGAAAGGATTGCCCATCGTGCACCTCCCGTTTGCAACTTGCCTCAACAAGTAGGGTGGATAAGCGCCGTCCGGCGCGCATCCACCGGACATATCGTGGATGCCTACGCTTATCCACCCTACCATTTATCCATCCGACAGCGAATCGACCTTGCCGGTTCAAGCCTTGATTTCGACTTCCGTTCCCGCCGGGACGAGATCGAACAACTCGATCAGTTCGTCGTTGCGCATCCGGATGCAGCCGTGCGATCCGGGGATGCCCATGGGTTCGCTGTCCGGCGTGCCGTGGATGTAGATGTAGCGGCGCATGGTATCGCATTCCCCCAGCCGGTTGTAGCCCGGCTCGCGGCCGGACAGCCACAGGATGCGAGTCAGTATCCAGTCGCGCTGCGGGAACCGCGCGCCCAGTTCCGGCGTGTACACCTCGCCGGTCGGACGGCGGCGCACGAACACCGTGTTCGCGGGCATCCCCGCGCCTATCTTCGCGCGCACCACATGGCGACCGCGCGGCGTGCAGAAACTGCCGGAACGTTCGCCCGTGCCGTTGGCGGCGGTGGAGACCGAGTAGCGGCGCAGCAGCTCGCCCGCGTCGTCATGCAGCGCCAGCGTCTGGGTGGAAATGTCCACGATGATCTTCATTGGGCCCTCTGCTGCGCGCGGCGCATCGCAAAAAAGTTGCTGAGCGTCGCGCCGCACTCCTCCGCCAGCACGCCGCCTTGTACCTGCGCATGATGGTTCAGCCGCAACTCGGCGAACGCATCCAGCACGCTGCCGCACGCACCGGTCTTGGGGTCGCGCGCGCCGTACACCACGCGCGCGATGCGCGCATGCATGATCGCCCCGGCGCACATCATGCAAGGCTCCAGCGTCACGAAAAGCTCGCAGCCTGGCAGCCGGTAATTGCCCAGCCGCTCGGCCGCATCGCGCAGCGCCATCATCTCGGCGTGCGCCGAAGGATCGTGGCGCGAGATCGGCGCGTTGAACCCGCGCCCGACGATCTCGCCGTCCTTCACCACCACCGCGCCGACCGGCACCTCGCCCGCCTCCTGCGCCTGGCGCGCCAGTTCAAGCGCCGCGCGCATGTATTGTTCGTCGTTCATCTCATCTATCCAATGGGCTAACCACGCCCCTGCCGCCTTTGTTAAGGACGTGAGTGTAAATCATCGTGGTGGAAACGTCGGAGTGGCCGAGCAGCTCCTGCACGGTCCTGATGTCGTAGCCGCCTTCCAGCAGGTGTGTAGCAAACGAATGGCGCAAGGTATGCGGCGTCGCCGGCTTCTTGATACCCGCTTCCGCCACCGCACGCTTCATCGCGCGCTGCAGCAACTTCTCGTCGATATGATGGCGACGTTCATGACCGCTACGCGGATCGATCGAGTAACTGCCCGAGGGAAATACATACTGCCATGCCCACTGAGTCGCCGCCTTGGGATATTTGCGAACCAGCGCATCCGGCAAATACACCTCGGCCATGCCCTTGCCCAGATCATCCTCATAAAGCCGCTTCCGTTTTGCCAAATGCTCGTTCAGCGGCGACACCAACGTCTCAGGCAACATCGTCACCCGATCCTTGCCACCCTTCCCCTCGCGCACCAGGATCTCGCGCCGCTCGAAATCGACATCCTTGACCCGCAAGCGCACGCACTCCATCAGGCGCATTCCGGTCCCATACAGCAGCCGGGCCATCAAGCCGTAAGTCCCTTCCATCCGTTCCAGCACCCTGTCCACCTCTGTGCGGCTCAACACCACCGGCAAACGCTGCGGCTTTTTCGCGCGCACCATCGTATCCATCCATGGCAAAACGATGCCCAACACCTCGCGATACAGGAACAACAGGGCAGAAAGCGCCTGATTCTGAGTCGACGCAGAGACATTGCCCGCCGTCGCCAGATGAGAAAGGAAAGCCTCCACCTCGGCGGCCCCCATCTCTCGCGGATGTCGCTTGCCGTGGAAATAGATGAAGCGCCTGATCCATTGAAGATATTGCGTTTCGGTGCGGATGCTGTAATGCTTAACTCTGATCTTGTCGCGGACTTGATCGAGCAATTTTGGCGAGCCGGGCGCAACAGGTGTATTTTGCGTAACCATAATTTACTCCATAGCAAAAAGACCACGGATAAACAAAATGTTACAAAACAACACTCGCCGAATTATACACCTCACCCCAAGATATACACCGTTGCAGGTGTCTACATTACTACAAGGGCTTCCCCATCAACGCAACTGATGTTTTGGTTTTTACGGTTCCATCGTTTCATCCTCAAATCACTTTGCCGGCTTCCAGTTGCGATGCGAGAAGGTGAAGGACTGCCAAACTACAAACGGTCATATTGGG
>DASRWG010000044.1:0-32582 GCA_035654695.1 Gallionella sp. | reverse complement strand
GGTGATCTCGCAATCGCTGCTGAAGACCAAGGACGGCTCCGGCCGCGTCGCGGCGCACGAGATCATGATCTGTACCCCGGCGATCCGCAACCTGATCCGCGAGGCCAAGGTGCCGCAGATGTATTCCGCGATCCAGACCGGCCAGGCAATGGGCATGCAGACGCTGGACCAGTGCCTGAGCAATCTGGTGAAGTCCAACGTCGTCACCCCGGCCGAGGCGCGCAGCAAGGCCGCCAACAAGGATCTGTTCCCGGGTTGATCGCCGTAGGGGCACGGCGCGCCGTGCCTTTTCCTATCCGCCGTTTTTCATTCCGGCCCGTCCGGATTTAGGAGTATCCAATGGAAAGAGACCAAGCCACCGAGCTAATCCACAACCTGCTGCGCGGCATGATCAGCAAGAAGGCATCCGACTTGTTTATCACCTCGGGTTTTCCGCCGGCATTCAAGGTGGACGGCAAGATGACGCCGGTATCCAACCAGGCGCTCACCACGGTGCACACCCAGGAACTGGCGCGCGCGATCATGAACGACCGCCAGGCCGCCGAGTTCGAAGCGACGCATGAGTGCAACTTCGCGATCAGTCCGCCGGGCATCGGGCGTTTCCGCGTGAACATATTCATGCAGCAGCAGCGCGTCGGCATGGTGCTGCGCACGATCACCACCAAGATTCCCGACCTCGACCAGATGGGCTTGCCGCCGGTGCTGAAGGACGTGGTGATGACCAAGCGCGGTCTGGTGATCCTGGTCGGGGGAACCGGTTCCGGCAAGTCCACGACGCTGGCGGCGATGATAGGCCACCGTAACAGGAACAGCTACGGCCACATCATCACCATCGAGGATCCGGTCGAATACGTGCACGACCATATCAACTGCATCATCACCCACCGTGAAGTCGGTGTGGATACCGACAACTGGCACAATGCGCTGAAGAACACGCTACGCCAGGCACCGGACGTGATCCTGATCGGCGAAATTCGCGACCGCGAGACGATGGAGTACGCGGTGGCGTTCGCCGAGACCGGCCACCTGTGTCTGGCGACGCTGCACGCCAACAGCGCGAACCAGGCACTGGACCGCATCATCAACTTCTTCCCGGAAGAACGCCGCGAACAGTTGCTGATGGACCTGTCGCTGAACATCAAGGCGCTGATCTCGCAGCGCCTGATTCCGAAGAAGGATGGTGCCGGGCGCGCGGCGGCAATCGAGATCCTGCTGAACTCGCCTCTGATCGCCGACCTGATCTTCAAGGGCGAAGTGCATGCGATCAAGGAAGTCATGGCCAAGTCCCGCGAACTCGGCATGGAGACTTTCGACGGCGCGCTGTTCAACCTTTACGAGTCCGGCATGATCGCCTACGAAGAGGCGTTGAAGAACGCCGACTCGGTCAACGACCTGCGTCTGCGCATCAAACTGGAGAGCAAGCTGGGCGGCGACCGCGACGTGATGAGCGGCACCGAACATCTGAAGCTGACCTGATTGCATCATGCAGTTCCATAAATAAAAACCGCGCCAAGGCGCGGTTTTTATTTGGACTTCCGGAATCCGTGAATACCCCTAGGCTTTTGCCTATTGTTATTCCTCCCGATCGGCGGCATGATGTTCTCGGGCAAACTTATCGAAAGGTAAGGACGCAATGCCACGGGGCTAATGGATTTCCGATGCCAGCCGGGCTGCCGGTTCACGATGTGCGGTGAACTGCTTGAATCCGTCTATTCTCGGATCTTTGCGTCCTTCCTGTTTCGGTCAGTCATCTCCAAGATCAGCGCGAAGGAATCGTCATGTCATACTGGAAACCGGTTGTTATGCTCATTGCAGCTTTGTTGTTGCTGATAGTCGCGGCGCTGACTGTCAATTACATGCGCCCTGTCGGAGATGGAGCCGATACGCAGAGCAGCCATGTCGGAAAGGGCGCGGTCACGGAGGGCAATTCAGGCTTCGTCAGTCTGGGGGAATTCCTGGTCAACCTGGACAGCGACGAAGAAAGCCACTATTTGAAGACGTCGATCTCGCTCAAGCTGGACAAGTCAGGATATGACAAGGATGTCGAGGCGCGCCTCCCGGAAATGAGGCATCACGTGAATCTGGTGTTGCAAAGCCGGACTGCCGACGAACTGTCCACCGGCGAGGGGAAATCAAGGCTGGCCGAAGCGATCAAGGAGCATGCCGAGTATGTCATGGGTTTTCGCAAGACACTCCCAGATTCGGACGCTGCCGGCGCTCCCATAAAGATCAGCGCCATTTCCGAAGTGCTGTTCACCTCGTTCATCATTCAGCGCTAGGATGCGGGCTTGTATGCCTATTTCCGGTTGCTGCCGGCGACGATCTTGTATTCCAGCAGACGGCACTCGATCGGGCCGTTGAACAGCGGCGTGCGCTTTGACGGCGACAGCCGCATCAGTTTCAGGATGGCCCTGTCGGCGGTGAACAGGTAGGCCGTCCAGCCGCCGAATTTCTTCTTCAGCGCGTCGCCCAGTTGCGGGTACAGCGCGGCCAGTTCGTCCAGCTCGCCCATGCGCTCGCCGTAGGGCAGGTTCGCCACCAGCACGCCCTGTTCTGCCGGCGGCGAGATTTCCAGTACGTTGGCCTGCTTCAGCTCGACGCATTCCGCCAGCCCGGCTTCCTGCAGGTTGCGCGAGGCGGTCTTCAGCGCGTCGCCGTAGAGGTCACTGCCGTAGATGTCGCAGAAGCGCGGAGATTGTTGCGCGGCGATGGCCTGTTCGCGCATCTGCTGCCATTTCTTCGCGTCGAAGTTCTTCAGCTTCTCGAACGCGAAGCGGCGCGCGATGCCGGGCTGGATGTTCAGCGACATCTGCGCGGCCTCGATCAGGAACGTGCCGCTGCCGCACATCGGATCGACCAGCGGGGTGCCCGGCTGCCAGCCGGTCATGCGCAGGATGCCGGCCGCGAGGTTCTCGCGCAGCGGCGCGATGTTGGTGTACTGGCGCACGCCGCGTTTGAACAGCGCATCGCCGGAGGTGTCCAGATACAGCATCAGCAGATCGTCCTCGATGAACACATGGATGCGCACGTCGGGTTCCAGCGTGTCCACGCTGGGGCGCTCGTTGCAGTGCTCGCGGAAGCGGTCGCACACCGCGTCCTTGACCAGCAGCGTGATGAACTCCAGGCTCTTCAGCGGGCAGCGTATCGCCGTGGTGTTCACGCGTATCGTGTTGGTCACGTCGAACCAGCGCTGCCATTGCAGATCGAACACCGCCTTGTAGACATCCTGTTCGCTGCGGTAGCGCGTCTCCTTCACGCGCCACAGCACGCGGCTGGCGAGGCGGCTCTCCAGATTGACGCGATAGCACAGCGGCCAGTCGCCCGAGAACTCCACGCCGCCGTCGGTGGCGCGCAGGTTCTGCGCGCCCATGGTTTCAAGGTCGCTGCGAAGAAGCGCTTCGAGGCCGCGCGGGCAGGGGGCAAAAAATTCAGGCATGGCTCAGAAGGGTTTGACGGTGACGAGGATCACGATAGCCAGCAGCAGGAACACCGGCGCCTCGTTGAAGAAACGGTAGAACACATGGCTGCGCGTGTTGCGGTCGGCGGCGAATTCCTTCACCAGATGGCCGCAATACAGGTGGTAGCCGACCAGCACCGCGACCAGCGTGGTCTTCGCATGCAGCCAGCCGCCGGAGAATCCGTAGCCGAACCACAGCCACAGGCCGAAGACGACCGCCAGCGCGCCGATGGGCGTGACGAAACGGTACAGCTTGCGCTCCATCAGCTTCAGTCGCGCGATCTCCGCCGGCTCGGTTGCCATCGCGTGGTTGACGAAGATGCGCGGCAGGTAGAACAGGCCGGCGAACCAGCTCACGACGAAGAAAATATGAAATGCCTTGACCCACAACATGAGGAATCCTTACTGAGAAAGTCTTTTTCTGAACAGTGCCAGCGACACATAGAATCCCGCCATCGCGTAACCCAGCAGTACGGCGGCATGCTGCAGCCAGTTCGCGGGGACGGTGTCGTTCAGCAGCGGTCGCGCGATGTCGATCGCATGCGTCAGCGGCAGCACGGAAGACGCGCCCTGCAGCGCCGCCGGCAACTGGTCGACCGGAAAAAACACGCCGCATAATAGCACCATCGGCGTGATCGCCAGCGTGAAGTAATACATGAAGAAGTCGTAGCTTGGCGCCAATGCGGTGACAATCAGGCCGATGGCGGCGAAGCACAGCCCGACCAAGAGTGCCAGCGGAATCAGCCACAGCGTCAGCGGCGAATGCGACAGCCCGAGCGCCCAGATCACCGCCAGCACCGCGAGGCCGGACAGCAGGCTCTTGCTCGCTGCCCAGACGATCTCCGAGAACACGATGTCGTCCAGCGTCACCGGTGTGTTCATGATCGCCTCCCAAGTGCGCTGCTCGTGCATGCGCGCGAAGCCGGAATACAGCGCCTCGAAGCTCGCGCTGTTCATCGTGCTGTAGCACACCGTGCCGGCGGCGAGGAAGGCGATGTAGGACATGCCGCCGACCTCGGGCAGCATGCCGCCCAGGCCGTAGCCCAGGCCCAGCATATAGATCACCGGATCGGCAAGGTGGCCCAGGATGGACGGCCCGGCCATCTTCTTCCACACCATGAAGTTGCGCCGCCAGATCGGGATGAATCTGAGACTCGGGCGCGGCAGGGCGAAATAGTTCGTTTTCATTCGCGCATCTCCCGTCCGGTCAGTTTCAGGAACACGTCTTCGAGGTTCGCCGGCCTGTGCAGGTAGCGCAGTTGCGGCTGTTTCTGCAACTCGTTCAGCAGCGGCTGCGCGTCGTTTACGTAGCAGAACGCCGTCTCGCCGCTGACCTCGAAACGCTGTGCGTGATGTCCCGCATGTTCGTTCGCCCAGGCTGCCGCATGCTCGCCGAACACCTCGATCACCTGCGGCTCGATGTTGTCGGCGATCAGTTCGCGCGGCGATCCCTGGCTGATGACGCGGCCCTCGTCCATCACCGCCAGACGGTGGCACAGGCGCTCGGCCTCGTCCATGAAGTGCGTGGTCAGCAGCAGCGTCTTGCCGCGTGCGGTCAGTTCGCGCAGGCGCTGCCAGATCAGGTGGCGCGCTTGGGGATCGAGGCCGGTGGTCGGCTCGTCGAGGAAGATCACGTCGGGGTCGTTGA
The DNA here is from genome assembly GCA_035654695.1 of Gallionella sp. GTDB lineage: Bacteria > Pseudomonadota > Gammaproteobacteria > Burkholderiales > Gallionellaceae > Gallionella. The sequence continues at coordinate 27,477 of DASRWG010000044.1, read as the reverse complement.
CCAGCGCGCGCGCCACGGTCAGCCGCCGCTTCATGCCGCCGGACAGCGTCGGCACCTTCGCATCCTTCTTGTGCGTCAGGTTGGCGAACTCCAGCAGTTCGGGCAGGCGCGCCTCGATCTCGCTGTCCTTCATGCCGAAGTAGCGGCCGTACACCATCAAGTTCTCGGTGACGGTGAAATCGGGATCGAGGTTGTCCATCTGCGGCACGACGCCGACGCGCAGCCGCGCCTCGCGCGCGTGGTTCGGCACGTCGTGGTTGAGCAGGGTCAGCCTGCCGCCGTCCGGCGCGATCAGGCCGAGCAGCAGGCGCAGCGTCGTGGTCTTGCCGGCACCGTTGGGGCCCAGCAGGCCGAAGCATTCGCCGCGCCGGATGCCGAGGCTGACGCCGTCGACGACGCGATGGTCGCCGTAATTCTTGACCAGCCCTTCGGCCTGGATGACGAAACTCATAAGCGGCACCCGTGGAATTCGTGCAGCACAAGCTGTTTCAGCTGGTTCAGCCGCCCGTGGAAGAAATGTCCCGCATCCGGCAGCACCACGATGGGCAGGTGTTGCGGGCGCGCCCAGTTCAGCGCGTCGGGAAGCTGTATCACCTCGTCGTGTTCGCCGTGCAGCACCAGCGTGTTGTGCGGCACATGCGGCATCGCGAAGCGCCCGACCGCGGGCGCGACCAGCACCAGCTTGTGTGCCTGCGGGCGCAGGTGCTGCGCCGCGCGCGCGGTCACATAGCCGCCGAACGAGAATCCGGACAGGACCAGCGGCAGGTGGCCGAACTCGTCGCGCGCGTGCTGCACCATCGCCAGCAGGTCCTCGACCTCGCCGTTGCCCTCGTCGAACTCCCCCTCGCTGTTGCCTACGCCGCGAAAGTTGAAGCGCAGCGCGGCATAGCCCAGTTCGGCGAAGGTCTTCGCCAGCGTAGTAATGATCTTGTGTTCCATCGTGCCGCCCATCGTCGGCAGCGGGTGCGCGACCACGGCGACCGCGGCAGGTTCGGCATCCGGCAGATGCCAGATGCCTTCGAGCCGGCCGGCCGGGCCATGAAGGGTAATTTTTTTGAGGCTGGGCATGTGATTCTGGATACGGAATTTGCGATGGATTATCGCAGGAAAATGCCGGAATGCCGCAAGAAGCCTTTGCTTACCGTTCGTGATTGAGTTCCTGCATCAGCTGCACCGATAGTTCCTCGATGGACTTCGCGGTGGTGTCGAACCACTTGATGCCTTCGCGCTTCATCATCTTTTCCGCCGCGGCCACTTCGTAGCGGCAGTTTTCCAGCGAGGCATATTTGCTGTTGGCGCGACGTTCGGTGCGGATGCGGTGCAATTGTTCGGGGTCGATGGTCAGGCCGAACAGTTTGTGGCGGTAGGGCTGCAGGCGCGAGGGCAGGTGGCCGCGCTCGAAATCTTCCGGGATCAGCGGGTAGTTGGCGGCCTTCAGCGAGAACTGCAGCGAGAGATACAAACTGGTCGGCGTCTTGCCGCTGCGCGACACGCCGACGAGGATGATGTCGGCGTTTTTGAGGTCGGCATCGGACACGCCGTCGTCGTGCGCGAGCGCGAAATTCATCGCGGCGATACGCGCGTTGTAATCGGGATTGGCATGGCCATGCGAACGACCCACCACGCGCGAATAGCGGCAGCCCAGTTCCTTTTCCAGCGGGGCGATGAAGGCGTCGAACAGGTCGATGAAGAATGCGTCGGCCCGGTGCAGGATTGCGCTGCAATCCGAGTTGGTCATCGTCATGATGACGATGGGGCGGATGCCGTCGCGCTGCCCGACCTCGTCGATGCGCGCGAGGCAATCGCGCGCCTTGTCCTCGCTGTCGAGGAAGGGGAAGCGCAGAGGCTTGAAGTCTATGCCATCGAACTGGGCGAGCAGGCCGTGACCCAGCGTTTCGGCGGTGATGCCGGTGCCGTCGGATACGTAGATGATGGTGCGTTTCATCGTTGTCATGGTCTCGTCTCGAACAATTGGAAAGGCCGCCGTGTCAGGCTGCACTCAGCCCGGGATACAAGCCAGATTCTGCGCGCTGCAGACATATCCCTTTGCGTAGATCGTCGCGACCCACAGCCAGAACAGGATGAAGAAACTGACCAGGCCGATATGCTGGTCGGCAACGAATTTTGGCGTGATCCTGCGGACGATTTTATAGATTGGAGCAGTGACCACCTGAAACAGGCGGTAGACGAAATTGTCCTGCTTTGCCTTGCCGGAAAGGAAGCCGATCAGCCCCTGTGCAAGCAGCGCCATCGCAGAGATTTCGACCAGCGCTTTCAGTACGCTGACGACGAATAATTCGGGAGAGAACATGATTTTTAGATTGAATGGAGCGGGTTCAAATTCTACCGCGATTATGCTTGCGACTATCGGTTTCCATGCGCAAAATGTCGGCTGCTCTGATCAACGGATCACCCCTATGAATTACGAGAAATGGCAACACTTTCTGCGCGCGCGTTTCTTCCAGTTCCTGAACCGGGAAGAAGCTGCGCTGGGCGAATACCGGCTAACGCTGGCGGCGGAGCCGACGTTCACCCGCGCCGCTATCGCCATGGCATTCATCCATGCCAAGCGCAACGAATTCGGTCCGGCCGCGCAGCATTTCCGCGCAGTGTTGCGCATCGAGCCGGACAATGCCGAGATGCTGTTCAACCTGGGGTATGCCTGCGACAAGCAGGGCGAACTGGACGAGGCGATCGCTACGTTCCAGACGGTTACCCGGCTCAAGCCGCAATTCGATCGTGCGTGGTACGGCCTGGGTATCTGTCATGCCAGACTCGGCCAGCACGCAGAGGCCGCAAAGGCACTGCATGAGGCGGCGACGCTGCAGCCGATGAACCCGCATGCGTGGTATGCGCTCGGCATGGCGCATCATCACCTGAACGAGCCGGATCGCGTGACCGAGATCGTCCAGCACCTGCACCGCTTCGATCCCATCATGACGCGACACTTGATTCAGGATACCGGACGTTCCGATCTGACTTATATGGTCGCCGACCTGGCGGTCTGACGAAAGTAGCCCCGGATGTAGCGAAAGCGGAATCCGGGAGCGCATCCCCGGATTGCACTGCGTTCCATCCGGGCTACCGTTCTGATGCGCTGTACGGAGCAGTCCCTCGCTTTTTTCCCGCACCAAAACAAAACGGCCTGCTTGCGCAGGCCGTTTGCATTGCTACGACTTCAGCTTAAGCAGCTTCGGTCTTGATGTCGCCTTCCAGATTCGGGTAGCGAACGTGGTCGACCAACTCCTGGATCTCCTTGTTCGGCGCTGCGGTCAGCAGGCTGCCGATGATGACGCCGGCGATACCCACCGGCATGCCGAAGATACCGGCGGAGATCGGGTTGATGTCCCACCACAGCGGCGCGTTAATACCGAAGAACGGATAGGTCATGTACATGTAGTAAGCGCATGTGCCCAGACCGGCCGACATGCCGAGGATCGCGCCCCACTTGTTGGCACGCTTCCAGAACACGCCCAGCACCAGCGCCGGGAAGAATGCGGAAGCAGCCAGCGAGAACGCCGCACCGACCAGGAACAGGATGTCGCCCGGTTTCAGCGAGGTCACGTAAGCCGCGAACACCGCCACCACCAGCAACAGGCCCTTGGAGATCGCCAGACGACGGGTCGTTGGAGCGTTCGGGTCGATCATCTTGTAGTAGACGTCGTGCGACAGCGCGTTCGCGATGGTCAGCAGCAGGCCGTCCGCGGTGGACAGCGCCGCAGCCAGACCGCCCGCAGCCACCAAGCCGGTGATCACGTAAGGCAGCCCCGCGATTTCCGGAGTCGCCAGCACGATCAGGTCGCCGCCGATGGTGATCTCGGCGAGCTGCACGATGCCGTCCTTGTTGATGTCGGTCACGCTCATCAGTGTCTTATCGACAGATGCCCAGGCCGAGACCCAACTTGGCAGTTCGGAGAAGCTCGATCCGACCAGCAGGGTGTAGACGTCGAACTTGGCCAGCACCGCCAGTGCAGGCGCGGTGAAGTAGAGCAGGAAGATGAAGAACAGCGACCAGAACACCGACTTGCGTGCTTCCTTCACCGACGGAGTGGTGTAGTAGCGCATCAGGATGTGCGGCAACGCGGCCGTACCCACCATCAGACACAACACCAGCGCGAGGAAGTTCTTGCGCTTCTTGTCGCGAGCGGCCTCGTCCTTGCCGGCGAACGGCTCGGCGTGAGCCGCGATCGGGCCGGCCTTGGCCTTGGCGCCATCCGCAGCCTTCTTCCAAGCTTTCTTGGCATCCGCCTCGTTGGCCGGGAAGTCGGCCACCGCCTTGTCGGCTGCCTCGATGGCCTTGGGATCGGCTTCCGGCCTTGCCTTCAGCTCTGCCGCCGCCGCCACCAGCTTGGCCTTCTCTTCGGCCAGGTAGGCGACGCCACCGGTTTCCAGCGCCTTCAGCTTGGCTTCGGCAGCTTCCTGCTTCTGCTTGAAGATCGCGCGGACTTCGGCTTCCTTCGCGCCGTCTGGCGTGGTCGGATCGTTCAGCACCTGTTCGCGCGCGGTGACCTTCTCCAGCACGTAACCGTAGGCGACTTGCGGAACCGGGTTGCCGGTGTGCTTAACCGACAGCCACACCACCGGAATCATGTAGGCCACGATCAGGATGATGTATTGCGCGACCTGGGTCCAGGTCACCGCCTTCATGCCGCCGAGGAAGGAGCACACCAGGATGCCGCCGAGACCGACGAACACGCCGATGGAGAACTCCAGCCCGGTGAAGCGGCTGGTGATCAGGCCGACGCCGTATATCTGCGCGATCACATAGGTGAAGGAGCACAGGATCGCGGCGAACACGCCGATGGAACGCGGGATGTTGCCGCCGTAACGCGCGCCCAGGAAGTCCGGAATGGTGAACTGGCCGAACTTGCGCAGGTAGGGTGCGAGCAGCAGCGCCACCAGGCAGTAACCGCCGGTCCAGCCGAGCACGAAGGCGAGGCCGTCATAGCCGGACAGGTACAGCGTGCCGGCCATACCGATGAAGCTCGCCGCGGACATCCAGTCCGCGCCGGTCGCCATGCCGTTGAACAGCGCCGGCACGCGGCGGCCCGCCACGTAGTATTCCGACACATCGGCGGTCTTGGACATGATGCCGATGCCCGCATACAGCAGCACCGTCGCGCCGAGGAACATGTAGCCGAGAATCTTGTTCGGCACGCCCATCTGCTCGAGGATCGCGACCAGGATGACGAACGCGACGAAGCCTCCGGTATAGAAGGAGTAGTAGCGCGTGAGCTGCGATGCGAATGATTTGGTCGATTGCGTAGCCATCAGTCTTCTCCCTCATTTACGCCATACTCTTGATCGAGCTTGTTCATGGCATGTGCGTAATACCAGATGATCAATACGTAGATTGCCAAGGATCCCTGCGCGCCCATATAGAACGGGAACGGGAAGCCGAGGATGGTGATGGACTGCAGGTCTCTCGCGAACCAGCCGATGACGAAGGTGGCGACGAACCAGATCGCCAGCAATATCCCGGTCAGTCGGAGATTTTTCTGCCAATACTGCTGGTGCTTCTCAGTAAGTTGCATATTTCCTCCCTGTTATAAGTAACGGAACCCGGCATGTCCGGGCGACGAAACAGGCGTTCATCGATGAACGAAGCAGGAAATCCATACTCAGCTTGGACAAATTCCCTGCCCCACATAGAATAGCCGCCGTGAGACGGTTGACTAATTTCGATCATCCTCCGCCCTAGGGCGAACCCTAGCCGCAATTACTTACATAGAACTTACATGCGCATCCTGATCGCAGAAGACGACGAAGTACTGGCCGACGGGCTGACCCGCTCCATGCGTCAGGCCGGCTATGCGGTCGACCGCGTGAAGGACGGACAGGACGCCAGTTCCATCCTGCGCGGCGAGCAGCCTTTCGACCTGGTGATCCTCGATCTCGGCCTGCCGCGCAAGGACGGCTTCAGCGTGCTGCGCGAGCTGCGCGAGAACAACAGCCAGGTGCCGGTGATCATCCTCACCGCGCGCGATGCGGTGGACGACCGCGTCAAGGGACTGGATCTGGGCGCCGACGATTACATGGTAAAGCCGTTCAACCTGCCGGAGCTGGAAGCGCGGGTGCGCGCGCTGCTGCGCCGCGGCCAGTGCGGCACGCATCCGGTCTACCAGTGCGGCGCGCTGTGTTTCGACAGCGTGGCGCGGCGCGCGACGATAGACGGCACGCCGCTGGACCTGACCACGCGCGAACTCAGCGTGCTCGAGGCGCTGATCTCCCGCGCCGGCTGGGTCATCAGCAAGGACCAGCTGATCGAACGCCTGTACAGCTATTCCGAAGAGGCCAGCAGCAACGCGATCGAGGTCTACATCCATCGCCTGCGCAAGAAGATCGAGCCGGCGGGCGTGACCATACGCACCATACGCGGGCTGGGCTACGTCATCGACAAGGCGGCGACTCCGCAATAGCGGCGACATGCAGGAAAGCTCCTTCTCGCTGCGCGTCCACCTGATCAACTGGCTGCTCACGCCGTTGTTCCTGCTGTGGCTGTTCAGCACCGTCGCCGGATACGTCGCCACCCTCACCTACGCCAACCGCCCCTACGACATGGTGCTGCTGCAACGCGCCCAGGCGCTGGGCGCACAGCTCAATCTCGGCGGCGGCAAGGAGAAGCTCGATTTCGTGCCGGAACTGCCGGACGGCAAATCGGTGCTGTCTCCGGACGAGGTGTTCTATACCGTCAGCGACGCCGACGGCAAGAAGCTCGCCGGCAACGCCAACCTTGCCCGCCCGCTGACCTATCGCGGCGGCAAGATCGATCCCCAGTTCAGCAGCGGCGAACGCCATGGCGCGAAGACGCGCACCGTGAGCCTGGTGTTCTACAACAGCGACAGCAAGAAGCTCTATCAATTGCACATGTCGGAAACCATCAACCAGCGCCAGGCGCTGATACGCGGCATCCTCGCCAACATCGTCATCCCGCAGCTGCTGCTGATCCTGATCGCCGTCGGCGCGATCTGGCTGGCGCTGAAACAGGGACTGGAGCCGCTCGAACGTCTGCGGCAGGAAGTCGTGCAGCGCAAGCGCAACGATCTCAGCCAGCTCGACGGCAGCCTCGCCCCGGAAGAGGTGCGTCCGCTGATCGATGCGGTGAACGACCTGCTCGAACGGCTGGAGCAGATGATGCAGGCGCAGCAGCGCTTCGTTGCCGATGCGGCGCACCAACTGCGCACCCCGCTCGCCGGCCTGAAGATGCAGGCCGAACTGGCGATGCGCGAAAACGATCCCGAGCGCATCCACAGCGCGCTGCAGAACATCCTCACCAGCTCGCGCCACGGCACCCGGCTGGTGAACCAGTTGCTCGTGCTGGCGCGCAACGAGCCGGGCGTGCAGGATGAAGAGCATTTCACCGGCGTCGAACTGAACAGCCTCGCGCAGGAATGCACCGCCGAACTGGTGCCGATGGCATTGGAGAAGAACATCGACATGGGCTACGAAGGCTCGCCCGCGCCACTGGAAATACAGGGCGACGAGAACAGCCTGACGGAGATGCTGGTCAACCTCATCGACAACGCGGTGCGCTACACCCCCGAAGGCGGACACATCACCGTCGGCGTCGGCGACACCGATCAAGGCCCGGAGCTATACGTGGAAGACGACGGCCCCGGCATCCCGCCCGAACATCGCGAACGCGTGTTCGAACGCTTCTACCGCGTACTCGGCAGCGGCCAGAGCGGCAGCGGCCTCGGCCTCGCCATCGTCGCCGAAGTCGCCAAGCGGCACGGCGCGGAGATCAGGCTGGACGAGGGGAAAGGCGGCGTCGGCACGCGCATCGGCATACGCTTCCCGAAGCAGATGCCATCAAATGACACTCAAGATTGAAAATACTTGGTTCCGCTTTTCGGCCAAAGCGGTCATCTGCAGCAGATGAGGCGAATGACCGCTTTACGCAAATTTCCAGACAACCTTATTCATCAAGACTAGGCCGAAATATCTAGATAATTCGGCCTATGTATTCATGCATGTCACTGTGGTTCAATGCGCTTCGGAGTCTCCGTCTCCTTATTGATAATGTAATAAAGAGATGCGGGAATTAATAAATGCCAAATATTCATTATGATAGGCGCGGAAAGCGCCTGTCTCTATATTAAAAAATGTCCGGACACATGGGACGCTACAACTGTTAGGAGTTTCGCTGTTCTATGGCACTCACTCGAATAGAAATTCATGGTTATCGCGGGTTCAGAGAAGTCGGTGTACTAGATTTCGCGGTTCCAAATGGGGAAGCCGGTAGCGGTCTAACTGTTCTCACGGGCCCAAACAATGCCGGTAAATCCTGCATCCTAGAGTGCCTGCGAGCTCGGTCGGGAGGTGAGGTCAGCTTTACTGCGGGAACCCGAAACGGTGACATTGAACTGGTGACGGTCAAGTACGTTGTTAATGGCAAGGATGAAATTCTTAAGTCAATCACGAAAGGCTCCAGCGAGACGACAAAAGAAGGAATTGACAAGAACTTTCACGTATTTGTACTCCCCTCTCGCCGAGCGTTTAATCCATATTTCAGCAAAAGCACCTTGTCACGAGAACAATACGTACAAAGCAGCGGCCTCCCTCCGCAGCGATCGTCTGTGCTCAGTGGCTTTGAGTACAGACTATTCAATACGATAAAAGACCCCGAACCTTTCAATGCAATACTCAACGAGGTATTGGGGTTCAAACCTGATTGGACAATCGACCGAGCGGACCAAAATGGTCAGTATTTTTTAAAATTCTTTAACGGAAAGCACTCCCACTCTAGCGATGGGATGGGAGAAGGCATCATCAGTATCTTTTCGATCGTTGACTCTATCTACGACTCAAAACCGGGAGACGTTGTGGTAATCGACGAGCCGGAGCTTTCGTTGCACCCCAGCTTGCAGAAGCGAGTTGCTGCACTACTCAGAAGATACTCTGAAGATAGGCAAATTGTTGTCGCAACTCACTCGCCCTATTTTGTCGATCTTCGCGCTCTTGGAAGCGGTGGACACCTTGCGCGAGTTACAACCACTGATTCGATGACAAAGATTCATCAACTCGGTGCATCCGCTAAGGAATCGATTCGAAATCTATCCGAAGGGAACTTGTATAACCCGCACGTCTTTGGACTAGATGCAAGGGAATTATTTTTCCAAGATGATCGGGTCATTCTCACTGAAGGGCAAGAAGACGTTCTTCTATATCCTCGTGTCGCAGAGCAATTAAGTGAAGGTATTGCTGGAAACTTCTTTGGCTGGGGGGTAGGAGGAGCTGGCAACATCGCTCACTTGTGCCGAATCCTCGCCGATCTCGGCTTTGTGAGGGTCGCGGGTCTATTGGATGGAGATAAGGTTGCCGAAGCTGACAAGCTTAAGAAGGAGTTCCCCGCGTTTCACTTTGCTTGCATTCCGGCAAAGGATATCCGAACGAAGCCAGCACGGATCGCCACGGAAGAAGTATCAGGATTGCTCGACGAAAAATTGGCATTGAAAGCCGAGCATGTCGAAGCGATGAAAAAAGTGTTCGCCGATTTGTCGGCTCACATGAACTCCTAACATGGCGCTCAACCTCGCTCCCTTCAGTCGCTGGACGCTGCGCGATAAACACGCGCAGCGCCGGTTAGCTCTACGTTGAATGTCCGGTATTGGTAGCGGAACAAACTCTGATCCGTTCGAAAGGTCGGCTTAGGCCGAGAACCAGCCAGGTCGCCTAATCGGCCATAGCGGTCGTTATCGCTCAGCCTGAGTTGCTTCTGATAAGCGCACTGTTGCAGCCATTTTCGAACGTTGGAGTTCTGCGGTTGCAGAAGGCAGTTCGCTGGTGTGAATGGTTGAGCACCAGCAACTCATGGCTCAAATTTATAGGTCTTTACCTCATCTGCAGAAACATGAGTGACTAATGAAATCCCTCCACTTGCATGAGTCGAATACCAGTTTGTTGCGTGCGCAGCGAACAAATTTGTTGCTTCTCGGTCTGGATGGCCGTACTGATTTTGATAACCAGCACTGACAAGCACCGTATGCGGCTTAATCAACTTCATTGCATCCGCCGATATTCCGTTCTTGGAACCATGATGAGGCGCATCAAGAACCTGAGATCGAAGGGAATTTCCAAAGTATTTGGTTATGGAATCCCATCGGTCATTTTCAGTATCTCCAGTTATCAGATACGTGGCTCCAGTAGAAAGCTCCTTGACCTTACATACCAATGAGCAATTGTTTGACGATGTCATGTCCGCTGAATGCGGGGAGAAAACTTCAAACTCAAACTCCGAAGATATTGAGCTGTTGTAGAACCTCGTATCATTCTTGGATAGGGAGACTGATATTTTCCTGAAATCTTTCTGTTGTTCGAAAGATTTGATTACAGCAAAGCATGCGTCTGCGTTCCCTGTCTTTTTATAATATTGCGGGTACATGATCCAGTCAGGCCTGTACTTATTGAGAACAATGCGCATGCCTACTTCATTGAAGTGGTCTGCATCAAATCCTGTAACCATAAGTCCAATTAGATTCTTCCCCTGAAGAATACTTGCCAGGGCACCTTTCACATTCACAATGTCTGTTTTTGGGCTTAGGGGCACGTACGTATCTACGATGAAAGCCTCTTTTTGACCAGTTACGACTACGAACTGACCTTGCCCAACGTTGAGGGTGTAGATTTTCATCATTAACCTCCATTTCTATATGTTGATATCCGCTTATTAATATAGACCGTCTGTTTTTTGTAAGAGAAGGAATACAGAACTAGCAAGCCAACAACGAGCACCACAGGGAGTGCATCGTTTAAATGGGGAAATCTTTCTGCTGCCGATTCGTAGCCGTACGTAATTGCAACGCAAACGAAAAGCGCGCAAATGGTTCTGTACATGTTGTTTGCTTCCGAAAGTATTTCAATCTTTGGATCTGCTTTCGATGCCGAAACAAAGTCACTATATGGCACAAAGGACACAAATCGGAGGCGCTTAAAAAGTGGCTCTACAACGAGCGATCCGATTCGACTAACTACGGATCCAATGAAGTAGTAAACAAATGCTCCGGCTAGTACGTCTTGCTGGAGTAGGTTGTATTTGGTCTGTTGTGTAACAAGAACGGCAAAGAGAACTCCAGGCAACAAATAATTGAAGATGTTGTACGTTCCAATTTTGTCCAGAATGTCCTTCATGGTTTCTTCCTTACTCTAATGCATAGAAAATGCGAACCACAACGTCCTAGTTCAGGGGCGCACCGCCGATAGGCGGTGCGCCCCCTGCAACGCGGGGTTAGCCATCGGTTACTCGATACCCGAGTCAACCTTTTTTAGGGCGACCACAAGCCGATATCGTTCGATGAGAAGCCGTAATACCCCGAAGAGCGCGGTGCCGATGTAGGCGAAATAGACGATCGTCTGTTCGTAAGTCACGCCGATGGTCGAGAAGGAAAATATGGCGATTGAGATCGCGCCGAACATTGCCACGGCGAGGAAGAAACCACGGACGCCCCTGTGCCGTTGTTTGATCTTATGCATTTCGTGACCCCAAATCCGTTCAAGGAGATTCTTATGCCGCATCGACTTTGCATGTGTAGCGCATCGGATTTGGCGATTGAATGTGACACAAACAACTGGATAAAACGTGCCGAGGGTTACTGCAAAGGCTGAGACGCTAGCAACGATTTGGAAGTACTTCATATGCGGCGAGAAATAGAAGCTAAGCCCACCGCACAAAATAAGAAAGTTGAATACGAAGAATAGATAGGGAAGATACTTGAGCATGCCGGCCACTTTTATGTGGTGACTGGCGCGGGGCATCACATAGTCCGCCGCCAGCTCGGGGGTAGAGCGCGCACGAATACCACGCGTAACGGCAAGCTGCTTGTATAGCATGATGATCAGAGAGCTCTTATGCGCAATGACAGACAAGAATATCCATCCCAGAAAGAACGTGGTGATAGTGAAGGTTGCACCGATAATTGATTCTCGAACTGTGATGTTGCTATCAGACGCAAAATAGCCGCTCAACGCGAAAAGCCCCGAGATAGCGAGTAGGTATGTTTGAAGGTACCACTTCACCTGTTCGTGCTGAAACGCGATTGCCGTTTGAGTCTCAGAAATTTCTTTTTCGATAATGCTCAGGAGATCCATGGCATATCCTTCGTAAAGATGGCTAACAGTTATTGAAGAGATCCATGGGGCCGGACATTTTTTAATATAGAGACAGACACTTTTATCGCCTATCCTCATGAATGTTTGGCATTTATGAATTCCTGCATCTCTTTATTACATTATCAATAAGGAGACGCGGACTCCGAAGCGCATTGAACCACAGCGGCATGCATGAATACATAGGCCGAAATATCTATATATTTCGGCCTAGTTTCGAAAAAGGAGCTTGTCTGGAATGATGTGCAAAGCCGCCATTACTCTCATTTATTGAGGATGACCGCTTTGGCCGAGAAACAGACCTTCCATCGCTAATAGCCTCCAGATTTATCTCCTCGACCCGAAAAAGAAGAAGGCTTATGCCCGCAAGGGAATAAGCCTTCTTGAATGTGGCGCGCCCGACAGGAGTCGAACCTGTGACCCTTGGCTTCGGAAACCAATACTCTATCCAACTGAGCTACGGGCGCATGCTTTGGAGGCGCGCAGCATAGCGGTTTTTAACCGCCCAGTCCAACAGATAAACGGCTCCAACGAATAAGCCGGCTCCAACGCTCCGATGCGTCAGCCGGGGATGCAGGCCAGTCCCTGCGAATGGCAGACATAGCCCTTCGCGTAGATCAGCGCGACCACATCCAGAACAGCAGGAAGACAGCCGGGATTTTACCTTTCGGCGCGCACAGGATCGCGGCTTGTCTTGGCCGACCTGGCAAGGAGCGCAAGGCTCGCGATATTCGCAAAAAAAAAGCCCTCCCCCGGAACGGGAGAGAATCGGGGGAGGGCAGAGGAAAGTACTACGGGTGATACCGCGCACATTGCATGCACGGCGAGGGGGGAGCTCCGGCCGGACTCACCTGGATCCGGCCGGCGCGGTCGCCGGGCTGTTAAGGCCCGGCAATTTCTCTACTCGGCCAACCTGCGCCAGGTGTCGATCACCGTGTCCGGGTTCAGCGACATGGTCTGGATGCCGGCCCCGACCAGCCACTCGGCGAAGTCGAAGTGGTCGGACGGGCCCTGTCCGCAGATGCCGACGTATTTGTCCAGACGGTTGCAGGTGGAGATCGCCATCGTCAGCAAGGCCTTCACCGCCGGGTCGCGTTCGTCGAAGCGGTCTGCCACCAGGCTGGAGTCGCGGTCCAGGCCCAGCGACAGCTGAGTCAGGTCGTTGGAGCCGATGGAGAAGCCGTCGAAGTGCTGCAGGAACTCTTCCGCCAGCAGCGCGTTGGACGGGATCTCGCACATCATGATCAGGCGCAGGCCGTTTTCGCCGCGCTTCAGGCCGTTCTTCGCCAGCGTGGCGACGACTTCCTGCGCTTCCTTCACGGTGCGCACGAACGGGATCATCAACTCGACGTTGGTGTAGCCCAGCTTCTCGCGCACGCGCTTCATCGCGCGGCATTCCAGTTCGAAGCAATCCGAGAAGTTCGCCGCGACGTAACGGCCCGCACCGCGGAAGCCGATCATCGGGTTCTCTTCCATCGGCTCGTAGATCTCGCCGCCGATCAGCTTGCGGTACTCGTTCGACTTGAAGTCGGACATGCGCACGATGACCTTCTTCGGCCAGAACGCCGCGGCCAGCGTCGCCACGCCTTCGGTGATCTTCTCGACGTAGAACTCTTCCGGGCTGGCATAGCCCGCCGCGCGTTGCAGCACGGCTTCGTGCAGCTTGCCCGGCAGCTTGTCGTGCTCCAGCACCGCCTTGGGGTGGATGCCGATCAGGTTGTTGATGATGAATTCGAGGCGCGCGAGGCCCACGCCCGCGGACGGCAGCTGCGCGAACTCGAACGCCAGCGTCGGGTTGCCGACGTTGAGCATCAGCTTGACCGGGATGGCCGGCAGCTCGGCCTCGTCGTGCACGACCACTTCGAACTGCAGCTTGCCGTGATACACATAGCCGGTGTCGCCTTCCGCACAGGAGGCGGTGACGGTCTCGCCGTCCTGCAACGCGGTGGTCGCATGGCCGCAACCGACGATGGCGGGGATGCCCAATTCGCGCGCGATGATCGCCGCATGGCAGGTGCGTCCGCCGCGGTTGGTGATGATCGCGGAAGCCTTCTTCATCACCGGCTCCCAGTTCGGGTCGGTCATGTCGGTGACCAGCACGTCGCCGGCCTGCACCTTGTCCATCTCGGCGGTGCTCCCGACGATGCGCACGCGGCCCGCGCCTATCTTCTGGCCGATCGCGCGGCCCTCGACCAGCACGGTGCCGCGCTGCTGCAGCCGGTACTTCTCGGTGCCGCCGTTGGAGGTCTCGTTCGACTTCACCGTCTCGGGACGCGCCTGCAGGATGTAGAGCTTGCCGTCCAGCCCGTCCTTGCCCCACTCGATGTCCATCGGGCGGCCGTAGTGTTGTTCGATGGACACGGCGTAGCGCGCCAGTTGCAGCACGTCCGCATCGGTGATCGAGAACTTGGTCTGGTCGGCGGCGGGCACCGGCTCGATGCGGCAGGAGCGTCCGGCGGAGCGCTGCTCGTCGAACACCATGCGCTGCTGCTTGGAGCCCAGCGCGCGGCGGATCACCGCGGGGAAACCCGCCGCGAGTTGCGGCTTGTGCACATAGAACTCGTCGGGATTCACCGCACCCTGTACCACCATCTCGCCCAGACCGAACGACGAGGTGATGAACACCGCGTCGCGGAAACCGGATTCGGTGTCCAGCGTGAACATCACGCCGGATGCGCCCAGGTCGGAGCGCACCATGCGCTGCACGCCGGCGGACAAGGCCACGTCGGCGTGGGTGAAGTCCTTGTGCACGCGGTAGGAGATCGCGCGGTCGTTGTACAGCGACGCGAACACCTCGCGGATAGCATGCAGGATGTTGTCTATGCCCTGGATGTTCAGGAAGGTCTCCTGCTGCCCGGCGAACGAGGCGTCCGGCAGGTCTTCCGCGGTGGCGGAGGAACGCACCGCGAAGCTGCCTTCGCCCTCCGAGACCAGTTGGTCGTAGTGGGTGCGGATCTCCTGTTCCAGTCGCGCGGGCAACGGCGCTTCGACGATCCAGTTGCGTATCTTGCGTCCGGCCTCGGCCAGCGCGGTGACGTCTTCCACATTCAGCGTGGACAACGCCTCCTCGATGCGCTTGTCCAGCCCGTCATGCGCGAGGAAGTCGCGATAGGCCTGCGCCGTGGTGGCGAAGCCCCCGGGTACATGCACGCCTGACGTGCTCAAGTTGGAGATCATCTCGCCCAAAGAAGCGTTCTTGCCGCCTACTTCGGGAATATCGGCGATACCCAGTTGCTGGAATGGAATGACATAAGGTTGCATGGCCTGCTCCTGATTACGTTGAATTTCGATTACCGCTTCTGCTCTTTTTTGCATACCGCCTCGCCGCATTTATGGCTGCCGCATCCGCAGCCCTTGCCTTCCTCGCGCAACGCGCCGAACTCCGGATGACGTTCCGCATAGCGCCGGGCGGCGGCACGAACCACCAGCCATCCGGCGAACAGGCAGAACACGATCAGCACCGTCTGCAGATAGATCATTCTCCCGCTCCCAGTCCGGCAAAGCCCATGAAGGTCAGCGACAGCAAGCCCGCGAGGATCAGCGACAGCGCCGTGCCCTGCACCAGCGTCGGCACGTTCGCCAGCTGCAACCGTTCGCGCAGCGACGCCATCAGCACCAGCGCCAGCGTGAAGCCCGCGCCGCCGCCGAACGAGAACGCCAGCGATTGCGACAGGTCGTATTCGCGCGCGGTCTGGAACAGCGCCACGCCCAGCACCGCGCAGTTGGTGGTGATCAGCGGCAGGTAGATGCCCAGTGCGCGGAACAGCGCGGGGCTGTATTTCTTCATCACCATCTCGACTAGTTGCACCGACGAGGCGATCACCACGATGTAGGAGATCAGGCGCAGGAACTCGAGATGGAAATACCCCAGCAGCTGGTTCAGGCCGTAGGCGCACAGCGAGGCGACCAGCATCACGAAGGTCGTCGCGATGCCCATCGGCAGCGCCGTGTCCAGCCGCCCCGAGACGCCGAGGAAGGGACACAGGCCGAGGAACATCGCCAGCACGAAGTTGTTGGTGAGCAGCGTGCTGATGAAAATCAGGCTGACGGAATCATTCATGGCCATGTCCTCCTTCGATTGCGGCCTTCCTGTTGCGCAGCAGCGAGAACAGCAGCAGCCAGCCGCCCAGCACGAAGAACCCGCCCGGCGGCAACACCATCACCACCCAGGGCTGGAACTGTTCGCCGAACAGCGTGATGCCGAACAGCTTGCCCGCGCCCAGAATCTCGCGCGTCGCGCCCAGCGCCAGCAGGCCGATGGTGAAACCGATGCCCATGCCCAGCGCGTTGACCACCGACTTCAGCGGCGGATTCTTCGACGCATGCGCCTCGGCGCGGCCGAGGATGATGCAGTTCACCACGATCAGCTGGATGAACGCGCCCAGCGCCTCGTACAGCTTCAGGCTCACCGCCTGGATCAGGTAATCGACCAGCGTCACGAAGGTCGCGATGATCACGATGTAGGTCGCGATGCGCACTTCCTTCGGCACGACATTGCGGATCAGCGACACCAGCAGGCAGGAACTGACCAGCACGAAGGTGGTGGCGAGCCCCATCGACATCGCGTTCTCCGCGGAGACGGTGACCGCCAGCGTCGGGCACATGCCCAGCACCATCACGAACACCGGGTTCTGCCGCCATATGCCTTCCATGAAGGTGTCGAAGGTGATTCCTTCATCCAGCTTTTGATTCGTACTCATGCAAGAACTCCTAGTTCTGCGCGGGAAACGGGAAATGGGACTCGCCGCTGCGCGACATCGGGGGAAACGCGAAATACCAAGTGCGCTGTCTTGCTCATTTCCCGTTTCCCTTTTCCCGTTTCACGTCTTCGATATGTGGAACCAGCAGCGGCATCAGCTTCTGCGCGCTCTCATTGATGCCGCGTCCGACCGCCTTGGACGTGACCGTCGCACCGGCGATGGCGTCGATCTCCCAGGCGTTCTGCTTGCTGCCGTGCTTGACGACCTTCACCGCATTCGCCAGCGCCGTCATCTCGGCATTGACGCGCACGTCGAGCGCCTCGAAGTTCTGCAGGAATGCCTTGTCGGTGATGATCTTGTCGCCGATGCCCGGCGTCTCGCGCATAGCCACCACGCCGATGCCGACGATGCACTGGCACTTCGCGTCGTAGCCGTACAGCACGCGTACCACGTCGGCGTACCCCTTGCCCGCCGCCTCGGCGGCGACGCCCTTGAGCGCACCGGCCTGGTCATAGGCTGCATAGAACTTCACGCCGCCTTCCGGCATCGCGCCCGTCAGCGGCTGGATGCCGGTCGGCGTCGCGGCGTATTCGCGCACGCTCGCCGCACCCGGCAACACCTTGAACACCGCGCGCTCCAGCGTGATGCGCTTGTTCGCCGCGATGGCGTCCTGCGTGCCCTCGAATGCGCCGACGATGAGCACGCCGCAGACGGTGGCGACCAGCACCATCGTGGCGATCATCTTGCTGCCGGGCGTAGTCTGGATAGTGGTTGGCTCGCTCATGATTTCCTCCGCTGGCGGGTGCCGAACACGCGCGGCTGGGTGTACTGGTCGATCAGCGGCGTCAGCGCATTGCCGAGGAGGATCGCGTACATCACCCCTTCGGTCAGTCCGCCGAAGTAGCGGATCATCACCGTCACCACGCCGATCAGCGCGCCGTAGATCCACACGCCCGCCGGCGTGACCGGCGAGGTCGCCAAGTCGGTCGCCATGAACAGCGCGCCCAGCATCAGGCCGCCCGAGAACAGCACGAGATGGATGGGCGGATAAATCACCGGGTCGTACATGCGGAACGCCAAGGCGACCAGCAGCGCGCTGCCGAGCACCGCCACCGGGATGCGCCAGTCCATGAAACGACGCGCGATCAGGTACAGGCCGCAGGCGGCCAGCAGGACGGCGGACGTCTCGCCGGTCGAGGCGGTGACCGCGCCGGTCAGCAGATCCTCGATCGGGTAGGCGAAGTGCTCGAACTTCCAGCGCGCCAGCGGCGTCGCGCCGGTGAAGCCGTCGATCGAGGCCTGCGCGACCCAGTGGACGTTGTCGTTCGGCATCATGAACGGCAGCGTCAGCGTGGACGGGATGAACTCGGTGAAGCGCTGCGACGCGTAGGCCGGCACCCAGATCGTGATCGCGGTCGGGAACGCGGCCTGCACGAAGGCACGGCCGATCAGCGCCGGGTTGAACAGGTTATGCCCCAGCCCGCCGAACATCGCCTTGCCGATGGCGATGGAAACGAAGGCGGCGACAACGCCCATCCACAGCGGGAAGGCGGGCGGCAGCGTCAGCGCCAGCAGCAGACCGGTGATGGTCGCACTCCAGTCGCCCAGCGTGCTCGCCTGGCCTGCGGCGCGGTTGAGCCAGCGCTCGGTGAACAGGCAGCTCGCGGTCACCGTCACCAGCAGCGCCAGTGCCGACAGGCCGTATTGCCACACCGAGAATGCGCAGATCGGCAGCAGCGCCAGCACCACATGGAACATGATGCGTTCGACGCTGCGGTCGCTGACCAGGTGGGGCGAGGTGCGTAATTTCATGCTCATGCTGCCGCCCTTTCACGGTTGACCGCCTTGGCGATGCGGAACTGCTGCACCAGCGGGATATGCGACGGGCAGACATAGCTGCAGCAGCCGCACTCGAAGCAGCGGTCGAGGTTGAATTTCTCGGCCATCAGTTCGTATTCGCGCTTGGCCGCCAGCAATCCCAGCTGCGAAGGATTGAGGAACTTGGGGCACACGTTCACGCATTCGCCGCACTTGATGCAGGCATAGGTGCGCTGCGCTTCCGCGGTCGCCTCGGCGAAGGCGAGCACGCCCGAGGTGCCCTTGGTCACCGGCACGTCCAGCGACGCGACGGTCATGCCCATCATCGGCCCGCCGAGGATGATCTCCTTCGCGTTGCTGGAAGCGCCCACTTGCTCCAGCACGAAGCGCAGCGGTGTGCCGATGGGGACGATGTAGTTGCCGGGCCTCTTCACCGCCGGCCCCGCCACGGTCAGCACGCGCTCGACCATGCCCTCGCCCGCGGGCAGCAGGCGGCCGAGATAAGCCAGCGTCATCACGTTGTTCATCAGCACGCCGATGGAGGCGGGACGTTGGCCGGCAGGGATCTCGCGGCCCAGCAGCGCGTAGATGATGGTGTCTTCCGCGCCCTGCGGATACTTGGTCTCCAGCGCCTGCACGGTGATCGTTCCGTCGGCCGGCAAGGCGGCCTGTATCGCCGCGATGGCGTCCGGCTTGTTGTCTTCCACGCCGATGATCGCGCGCGGCGCACCGCTGAGCTTCAACGCGTAGCGGATGCCGCGCAGCAGGTCCTGCGTGCGCTCCACCATCACGCGATGGTCGCAGGTCAGGAAGGGTTCGCATTCCGCGCCGTTCACCACCAGCGTGTCGATCACCGCGTCCGCGGGCACGTTGAGTTTCACGTGCGCGGGGAAGGTCGCGCCGCCGAGCCCTGCGATGCCCGTGCTCTGGATCGCGGCGAGCAATGCCTGCTTGTCGAGCGACTCGACATCGCGCGGCGCGTTAACCCGCACCTCCTGGCTGTCGGCCTCGTACACGCGGATGGTGACGGAGTCCACCATCTTGCCGTTGGCCGCGGGCATCGGCCCGATGGCCTCGACCACGCCGGTGGCGGGCGCATGCACAGGCAGCGACATCACGCCGTCCGCATTGGCGATGACCTGGCCGCGCAGCACTTCCTGGCCGACGCTCACGCAGCACAAGGCCGGTTTGCCGATATGCTGCGACAGCGGCACGATCAGCCGCGGCGCGAACGCCATGCGCCTGATCGGCAGGCTCCCGGTCTCCTTGTGGTAGACCGGATGGATGCCGTGCTCGAAGGTCGCACTGCGTGAAAACAGTGAAACGAGAAACGGGAAACGGGATGCCCACCCCGCGCCCTTGGCGCTCCCCTCCCTGCCGGGAGGGTTAATCCCGGCAGGGAAATCCCGTTTCCCGCTTCCCGTTTCACATTTCCCGTTTCTCATTTCCCGTTTCCCGTTAGTTGAACTTCGCCGCCCGAGCCTTCAGCTTGTCGAGGTTGGGCTCGTTGAGGTTCCAGGGCGTACCGGGGTGGATGACGCCGGCGGTGCACTTCTCTGCCGCCTTGACGAGGTCCAGATAACTGCCCGCTTTCGGGTTGATAACGATGGCTTTTTTCGCTTCATTGTAGGCAAACACCTTGGGGTTGATGTTGATGCATTCGTCGCAGGCCGTGCATTCCGGCGTGTCGACCCATACGGCTTCGTAGCCTTCCGCCTTCGCGGCCGCCGGTGCTGCCGCAGCCGTTGCCGGTTGCGCCGCGGCGCCGATGCCGAGGCCCGCCGAGAGTTGCTGGATCAGTTCCTGGCGCACGCGGTCGGCGATGGCGGTCTCGTCGGCAGCCTGTGCGCGGCCGAGTCCTGCCACATCCTTCAACTGCATCCAGAATTGCATGCGTTCCTCGCAGGAGCGCACCAGTTCCGCCGACACCAGCACGCGCATCAGTCGGTTCTTCTTGTCCACCGTCCAGATGAACGGGAACTTGCCGTCGCGCTCGTCTTCCGGCAATGCGAGGAAGTCGCCCAGCAGCACCATGTCGTCGTTCCACGTCTCGGGCGGCGCCTTCTTGAACTGCTTGGCGAAGCGCCCTTCGGAGAGTGCGAAATCGGCGAAGGTCATCGGCAGCGTCATCGATTTCTTCTCGCCGCTCTCGTCCACATAATCCAGCTTGTAAGTCAGCCAGTCCGCATCCGGCGACGGGTTGCCTTCCAGCGAGACGCACTCGGAGAAGGTCACGCCCGCATCCGGGTCGTAGCGGAACAGCGGGAAGGCGCGCGATTCCACGGCCATCTTGCTTTGCGCCACCGCGCTGTTGTCGCCCACGCCGTGCTCCGGCGGGCACACCGCGTACACGTTGAACAGCGCCGGACGGCGGCTGTTCAGGCCATCGATGAATCCTTCCAGCAGGTGCGTGGTGTTGGACAGCGAACCCTGCAATATGAACGAGGTGCGGTGTGCCATGCCGATCACGCTGATCTCCTTGCGCTTCTCGGTCTTGCCGTGCTTGCTCGCGCCGTAGGGCGACATGTCGGCGACTTGGCCGATGAAACCCGAGGTGCAGGCTTGGCCGCCGGTGTTGGAATACACCTGCGTGTCGACGATCATCACCTTGATCGGCTTGCCCGACATCAGCGCGCGCGACAGGTTCTGGAAGCCGATGTCGAACATCGCACCGTCGCCGCCCATCGCTACCACTGGCGGGCACAGCAGCCATTCTTCGTCGCTGAGCTGCTCCCAGTTGAAGCGGGCGAAAGCCGCGCCGTTCTCGACCGGGTCGTAACCGCCGGCGAGTTCCATCTCGACCATGCGCACGGTCTTGAATCCTTCGACCATCTTCGCCATGTGGCCCTCGAACACACCCATCGCGACCGACGGCGAATCCTGGAACAGGTGCGAAGTCCACGGGAACGGATAGGGGTTGAACGGGAAGGTCGACGCCCACACCGAGGTGCAACCGGTGGAGTTCACCACGCCCATCTCGGCGCGGCCCTTCTTGCTCGGGCCTTCCATATAGCGCCAGCGCAGGTCCTTCATCTTCTCCAGCATCTGGCTCACGCGGCGCAGCCATTGCGGATCGATGGGCTGGCCCGGATTGTTTTGCAGGATGCTCGCCGACAGGTTGGCAAGCGTCAGGTCTTGCCCGTTGTTCGTCTGGGCGGCCTGCATCAGCGCCTGCGGGTCGGTCAGGTCGACGGAACTGCTGAGCTTCAGGCGGATGTGGTTCTCCAGATCGGCGATCAGGCGGTCCAGCTTCGCGACGAACTTCTTCACGCGCGGCTGCTGCAGCGCAGTCACCGTGGCGGTGAACAGGTGGATGGTGCCCTTCTCGCCGCAGCCCAGGCAGGCGCCGTCGCCGCTGGCCAGCGACTGGTAGTTGTGCTTGTCCAGCAGCAGCGTCTCCAGCGCGCCGACCTTCTCGTCCAGGTCGTCGATGCGGCTGAATTGCGGCGGCGTGGTCGGCAGGTCCAGCCAGAAGTTCCAGTCGTCGCGCAGCGTCTCTATGCTTTCCTGGGTCTGCGTGACCATGGTCAGCGCCTGGTCCTCGCACACCTCGACGCACAGCGCGCAGCCCTTGCAGGTGTAGGGATTGATGGTGATGGAGAACAGGCCGCCCGAGCCCTTTTCCTTCTTCTCCTTCTGCGTCCAGTAGGGCTTGGTCGTGGCGAACTTGAAGCCGCCGATCTGTTCGCGCAGCAGGTTCAGTTCGGCTTCCAGACGGCCGCGGTCGTCGCCTTGGGTAGCATCTTCTGCGAACGCTTCGGTGATCGCATTGGCCAGCAAGGCGCGCACGTCGAGGCCATCCTTGTCCAGCGAGTTGCGCAGTTTCTTGTCGATGGCGCGGCTGAACTTGCGCAGGAAGCGCGTCGGGCGTCCGCCGATCTCGATCTTCTGGATCGCGGTGTTCAGGATGTCGGTGGTGGTCGAGACCAAGCCGGGGATCGCGCTGTCCGGGCACTGGGTGAAGCACTCGCCGCAGGCCGTGCATTTCTCGGCATGCCATTCAGGATGCTCGAAGCGCACGCCGGTCATGTCGCGGTACACGCCGGTCACGGCCGGGATCACCGACAGGCCCATGAAGGGATCGACCAGGTTATTCGAGCCTTCGCCCTTCATGTAGAAGCTGCCGGTCTGCTCCCAGAAACGGTGGATGTCGGACAGGCCGCCGTCGCCTTCCGGCTGCTGCTTCAGCATCACCGGCAACGAGGGCGCGGGCTTCGCGACCTTTTTGGCGCGCTGGCCGACCTTCATCTGGTCGGACGGGATCTCGAAGATCTCCTGGTAGCCGCGGCGCACCACGCGCAGGTTGTCCTCGACGATGCGCTTGCCCTTCTTGCCGAACTTGGATTCGAGCTGGTTCTCGATCGCGGCGAACAGCGTCTCTTCGGACAGGCCTGCACGCTCCTTCACGTCGGACGCGCGGAAGAACGCGCCCTGGAAGGCGTTGCCCTGCATGCGCAACTGCAGGTCCGGATTGCTGGATTCCTCGCGGGCGATCTTGAACGCGTCGAGGTAGAACACGCGGATCTTCTTGTCGACGATGTATTGCTGCGTGCGCACCGGGAAG
Organism: Gallionella sp.; assembly: GCA_035654695.1. Classification (GTDB taxonomy): domain Bacteria; phylum Pseudomonadota; class Gammaproteobacteria; order Burkholderiales; family Gallionellaceae; genus Gallionella. The sequence goes on along the minus strand of DASRWG010000044.1, from coordinate 4,290 downwards.
GTCTCCCACACCTCGCCCGCGCTGCCGAGGTTGCTCTGGATGATGAACACGCCGCCCTCGCGCATGCCTTCCAGCGCGTTGGTGTGCCCGAACACCTGCGGGTCCGGCGACAGCACCACGTCGACGTTGGTGTATTCGCAGTTGATGCGGATCGGCTCGGGTGCTGCCGACAGGTAATAGGTCGTCGGCTGGCCCTTCTTCTCGGAGCCGTATTTCGGGTTCGCCTTGATGTCCCAGCCCAGCAGTTCGAACAGCGTCATCGCCAGGTTCTTGCCGGTGGTCACCGCGCCCCAGCCGCCGATGGAGTGCATGCGCACGGCGATAGCGTTCTTAGGCAGCAGGTTCGGGTTCTCGGAACCACGCAGCGCCATGTCCTTGATGCCGGGATAGGCGGCCTGCAGTTCCTGCTGGCGGATCTCCTGTTTCGGGTTGGCCGATTCGTCGCGCACGAAGTCCACCGACAGGTAATAGAACTTGCGGTGCGCCGCACCGGGCAGCATGTTCTCGACGGCGGCGATCAGGCCTTCCGGCTGCAGGTCGCGCGAGCCCAGGCCGTAGCAGCCGGAGTACAGCGACGGCATGTCCTTGACGTTCTCGTAAGCGGCGTAATCGGCGTAGGTCTTCTCCCGGCCGTTCTCCAGACACTTCGTGACCGTCGCGCGCACTTCGCGCATCAGCGGCAGGTCTTCCGACAGCGGCTGGTCGGTGCGCTCCAGCACGGCCACGCCCTTCTTGCCCTTCAACACCTTGCCCAGCACATCGCCGGGGAAGGGGCGGAACATGGTGATGTTGACCACGCCCACCTTGATCTGGCGGTGCTCGCGCAGCCAGTCGGCGACCGCGGCGGCCTGCACCGTCATGCTGCCCTGGCCGAGGATGACGTAGTCGGCATCGTCGCAGCGATAGGCGTCGACGCGGTTGTAGCGGCGGCCCGTCAGCGCGTGGAACTCTTCCGCGTTCTTGTCGAACAGCTCGGGGATGTGGTCGAAGAAATACGGACGCTGCGCGGCCACGGCCTGCATGTAGGCGTCCTGGTTCTGAACCACGCCGGTCTGCATCGGATTGTCCACGTCCCAGGTGGACGGCACGCGCCGGCGCTTCGGGCCGTACAGCATCTGCTGCGCCGGCGTCGGCGTGTCGATGATGTCGTCGGCGTCGCCCAGGTATTCGGCGATCAGTTCCTTCTCAGGCACTTGCATCGGCTCGATCAGGTGGGTGGTGAGGAAGCCGTCCTGCGCGACGATGGCCGGGGTCAGCGCCTGCTCGGCGGTCTTGCGCGCGACCATATTGAGGTCGGCGGCTTCCTGCGCGTTCTTCGCCATCACCTGGATGAAACCGGTGTCGTCGGCGCAGTGGTAGTCATCGTGCGCGCAGTGCACGTTCAGCGAGGTCTTGGTGATCGCGCGGCAGCCGAGGTTCAGCACATAGGGCAGGCGCTTGCCGACGGCGGCGTACAGCGACTCGTGCATGAAGGCCAGGCCTTGCGACGAGGTGAAGTTCACCGCGCGCAGACCGGTCATCGACAGGCCGGCGGTGACGCCTGCGGCGGCATGTTCGGATTCCGGCTCGACGAAGATCAGCGGTTTGCCGGCGGCGTTCAAATGGCCCTTGGCGACTTCTTCCGCCCAGTATTCGCCCATCTGCGTGGAGGGTGTGATCGGGTAGGCGCCCGCGCCCTGCGAGGCCTCGCGCTCGACCAGGATCACCGCGGTGTTGCCGTCGATCGCGTCGCGCGTACCCGGATACTTGTACTTGGTCTTGCTGCCTTCGGCACTCGTGTCGGCGCCGAGTAATTTGAATTGCTTGAGTTTGTTCAGCATGATTTCCCCTATGCTTCTGCAGTGACAGGTAACGGTTGGATACGGATGATTTTCTTGGCAGCCTTGCCCTTGACGACGCGGTCGCCTTCCAGCCAGACGATGGCGCCGGTGGGGCAGCGCTCGATGGCTGCCTTGCTTGCGGTCTTGTTCTTGTCGTAGTCGATCACGGCGAGGTTGCGTTCCAGCCTGATGAGGCCGTCGGCGGCATCCATCACGCAGCGGCCGCAGGCGGTGCAGGCCACTTCGCACGCGGCTTCGGCGGTATCGGGATCGGATTCGTTGCGGCAGGCCATCCACAGCTTGTGCGTCACGCCCTGCAGCGAGAACAGCCGCTTCGGGCAGATATCGACGCAGTCGCCGCAGGCCGTGCATTTGTTCAGGTCGACCACCGGCAGGCCTTGGGCATCCATCGTGATCGCGTCGAAATCGCACACGTCGGCGCAATCGCCCAGCCCCAGGCAGCCCCAGGCGCAGCTCTTGCCGCCGCCGCCCGCGACCGCCGCCGCGCGGCAGGAAGACAGGCCGGAATACTGGGCGCGCATCTTCGCGACATGCTTGCCGCCGGCGCAGGCCAGGCGCGCCACGCGCTTCTCGATGTCGCCAAGCGCGACGCCCAGCAGCGCGGCGATGTTCTTGTTCTGGTCGGGGGTGTTGACGGTGCAGCGGCCGGGCTCGATCCGGCCGGCGACCGCCTGCTCGGCGAAGTTGTGGCAACCGGCCGTGCCGCAGGCGCCGCAATTGGAATGCGGCAGCAGCTCTTCGACCTGCTCGATGCGGGGATCTTCGAACACGTAGAGACGTTTGCTGGCGATAGCCAACAGCAACGCCAACAGGCCGCCAAGGCCTGCCATGAACGCTCCCGTTATCAATACGCTGTATGCCATTCCTCTGTCTCTCCCGTCACCAAAAAATGCGCACAGGGCGCCGCAAACCGCCTCGCCGTAAGGATCGCGTAAGCTTTTGATCCTATTGGGATACCGGCGTTTTTATTGCGGGGCGCAGACTAAACCAAGCTACAATCCGCACGCGAATCAATTGTTTCAATCTTGATCATTAAGATTCGTAATATTGGATCGGAAGCACGGAGAACACGGCGATGGACAACGACAAACAGCACTACTACAAGAAGAACCGGCTCAAGCAGATGCGCGCGTTTTGCGAGGTCGTGCGCACCGGCAGCGTCACGCTGGCAGCACAGAACCTGTTTCTCAGCCAGCCTTCGGTGACGTTGCAGATACAGGCGCTGGAACGCGAATTGAACGTGACCTTGTTCGAGCGCCGCGGCCCGTTGCTCAAGCTCACTCCGGACGGCGAGTCGCTATACGCGCTGTCCGATCCGCTGGTGAAGGGCATAGACGGACTGGAAGAGAACTTCGCCGCGCAACATGGGCGGCTGGAGTCCGGCGATCTCAACATCGGCGCGGGCGAGTCCACCATCCTCTATGTATTGCCGGAAGCCGTGCGCCGCTTCGTCGCCGCCTATCCGCGCATCCACACCAAGCTGCACAACGTCACCGGGCGCGACGGCCTGAAGATGCTGCGCGCCGACGAGATCGACCTCGTGGTCGGCTCCATGCTGGACGTGCCCGACGACATCAACTACGAACCCGTCGCCTTCTTCGACCCCGCGCTGATCGTGCCGCTGGACCACCCGCTGGCGGGCAAATCCGCAGTCACGCTGGAAGACATCAGCCACTACGGCCTGATCCTCCCGCCGCGTCACCTTTCCACCTGGAACATCGTCAAATACGTGTTCCAGCAGCACAACCTCACCTTCCAGGTCACGCTGGAAGCGGGCGGCTGGGAAGTCATCAAGAAATACGTCGAACTCGGCATGGGCATCTCCATCGTCACCGACATCTGCCTCACCGGCACCGAGAAACTGGTGCGCATCCCGCTGAAGCAATACTTCCCGCAACGCGGCTACGGGCTGGTGCTGAGGAAGGGGAAATTCCTGTCACCGCAGGCGCGGAGGTTTGTGGAGATATTGCATGAGGTGTATGGGACGAAGGCGGGGGCGTCTGCTCAAAATTAAGGGCCGCACCTTGCGCCTATAAGACCTGTGGGGAGACGTACGTAGGCCGGAATATATAGATATTTCGGTCTATTGATTTTTTCGGGAGGGGCGGAGAGACTGCCGGACGGTTCGGGGGCATTATTGAATTGCCTCCAAACTTGCGAAGTTCAGGGGATGATTATTGTGGTGCGTTTATCGAAAAAATTAGGGGGCGCCATATTTTTCTCATCAATAAAAACAGGGTATTGCAGCGCGGATGCCAGATTATGCACCTCGAAGGTGCCTTTCGAGGCATTTTTTAGGGTGTCTACTTTACTACAAGGGCTTCCCCATCAACGCAACTGATGTTTTGGTTTTTACGGTTCCATCGTTTCATCCTCAAATCACTTTGCCGGCTTCCAGTTGCGATGCGAGAAGGTGAAGGACTGCCAAACTACAAACGGTCATATTGGG
>DASRWG010000043.1:0-50792 GCA_035654695.1 Gallionella sp. | reverse complement strand
CGATATCCAGCCGAGCCGCTGCGACAGGTCGGCCGCCATGATCGTGCCGGCCGCGACGCCTTCTCCGTGCAGCCAGTTGCCGTAGCCCATGCCGGACTCGATCGCGTGTCCGAAGGTATGGCCCAGGTTCAGCAGCGCGCGCTCTCCGCTCTCGCGCTCGTCGGCCGCGACGACCTCGGCCTTGTTCTCGCAGCTGCGTGCAATGGCATACTGCAACGCAGCGGTATCGCGCGCCAGCAGTTTCTCCATGTTCCGCTCCAGCCACTCCAGGAAGGGCAGGTCGCGGATCAGGCCGTATTTGATGACTTCGGCGATGCCGGCCGAAAGCTCCTTGTCCGGCAGCGTATTCAGCGTGTCGGTGTCGGCCAGCACCAGTTGCGGCTGGTAGAACGCGCCTATCATGTTCTTGCCCAGCGGATGGTTGATGCCGGTCTTGCCGCCGACCGAGGAATCCACCTGGGCGAGCAGCGTGGTCGGTATCTGGATGAACGGCACGCCGCGCAGATAGGTTGCCGCCGCATAACCGGTCATGTCGCCGACCACCCCGCCGCCCACGGCGATCAGAGGCGTACTGCGCTCGCAGCGGTTCTGCAGCAGTGCGTCGTAGATCAGGTTCAGCGTCTCGCCGGTCTTGTATTCCTCGCCGTCCGGCAGGATCACCGGCACGCTGCTGACGCCGATACTCGAAAGGGCTTGCTGCAACTTGGCCAGATAAAGCGGCGCAACCGTGGTGTTGGTCACGATCGCAGCACGCTTGCGCGGCAGGTGCGCCAGCAACAGGTCCGATCGCTCCAACAGTCCACTGCCGATATGTATCGGGTAACTGCGCTCGCCCAAGCCCACGGTCAAAGTCTGCATGTTCATTCGTTAATCCGATCGATGCTTCTGAATCTTTCTATCTCTTCCACCAGCTGCGACAGCAGAGTCTGCACGCTCTGTTTGCCGCTCTGCACGACGATGTCCGCCGCCTGCATGTACAGCGGATCGCGCTGCTCGAACAGCTCGGCCAGCTTGGCCCGGGGATCGTCGGTCTGCAACAGCGGCCGATTGCGGTCATGCCGCGTGCGCTGCCACAGATCGTGAACGTTAGCCTTCAGGTAGACGACGATGCCATTCTGTCGCAACATGTCGCGATTCTGCTCCGCGAGTATCGCACCGCCGCCGGTCGCCAGCACTATATTGTTGCGCCCCACCAGTTCGCGTATCGCCGCACGCTCGCGCAGCCGAAAACCGGCCTCGCCTTCGACATCGAAGATGTGCGGTATCGTCACCCCGGTGCGCAACTGGATCTCCTCGTCACTATCCACGAAAGTCTTGCCCAGATGCTTCGCCAATGTGCGCCCTATCGTGGTCTTGCCCGAGCCCATCATGCCCACCAGGATCAGGTTGCCCGACTGGAATTTTCGGCTGCCATGCAGGCCGCTGTTTGCTGGATCGCTATGCATGGCGCGCATTGTAAACGATAAAAAAGCCCGGACCATGCCGGGCTTTCGTTCTGCCTTACTGACGTTCAGCGCAGATTCATCGCATCGTTCATGATCTTCGGCGTGATGAAGATCAGCAACTCGCTCTTGGTGTCGCTCTTGACGTTGTTCTTGAACATCCAGCCAACCACCGGCACATCGCCCAGCAGCGGCACCTTCTGGGTCGAATCCGAAATATCCTGGGTAAATACCCCGCCAATCACCACCGTACCGCCATTCTCAACCATCACCTGAGTGCTGACCGACTTCGTGTTGATGCTGGGCACGCCGCCGTAGATTGCGCCGACCGTGTCCTGATTGACATCGAGTTTCATGTCGATGTTGTTGTCCGGCGATATCTGCGGCGTCACCGAAAGGCTCAATGTCGCATCCTTGAATGCGACCGCTGTCGCGCCACTGCTCGATGCCTGCTGGTACGGAATCTGGGTACCTGCGGATATCTTGGCCTGTGTCTTGTCTGCCGTCACGACACGCGGACTCGCGATGTTCTTGGTCTTGCCGTCCAACTCGGAAGCGGTCAACTCGAGCGACAGTACCTTGGTCGCAGCCGGATTGAACAGCGAAAGTGTCAACCCACCCGTGCCAGTGGCCGCCCCCGGCAGATTGACGTTGCCGCCGATCACACCGCGGGTCGCGGTCGCGCCGTTCGAGCCGACCGCGAAACCGGCTCCCGCCCCCACTGCCGGACCGGTGTAGCCGAGTTTGCCGCCCAGCGTACGATTGAAGTCGTCGGTCGCCGAAACGAAACGCGCCTCGATCATCACCTGCCGAACCGGCACGTCGATCTGCTTGATCAGTTTGCGCACCTCATCCAGACGCGAGGGCGTGTCCTGTACGAATAGCGTGTTGGTACGAGGATCAACCACGGTGCTACCGCGCTTGGACAGTATGCGCTGCTTGTCGCCGGCAAGCAGCTTGGTGATCGCATCGCCCTTCTGGTAACTCAACTGGAAGCTCTCCGTACGCAGTTCCTCGAGATCGGATATCTCCTGGCGCGCAGTCAGGTCGATCTTCTCCTTGGCGGCGATCTCCTCGCGCGGCGCGATCTGGACCACATTGCCATTCTTGCGCATGTCCAGACCGCGACTCTGCAGGATGATGTCCAGCGCCTGATCCCACGGAACATCCTTCAAACGCAGCGTCAGGTTACCACTCACGGTGTCACTGATCACCAGGTTCATCGGATTGTTGTTCTCGTTGTTGAAGTCAGCGATGATGTATAGAGCATCGCGCACATCGATCTTCTGAAAGTTCAGCGTCAGCTTCTCGCCTGCATACCCGATCTGGCCACCCTTGACCAGTTTGTTCGGATCGTCCGCAATCGGCTTCACTTCGACGATGAACTTATTGTCGGTTTGATAGGCCGCATGCTCCCAAAGCCCCTTGGGCTCGATCACCATGCGCACGCCATCCCCTTGGGCAAACGTATCCACACCCTGCACCGGGGTGGCGAAATCCATCACATCGAGTTTGCGCTGCAGATTGCGAGGCAGACTGGTCTTGAGGAAGTCGACGATCAGCGCCGTACCTTGCTGGCGGATATCGATACCGATACCGGAATCGGAGAGATCGACCTGTATGCGCCCCTCGCCATTCTTGCCGCGACGGAAGTCGACATCGCGCAGGGAATGCTTCTGCGAACCTTGCTTGACCTCTGCGAAGCGCGAAGCCGTGCTCGGCGCCGCCGTCACTGCCGCCTTGCCCTGCAACGTGATCAGCAGATTGTTGCCCTCGACCTTGGTATCGTAGGCCAGCATCTGGCTCAGATTGATCACCAGACGGGTACGCATCCCGGCCTGGACAATATTGGCGCTACGCAAGTCCCCCTCGGTGAAGTTCTGCACGGACCGTCCAAGGCCATTGGCGGTATTGGGAAAATCCAGTGCGATGCGCGGAGGGGTATTGATCGTGAAATCGCGCGGCACACCGGCCAGCGGCTGAGCGAACTCGACCTTGACAACCGTCGCTCCATTGCCGGCACTGCTCACCCCCAGCCCGGTGATGGTGTTCTGTGCCTCGGCTTGGGCTGTCGGCACTATACCCAGCACGGCTATCAGCCCCAGAATCTGAACCATACCCTTAAGGATGGAATTGAATGGTTTCATTGCTTCGCTCCTAAACCGGCAATCGCCGGATCAAACATTGATGATTCATGACGATCGAATGGGCAGGAACACTCCCGGCCCGTAATTGACTCATTCGATCAATTGCAGGCTGCTCATCCTCTCAGACCAGTCGCCGGCGCTATCCTGTACCGTTTCCTGTATCACGATCTCCGTATCGCTCACTTCCTTGATCAAGCCGAAGTTCATGCCTACATAATTACCAGCCCTGACGCGATGGAGCTTGCCATCGGGAGCGCGTATCACCGCATAGCCGACCTTGTTCTGATAGATAAAGCCGACCATCCTGAGGTTTTCAAGCGGAAACTCTTCCAGGGCCTCTTTCGGACGATCCATGTCCGGCTGGTTCAAACCGGGGCGCCCGATAGAGCGATCCGGCTTGCGGGGCTTGAACGGGTCCGGCAGGTTGGCCTCGTTGTCATATACGAACGGCTCATAAGGCTTCACTTCGGGAGGAGGCGGGATCTTGCCGCGCATGTCAGCCCCGGCATTCTTCACGAAATCGCGCAGATCCTGAAACTCCTCACCTCCGCACCCGGCCAGCAGCGCCGAGGCCAACACCAGATAGATCAGTCTCATGGTTTCTTCGCTCCTGCGGCATTCTTCTGGCTCGCCACTTCCTCTTCGTCGAGATAGCGGAAAGTCTTCGCGATCGCATCCATCGACAAACCGCCGCCGGACGGATTGATCGATATCTCGTTGAGCGTGACGATGCGCGGCAGCATCGCGATATCGCTGGAGAACTTGCCGATATCGTCATAATTGCCGGTCACCTTGATCGTTATCGGCTGCTCGGCGAACGCGCCATTCACCGTTTCAGGACCGGGGCGAAACAACTCGAACTGCAGACCTCGGCCCAGCCCTGCCTGATTGATATCGGTCAGCAGCGCATCCATCTCCGATTTGCTCGGCAACTGTTTGAGCAAAGCTCCGAAGGACTCCTGGGTCTCGACCAACTGCTTCTTGATCAGATCCAGATTGATAGCCTGTTTTTTCTTGGCAAGGAAGGTCTCCTTCAGACCTGCCTCCTCCGCCTTGGCGTTCTGCAGCGTTTCCCACTGCCCTTGCCAATCGAACAATGCGCCAGCCACGACCACGCCCAGAAACATCAAGGCAAAAGCCATAATCTTCGCCACCCATGGCCACGACCCCGGGTTCTTCGGGTTCAGGTTCTTCAGTTCGTCCATATTAATCATGCTGCTCACCCCTTCGGACCGGCCGGTTTCGCCGCCGTTCCTTGCGCTGCATTCTCAACCTGCACCTTGGTCAGATTGAACGTCAACGTGAACTCGCTCACCCGTGCGCCGTTCGCAGTCGTGGCACTGATAACCACCAGCGACGGCGAATCCAGCCAGGGAGAGTCTTCGACCGCCCGCATCAACGTAGATATGCGTGCATTGGACTGCGCATAGCCGACCAGATTGATCCTGCTCCCCGTCTGCTTGAGCGACTTGAGATAAACGCCATCCGGCAGGATGCGCAACATCTGATCGAGCAGATGCACCACATCGGAACGCGTACTTTGCAGATTTTCGACGACATTCTTGCGCGCCAGCAGGGAATCCGTCTGTTCGCGCAGCTTCTTGATCTCGGCGATCTGCCGATCCAACACTGCAGTTTCCTGTCTCAGGTATTCGTTGCGGCGTTCCTGATAGGATATCTGGGTACCGATCGCGACATGCACGAACCCGACCAGCAAAGCACCCAATACAACAGAGACAACACTGAGCGCGACGAACTGAATCTGGCGGGCACGGCGTTTTTCCGCGCGGTGCGGCAACAAGTTTATGCGTATCATGATGGATCAAACCTCCGCATGGCCAACCCGCATGCAACAATCAAGGCTGGCGCATCGGCCTGTAGCTGGCGCGGCTTGATGCGACTCGACAACGTCATCAGCGCGAACGGATTGGCGACCATCGTGCTCACCTGGGTCCGGGTCGCCACAGCATCATCCAGCCCCGGCAGAACTGCGCAACCGCCGGCCAGCACGATGTAGTCCACTTCATTGTATTGCGTCGAGGTGAAGAAGAACTGCAACGCGCGGGCGACTTCCATCACCACGTTCTCGCGGAACGGCGACAGCACATCGCTCTCGTAATTGTCGGGCAGACCGCCATTGCGTTTGGCCGACTCGGCCTCTTGCGCCGACAAGCCGAACATCGCCTGAATCTGCTGGGTCAGCTGATCGCCGCCGACCTGCTGGTCCCGCAGGTATATCGACTGGCCATTGCGCAGCACGTTGACATTCATCACGCTGGCCCCGATATCGACCAGCGCCACGCACTTGTCTTCGGCGCCGTCGGGCAACTGCGCCCTGATCTGCTCGAACGCCATCTCGGCGGCGTAGGGCTCTACATCGATGACCTGCGCCTTGAGGCCGGCGACTTCGGCGGCCGCCACGCGATCCTCGACGTTCGCCTTACGCGAAGCCGCCAGCAGGACCTCCACCTCGTCCGGGTTGCCCGGCGCGGGACCGATCACCTGGAAGTCGAGATTGACCTCATCGAGCGCAAACGGAATGTATTGATTGGCCTCGGACTCGACCTGATATTCCAGGTCCTCCTCGCGCATGCCGGCTGGCAAGAGAATCTTCTTGGTGATGACAGCGGCGGCAGGAAGCGCCAGACTGACATTCTTGATGCGCGTCCCCATGCGCTTCCAGGCGCGCTGCAATGTTTCCGCGACGGCATCCAGATTGGCAATGTTTCCGTCGCTGACAGCATCCTTGGGCAGCGGCTCGATCACATAGCGCTCCACAATGTAGCCGCCTTTTTTAGGCACCTCGCTCAACTCGACCATCTTGACCGAAGATGCACTGATATCCACTCCGATCAAAGGCGGCGTGGAGGCATTCAAAAAGTCCAGCGGAATATCGAAATTTACTTTAGGCATAGGCCATTTAGGAGCTTTTCGTACAAAGTGGTTTAAATCCTAGCAATAACTATAAATCGTGTAAAGCTATTTCTGGGGGGTTATTTATAACGGACAAGCCTATATAATTCGGCCGGTTATCACCGTCTTCCGCTTCTGGACAATCGCTCATGCTCTCGCGCCGCTGGCTACTCCCGCTTCTTATTTCACTGACCCTGCTGTTGCTGCCCGCGATCCTGCTCGCCTTGGCCGTGATGCTGACCTATCCGACGCTACCCTCCCTGGAAGCGCTCACCGACTACCGCCCCAAGATCCCGCTACGCGTCTACAGCACTGAGGGCGCTTTGCTCGGCGAGTTCGGCGAAGAACGCCGGGCACTGGTCCGGATAGCCGATGTCCCGGACGCCATGAAGCACGCCATCCTGGCCGCGGAGGACGACCGATTCTATCAGCACGGTGGCGTGGACTATATGGGCGTGATGCGCGCCGCGATCTCTAACTTCACTTCCGGCGGCGCAAAACAGGGCGCCAGCACCATCACCATGCAGGTCGCCCGCAACTTCTTCCTGTCCAAGGAAAAGACACTGTCCCGCAAATTCAACGAGGTCCTGCTCGCCTTCAAGATCGAACACAACCTGAGCAAGGACCAGATCCTTGAGCTGTACTTCAACCAGATCTATCTCGGCCAGCGCGCCTACGGCTTCGCAGCCGCGGCACAGGTCTATTTCGGCAAACAGCTCAACCAGCTCACGATCGCCGAAGCCGCGATGCTCGCCGGCCTGCCCAAGGCGCCGTCGGCCTACAATCCGGTAGTCAACCCGAAGCGCGCCAAGCTCCGCCAGATGTATGTGCTGCGCCGCATGCACGAACTGCGCTTCATCGACGACGAGCAACTGCGGCTCGCACAGTTGCAGCCCATCGTGGCCAAGCACGGCAACCAGGAATTCGGCACCAAGTCGGACTACATCGCCGAAATGGTGCGCCAGGAAGTTTATGAACGGTATCAGGACGACACCTATACCCAAGGGTTCAAGGTCTACACCACGATACGCCAGCAGGACCAGCTCGCCGCCTATCAGGCCGTGCGCAAGAGCGTGCTGGACTATGATCGCCGCCACGGCTATCGCGGCCCGGAAGGTTTCGTCGACCTGCGCAACGGCAGCAGCGAGGAGCTGCTGGAGGAAGCGCTGCAGGACTACTCCGACAACGATGACCTGATTCCGGCCGTGGTGCTCGCCGCCACGCCGAAACAGATCCGCGCCTACAGCAAAGGCGGCGAGGTCGCCGAAGTCAACGAAGAGGGCCTGCGCTTCGCGCAACGCGCGCTTGGCGACAAGGTGGCACTCAACCAGCGCATCGTTCCCGGCTCCATCATCCGGGTTCAGAAGGACGAAAAAGGCGCATGGCAGATCGGCCAGCTGCCCCAGGTCGAGGCCGCCTTCGTCTCCGCAGACCCGCGCAACGGCGCGATCCTCGCGCTGGTCGGCGGCTTCGACTTCAACCGCAACCAGTACAACCACATCACCCAGGCATGGCGCCAGCCCGGCTCCAGCCTGAAGCCCTTCATCTATTCCGCTTCCCTGGAAAAAGGCTTCACGCCGGCGACCCAGATCAACGACGCCCCGCTGATGTTCGATGCCGAACAAACGGGCAGTGAACCCTGGCAACCCAAGAACTACGACGGCAAATTCGAGGGGCCGATGCGCATGCGCGAGGCGCTGACCAAGTCCAAGAACCTGGTCTCGATCCGCATCCTGCAATCGATCACCCCCCAATATGCGCAGGATTACCTGACCAAGTTCGGCTTCGATGCCGACAAGCACCCGCCCTACTTGACCATGGCACTGGGCGCCGGCATGGTGACACCGATGCAGATGCTGGCCGGCTACTCGGTATTCGCCAACGGCGGCTTCCGCATCCGGCCCTATGTCATCGAACGCATCGAGGATGCCAACGGCAAGGTGCTCAGCCGCCATGCACCGGCGGTCGCGGGCGAGGGCGCAGAGCAAGTCATCGACGTGCGCAACGCGTTCACGATGGTCAATATGATGCAGGACGTCGTCCGCCGCGGCACCGCCGCCTCCGCGATGCGCCTGGGCCGCATGGACCTGGCCGGCAAGACCGGCACCACCAGCGACTCGATCGACGCCTGGTTCTGCGGCTTCCAGCCCACCGTCGTCGGCGTCGCCTGGATGGGATTCGACCAGCCGCGCAGCCTGGGCGACAAGGAGACCGGCGGCGGCGCGGCCCTGCCGATGTGGATAGGCTATATGGAAAAGGTGCTCAAGGACGTACCACAAGCCGTTTATGCGGTGCCGGAAGGCATCGTCTCCCTGCGCATCAACGAAGCCGGGCAGCGCGACGAGAACGGCAGCCTGACCGAGTTCTTCTATCAGGAGAACATCCCTTCGGAACTGCCGCAACCGGCCCAGCAGCTACCCGGCAGCGAAGTGCGCCCTGCCGAAACCCTCAAAGACCAGCTGCTCTGAAGCGATGAACCACGAACGCGGACACAAGCGCGACCTGATGCGCGAACAGATCGCGCACTTGGCCGCCAAGCTGATGGCCGAGGGCGGCATCACCGACCACGCCCTCGCCAAACGCAAGGCGGCAAAACAGCTCGGCGCGATGGACACCCAGCACCTGCCCGGCAACCAGGAAGTCGACGACGCCCTGCACAGCTACCGCGCGCTGTACCAGCGCGACAGCCATCCCGAAATCCTGCGACTATTACGCGCGGAGGCGCTGAGCACGATGCGCCTGCTGTCGGCCTTCCACCCCTACCTGACCGGCTCGGTGCTGAGCGGCACCGCCGGCCGGCATTCCGACATCAACCTGATGCTGTTCTCGGACGACGTGAAAGCCGTGCTGCTGTTCCTGCTGAAGCACAACCTGGAATTCGAGGACGGAGAATGGCGGGTGAAGATAAACGGTCGCGAGGAAAGCGTGCCAAGCTACACGCTGACCGCCGAATCCGGCATCCAGACCCATATCGTCGTGCTGCCCGAAAACGCCCGCCACAGCGGCAGCCGGCATCCGGAGACGCACGGGGACATCGCGGCGGTGGAAGCGCTGCTGGCTTAACCGGTTGTTGAAAACTACTGCGGTGACCATCTGCGGCGTTGCGCGGTGTTGGCTCCGGCATCACGCGCCTTGCGCATGAGCCTACACCGCAACTACGTTGTCGGAATCCGGGGGCGCGTAGCGGCAAACATTAAGTACATTCCGGTTCCTGCGCTCCGTGCGCCTTGCATCCGATCATCCTCGCTACGTTTTCAACAACCGGTAGATATCCCATACGGCGCAATGCCCGTTGGTTATTGCACGGACAACAATCGGCATTGCTTGCACGAAAAGTGCAACCAATACAATAATTTACTGCAAAGTCACCCCTTGACCGCCCCCTCCGACCTACTACGCTGAGAACCTCTAATTCAACGTTTATAGGAGCTCCAATATGGTCGCACGTTCCACCAAGCCAAAAACGGAAAAACAAATCGCCGCAATTGATACAGAAAACGCACAACTCAAACTCAATCTGAAAGCAATGAAGTTAGAAAATCTCAAGCTTCAAAAGCATATTGCGGTAATGAAGGCAAAGCACGTAACCGAGATAAACAAGGTTAAGGCAGCAATAAACCCTACACTTCCTGGATTCGTCATCCAGCTTGTTGGGGGCCACTTCACAGAAGTGGCCGAGAAAGTAATTGCAAGCGATGATTCAGACGCAAAAGGAACACTCCGCCAGTTTCTCAAGAACCGCACCGTATCAAATATTGTTGGTTCGAGCGCAGCCACATTGCTGACTACACTCGATGCCTAGACCATCATAACCTTGTGCATGAAGCCGCCCAGTACTCGGCGTGGCCCCAGTCGAAACAAAAATCCCCGCTTCGGCGGGGCTTTTTGTTTGCAGTTATAGCTAACCTCTTCAATCCTGCTGCTTCAGCCACTTCGCCGCATCGATCGCGAAATAGGTCAGTATCCCATCCGCCCCGGCGCGCTTGAACGCCAGCAGCGATTCCAGCACGCACGCCTGTTCGTTCAGCCAGCCGTTCTGCGCGGCGGCCTTGAGCATCGCGTATTCGCCGCTGACCTGGTAGACGAAGGTCGGGGCCTTGAACTCGTCCTTCACGCGGCGGACGATGTCGAGGTAGGGCATGCCGGGCTTGACCATGACCATGTCCGCGCCTTCCTGCAGGTCGAGGCCGACTTCCCACAGCGCTTCGTCGGAGTTCGCCGGGTCCATCTGGTAAGTGTATTTGTTGCCCTTGCCCAAGTTGCCGCTGGAGCCGACCGCATCGCGGAACGGGCCGTAGAAGCTGGAGGCATATTTGGCGGAGTAGGCCATGATGCGGGTATGGATGTGGCCGTCGGCGTCGAGCGCCGCGCGCACCGCGCCGATACGCCCGTCCATCATGTCGGAAGGCGCGACGATGTCCGCGCCGGCGGCGGCATGGCACTGCGCCTGACGGGTCAGCACCGCGATGGTCTCGTCGTTCAGCACATAGCCGCTGTCGTCGATCAGGCCGTCCTGGCCGTGGCTGGTGTAGGGATCGAGCGCGATGTCGGTCATCACGCCGAGTTCGGGGAAGTTCTTCTTCAGCGCGGCGACCACGCGCGGCACCAGGCCGTTCGGGTTGTAGGCTTCTTCCGCGCCCAGGCTCTTCAGCGGCGCTTCGATCACCGGGAAGATCGCCATCACCGGTATGCCCAGCTTCACGCATTGCTCGGCATCCTTCAGCAGCAAGTCCAGCGTCTTGCGCTGCACCCCCGGCATGGACTTCACGTCCTCGACCTTGTTTTCGCCTTCGAGCACGAACACCGGGTAGATGAAATCCGCCGGTGTGAGTACGTGCTCTCGCATCAGGTCGCGCGAAAACTGGTCGTGGCGCATCCGGCGCATGCGTTTATGGGGGTATTGTCCGAGTGTCTGCATGGTCTTTCCTGAAAAATTTTATTTTCTTTGGAACTAAGTTAGAAAACGCTTATCTGATCGCGTGAATGATGATGAATCGTTCCACGTTTCTCCTCCCTGAGCGTGTAATCTTAACCCTGTTAAGATTTTGCCCCCGGTCCGCCGGGGGCATTTTTTTGCCCTCAAAATCCAAATACCGTCGCCATACGGCGTTGCCCTAAAAAACCTTGCTTGCATACATTTAATATGCGGCGCGGCAGTTTCCCATCGTGGGGCTTGTCTGGCTTTGGCCTTTGAATTTTTGCCTACCCGAACCAGCCTCGTCTACTCGGCCGAATCTGTTTCTGCCGCCAACCAGCCCGCGATCACAGCCTCCGCCTCTTCCATGCCCTGCTTCTTCAGGCTGGAGAACAATTGCACGGAACAGTTCGGAAAATGTTCCTTGAGGTAGGCTTTCACTTCGAGCAAGGTCTTGGTCGCCTGCTGGCGGCTGAGCTTGTCCGACTTGGTCAGCAGCACATGCACGGGCTTGCCGGTGGGCGCGAACCAGTCCAGCATGCCCTCGTCCAGCGCCGTCAACGGATGGCGCGAGTCCATGATGACAACCAGCCCTGCCAGCTCATCGCGGGTCTGCAGGTAGTCGCCCAGCAGTTTTTCCCAATGCTTCTGCACATCGGGCGGCACCTTGGCGTAGCCGTAGCCCGGCAAGTCCACCAGATAATTGTCATTCCCCAGCGAAAAGTAATTCAGGTGCTGGGTGCGCCCCGGCGTCTTGCTGGTATAGGCCAGCCGCACATGGTTCGCCAGCGTATTAATCGCGCTCGACTTGCCGGCATTGGAGCGCCCGACGAACGCGACTTCCCTGCCGCCGTGCAGCGGCAGGTCTTTCATGTGATTGACGGTGGTGTAGAACGCCGCCTGCGAGAAGAGTCCCATTATTTCCAGGCCGCGAAGACTCTGTCGGCGGCGGCGATGGTCGCCGCGATGTCCGCATCGCTGTGTGCGGCGGACACGAAGCCGGCCTCGAACGCCGACGGCGCGAGGTACACGCCCTCTGCCAGCATCGCGTGGAAGAAGCGGTTGAACGCGGCCTTGTCGCTGGCCATCACCTCGGCGTAGCTGGTCGGAGCCTTTTCGCTGAAATACAGGCCGAACATGCTGCCGATGGACTGCGCGCTGAACGGGATGCCGTGTTTCTTCGCACTCGCGCTGATGCCTTCGGTCATGTCCTTCGCGATCTTGGTCAGGCGCTCGTAGAAACCGGGGGCCTGCACCAGCTTCAGCGTGGCCAGACCCGCGGCGACCGCGACCGGGTTGCCGGACAGCGTGCCGGCCTGATACACCGCACCCAGCGGAGCGAGGCATTGCATGATGTCGCGGCGACCGCCGAACGCGGCGGCGGGCAGACCTCCGCCCATCACCTTGCCCAGCGTGATGAGGTCCGGCTTGATGCCGAAGTGGCCGTGCGCGCCCTGCAGGCCGACGCGGAAGCCGGACATCACCTCGTCCAGGATCAGCACCGCGCCGTGCCTGGTGCACAGGTTGCGCATCGCATCGAGGAACTCGCGCTTCGGCAGGATCAGGTTCATGTTGCCGGCGACCGGCTCGACGATCACCGCGGCGATCTCGTTACCATATTCGGCGAAGGCCTTTTCCAGGCCGGCCGCGTCGTTGTAGTCCAGCACCGTGGTCAGTGCGGCGATCTCGGCGGGCACGCCGGAAGAGCTCGGCTGGCCGAACGTCAGCGCGCCGGAACCGGCCTTGACCAGCAGGCCGTCGGAATGGCCGTGGTAGCAGCCCTCGAACTTGATGATGCGGCTGCGGCCGGTGAAACCGCGCGCCAGACGGATCGCCGTCATCGTCGCCTCGGTGCCGGAGCTGACCAGACGCACCATCTCCAGACTGGGCAGGATCTTGCACAGCAGTTCGGCAATCTCCAGCTCGCTCGCAGTCGGCGCGCCGAAACCCAAGCCTTCGGCAGCAGCGTCCTGCACCGCCTTGACCACGTCGGGATGGCAATGGCCGACGATCATCGGCCCCCATGAATTGACGTAGTCGATGTAGCGCTTGTCGTCCGCGTCCCACACGTAAGCACCCTGGCCACGCTTGAAGAACAGCGGCGTGCCGCCGACCGACTTGAACGCGCGCACCGGCGAATTCACGCCGCCGGGGATGATCTTCTGGGATTCGTCGAAAAGCTGCTGGTTGTGCGAAGTCATGTGCGTCTTTCTACTGATGTTATTTGGGCTGATGTTGTTCTGGTTTCAAATCTGCAAACTGTCTGGCCGCGTTCTGGATGTCCGCCGCGGCGAACACCGCCGAGATCACCGCCAGCGCATCCGCGCCGGCCTCCAGCAACTGCGCGCCGTTTTGCGCGGTGATGCCGCCTATCGCGACGATGGGCACATTCAACTCGTGCCGTGCCTGTCGCAGCAGCTCGGGCATCGCCACGACCGCTCCGGGTTTGACGCCGGAGGGGAAGAACGCGCCGAACGCCACGTAATCCGCCCCCTGCTTCACCGCCTCCTGCGCCAGCGGGAGGCGATTATAGCAAGACACGCCGACGATCCCGGCATCGCCCAGCAACGCGCGCGCCTCGGCTACCGAACCGTCCTCGCCGCCCAGATGCACGCCGTCCGCCTCCACATGCCGCGCCAGCGCCGCATCGTCGTTGACGATCAGCGACACGCCGAACTCGCGCGTCAGCCGGCGCAGCGCGCCGGCCTGCTCGGCCCGCAACGACGCGTCGGCGATCTTGTTGCGGTATTGCAGCACGCTGGCACCGCCCAGCAGCGCGAGCCGCACCTTGTACAGCAACGCCGCCGTATCGAGCTCGTCCGGCGTGATCGCGTACAGACCCTTGATCTTAATTTGGGCGCTCCGGTGCATCTTCTTCGCCCCTCGCCCAGAACAGGCGGTCGGGAATATGCTGCCCCATACCGGGACGGAAGCCCGCGCTCAGCGCCTGCCAGGTGTATTCCTGAGCTTCCTTGACCGCTTCCGGCACGTCCACGTCCTGCGCCAGCAGCGCCGCAATCGCCGATGCCAGCGTGCAGCCGGAGCCGTGATAGATGCCCGGCAGACGCGCCCAGCTGTCGCTGCGCACGATGCCATGTTCGTTGTACAGCGTGTTGACGACCTTGGCCGTCTGCTCGTGCGTGCCGGTGATCAGCACGTATTCGCAGCCCATACGCAGCAGGCGTTTCGCGCATTCATCCAGACTCGGATCGTCGTTCTCGTCATCGTCGTTCATCGCCAGACGGCGCGCCTCCATGCTGTTCGGCGTGATGATGGTGGTCTGCGGGATCAGCAGTTCGCGCATCGCGTCCAGCATGTCCTCGTCGGCCAGTTCGTCGCCGCGGCCCGAGGCCAGCACCGGATCGAGCACCAGCGGGATATCGGGATAGTCCGCCAGCACCTCGGCGATCGCCGCGATGTTCTCGACGCTGCCCAGCAGCCCGATCTTGAACGCAGCGACCGGCACGTCCTCCAGCATCGCGCGCGCCTGGTCCGCCACCCATTCGGAATCGATAGCCAGCACGTCGTCCACGCCGCTGGTGTCCTGCACGGTGATCGCGGTGACCACCGACAGCGGATGGCAGCCCATGCTGGCGATGGTCAGCAGGTCGGCCTGCAGGCCCGCGCCGCCGCTCGGGTCGGTCGCGGCAAAGCTCATTACTAAGGGAAAGGATTCGGACATCGCTGATTACCTGAAGATTTCAGGTGCGCATTCTATCATTCAGATAATTCGCCACCCGGATGAAATCTTCCACAGCCAGGTTCTCGGCGCGCAACTGGGAATCGACGCCGAGTTCGGCGAAACCCGCTTCGTCCAGATGGTCGCGCAGCGTGTTGCGCAACGTCTTGCGGCGCTGGCCGAACGCGGCGCTGACGACCTGGGCGAACAGCTTCTCGTTCTTCACCGCGATCTCGGCGGCCGGCAGCGGAATCATGCGCACGATGGCGGAATTCACCTTGGGCGCGGGGCGGAACGATTCCGGCGGCACGTCCAGCAGCTTCTCCATGTAGAAGCGGTATTGCAGCATCACCGACAGCCGCCCATAGGCCGGCGTCGAATGTTCGGCGACCATGCGCTCGACCACTTCATCCTGCAGCATGAAATGCATGTTGGTGACGCGCTCGGTGTAGGCGGCGAAGTGGAACAGCAGCGGCGAAGAGATGTTGTACGGCAAGTTGCCGACGATGCGCAGCGGCGCGGGCAGGGTCGCGAAGTCGAATGCCAGCGCATCCCCGGCATGTATCGTCAGCTTGCGGGTTGGATCGCTCTGCGGGTAGTCGTGCTCCAGCCGCGCGATGATGTCGCGGTCGATCTCGACGACATGCAGATGGTTCAGCCGCTTCAGCAGCGGACGCGTCAGCGCGCCGAGGCCGGGGCCGATCTCGACCATGTTGTCATCCGGCTCAGGACGGATCGCGGCGACGATGTCGGCGATGATCTGCTGGTCGACCAGGAAGTTTTGTCCAAACTTTTTCTTGGCTTTATGCGCGCTCATGCGGGGTTCCGAATCTTTCGTATTTCGCCATCTCCGCGGCCAGCCTGATCGCCTCCAGCAGGCTGCCGACATTGGCCTTGCCGGTTCCGGCCAAATCCAGCGCGGTGCCATGATCGACCGAGGTGCGGATGACGGGCAGGCCCAGAGTGACGTTCACGCCTTGACCGAAACTCGCATGCTTCAGCACCGGCAGTCCCTGATCGTGATACATCGCCAGTACACAGTCGCATTGCGCCAGCTTGTGCGGCGTAAACAGTGTGTCGGCGGGCAGCGGGATGCTGACGTCGAAACCCTCGGCGCGCAGGCGGTCGAGCACGGGAATCATCACGTCTATCTCTTCACGCCCTAGATACCCCCCCTCGCCTGCATGAGGATTCAACCCTGCCACGAGGATGCGCGGCTCGGCGATACCGAAGCGCCGTTGCAGGTCGCGCCGGATGATGCGCAGCACCTGTTCCAGCAGCGGCGCGGTGATCGCGTCCGGCACTACGCGCAGCGCCAGATGCGTGGTCGCCAGCGCAACCCGCATGCCGCCGCCCACCAGCATCATCACCACCAAGGGCGTGCCGGTCTGCTCGGCGAGGAATTCGGTGTGACCGGTGAACGGGATGCCGGCATCGTTGATGATGCCCTTATGCACCGGCGCGGTGACCATGCCGGAGAACTCTCCACTCTGGCAGCCCTGCAACGCACGGCGTAGTGTTTCCAGCACATAACCGCCGTTCGCCGCATCGAGTGCGCCGGGCCGACAGGGGGCGGCGAGCGGAACATGGATCACCGGCAGCGTACC
Source organism: Gallionella sp. (assembly GCA_035654695.1). Classification (GTDB taxonomy): domain Bacteria; phylum Pseudomonadota; class Gammaproteobacteria; order Burkholderiales; family Gallionellaceae; genus Gallionella. Next base: position 34,089 of record DASRWG010000043.1, on the reverse strand, counting down.
GGCAGGAACGACCTGCCCTGTCACATAGTCCCGCAATCGCAACGGGACTCCCAGTTGCGAAGCGCGTTGCTGCAACAGCCCCTTGTCGGCGATGACGACAAATGGAAAATCGGGCGGCTCTATTGCAAGACGTACACACAGGTCGGGGCCGATGCCCGCAGGTTCGCCGGCGGTAATCGCCAGCGGCGCGGAAAGGAGGGCGTCGCTCACCGGCTAGTTGTTTTCTTCGAGGCGGTATTCGATAAAGGCGCGGTCGCGCAGCTGACGCAGCCAGTCCTGATACAGCTCATCGGACTTGAACGTGCCGATCGCCTCGCGTGCCTGCTGGCGCTGCTGCTGCTCGCTGATGTCGGTATTGCGCCGTTCGATCACCTGGATCAGGTGCCAGCCGAACTGCGTCTGTACCGCGCCTATCATGCCGGGCTGCAGCTTGTCCATCGCCGCCTCGAAATCGGTCACAGTCTGTCCCGGCGACAGCCAGTCCAGATCGCCGCCCTGCTGGGCGCTGCCGTCCTGCGAGAAGCGCTTGGCCTGCTCCGCAAAATCCGCGCCCGCCTCGATACGCGCCTTGATTTCCATGATGCGTTTCTTCGCCTCGTTTTCCGAGACGATCTCGCTGGTCTTGATCAGGATATGGCGCGCGTGGGTCTGGGTGATCACCACCGGCGCAGTGGCGCTGCGGCGCTCGACCAGCTTGAGGATGTGGAAACCGCTCGGGCTGCGCAGCACCGCGGTCGTCTGACCGGGCTGCAATTCCTGCAATGCGGTCAGGAACATCGGCGGGATGCGGTCGGCCGGGCGCCAGCCGAGGTCGCCGCCGTTGAGCGCATCCTTGGCATCGGACGAACCCGCCGCGACCTGCGCAAAATCCGCGCCGCCCTTCAATTGCGCCAATGCCTGCTCCGCCTTGTCGCGCGCCGCCTGTATCTTCTCGGCGCTGGCCTGTTCCGGCACCACCACGAGAATATGCGCCAGATGCAGATCCTGTTCGGCACCGCCCATCTTCGCCTTGTTGGCCAAATAACTGTCGACCTCGCTATCGCCGATCACCAGTTTGCTCTCGACTTCACGCTCGCGCAGCCGCGTGGAAAGTATCTCCCGGCGAATCTCCTCGCGGAACTGTTTGAAATCTACGCCCTCCGATGCCAGCTTCGCGCGAAACTCGGCCAGCGACGGAAATCCGCTCTGCTGCGCGATGCGCGCGAGCGCCATGTCGAGCTGCGCATCGTCCACCCGCACGCCGCTTTCCCTGGCGAACTGCGCCTGCAACAACTCGCCTATCATGCGCTCGAGTATCTGCTTCTCCAGCACATCGACTTCCGGCAACGGCGTGCCCTGCTTTTTCAGCTGGTGCACCACCGCATCCAGCCGGCTGTCCAGTTCGCGGCGGGTGATCACATCGCTGTTGACCACCGCGACCACGGCGTCGATCACCGCGACCTGTTTCTGCGGATCGAGCGCCGCAGGAAGAGCCGTTGCCGGCTGGCCGCTCTGTACGGGCTCGACGGCATGGACCGGCGGCAATACCAGCAATGTGCCGCACATCATCAGGGATCTCATTCGCATCTTTAGTTCTTTCCGTAATCAGCGCAAAGGCTGCCTCGTATCGTTGGCGGGCCTGTCGTTCAATTTGATATAACCGGGCACGCTCTGTTTAAGCAAGTCCAGCGGGTCGGATCCGACCTTGACGAAGTCGTTCAACTCCAGTTGCAGGAAGAAGCCGGTATTGATCTGCTGCGTGCCGACAGTAAAGCGCTGCGCCACCAGGCGGAACGTCCAGCAGCTTTGATTATACTCAAGCCCGGCAATCGCCTCCAAAATGCGCGCATCCTGCAACGAATAGTTCCAGCGCCCCACCGCGTGCCAGCGGCTGGACAGCGGCCACTGCCCCGAAACATCGATCTGTCGCAAAGTATTGCGCATGAAACGGTAGCCGAAATTGAGCGTCTTGCCGGCCTCGGGAAGGTAGCGCGCAGCGACGTTATAGCGCTGGGTGTGCGACTGGTTGGGATCGACCTGGAATTCGCTGTCCAGCGACCATGCATCGGTCACGCGTCCGCTTACCGCCAGCAGGATATCGGACTTGTTGGTCGTCGCGGTCGGCGCAACCAGGTTGACACCCGGCGTCCTGAAACTGAAGCGCTCGCCCACCGCGACCTTCAGCCGCTCCGTGCCATTCGCCTGCTCCAGCAGGCGAGAAGTCAGCGCCAGCGTGACATGATTGGCATCACCCACCCGGTCGCTGCCGAAGAAGCGGTTCTCGGTGAACATCTGGGTGAAGCTGAAATCGGCCTGCGCTGAATCGAAATTCGGCAATTGGTCCTGGTTCTTGTACGGCACATACACGTAGAAAGCCCTGGGTTCCAGCGTATGCAGGTAATCGCTACCGAACAGGCTCCAGTCGCGCTCCAGCGCGACGCCGCCGTCCATGCTCAAAATGGGCAGGGTTCGAGAGGAAGATGTGAAAGTCCGGGCGTTGTTGATCCCCATCGCGTAATGAGTACTATGGAGCGCCACCTTGGGCGTCAGATAAAACGCCGGCTGATTGATCAGCGGATAGCTCACACTGGGATTCAACACCAGCCGTTGCGCATTCTCCATCGTGGGATGGGAAAAATCCACATACTCGCCGGCAAAAACCAGCGAAGCAGCGGAATAGTCCTGCTGCGCATTGACGGTGATCTGCGGCAAACGCTTGTAGGGCGCCACAATCGGCGCTGCCGGATCCTGCAGCGTCTGGTAACGCTGCACCCGCAACGCGGCGTTCCACCAGCCTGCACTGTAGCCCAGCCCTCCTTCCTGCAACAGATTGACCTGCGAAGTGGAACTGACCGAGTCGGCCAGATCGCGATAATAGTTGTCGTCCGACACGCTGTTCAAGTTGAGGTAGCCGCTCACACCGGGGGCAAGCATTTGGCTGTGCAACACCCCGATACGGGTTCGGCTGCGATTCGCCACCCTGTCGCCTGGCAGCACATCCAGATGCAACTCTCCGGCATAGCCCGGCTCCAGATAGCGAAACTCGTTGTTGAGCAGCACCCCGCGCTTGGCCATCACCCGGGGGGCGATGGTCATGTCGCGATTCGGCGCCATGTTCCAGTAATACGGCACGGTCACCTCGCTGCCGCCCTTGGTGGTGCCGCCGAACACCGGCGCGAGAAAGCCGGACTTGCGCTGGTCACTGAGCGGGAAGTCCATCCACGGCGAATACAGTATGGGCAACCCCATGAATTCGACCCAGGCATGATGCGCCGTGCCGATCTGGCGGTCCCTGTCCAGCTCGAGCCCGCGCATCTTCAACAGCCAGTCCTCGTTGTCTGCAGGGCAGGTGGTGTAGGTCGCCCTGTCCAGCGTGTAATGCAATTTGTCGTGGAAATACATCACGTCGGCCGAGCCGCGCCCGTCGTTCTCGATCAGGTAGAACACCGGCTTCTCCATCTCGCCGGCGTTGGTGTCGAGGTTGAGCTTGAGATGGGGGCCGCTCATCGTATTGCCCTCCTGCTCGACCACCACCGAGCCCTGCGCATCGAGGTCATTGGTCTTCTGGAAGTACAGCAGCCGGTCGGCGCGGATCGACTGGCCGCGCTTGCGCAATATCGCGTTGCCGGTCGCCTCGATCTGATCGTCCTTCTTGCCCTCCAGCCGGTCTGCTTCGACGAAGGACGGCGTCTCCTCGGCGGATTCGGGCATCGCCATAAAGGTCTTGTCCATGCGCAAGGCCAGCAGGTCGGCATTCGCGACCGCATCTTGCGCGAACGCACAGAGCAGAGAAAGGACCACGGGCTTGAGACGGGACCGCATAACGATAGTCAAATGGTAAACTTGCGCGAGTTTACCATTAAGACCATCCGAAAATCCCGTTATGCAACGCCTGAAACAACTGACCGACTGGCTGCAAGGCCTGTATCCCGACGAATCCATCGCCATCGCGCCGGCCTCCGCCGATGCCAGCTTCCGCCGCTATTTCCGCGCGACGTTCGCGAACGGCCGCACGCTGGTCGTCATGGACGCCCCGCCAGAACACGAGAACTGCCAGCCATTCCTGCATATCGGCCGATTGTTCGAGGAGGCCGGCACCCATGTACCCCATGTGCATGCGCAGGATCTGAAACAGGGCTTCCTGCTGCTGTCCGACCTCGGCAACACCACCTATGCGCAGGCGCTCGCGGACGGTGATATCGCCAACGCCAAGCGACTCTACGGCGCCGCCACCGACGCGCTGATCAAGATCCAGCGCGCCTCGCGCGAGGACGAGCTGCCGCCGTACGACGAGGCGCTGTTGCGCCGCGAACTGAACCTGTTCCCGGAGTGGTACATTGCCAAACATCTTGGCGTGACGCTGACCGAAAAACAGCAGGCCAAGCTGGAAGAAGTCTTTACCCGCATCGTCGCGAACAACCTCGCGCAGCCGCAAGTTTACGTGCATCGCGACTACCACTCGCGCAACCTGATGGTGACCGAGCCGAATCCCGGCATCCTCGATTTCCAGGATGCCGTCTACGGCCCGATCACCTACGACCTGGTGTCGCTGTTCAAGGACGCCTACATCGAATGGGAAGAGGCCGACATCATCGACTGGCTGATCGCCTACTGGGAAAAGGCGCGCCGCGCCGGCCTGCCGGTGCACGACGACTTCGGCGAGTTCTATCGCGACTACGAGATGATGGGCGTGCAGCGCCACATCAAGGTGCTCGGCATATTTGCCCGGCTGTATCACCGCGACGGCAAGGACGGCTACCTGAAGAACATGCCGCTCGTGATGGAATACCTGCATAAGGCCTGCGAGCGCTACATCGACCTCAAGCCGTTGTTGAACATCCTGCTTGAACTGAATGCGCAGGTACGGCAAGTGAACCAGGAAGGCGCCACCTCCTGATGCGTGCGATGATCCTCGCAGCCGGCCGCGGCGAGCGCATGCGCCCGCTGACCGACCACACGCCCAAGCCGCTGCTCGAAGTCGGCGGCAAACCCATCATCGTCTGGCACATCGAACAGCTGGTCCAAGCCGGCATCACCGAACTGGTCGTCAACCACGCACACCTCGGCCATATGATCGAGGCCGCGCTGGGCAACGGCAGCCGGTTCGGCGCGCATATCCGCTACTCGCCCGAAGCCAGCGCGCTGGAGACCGCGGGCGGCATCGCCAATGCGATGCCTCTGCTGACCCCTGCCCACCAAGGGGACGAGCCGTTCGCGGTGATCAACGGCGACGTGTTCTGCGACTACGATTTCTCGCGCCTGCCCGCACTCGCGGCGGCTCTGCTCTCCAGCGGTGACGACGCGCACCTGGTGATGGTCGACAACCCGGAACAGCATCCGAACGGCGACTTCCACCTGCGCGACGGGCGCCTCGTCCCCGCGGACGATGCGCCGAAGCTGACCTTCAGCGGCATCGGCGTCTATCGCCCCGAACTGTTCGCCCATATCGCCCGCGGCAGCGTCGCGCCGCTGGGCCCGCTGCTTCGCGAACGCATCGCCGCGGGCCGCGTCGGCGGCGAGCACCATCGCGGCTGGTGGGTGGATGTCGGCACGCCGCAACGCCTCGCCGAACTCGACAGCCGGATACGTTCGCAGCAGAATGCCTCATGAACTTCGACCACCCCCCCTATAGCCAGCGTCGCGCCCGCCTGCTCGACAGGATGCAGCGCGGCATCGCGGTGATCCCCACCGCGCCCGAAGTGGCGCGCAACGGCGACACACATTACGAATACCGCCACGACAGCGACTTCTATTACCTGACCGGCTTCGCCGAACCGGAGGCGGTGCTGGTGCTGGCGGCAGGCGACGATCCCAAATCCATCCTGTTCTGCCGCGACAAGAACCTGGAACGCGAGATCTGGGACGGCTTCCGCCACGGCCCCGAAGCTGCGCGGGAACAGTTCGGCTTCGACGCCGCATACACCATAGCTGAACTCGACGAGAAGCTCACCGAGTTGATGTCCAACCAACCGACGCTGTTCTGCCCGCTCGGCAAGGACGCCGCCTGGGACCAGCGCCTGCTGAAGCTGCGTGCCGCAGTGCAGGCCAAGGTGCGCAGCGGTATCCGCGCGCCGGACGAACTGCGCGATATCCGCGCGCTGTTGCATGAGGCACGCCTCATAAAGGACAGCCACGAACTCGACATCATGCGCCGCGCCGCCGCGATCACCGCGCAGGCGCACCAGCGCGCGATGCGTTACGCCCGGCCAGACCGTTACGAATACGAAGTCGAGGCAGAATTGCTGCATGAATTCTGCCGCCACGGCGCGCGCCACCCGGCCTACACCTCCATCGTCGCCGGCGGCGCGAACGCCTGCGTGCTGCACTACGTCGACAACGACTGCCAGATGCAGGACGGCGAACTGCTGCTGATCGACGCCGGCTGCGAACTCGCAGGCTATGCCTCCGACGTCACGCGCACCTTCCCGGTCAACGGACGCTTCTCGCCCGCGCAGAAGGACGTGTACGAACTCGTGCTCGCCGCACAGGCCGCCGCGATCGCCGCGACGCGGCCCGGCGCGCCGTGGAACGCCCCGCATGAGGCCGCGCTGCGCGTGCTGGCGCAGGGCTTCGTCGACCTGAAACTCTGTCACGGCAGCCTCGACGAGGTGCTGGAGACCGAAAGCTACAAGCGCTTCTACATGCACCGCACCGGCCACTGGCTGGGCATGGACGTGCACGATGTCGGCGACTACAAGAACGGCGCCGACTGGCGGCCGCTGCAGCCCGGCATGGTGCTGACCGTCGAACCCGGCTGCTACATCCGCCCGGCAGACGACGTGCCGCTGGAACTGTGGAACATCGGCATCCGCATCGAGGACGACGTGCTGGTCACTGCGACCGGCAACGAAGTGCTGACCCGGGATGCGCCCAAGACCGTCGCAGACATCGAGGAGACCATGCGCCATGACTGAGCAATCGGATATGGCCGGACAATCCGACGCCATTGAGCATTGTGATATCGGCATCATCGGCGGCGGCCCGGTCGGCGCCGCGCTGGCCCTCGCACTGCGCGACAGCGGCCTGGACATCCGCGTGCTCGAAGCGCGCAAGGCCGAGACCGCCAGCAGCGACGCGCGCGCGCTGGCGCTGTCCTGCGGCACCCGCTTGCTGCTCGACCGCCTCGGCATCTGGGACAAGCTGCACCCGGTGTCTTCGATACGCACCATCCATGTCTCGCAGCGCCACAGCTTCGGCCGCGCGGTGCTGCGCGCCGGCGAACTCGACGTGCCGGAGCTCGGCTACGTGCTGCCCTACCCGGTGCTGCAGGACACGCTGGACGGCGCGATGCGCGCCTCCGCCGCCAAGGTGGTCTACGGCGCTTCCGTCACCGGTCTGCAGGGCGAGAGCGGCGACGCAGTAATCCGCTACCAACTGGACGGGGCCGAACACGAATTGCATACTCGCCTCGCGGTCGTCGCCGACGGCGGCCGCCTGCTGGCGCAGCAGTTCCCGCCCGAGACGCGCGACTACGGCCAGAGCGCGCTGATCACGCATGTCACGTGTGCCGCGCTCAAGGCCGACACCGCTTACGAGCGCTTCACCGCGCAGGGTCCGATGGCGCTGCTGCCCTTCCAGGACGGCTACGAACTGGTGTGGACCGCGCCGCACGAGCGCGCGCAGGAGATGCTGGCGTGGAGCGACGCGAGATTCCTGCACGAACTGCACCTCCACTTCGGCGACCGCGTCGGCGCCTTTACCGGCGTCGGCAAACGCAGCTGCTTCGCGCTCGGCCTGAAACGCGCGCCGCAGCAGACGCCGATGCCCCACACCGTGCTGCTCGGCAACGCCGCGCAGACGCTGCACCCGGTCGCCGGACAAGGCTTCAACATGGGAGTGCGCGACGCGTGGGAACTGGCGCAAGTCATCCTCGACACCAAGCCAGAAGAACTCGGCACGGAACCCATGCTCGCCGCCTACCGCGCCAGCCGCCGTACCGATCGCGAAGCGGGCATCCGCTTCACCGACGGGCTGGTGCGCCTGTTCTCCAACGACCTGCCGCTGCTGACGCCGGCACGGGCGGCTTCGCTGTCGCTGCTGGATTGCCTGCCGTTCGCGAAGAAATTTGTCGCGAAGAGGATGATGTTCGGGGCGAACGGGTAACTTCGTTTAACCCGGTTGAGTATCGCTGCCGCGCCACACCACGACAGCACGCAACAACTCAATCCTTCGAATTTTGTTTAAGCAGATAGGCCTCGAACTCTTCCGGCGGCAACGCCTTCGAGAAAAGGAAGCCTTGGCCGAAATCGCAACCCGCCTTGATCAGCAGGTCGCGCTGCTGCTCGGTCTCGATGCCTTCCGCGACCACTTTCAAACCGAGCCGGTGCGCCATGACGATGATGGCTTCGGAAAGTGCGAGATCGTTGGAGTCCGACGCCAACTGGCGGGTGAACGACTGGTCGATTTTCAGATAGTCGATGTCGAACTTGTTGAGATACGAAAGCGCCGAATAACCGGTACCGAAATCGTCGATGGAAACCTGAATGCCGGCATCGCGGAATTTGAGCAGTTTGTCGGCTACGCGAGCGTTTTCTTCCAGCAGCAAACCTTCGGTGATCTCGATGTTGATATTCTTGCCGGAAAGTCCGAGCTTGTTCAGATGTTGCAGCCAGTAGTCCCGCGTGGATGCATCCTGGAACTGGACCGGCGATTTGTTGATGCTGAGCTGGAAGTCGAATTCGATCAGCTTTGCCCAGCGTTGCACCCAGATGATCGCCTCGTCGAACACCCAGTCGCCGATGTCGCTGATAAGCCCGGTCTCTTCGGCAATCGGAATGAAATCCGCCGGATTGATGAGTCCTTTTTCGGGATGCATCCAGCGGATCAATGCCTCGGCCTTGAACACCTTTCCCGTCGCCAGTTCGACGATAGGCTGGAAGTGCAGGCGGAACTGCTTGTGCGACAACGCAAGGCGCAGATCGGCCGCCATGGCCGAACGATCGACAGCCTTTTTCTGCAGCGCCGGCGTGAAATAGGAATAGCGGTTCCGCCCCGCGCCCTTGGACTGGTACATCGCCTGATCGGCGTTCTTGAGCAGCGTCTCAACATCCTCGCCGTCGCCCGGACAGACGGTGATGCCTATGCTGGCGGAAACATAGGCGGTGTTGCCGCCGATGACGAAAGGCATTTCCAGCGAGGAGACTATCGCCTGCGCCACCCGGTCGATATGCGCGGCATCGGTGATTTCGGAAAGGATGACGGTGAATTCGTCGCCGCCGAGACGCGCCACCGTATCCGTCGCACGCACGCAGGCCGAGATACGGCGCGCGGCCTCGACCAGCAGCACGTCGCCGGCTTGGTGGCCCAGCGTATCGTTGACATCCTTGAAGCGATCCAGGTCGATGAACAGCAGCGCCAACTGGTGTTCGGTGCGATGCAGCTTGCGCACCCCCTGCTCCAGGCGATCCGCAAACAATCGGCGGTTCGGCAACCGGGTGAGCTGATCGTAATTCGCCTGGCTCCAGATCAGCTCTTCCGATTGCTTGCGCTCGGTGATGTCGACGAATAGCGCCAAGTGGTTGCGAATCGAACCGTCCGGATTGCGGATGACGCCCATCGAGATCCATTCCGGATAGATGGATTTGTTCTTTCTGCAATTCCATATCTCGCCTTGCCAGCGCCCGGTCGTCAGCAGCGTATTCCACATATCGGCATAGAAAGCCGCATCGTGGCGTCCCGACTTCAGGATGCCGGGATTGCGGCCCAGCACTTCTTCGCGGGAGTAGCCGGTGATGGCGGAGAACGCCGGATTGACGGAGACGATGCGGTTCCCGGCGTCGGTCACCATGATCGCTTCGCTGCTGGCTTGATAGACCCGGCTCGCCAGCTCCGACTCCTCCTCCAGCCGCTTGCGTTGTGTGATATCCCGGGCGATGCCCAGTACGCCGATCAATTTCCCCTCGGCATCGAACATCGGTGTCTTGATGGTTTCGAAAAATCCGCGGTAACCGTCGCTGGCGAAGGTCAGCCATCCCTCGTTCATGCTGGGCTTGCCGGCCTGAATGGCGATCGCATCGTTCCCGCGGAAATATTCGGCCTGCTCTCGCTCGAAAAAATCGTAATCCGTCCGCCCCACAATTTCGCGTTCGGGCCGCCCGATCAGTTGCTCGAACCTGGGATTGCAACTCAGATAGACACTGTTTGCATCCTTGAGCCAGATCAGGTCAGGAATCGTGCCCACCAGCGACTTGAGCAGCCCCCGTTCGCGCGCCAGATCCTTCTGGCTCTGCAACAGGGCAGCCTGCATGGAAAGCAACTGGTCGCGCTCCTTCAGCAGCGATCCTTGCCGGACCATCGCCAGGATCATGACGATGACCGAGCCGACATCCGCTGTCGTCTGCACGATGAACGGCAAGCCGGCCAGCGTATGCGACAGGACAACGGCAAGCGAAGCGACCATCACGGTGATCAGCGGAAGCAGGCGCAACGCCCCTTCGCACCATCGATCCCAGCGGGGATCGTCGTTCCTTTCCATCTTCCATTGCGTCAGGCTGAAGCCGAGCAGCAACACCGCGACGGAGAACGAAATATTGAACCAGGAACCGTCGATGGCCGTTCCGTCCAGCGCCATGAAGTTCCATTCCATCCAGCTCAACGCGGTCGCCACCAGCGCGATCTGGGCCGCGATCAGGCCGAAGCGCAAACGCAGACGCAGCGCGGGAATCATCGTGAGCAGGGTCAGCGCGGCGACGAACAGCGTGGTCGGATAGGCAATCAGCACCAGCAACGGCAGCAAGGGCGTTTCGCCGCGTTTGGGCAGGTACAGCACCAGAATGAGGGTCAGCATCGCCACCGACAGGGTGAGCGCATCCAGCCAGAGGGTTCTCTTGTCCGCCGCGGAGGCGTAGTTGCGTATCTCCAGCAATAGTCCCACCGTGATGCAAGGCCCCAGCCACAGGTAGAACAAGTCTGAAGGTGCGGGGAACTCGGCGTAGCCTATCGCCGTCTGGATGTCCCACAGGATCTGGCCGATGGCATAACCGGTCAGCCCGAGCGCGATCCAGTACAGCCCCCTGCTGTCTTCCGGCGCAGCCTGCCTGATGCTCAACCAGGCGACGATGGCCGCCGCCGCGGTGCCGGATGTCCAATGCAGATTGTCGAAGAATCGTATCCAGTAAAGCTCCGTCGCCAGACGGATGCCCAGCGTGCCGACGAGTATGCCGGCTGCACCGATCAGCAGTACTGCTTTGATGGAGGTAGGCAGAGACTTGACCGAAAGATTCATCAGAATGCCTTGTTGACGCCGATCAACCAGTGAACGCCATCGACGTTCGCGGTCTTGCCGTTGCCGGCGACGGAAAGGAAATTCCGGTAAAGCTCCGCGCCTTGCGTGGCCGTCGCGGCAAGCGATGCCGTCCATCCATCGGCGAACCCCTTGGTCATGCCGACCTTGTAATCGCTGTAGCCCAGCTTGCTGCTGTTGGCGACGGACTGATGTCCCGCATGCAGCCCCAGCGTATAGGCGTCGCCCAGATCGAGATTCGCGTTCGCTTCCAGATAACCCGAGCCGCGCGTGCCCTTGCCCGCCTCGACGCCGCCGAACACGCCGCTGTTCCACACCGAAAGCGGCACGGTGCGGTCGTTGTAGCCGTAGTAGTCGGTGAGGCAATGGGAATACTTCAGGTTGAGCCAGCGCCATGTAACGCCGAGTACCGCCTCGGTCGTGTCGTAACGCTGGTCCGGATACGCGCCGACTGGAGCTGCCTTGCGGTAATTCGCGCCGGGATAAAAATAGGCGGCGAATCCTACGTCGTAAGTGAACGCCTCGCCGATGCCGCCGCGATGTCCGGCATACAAATCGAGCTCCAGCGCGCCGCCGGCATAGAAATTATCGGTCACCTGCGAGCCCCATGCGGCCACATACCAGCCGCTGCGGTGCATGACATCGACGCCGCCCTGCAACGCAGGATTGCCCCAGTTCAACTGCAAGCCGCGGCTGACATAGTCGGAGACGACGCCCGCATTCGAAGCAACCGTGAATTCCGGCGCTTCCTCTGCGGCAGCGGGCAACGCGAGCGCGAACAGCACCAGCGCTGCACCGATCCCTGAATCTCGATATGAGGCGTTCATGCATTGGAGACTATTACCATTTCGTGCTTTGAGCAAGAACCGGCGACCATGGGGCACTCCGTCAAACTCCAGCGAGCAAAGCGCGCATCGATTGCTCCGCCTGCCGCGCATAGCCAGTCGCCATCGTCCGGCGTTTCGTAGATAAATGGCTTGGCCGGGCGACTTGGTGGTTGCTCCCGCAATCGGCTGGCTTCGCCAGTAACGTGTCGCAACCATCCCCGCCGAACAGGTTGGCGTGATTGAGGATGTGGTACAGGTTGTACAACTCGCGGCGCATCGCATAGCCCGCATCCAGTTGGTAATTCGCGCGATAGGCCGCATAAAATTCCGCACCGTAGCCGCCGAACAGTTCGGTCATCGCGAGGTCGCATTCGCGGTCGCCGTAATAGGCGGCGGGATCGAAGATCGCCGGCGTGCCGTCGGCCAGATAGCCGTGGTTGCCGCCCCACAGGTCGCCGTGCAGCAACGAGGGTTGCGGCGCGTAGCCGGCGAAGAACGCGGGCAACGCGTCCATCAGTCTTTCGCCCAATTTCTGCAGATCCCCGCCGAAGCCGTTCTCCGCCGCGAGGCGCAACTGATAGCCCAGCCGCCGTTCGCGCCAGAACGCGATCCAGTCGTCCATCCAGCCGTTCGGCTGCGGCGTCGTGCCGAGGAAGTTGTCGTGAGCGAAGCCGAACCGGGATGAGGTGCAGCGGTGCAACGCGGCCAGTTGCTCGCCGAGTTGCGCGGCGTTCCCACGGCCTTGCAGGGCTAAATATTCCAGCACGAGGAAGGACTGCGCACCGCAGAGCCCGTGCGTCACCGGCTGCGGCACGCGCACGGTATGCGTCGCGGCGATCGCCTCCAGCCCGGCGGCTTCGGCGGCGAACCCTGTCCTGAGCCAAGACGAAGGGATCTGCTGGTGATGCGCGTCGTTGAGCTTGACGAAGAAATCGCGGCCGTCGCGGCCGCGCAATCGATATGCCCGGTTGATGCAGCCGCCGCCGACGGAGCTGTGGCTGGCATACTGGAAGGGCTGGCCGGTCGCGCTGCCGATCGCGTCGGAGATCGCAGCCCAGTCAGACATCAGGGTTTAGGCTGAGCCTTGACGGGTGCGGGCGCCGGGTTAGCCGGCGCATCGGCGGGCAGTGGTTCGACGCGCGCCCCGCCGTCCTTGCGGACGATGCGCACGCGGTCGCCGACCTTGAAGGCGTCGGGCTTGCCGGGTTGCATCACATAGGCGCTCTTGCCGCTCTCGTCCAGCTTGACCCAGATCTCCAGGCCTGCCTTGGTGGCGATGCCGGCCTGATGGCCCAGCGTGCCGCCGAGCACGCCCCCGAGTATCGAGCCGACCGCCCCGCCTCGTCCGCCGCCGCTGGCGCCGCCGACCTGACCGAACACGCCGCCGACGTTCGCGCCCGCATAGGAGCTATTGTCCAGCTCGATCGGCGTCACGCCCTCGACTACGCCCAACTGCACGACCTCCTTCGGCTTGTCGGCGGAACGGCTGCCGACGCTCTCGGGACTGCCGGCGCAACCGGCCAGCAGCAGCGCGATGGCGAGCAATGCGCTACGCATGGGTCAACTCCGGCGTCGCGCAGCGATTCGTTCGCCCCCTCTCCCGCAAAGCGGGAGAGGGTTGGGGAGAGGGAACGGGCTTGGCTTGCTTCATCCCTGCACCATGCCCGTTACAGCGGCAGCGCGAAACCGAAATGCTGCTCGAACTGCGCCTTCAGCTCGTCGCGAGTCGGCGCATGGTTCTGGCCGCCGCGGCTGGCGATCTTGATCGAGCCCAGCAGCGACGCGAGGCGGCCGGTGGTCTCCCAGTCCCAGCCGCTCTGGATGCCGTACAGCAGGCCGGCGCGGTAGGCGTCGCCGCAGCCGGTCGGGTCGACGATGGATGCCGGCTTCGGCGTCGGGATCGCGATCTCCTTGCCGTCCGCGTAGATCATCGAACCGTCGCCGCCCAGCGTGACGATCAGCGCCTGCACCGAGCCGGCGATCTGCTTCAGCGTCTTGCCGGTCTTGTCCTGCAGCAGCTTGGCCTCATAGTCGTTCACGGTGACGTAGGTCGCCTGGTCGATGAAGCGCAACAGGTCGTCGCCGCCGAACATCGGCATGCCCTGGCCCGGGTCAAAGACAAAAGGAATGCCCGCCTCGACGAACTGCTCGGCATGCTCGATCATGCCGGCGCGGCCGTCCGGCGACACGATGCCGAGGCTGACGCCGCTCGCGTCGCTCACCTTGTTCTGCTCGGAAAAGCCCATCGCGCCCGGGTGGAACGCGGTGATCTGGTTGTCGTCGAGGTCGGTGGTGATAAAGGCCTGGCCGGTGAAGCTGTCCGGCACATGGCGGATATGCTGCTGCGAAATGCCCAGCTTCTCCAGGCGCTTCGCGTAGGGCACGAAGTCGTCGCCAACCGTCGCCATGATCTGCGGGTTGCCGCCGAGCAGCTTCAGGTTATAGGCGATGTTGCCGGCGCAGCCGCCGTATTCGCGGCGCATTGTCGGCACCAGGAAAGCCACGTTCAGGATGTGCAACTGCTCGGGCAGGATGTGTTTCTTGAAGTGGTCGGGGAACACCATGATGGTGTCGTAAGCCATGGAGCCGCAGATCAGAGTATTCATGTCGTTGCCGGATAGTGATTGAAGAAAGTGGCGATTATAACTGCGTCAGGCGTTCCGTCCGTAGAACCATTTGAGCAGGAACGGCGGCGACATCGTGGTCAGCGCGATGACGATCAGCATCGCGGCATACAACTCGCCGTTGAGGATGCCCTGGCTGAAGCCGAGCTGCGCGAAGATAAGGCCGACCTCGCCGCGCGGGATCATCGACAGGCCGATGGCGATCTGATGGTTGCGCGGCTCCCTGATGAAGAAGCCCGCCGCGAACTTGCCGGCGAAGGCGACCAGCAGCAGAGAGCCTGCCAGCAGCCACACGAAGCTGGAACTCCAGTCCACCGCGCCGAGGTTCAGCGACACGCCGACCATCACGAAGAACAGCGGCGAGAAGGTGTGGATCAGCGGACGCATCTGTTCTTCCAGACGGTGCGCCAGCTTGGGGCTGGGTTCGAATGCGAACTTCAGTCCCGGCAGCTTGAAACCGAAATGCTGGCTGAACGCCAAGCCGGCGGCGAACCCACCCATGATCTCCGGCGCGCCGACCGCATGCGCGAGCCAGGAGAACAGCAGGATCAGCGACAGCGCCATCGTCAGCAGCAGGCCGGGCGAGGCGGCGTGCTGGTCGAGCCGGTCTATCACCACCGCCGCCAGTTTCGCGACGACGGGCGCCAGCACCATGAACAGCAGGATGTACAGGCTCACCTCGCCCAGTGCCTGGAACGACACCTCCTGCTCCACCGCGAACTGGTACAGGAACGCCAGCGCCAGCACGCCGAGGATATCGTCGAGCACCGCCGCGCCGATGACGATCTGCGCCTCGTCGGAATGGCGTTTGCCGAGGTCGTCCAGCACGCGCACAGTGATGCCTATGCTGGTCGCCGTGAGCGTGCCGCCGATGAACAGCGCGACCAGATTGGGCAGATCGAACATGAATGCGCTGACGCCGTAGCCGAGCGCGAACGGCAGCGTGAAGCCGACCACCGCGACGACATAGGGCTTCGCTCCGGAGCGCGCCAGCCGCGAGAGATTGGTGTCCATGCCGACCTCGAACAGCAGCAGGATGATGCCGATCTCGGCCAGCAGTTTCATCGTCGTGTCCGGCGACACCCAGCCCAGCAGCGAAGGCCCGATCAGCAGGCCGGCCAGCAGCTCGCCGATCACCGAAGGTACGCCGAAGCGCGCGACGGTCTCGGACAGCAGGCGCGCCGAGATCAGGATGATGGCGAGAAAGAGGAAGAATTGATGGAGTTCCATGGCGGGGTTTCCGGCGAATGAAATTTGCAAACCCAAGCGGTTGTCTGCCGGATGATACAACGGGTCTCCCGGCACCTTCCCCCTATCGCGCCCGGAATGGACAGAAATGTCCTGCAGAGTTTCTCGCTTACGATGCTCGATCGTTAAGCGCAGCAAGACTGTGGGCAACTCGTTCCACAGCCCGGCGACCTTCCTCGATGGCCTCCTTGGCAAGGTGGAAGTCGAACAGGCGAAGGTGCGCCAGCCGGGGTGCCACAAGAACCTCCGGCGGCTCGCCAGCCAAGCGGCTGCGCGCAATCCTCACCTGTACGATGTCCATGCTGGCGCTCAGGACGTCCATCATCGAAGGCATCGGGGGCTCCTCGGACGGCTTTTCGGACGCGAGAGCGGCGAGGTTTTCACGCAACTTGAGCATCCACTGAGGCTGGGAAGCCGGTGCTTCCGGCACCGCAGCAGTGCGAAAACGGCGGCCCAGGATGTCGGAGCCGAGGTCGACTGCGATCACGACGTCCGCACCCATTGCGCGGGCGAGCGACACCGGGACAGGATTAGCCAGACCGCCATCCACCAGCAGCGAACCATCCCGGCGCACGGGGGTGAATATCCCGGGCAGGGCGATCGAGGCGCGTACGGCATCCAGCGTCGAGCCGCTTCGCAGCCAGACTTCCGCTCCTGTCTGCAATGAAGTCGCGACCGCGGCAAAGGGAACCCGGAGTTGCTCGATTGGATGATCCGCAAAATTACTGCGGAAAAATTGCATCAGGCGATCGCCCTTGAGCAACCCCGCACCCAGGCTTACGTCGGCGAGCCCGAACACGTCGCCGATCTCCAACCCGAGCACCCAGCTCTCCAGGCGCTCCAGTTCGCCCGTCGCGTACGCAGCTCCCACCAGTGCGCCTATGGACGTGCCGCACACAAGATCCGGGCGAACGCCTGCCTCCTCGAGCGCGCGGATAACACCTATATGGGCCCAGCCACGCGCAGAACCGCTGCCCAGCGCAAGGCCCACCCGCGGCTTGTGCGGTGCAGTCATGCGGCAGGCCCCTCTTCGGCTTCTTGGTGCATCATGTATGGAAAATTAAAAATGGAAAATATCAATGCACTTATCCGGAGGCATGGGTTTCGAAAGACGCCCCAGGAAATGCCTCGAAAAGCACCTTCGAGACGCATAATCTGGCATCTGCTCTGCAATTCGCAGCTTCACGAAACAACAGCCCGCATCCTATCCTGCCCCTTCCCCTGCAACAAGCACAAAAAGGCGGCCCGGACATGTGCGATAGAATCACGTCTCCGAACCGTCTGGAAACAACCATGGACAGCCTCCCTTTCGCCCAATACCTGAACATCTCCAAAGACCTGCTGCACGTCATCGTGATTCTGGCGCTGGCGTGGCTGCTGATGCAGATCAGCCGCAAGCTGATCCGCATGTTCCGCAACTACATGAACACGCGCAGCGATTCCGCCGAGGAAGGTCGCCGCATCGAGACGCTGGCTCGCGTGTTCCGCTACATCTCCACGGTGGTAATTTCGCTGGTCGCCGGCATGCTGGCGCTTTCCGAACTGGGCATCTCCATCGCGCCCATCCTCGGCGCTGCCGGCGTGGTCGGCATCGCGGTCGGCTTCGGCGCGCAGAGCCTGATCAAGGACTATTTCAACGGCTTCTTCATGCTGCTGGAGAACCAGATCCGCCAGGGAGACATGGTCGAGGTCTGCAACAAGACCGGCATCGTGGAGGACATCACGCTGCGCTACGTCTGCCTGCGCAACAACGAGGGCAGCGTGCACTATGTGCCGAACGGGCAGATCACCACGGTCACCAACAAGTCGCGCGACTATGCGTATGCGCTGATCGACGTGGGCGTCGCCTACCGCGAGAACATCGACGATGTGATCGCTGTCGTGCGCGAAGTCGGTAGCGCGCTGCGCGCCGATCCCGTCGCCGGCCCGACGATACTCGAAGACATCGAGATACAGGGCGTGCAGGACCTGGCCGATTCAGCGATGATCCTGCGCTGCCGCTTCAAGACCGTCGCGCTGGAACAGTGGAACGTGCGCCGCGCCTTCCTGGGCAGGCTCAAGCCCGCGTTCGACGCGCACGGTATCGAGATCCCGTATCCGCACCTGACCGTTTATGCGGGGCAGGACAAACGGGGCAAAGCCCCCGCATTCCGCGTGATCGGGCAGGACGCCGACTAGGCGTTGCGCCTGCTGAGCAGCAGCCGCTTCTCGATCTCGATCACGACGAACAGCAACACGCCGAAACCGAAGATCGATGCCCATGCCGCCGCATCGAGCCCAACCACGCCGAACAGCTTCTGCATGAAGGGCAGGTAGGTGAACGCGACTTGGAAGGAAATCAACACGGCGATGCTGAGCAGCACATAACGGTTGCCGGTGAAGTCCTGCCAAGTGCGCACCGGCAGGAGCAGGTAGCGGCAGTTGAACAGGTAGACGATCTCGCCCATCACCAGCGCGTTGACCGCCACGGTGCGGGCCGCCTCCAAACTGGCGCCGCGCCCGAGCTCCCACAGGAACAGCGCGACCGTCCCCAGCGTGAGCAGCACCGAGACGAAGCCGATGCGCCAGACCATGAAGCCGGACAGGATGGGTTCCCCGGCGGCACGCGGCGGGCGGCGCATCAGGTCCGGCTCGGCCTGCTCGAACGACAGCGCCAGCGCCAGCGTCACCGCGGTCACCATGTTCACCCACAGGATCTGCACCGGCGTGATCGGCAGCACCATGCCGAACAGGATCGCGATCAGCACGACCCCGGCCTCGCCGCCGTTGGTCGGCATGATGAACACGATGGCCTTCCTGATGTTGTCGTAGACGGTGCGGCCTTCCTCGACCGCATGGGCGATGGTCGCGAAGTTGTCGTCGGCCAGCACCATCTCCGCCGCTTCCTTGGCGACCTCCGTGCCCTTCATGCCCATCGCCACGCCGATGTCTGCGCGCTTCAGCGCCGGCGCGTCGTTGACGCCGTCGCCGGTCATCGCGACGATCTCGCCGTTGGCCTGCAGGGCCGTGACCAGCCGCAGCTTGTGTTCCGGGCTGGCGCGCGCGAACACGTCCACATCACGCACCGCCCGGCGCAATGCTTCGTCGTCCAGCGCGTCGATCTCGACGCCGGTCAGCGCAAGACCGTTGCCGATGCCGATCTGCGCCGCGATCGCGCGCGCGGTGTCGGCATGGTCGCCGGTGATCATCTTGACGCGTATGCCGGCGGCTTTACAGTCGCGCACCGCGGCGATGGCCTCCTCGCGCGGCGGGTCGCTGATGCCGACCATGCCCAGCAGCGTGCAGCCGCCCTGCATATCGGCGAAGCTCAGTTCGCGCTGACCGCTGTCGACCGCCTTCATCGCCAGCGCCAGCACGCGCTGGCCCAGCGCGCCGGTCTCGGCCATGCGCTCTTGCCAGTACGCCAAGTCCAGCGCCTCGTCCTCGCCCGCGCCGCGCTGCTTGTTGCACATCGCCAGCACCTGCTCCACCGCGCCCTTCACGAAGACGAAGGCATGGCCCGTATGGTCATGGTGCAGGGTCGCCATGTAACGGTGTTCGGACTCGAACGGAATATGGTCGGTACGCGGCAGTTCGCCCTGCTCGAACCGGACGTCCATGCCGGCCTTCAGCGCCAGCGGAATCAGCGCGCCCTCGGTCGGGTCGCCGGCGATGCTCCACTGACCTCCGCTTTGGCTTCGGCCGCCGCTTCGCGACTTAACTTCGGCTACGCCAAAGTTAGCCTGCGCCGAAACTTCGTTTTCGTTCAGCGCGGCGTCGTTGCACAGCAGGCCGGCGCGGAACAGATCCAGTGCCTCGGGATGATCCGCGATATCCGCCTCCCTGCCGCCGATGGCGAATCCGCCGTGCGGCGCGTAGCCGCTGCCGCTGACCTCGAACACCTGCGCTGCGGCGATCACGCGCTGCACGGTCATCTCGTTTTTCGTCAGCGTACCGGTCTTGTCGGTGCAGATCACCGTGACCGAACCCAGCGCCTCCACCGCCGGCAATCGGCGCACGATGGCGCTGCGTTTCGCCATGCGCTGCACGCCGAGCGCGAGCGTGATGGTCAGCACCGCGGGCAGTCCCTCCGGAATCGCCGCGACCGCCATGCTCACCGCCGCGAGGAACATGTCGCCGAGGGCGAAGCTGTGCACCAGCCAGCCGAACAGGAACGAGACCACGGCCAGCGACATGATCGCGACAGTCAGCCAGCGCCCGAAGGTCTCCATCTGGCGCAGCAGCGGCGTGGTCATGCCCTGCACTTCCTGCAGCATCGCGCTGATGCGCCCGATCTCGGTGGCGTCGGCGGTAGCCACCACCACGCCCATGCCCTGCCCGTACACCACCAGCGTGCTGGAATAGGCCATGCAGTAGCGGTCGCCCAGCACGGCCTGCGCATCCACCGCGGCGGGATTCTTTTCGACCGCGGTCGATTCGCCGGTCAGCGCCGCCTCCTCGATGCGCAGGTTCTTCGCGGAGAGCAGCCGCAGGTCCGCGGGCACCTTGTCGCCGGAAGCGAGCAGCACGATGTCACCGGGCGTCAGCGTCTCCGCCGCGACCACGATGCGACGGCCTTCGCGCAGCACCGTAGCCTCCGGCGACAGCATGCGGCGTATCGCCTCCATCGCCTGCTCCGCCTTGCCCTCCTGGAGGAAACCGATGATCGCGTTGATCACCACGACGCCGACGATCACCGCGGTGTCCACCCAGTGCGCGAGCAGGGCGGTGACCGCCGCCGCCGCCAGCAGCACATAGATCAGCACGTTGTGGAACTGCAGCAGGAAGCGCATCAGCGGCCCGCGCCGGTGCGGCGGTGTCAGCCGGTTGGGGCCGTATCGTTGCAGACGGTTTCTGGCCTCTTCGGCGGACAGGCCCTCAGGCGTCGCACCGAGAGCGGACAGCGCATCCTGCGCGGACATGCCGTACCAGTCGCGGGAGTCTGTGAGGGGGGTACCGGTACGCGCCATTTCCATCGCCTTTTCAGATCGGATGAATACCGGCTTTCATGTTACCACCTCATCGAATGTCCGCTCAGCCCACCCGTTCCAGCTTGAAGTAGTACCAGAGGTAATAGGCGCCGATCACCGTGCCGATGGGAAAGGTGAACAGCGACAGCGCCGAGCACGGCAGGCAGATCCACGATGAGCGGCGGAAATTCGCGACCAGCGAGAAGCCGGCCGCGAGGAACGTCAGTCCGACCAGCACGCTGGCGAAGGCCGCCTGGCCTTGCAACTGGTCCAGCTTCAGCGCCAGCAGCGAAAGGATCAGCGCACCGAAGACGATCCAGCAGATACCGATGATGCGTTTGTGCGTGTTCATGCCTGCCCGCGGTATCACTTCAACGCGGCCAGTGCCGCGTCGTAGTTCGGTTCGTGGGTGATGTCGTCCACCAGCTCGGCATGCAGCACGCGGTCGTTCTCGTCCAGCACCAGCACCGCGCGGGCGGTCACGCCGGCCAGCGGGCCGTCGGCGATCTTCACGCCGTAGTTGCGCATGAAGTCGCGGCCGCGCATCAGCGACAGCGTGGTGACGTTCTCCAGACCCTCGGCGGCGCAGAAGCGGGCCGAGGCGAACGGCAGGTCGGCGGAGATCACCAGCACCACGGCGTTATCCAGCTTGCCCGCGGCCTCGTTGAACTTGCGCGTCGAAGTGGCGCACACCGCGGTGTCCAGGCTAGGCACGATGTTCAGCACCTTGCGCTTGCCGGCGTAGCTCTGCAGCGACACGTCCTGCAGATCCTTGTTCACCAGCGTGAACGCCGGGGCAGCCTGCCCGACCTTGGGGAATTCGCCGAACAGCGTGACCGGCGCGCCCTTCAACGTGACGCTGGTTTTGTTGCTGACATCTTTGGACATGATGGTCTCCTTAGGTACGGTTCGTGTAGCCCGGGCTCCGCTTGCGCGGCATCCGGGCTACCTGTTGCTCAAGCGTACGACGAAACCGGCGGACAGGCGCACACCAGATTCTTGTCGCCGTACACGTTGTCCACGCGCGCGACGGCAGGCCAGAACTTGTTGTCGCGCACCCAGGGCAGCGGATAGGCCGCCTGTTCGCGAGTGTAGCCGCGCGTCCAGTCGGATGTCACTACGGCCTTCGCCGTATGCGGCGCGTGCTTGAGGATGTTGTCCTTCCTGTCGACCTTGCCGGTGATCACGTCCTCGATCTCGCCGCGGATCGCGATCATCGCCTCGCAGAAGCGGTCCAGCTCGGCCTTGGATTCGCTCTCGGTCGGCTCGACCATCAGCGTGTCGACCACAGGGAACGAGGTCGTCGGCGCATGGAAGCCGAAGTCCATCAGGCGCTTGGCGATGTCCGCCACTTCGACACCTTCCTTCTTCCATTCGCGGCAGTCGAGGATCATCTCGTGCGCGCAGCGGCCGTTGCTGCCGCTGTACAGGGTCGCGTAGTGGTCCTTCAGCGACTCCTTGATGTAGTTCGCGTTCAGGATCGCCATCTTCGTCGCCTCGGTGAGTCCAGCGCCGCCCATCATCCGGATGTAGCCGTAGGAGATCAGCAGGATCAGCGCGCTGCCGTAGGGCGCGGCGGACACGGCGTGGATGGCTTGTGCGCCGCCAACCTTGACCATCGAATGTCCCGGCAGGAACGGCGTCAAATGTTCCGCGACGCCGATGGGGCCGGCGCCCGGTCCGCCGCCGCCGTGCGGAATGGCGAAGGTCTTGTGCAGGTTCAGGTGGCACACGTCCGCGCCGATGTTGCCGGGGCTGGTCAGCCCAACCTGCGCGTTCATGTTCGCGCCGTCCATGTACACCTGACCGCCATATGCGTGGATGATCGCGGTGATGTCGCGGATCGACTCCTCGTACACGCCGTGTGTGCTGGGGTAGGTCACCATCAGGCAGGACAGCTTGTCCTTGTGCTCCTCCGCCTTCGCGCGCAGGTCGTCCACGTCGATGTTGCCGCGCGCGTCGCATTTCACGACGACGATGTCCATGCCGCACATCGCCGCGCTCGCCGGGTTGGTGCCGTGCGCCGAGGACGGGATCAGCACCACGTTGCGCTGCGCTTCGCCGCGCGAACGGTGGTACGCCTGGATCACCAGCAGGCCGGCGTATTCGCCGGACGCGCCGCTGTTGGGCTGGAAGCTCATCTGCGCGAAGCCGGTGATCTCGGACAGCGCCGCGTCCAAACCGGAGATCAGCTCCTGGTAACCCTCGGCCTGTTCCAGCGGCACAAAGGGATGCAGGTTCGCGAACTCGGGCCAGGTCAGCGCGAGCATCTCGGACGCCGCGTTCAGCTTCATCGTGCAGGAGCCGAGCGAGATCATGGAATGCGTCAGCGACAGGTCCTTGTTTTCGAGACGCTTGATGTAACGCATCATCTCGGTCTCGGTGTGGTAACGGCTGAACACCGGATGGCCCAGGATCGAAGACTGGCGCTGTTTGAACGCCATCGTCTGCGCCGCGACGTCGGCATCGGTCAGCACGGGTGCTGCCTTGCCGGCCTTCTGCGCGAACACCGCGAGGATGGCGTTGAGGTCGTCGGTCGTCGTGGTCTCGTCCAGCGAGATGCTCAGGCCGTCGTTGGCGTAATGGAAGTTGATCCGAGCGGCCTCGGCCAGCGCATGCACCTTCACGTTGTCGGTGTGCAGCAGCTTGATCGTATCGAAGAACGCGCCGCCGGCGACGTTGTAGCCCAGCTTCTTCAGCTCGTTCGCCAGCGCGACGGTGGACAGGTGCACGCGGCGTGCGATGCCGCGCAGGCCATCCGCGCCGTGGTACACCGCGTACATGCCGGCCATGATCGCCAGCAGCGCCTGCGCGGTGCAGATGTTGGAGGTCGCCTTCTCGCGGCGGATGTGCTGCTCGCGTGTCTGAAGCGCCATGCGCAGCGCCGGATTACCGTCGGCATCGACCGACACGCCGATGATGCGGCCCGGCATCGAACGCTTGTGCGCATCGCGGCAGGCAAAGTAGGCGGCGTGCGGGCCGCCGTAGCCCATCGGCACGCCGAAGCGCTGCGTCGAACCCAGCACCACGTCCGCGCCCCACTCGCCCGGCGGCGTCAGCAGCACCAGGCTGAGGATGTCGGCGGCGACCGCGACGGTCATGCCGTTCGCCTTGGCACGCGCGACGAAGTCGGCGTAGTCGTGCACCGTGCCGTCGGCGGTCGGGTATTGCAGCAACGCACCGTACAGCTTGTCGTTCAGCGTCACGGTCTTGAAGTCGCCGATCACCAGCTCGATGCCCAGCGGCTTCGCGCGCGTCTTCAGCAGCTCTATGGTCTGCGGGAAACACTCGTGCGACACGAAGAAGCTGTTCCTGTCCGCCGCGTCGCGCGGGCGCAGGCCGTGCAGCATGGTCATCGCCTCGGCCGCGGCGGTCGCCTCGTCCAGCAGCGACGCGTTCGCGATCTCCATGCCGGTCAGGTCCATCACCATCGTCTGGAAATTCAGCAGCGCCTCCAGACGCCCCTGCGCGATCTCGGCCTGATACGGCGTGTAGGCCGTGTACCAGCCCGGGTTCTCCAGCACGTTGCGCTGGATCACCGCGGGCAGCACGGTGTTGTAATAGCCCTGACCGATGTAGCTCTTGTACAACTTGTTCTTCGCCGCGATGCCGCGCAGGTGCAGCAGATAGTCGTGCTCGGACATGCCTTCCGGCAGGTTCAGCGGCTGCTGCAAACGGATGGCTGCCGGGACGGTCTGGTCGATGAGCGCGTCGAGCGACGGTGCGTTGATCTTTTTCAGCATGGCCTGAACGTCAGCCGCGTTCGAGCCGTTATGGCGAGTTACAAATTGGTCGGTCTTCATGTGTCTTGGAGAGGCGGGGAAAAGAGAAACGAGAAAAGGGAAACGGAAAAAATCGGGGCGCGGAATCCGCGTTTCCCGTTTCTCTTTTCCCGTTTCCCAGCTACTTAGTGTGCTTCGCTATCGACAACGGCCTGATACGCGGCGGCATCCAGCAGTGCGGCGACGTCGGCGGCGTTGTCCGGCTTCATCTTAAACATCCACGCGCCGTACGGATCGCTGTTGATGTTCTCCGGGGAGCCGTCCAGATCTCCGTTCACCGCTGTCACTTCGCCGGATACCGGTGCATACACGTCGGCAGCGGCCTTCACGGACTCGACCACCGCGCACTCTTCCTTGGCCTTCAGCTTGCGGCCGACCGCCGGGCTTTCGACGAACACCATGTCGCCCAGCAGCTCTTGCGCATGCTGGGTGATGCCGACGCTGATCGTGCCGTCGGCTTCGGTCTTGACCCACTCGTGGGAGGCGGTGTACTTCAGGTCTGCTGGGATGCTCATATTGTTCTCCGGATAATTAACAGTTAATTCGTAGTGCAATGTCGGGTTGCGCGATGAAATCGCCAACCCGACCTGCATTTTTAAAGACTGACAACAGCCTTGCCATTGCGCGCGAACGGATACTTTACCACCTTTGCATTCAGCAGCTTGTCGCGAATCTCGACCTGCACGGCGTCGCCGATCTGCACGCCGTTCGGCACGCGCGCCAGCGCGATGGATTTCTCCAGCGTCGGCGAGAAAGTGCCGCTGGTGATCTCGCCGTCGCCCTGCGGAGTGACGACCTTCTGGTGGCCGCGCAGCACGCCGCGATCCAGCAGCACCAGGCCGACCAGCTTCTTGCCCGGCGGGTTCGCCAGCAAGGCGGCCTTGCCGATGAAGTCGCGTTCGCTCTTCAGGTCCACGGTCCACGCGAGGCCGGATTCCAGCGGGCCTACGCTCTCGTCCATGTCCTGACCGTAGAGATTCATGCCCGCTTCGAGGCGCAGCGTGTCGCGCGCGCCGAGGCCGATGGGCTTCACACCGACCTTGTTCAGCGCATACCAGAACTCTTCGACCTTGGGCTTCGGCAGCATCACCTCGAAACCATCTTCGCCGGTATAGCCGGTGCGGGCAATAAAGTATTCGCCGCAGTCGGCGGCCTGGAAGTTCACCAGACTTTCGGTCGCCGCCTTGGTCTGCGGCAGCACTTCCCACACCTTGACGCGCGCGTTCGGGCCCTGCACCGCGACCATCGCGAGGTCGTCGCGCGAGGTGATCGTCAGCCCCGGCGCATGCACTGCGGCCTGTTCCTTCATCCACGCGATGTCCTTGTCCGCCGTACCCGCGTTCACGACGATGCGGAACCACTGCTCGGTCATGAAGTAGATGATCAGGTCGTCAATCACGCCGCCGTTCGGGCGCAGCATCGCGGAATACAGCGCCTTGCCCGGCATGGTGATCTTGTCGGCGTTGTTCGCCAGCAGGTAGCGCAGGAATGCGCGCACGCCGTCGCCCTTCGCGTCGACGACGCGCATGTGGCACACGTCGAACATGCCGCAGTCGTTGCGCACCTGGTGGTGCTCGTCGATCTGCGAACCGTAATTCACCGGCATATCCCAGCCGCCGAAATCCACCATCTTCGCGCCCATCGCACGGTGGGCTGCATTCAGTGGAGTCGTCTTGAGAGTCATATTAGTTTTCCTTAGAAATAAAAAAGGCGCAGCGCGAAATCGCGCTGCGCCCCATCTGTCCTTGGTACCTGAGAGATTACGGATAATCCGCGTGCCCCTTCGGTGGTCAAAATCCCCTCTCCCCATCCCTCTCCCATAAATGGGCGAGGGGGACAAAGTCTCGCTGCGCGAGTTTAATGATCCTGACGCTCTCCAGATTCGCCTGTTCCGATTGGTTCCTGAGCCTGAGCGGTTACGGGTATTGCGCCTTCGGCGGCATCCTGAGGATGCGCTCTCCCAATCGGCCTGAACGGCGGGCGGATTATACCGGATGTTTCTTTTCCGGATGGAGCTGAAACATGGACTGGAACTATGGATCAGCCCTCGCGGCGCGGTCTTCTTGTGCGCCAGCCAATGGCAAGCCAAACCAGAATCCCTGAAACGCCCGTGCCTATGCACCACTGATGCAGCGCTCCTGTGGATATTACGTCCAGCAAGCCATTTGCGTTAGAAAAGGGCGCGAGCGGTGTAATGTCAGAATGCATGATGCTGTCGAGCGCCACGTGGGACAGGGTTCCGATAAACGCTCCAGTCATGACCGGAATCGTGGACCAGGACTCAGGAGAGGCAAGCCAGTCTAGCCGAAGAAACGTCAGCTCCTGATTCCATCGGTGCAGGATGGGGCGACAGATGAGTGGGGCGAAGGCTGCAACGAAGAGAGCGATAACACAGGCGGCCAGGTATGTGTGTGTTGGACCGTGCAAGACTTCAGAGCCGCGAATCATTCCGACTACGGGTTCAATGTCCATCGCCACTTGGGCGATGCCAAAAGTGAGCACACTGAAGTGGCGGCCGGCAACGGCCTTGATGGCCAACCCGGGGCCCATATGGAAAGGGGTGAATGGCATAAACGCTCCCAGAAGAGGAAAGGTTGAATCAGGGCTGCGGCTCATCAGGGCCGTCAGCCTTGAACGGATGGTTAGAGGCGCCCCGCCGAAATGTGAGTGCAGCAACTTTGCCAACCAGCCAGAGAATGAACATGATTATTGAAACATAGAGAATCGAGAAGATTGCTCCCCCAATCGGAGCCAATACGCGTCCCGTGTCATTCACGAAGTTTTTCATCGCCTGTTCTTGAGCTGGATTCATTTCATCCGGGGAAAATATCCCATCTCCATTCAGGTCGAACGCATATAGTTCTCGCTCAAGTCTCGCGTCCATCAGGTGAACATTGAATAGCAACGCCAAATATGCGGCCGCTGCGCAAGTTAATGCGAGGATCCCCCTTCGCTTGCCGCCATATAACCTGGCGTTAATAATCATTACAACCCACGGGAAAATCAATGCGATAGTCAGGATGATATTTTCCAGTAGCATGACCCCTCCTTGGTGCTCTAACGATTGAAACCTGAATCCTGCGCGACTTTTTGGGTAGTTGCCAATACTATGGGTAGGGCATGAGCTTGCGACAGGCTCGAAAACTCCCGACCCACCACTATTGCGGATAGAACAGCGCCAGCCGATACCCGGTTGGCCTGAGATCGGTGGTATCCAGACGCAGCCGGATGTTGAGTTCTCGGTTCGGTCTCAGGCCCACGGCCTCGTTCTCGGTCGCGGGCAGGTAGTCCGCGGGTTTGAACAGTCGGCGGGCCAGCACCTTGTCCTCGGTGTCGTTCAACGAGAGTTCCAGCACGGGGAATGCCTGCACATGGGCGGCGCGGTTGCGCAGCAAAGCGACCAGGGTGATCTGGTTCTCATGTTCCGGGTCAGCCTCCAGCCCGGAGGACTCGATGCTCATCAGGTCGGGGTTCCGCGGCAGCGGCACGGTGCAGTCGAGCGCCTTGCAGTAACCGACCAGCATCGGTTTCAGGCCGGGCAGGCGCGCGGCGAGTTCGACGCGAAAGAAATACATCGCCTGCAATAGCAGCATCAGCGCCAGCAGCGAGGAAGCGGCGATCCACGGCCAGCGGCGCTTTCGCGGCGCCGGGAGCGCTTCCTCTTCTTCGTCCACAACTATCCCGGCCAGCGGCACAGGCTGGATCAGCCGCGACTCGGCCTGCGCCTCGTCGGACTGGGCATCATCGTTGGCGGCGGGCGGGATGAAATCCAGCGAGCCATCGTGCGTGGCCTCGGCCGTAACTACAGGCGCTTCGATTCGCGCCTCGTCCACCGGGGGTTCGGAAACTTCTTCTTTCGTGGCCTCTGCGGCCGGCTGGGCAGCCTCGCTCTTTGCAGCCAGCTCCGCAACCGGCGCTGCCTCAGTTGGCGAAACCGGCTGCACGGCAGGAACTGATACCGCCGTCGGCGCGGAGGCCGGGGCGACCTGATCCGCCATCGGCAGTTCCAGCTGCGGATCGGGCTGGTCGGGGATAAAACCGGGGCGGGCATCGAAGGCTTGCATGCAATGGCCGCAGCGCACCATACCCTGATGCGCCTCGAGCTGTTCGCCGGCGATGCGGAAACGGGTGTTGCAATGGGGGCAGAGCGTGGTGCCGTTCATGTCCGGTGCCGTCAGCGTTTCGTTCCCGACAGACAGGACCAGCCGTCTTCGAACACCGGTTCGTTCAGGTCGAACCAATGCGCGTAGATGTCCATCACGTCCTGCGCCTGTTCTTGCAGGATGCCGGAGAGCACGATGCGTCCGCCCGGCTTCGCCGCGTTCGCCAGCAGCGGGGCGAGCATGCGCAGCGGGTTGGTCAGGATGTTGGCGACGACCACGTCGTAAGTATCCTTGGGCGCGTTGTTCGGCTGGTAGAACTGCACGTTGGCGACATCGTTCGCGGCGGCGTTGTCGCGGCTGGCGATAACTGCCTGCACGTCGACGTCGACGCCGACCGCGCGAGCCGCGCCCAGCTTCAATGCGGCAATCGCGAGGATGCCGGAGCCGCAGCCGTAGTCCAGCACGCTCTCGCCGCCCCTGATGTTGTCGTCCAGCCAGCGCAGGCACAGGCGCGTGGTCGGATGGCTGCCGGTGCCGAAAGCGAGACCGGGGTCGAGCGCGATGTTGATCGCAGACGGGTCGCTGGGTTGGTGCCAGGTCGGCACAATCCACAGCCGCGGCGATATCGGGATGGGTTCGAACTGGGACTGGGTCAGGCGCACCCAGTCGTTGTCGGCCAGCTCCTCGACGCGATGCTCGGGGGTTTCTTTCAGGCCGATGCGCTTGGCGGCATCTCCCAGGATCGCGACCACGTCCTTGTCGGCATCGAACAGCGCGCTGACGCGGTTGTGCTGCCACACGCCGGGCGGCGGCTCGCCGGGTTCGCCGAAGATCGCTTGTTCGTCCGGCGTATCGGCGTCGGCGTCTAGCAGATCCACCGATAGCGCGCCGAGTTCGAGCAGCGCGTCGCTCAACGCCTCGGCGTGTTCGGCGTCGGTGTCGGCGATCAGCGTCAGCCAGGCCATTACTTAGCCTTATTGCGTTCGGCCAGACGCTCTTCCAGATAATGGATGCTGGTGCCGCCGTTCATGAACGCAGCATCCTGCATCAGCTCGCGATGCAGCGCGATGTTGGTGTCGATGCCTTCGACCGCCATTTCGGACAGCGCCGTGCGCATGCGCGCCATCGCCTGCTCGCGCGTGTCGCCGTAGGCGATCAGCTTGCCTATCATCGAGTCGTAGTGCGGCGGCACAAAATAGTTCGCGTACACATGCGAATCGACGCGGATGCCGGGGCCGCCGGGCACATGCCAGGAGGTGATGCGTCCCGGCGACGGGATGAACTTGTACGGGTGCTCGGCATTGATGCGGCACTCGATAGCGTGGCCCTTGAACTGTATGTCGCGCTGCTTGAACGGCAGGCGCTCGCCGGCCGCGATGCGGATCTGCTGCTGCACGATGTCGATGCCGGTGATCATCTCGGACACCGGATGCTCCACCTGCACGCGGGTATTCATCTCGATAAAGAAGAACTCGCCGTTCTCGTACAGGAACTCGAACGTGCCCGCGCCACGGTAGCCGATCTTGCGGCAGGCTTCGGCGCAACGTTCGCCGATCTTGTTGCGCAGGCGTACGTTCATCAGCGGGGCCGGCGCTTCTTCGATGATCTTCTGGTGGCGGCGCTGCATCGAGCAGTCGCGTTCGCCCAGATACACGGCATTGCCATGCTGGTCGGCCAGCACCTGGAACTCGATATGGCGCGGGTTCTCCAGAAACTTCTCCATGTACACCATGGGGTTGTTGAACGCTGCCTGCGCCTCGGTCCTGGTCATGGTCACCGCATTAAGCAGCGCAGCCTCGGTGTGCACCACGCGCATGCCGCGACCGCCGCCGCCGCCCGAGGCCTTGATGATTACGGGATAGCCGATGCTGCGCGCGATCTTGACGATCTCGGCAGGATTGTCCGGCAACGCGCCTTCGACGCCGGGCACGCAGGGCACGCCGGCCTTTTTCATCGCGATCTTCGCGGAGACCTTGTCGCCCATCATGCGGATGGTCTCGGCGCGCGGGCCGATGAACACGAAGCCGGATTTCTCGCAGCGCTCGGAGAAATCGGCATTCTCGGACAGGAAGCCGTAGCCGGGATGGATCGCCTGCGCGTCGGTCACTTCCGCCGCGGCGATGATCGCGGGAATGCTCAGATAGCTCTGGTTCGACGGCGCGGGGCCGATGCACACCGACTCGTCGGCCAGCTTGACGTATTTCGCGTCGGCGTCCGCCTCGGAGTGGACCACGACGGTCTTGATGCCCAGTTCGCGGCAGGCGCGCTGGATGCGCAACGCTATTTCACCGCGGTTTGCGATCAGTATCTTCTCAAACATAACTTTCAGGCTCCAAACTTTGGTTTAGCTAGTAGGGCGGATGAGCGTAGCGCTATCCGCCGCATGGTAGGGCTAGTTCGACTTTCGGCGGATAACGCCTGCGGCTCATCCGCCCTACGGGTAACTGCCTAGCCGAAATGTTGCAGCAATTAACCGATCACGAACAAAGGTTGACCATATTCCACCGCTTGGCCGTTCTCGACCAGGATGGCCTTGATGACGCCACCCTGATCCGCATCGATCTCGTTCAGCAGCTTCATCGCCTCGATGATGCACAGCGTGTCGCCGCTGTTGACGCTCTGGCCGACATCGACGAACGCCTTCGCGCCCGGGGAGGCCGCGCGATAGAAGGTGCCGACCATCGGCGACTTGACGATATGGCCTTCCGGAGCAGCAGGAGCGGCAGGTGCTGCCGGGGCGGCTGGTGCGGCCGCAACCGGAGTGGGGGCTGCGACGGCGACATGCTGCGGAGCCGGAGCCGCAACGACATGATGCGCGGCTGCCACGGTGCGGGTGATGCGGACGCGCTCCTCGCCCTCGCTGATCTCCAGCTCGGCGATGCCGGAGTCTTCGACCAGCTCGATCAATGTCTTGAGCTTGCGTAAATCCATGGTGTCCTCCTAATCAGTTGGTTTTGTAATCGAGTGCGTAGCGCACCGCAAATTCGTAGCCCGATGCTCCCAACCCGCAGATCACGCCGACGGCGATATCTGAAAAGAAGGACTCCTTGCGGAACGCTTCGCGGGCATGCACATTGGAAAGGTGTACTTCGATGAACGGGATCCCCACCGCCGCCAGCGCATCGCGCAAGGCTACGCTGGTGTGGGTATACGCCGCCGGATTGATGACGATGAACTGCGTGCCGTCGGCGCGCGCCTGCTGCACGCGGTCGACCAGCGCCGATTCGGCATTGCTCTGGAAGTGGCTCAGACTGGCGCCGTTCTCCGCGGCCAATTTAGCCAATCTTTCGTTAATTTCGCTTAACGTGACATGACCATACACACCCGGCTCGCGAGTTCCGAGCAGATTCAGGTTGGGTCCGTGCAGCACCAGAATGTTCTTCATGTGCGCAGTTTGCCGCAAATTGGGTGAGTTTGTCTATCTTTTCGCTGCAATTGAGTCAAAGCAAAGCCCGTGCCGCATCGGCTAAATGCCCAAGAAGAAATAAACGGTCAGTGCGACCCCCAGCAAGGCGACGGCGAGGTTGGTGACGACGCCCGGGCTGACCCGATAGCCTTCCGGAATCTCGACGGGCTTCAGCGTCTTCAACACTTTGCCGTACTGCAGGGTGGAATAAGCGGCGACCGCCGCACCCAGCACCACGAAGGCCAGTCCCGTCCAGAACGAGATGCCGCGCTGCATGGGCAATCCCTGCTGGGGCATGAGTATGGTCACGAACAGGCCGAAGCGCTCGATGACGAATCCGAATGCCATCAGCGCGAGACTGGTGCGGTTCCATGCCAGCAGCGTCCGTTCCGCGGCGAAGAACACTCTGGGGTCATTGAGGTCAGACATGGCTTCCTTGTTATAGGGATGAAATTCCGGCCCGCTGAAGCGACTGCAAGAACTGTGCGGCGTCCTGATAGCCGACAACGCGAAAATCGCTTAATTCGCGGCCTTCCGCATCGAAAAACAGGATACCCGGCGGGCCGTACAGGCCGAATCGCTTCAACAGCGCCTTATCGTCCTCGCTGTTCGCGGTGACATCGGCCTGCAGCAGCAAGGTGTCCTTCAGCTGCGCCTGCACCGCCGCATCGCTGAAGGTGAAGCGCTCCATCTCCTTGCAGGACACGCACCAGTCGGCGTAGAAATCCAGCATCACTGTCCTGCCCTTAGCCTGAGCGATGCGCGCATCCAGCTCGGCGAGACTGTGGACGCGGGAGAATTGCAGCGTCGAGGGCGCTTCTGCGGCGGCGCGACCGATATGACCCAGCGGACGCAACAGGTCGCGGGCGCCGGACAGCGCCCCTATCAGGTAAGCCACGCCCAGCAGCAGCGCGAGGATGCCGACGCCCTTGACCAGCCTGCGCCCGCCGCCGGTCTGGGGCGGCAGCGGATCCAGCGCATGCAGATAGATGCCGATGAAGACCAGCAGCGCGGCCCACAGCAACATCTGCGCGGCGACGGGGATCACCGGCGAGACGATCCAGATCGCCATTCCCAGCATCAACACGCCGAAGAAGCGCTTCACCGCCTCCATCCACGCCCCGGCCTTGGGCAACAGCACCCCGGCCGAGCTGCCGATCAGCAGCAGCGGCGCGCCCATGCCCAGCGCCAGCGCAAACAGCGCGGTTCCGCCCAGTACCGCGTCGTGAGTCTGTCCTATATATAGCAGCGCGCCGGCCAGCGGCGCGGCAACGCAGGGCCCCATGATGATGGCCGACAACGCGCCCATCGCGAACACGCCGCCGAGGTGGCCGCCGTGCAGCTTGTTGCTGGTGTCGGTCAGCCTGCTTTGCAGCGCCGACGGCAGCTGCAGCTCGTAGAACCCGAACATGGACAGCGACAGGATCACGAACACCGCGGCGAAGCTGCCCAGCACCCAGGGCGTCTGCAGCGCGTTCGAAATCAGCTCGCCGGAATAGCCGGCCGCAACACCGGCCGCCGCATAGGTGATCGCCATCCCCAGCACATAGGCCAGCGACAGCAGGAAGGCGTGGGCATGGGTGATCTTGTGGCCGCGCCCGACGATGATGCCGGACAGGATGGGGATCATCGGGAACACACAGGGCGTGAACGCCAGCAGCAGCCCCGCGCCGAAGAAGAACGACACGATCAGCCAGAAACTGCCGCCGGCGAACAGGCCGGCGATCCGCGAATTTTCGTCTTCGCCGGCCGGCATCGTCCCGGCCGCACCCGGCAACGGCTTGATCCGGGACGGCGGCGGCGCCTCGGTCAGCGCCGGCTCGCGCAGGCCGGTGCCGGCATCGGGCAAGGCCACCGTCAGCGTCTTGTTGATCGGCGGATAGCACAGCCCCTGCTCGCTGCAGCCCATGTAGGCCGCATCCAGCGCAA
>DASRWG010000042.1:0-4750 GCA_035654695.1 Gallionella sp. | reverse complement strand
AATGGGCCAAGGCACCGACCGGCAGCGGCTGGGTGCCGAACTCCTCGAACATCAGCAGCTTCTGGCTGTACGGCGTGGCGCCAAACAACGGGCTCGGATTAGCCCCGGTAGGAATGTCGAATCTCGCATGGGCGGTGCCCGATCCGGCAGCAAATACTCCGGCTACGGCAAGCGCAACGGCAGTTCGCTTCATCGACATCTCTTTGCTTGCTCGTCCGGCAGGACGGCGTTGGACACGACGTTCAGTTCTCATCTGCTGCTCTCCTTGAATTGACAAAGTACGGACTATCTCCCCTTTGCTCGCGAGCCGTTCCTGTGGAACACACTCCTGTTACATCGCATCGTGATCGTGATGCCCGCCGTGGTCGCTTTGTGCGCCATGATCTTGCTGCTCTTGATGTTTGCTCCGTTCGTTGGGCTCCTGGTGCGCGCCATGTTCCTGGGGTGCTGGATGCTCGCCGTGCTCGCTGTGATGGGCACTGTGCTCGTCGTGTCCGCCATGACCTTGGTGGTTTGACTCGCTCCCTGAACTGGCCAGCTTCAGGCTTTCGATACGGCCGCTCTCGGTTTCGAGGTAGTTGATCAGGGCTTCCACTTCCCCGTCGTTGAGCCTCAGGTTCGGCATCGTCACCTGCTTGTATCTGGCGTAGAGCGCCGTGGCGATGGGATCTTTCGCGGCCAGCACCTGATCCGGATTCTTCAGCCAGCGCTGCAGCCAGCCCCGGTCCCGGTTGCCGACCACGCCCAGCAGATCCGGCCCCAGGGCATCCCCTGCCCCCACCGTATGGCAGGACTGGCAACGCCGGACAAACAGATCTTCGCCGTGGTCGAGCTTGCCGATTCGCGGCGCATCGGCGTAGCTGTTGTGCTGTCCGACGCGTGTCTTGTAGTTGAACAGCTCTTCGCCGAGCACTCTGGCCATGACGTTCGGGTTGTCGAAGCTGGAACGCTTGATCCACTGACCGGTGGCTTCGTTGCCAACTATCATGCTCATGGTGTGACCTTCGCTCTTTTCCTGTTCCTCGCCGTCATACAAACCCAGCTTCTTGCGCAACAGGGTAATGTCGGCTTCCTTGCCGGTAAGGAACTGCCATCCCGGCCCTACGTTGAATTTCTCCATGTAGGCCTTGAGGCTTTCCGGCGTGTCATGCTCGGGAGCTATGGTGATGGAATACATGAAGATGTCGCGGCCGACACGATCGCCCAAGGCCTCCTGAACCTTGCGCAGTTTGGCCGTCTCCAGCGGGCAGGAATCGTGACAGGTGGCATACATGAAGTTGATCGCGACGACCTTGCCCTTGATCATGTCGTCATAGAAACGCAGCGTCTTGCCATCCTGGTTTACCAGGGAAATGTTGGGGAAGTAGTTCGCCCCCCATGGGGAGCCTTTCGGAGCAGCAGTCGCGCGACCAGCCAGAAGGCCCAGAACTATGGTGGCGAACAGGAGAAACACAGTTACCGATCTTGTTGCTGTGACCATCGCTTTCATAAGCTATCTCTCCGTACCCGTTCCTGAATATTGAATCCGTTTGGCATGGCCACCTGCTTTCCGGCACGCCCCAGTTTTACGACACGATATTGGCAGCACCGGGCGGCACCCTGGCTTGCTGCCCATCCGCTACGTACTTTGTATTGCTGCGCTGCGTAGTTTGTATTTCTTATCTGTGTAGTTTGTATTTCTTATCTGTGTAGTTTGGGCGCAAGTATTGAGTAGGAAGCCAGGACGCACACTCAGGTAAAACCGGTATATGCGGCTACGCAAAAGACTGTATTTTTTGCACAAGGATTAGCGCTTAGGGAAACACTGAATAAGCCGAGTAAGGTGGACTCGTTTTTGTGTCCACCCTACCAAGCTGGTAGCGAGGTACGAACTGTAGGCTGGCGGTGAGGAACGAAAACCCCAGCATTGGCCGACATCACCTGCCCGGGTTCGCGTTGCTCACCGCCAGCCTACGATGGTGTCGTTCATTTCAATCTATTTGATGGCCGACCCAATAATGCCAAAAGATGGCACTACAGAAACACCTCGGCGAGCGAGTGCTATAGCTGCCAGCCAGGCTGGCGGAAGCCTGTCGCGAAGGTGGGGATGGCAAGCAGGGAAAAGTCCACCTCGTTGTCGCTCTCGCCATAATATTTTTCGAGGATGCCGTCGAGATAGGCGTCGCCGAACCCGATGCCGCAACGCTCGATCGCGGCCGCTATCCTGCTGGTATCTATCGGCGCGCCGGAATCCTTGTCGAGGATGTCGAAAACGGCTCGGATGCCCAGGACGCGCTCCATGGCCTTCACGATATCGGGCATCATGGTCGAGCGCGGATTCGCGACATTGATCGTCGCCGCGCTCGCGTTCTCCGTCACGATCAGGTCCATCGCGATCTTCACGACGTCCGCCGCATCGATGATGTTGCGCATCGCCCTGCTCCAGACCTGGAAGTGCTCCGAGTGCGTGATGCGTGCATGGAGATAATTCAGCAGGGTATGCGGATTCGGCGTTCTTCCGGCCACCTGCGGCAACCGCAGGATAAGGTGCCCGGCACGCTCGCGAACGAGGTTCTCCATGCGGATCTTGTGCCGCACGTATTCGCTCTCCCGCATCGCGGGATCTTCGATGCTGCAGGTGCTGAAATACACGAACCGGTCGCCCGGAGGACACGCGGCCATTGCGGCATCGAGTCTCGCACGTTCGCGCAGATACTCGCTCTCGTCCTTGCATCCCGAGTTCGAGACCCCCGCCGCATAGAAACATGTGCCGGCCAGTGCATTCGCGCCGCTCTGAATGAATGCCCTTGCGATCAATCCGGATCCCACAATCATGTATGCCTCCCGATTTCCGATTCATTCCATCGTCACCGGAAATCGATGCCACATTCGGGCACGAAATTTCCGGCGACACTGGCATGCATCCTGACCAAACGGCGGCAGCCAGGGAATACGCTGGACTACCCAATCGGCATGGAAGAAAACATTAATTCGCTACAGACCCAATGTTGGTTCACTTAACCGTTCGTGGTGAGCCCTTCGATAAACTCAGGACAGGCTTGCCGAACCACCGGCTTCGCAACCAGAGCCCTTCGACAGGCTCAGGCGGGTGCCCGACCAAAAGCTCTATGGGGCGAACGGAGTTTTTTCTAAAGTGAACAGCATTGGCTACAAACCGCATGGCACTTGCCGCATCAGTCGACGGGACTCGTCTGGATATCCCGCCAGATGTTCCGGGCCTGATCCGGATCCCGACCGAACACGTTCCTGCGATCGATCACGCTCCAGAATGTCGCCCACAGTATCTTCACATCCAGCGCAATCGACCTGTTCCAGGCGTAGCCGATATCCATCAGGATGGTCTGCTCTTTCGTCAGCAGATCGCGACCGGAGATTTTCGACAGACAAGTGACGCCCGGCTTCACGGAAAGATATTCGTCGCGATACTTGCCATAGAGCGCGGAAACTTCCGGGATCTCGGGGCGCGGACCGACCAGGGACATGCTGCCTAGGACGACATTCAGGAAGTTGGGCAGTTCGTCGATGCTGGTCCTGCGGATGAAGTTGCCGACGCGAGTGATACGCGGGTCCTGCTCATAATGAAAACGGAAATCGAGACCGTCATGTCCGCTGTAATCGTATAGCTCCGGGAAGCGCGCCCTCGCATCGGCATACATGCCGCGCAACTTGAATATCCGGAACGGCTTCCCGTTCAGGCCGACGCGCGTCTGGATGAAGAAAGGATTCCCCCTGCTTTCCATCCTGACGGCGATGGCGGCCGCCACAATGAGCGGCAGCGAACAACACAGCAGCACCGAACCCAGCGCCAAGTCCAGACACCGTTTCACGAACAGATAACACGCGGTTTGCAATGAACTCCCGCTCATCGCGTTGTTGGCATAACGCATGAGCGCTTCACGAACCCCGGAAATGAAATGTGTCTGGCTGGCCATGGTGTTCTCCTGAACTAGGTTGTCGGGCGTAACCCGTGCAAGCACAGTGCTTGCGAGGCGTCATCTTGTTCGGGAAAGATATGGCGATAAATATGCTGGCCGCCGTATTGGACCGGGATAGCGTTACCCAATCTTTCATGCGGCCGGGCGTATGGCGGACATGCGCAGCCCCCCCTGCCCGTCCGGTCTTCCACGTAGCACCCGTAAAGAAAAACGAGTCCTTCGCTCTCGCACAATTTTCGGACGAACATCGCGCGAAGCTCGTATCGGCGGGCTGGATGAAATCTGCGGAGAAGGTCGCCGACTACAGGGTCTCCGGCTCGTTGCGGGGGAATATCGCGGAGAACTGTCGGGTGAGTATTGCGGGACTATGAAGTCGCATAATCATTCAGATCTGCCTGTCGGAATTACTGCAAGCCGAGCTGCGATGATTGTTCAGACCTGACCGCCTGCTTCTCGGACTTTTCTGCCTGTGGCAGGCTAGATGCGTCACGGGTGGCTTCTGCCCGATCCCAGTTTGCCTTTATTCCTGGGTTCGCGGGATTGAGAGATTTCCATTTCAGACTCCTTGTTGATTGAACGGAATCTGATTCTGCGGTTTGGTTTCGCTACTGTCGGTGCACGCGTTGGAATCCCCTCTCGTTATGAGTGCTCCGAGTCGTACTCGCCTCCCGAAAGGCGTCAGAATCACCATGGATTCAATTTTGAAGTGCAACGCCTGACTCCCGCGCACTGTGTTCGGCAGATAGGAATTTCCCTGCCCGACATACACCTTTCCCTATATCTAATCAGTCATAGCCCGATAGTCCCCCCCCCCC
>DASRWG010000041.1:0-30713 GCA_035654695.1 Gallionella sp. | reverse complement strand
ATCCATCTCCTCGCGCGAGAACGGATGTCCTTCAGCCGTGCCCTGCACCTCGACGAAGTGGCCGCTGCCCAGCATCACGACGTTCATGTCGGTGTCGCAGGCGGAGTCTTCGACGTAGTCGAGATCGAGCACCGGTGTGCCTTCGTAGATGCCGACCGAAATCGCGGCAACGAAGTCCTTCAGCGGACTCTCTTTCACCAGGCCTTTGTCCATCAGTCCGCTCACCGCATCGTGCAGCGCAACGAACGCGCCGGTGATGCTGGCGGTGCGCGTGCCGCCGTCGGCCTGGATCACGTCGCAGTCGAGCTGGATGGTGCGCTCGCCCAGCTTGCCGAGGTCGACCACAGCGCGCAGGCTGCGGCCGATCAGGCGCTGGATCTCCTGGGTGCGGCCGGACTGCTTGCCCTTGGCGGCCTCGCGGCTCATGCGCTCGCCGGTGGAGCGCGGCAGCATGCCGTATTCGGCGGTCACCCAGCCTTCGCCGCTGCCCTTCTTGTGCGGCGGCACGCGCTCTTCGACGCTGGCGGTGCAGATGACCTTGGTGTCGCCGCACTCGATCAGCACCGAGCCTTCGGCGTGTTTGGTGTAGCGACGGGTGATGCGGATGTTGCGCAACTGGTTGGGCTGTCTTTCGCTTGGACGCATATTCTTGGTACTCCGGATAAAAGGATGCAGGGGCACGACGTGCCGTGCCCAAACGGTCAATGTATTTCGAGGATGTGGCAGACCGGCTCGGCGCTGTCGTGCGCGGCTTCGCCCTCGCCCCAGCGTATCGCAAGCCCGGTGACGTTGTCAGACTTCCCCTGCTCGCGCTCCAGCGCGAGGGCAACCAGCTCCTCCAGCACTTCCGGGATGGGCCGGGAGGCGAATGCCGCGATCAGCTCCTCGTCGGTGAACGGCCCCCAGAGGCCGTCGCTGCCGAGCAGCAGCACGTCCCCGGACTGCAGGGCCAGCGGCTCGCCGGGCTCCATGTAGAACATGTCGCTCTGGCCGCCGAGGCAGTTGGTGATCTGGTTACGCTGCGGATGCACGCGCGCTTCCTCGGGGGTGATCACGCCCCATTCCACCCATTGGTACACCATCGAATGGTCGTGCGTCCGGGCCTGTATCTTGCCGTCGCGCAACAGATACAGACGGGAATCGCCCGCATGCCCCCAGTACATCTTGCCATCCTGGATCAGCGCCGCCACACAGGTCGAGCCGGGGAACCCGCCCTTGGCCGCGTCGTGCGGGACCTTCATGATGCGCTCGTTCGCCTGCTTCATCGCCTCGCCGACGAAGCTCTCCGGAGCGGCGATGCGCGGCTGCGCGTCGCGGCCGAACAGCTCGACGAAGGTGTCTATGATCAGCCCCGCCGCCAGCTCGCCGTGCAGATGCCCGCCCATGCCGTCGGCCAGCACCAGCAGCAGCGCGTCGCCGGTGTAGGCGTAGGCGACGCGATCCTGATTGTATTTGCGGTTGCCGATGTGGCTGGCCTGATGAACCGAGAACTTCATGAGCCGGGGAATGAATTGAAAGTTGCCAATCGTAATATAATGCGCGCTTTCAGCACAGTCATTTGTTTGACTGATACTTCTCGGAAACCCTCGCCATGATCCTGAGCATGACCGGCTACGCCGCCACCGGCGCTGAACTCGACAGCGGTTCGCTGACGCTGGAGCTGCGCGCCGTCAACCACCGCTATCTGGACATCCAGCTGCGCATGCCGGACGAACTGCGCAGCTTCGAAGGGGCTATGCGCGAATCGATCTCGGCGCAGCTGCAGCGCGGCAAGGTGGACTGCCGCATCAATTATGCGGCGCGCTCGGCGCAAAGCGGCGCGACGCTGAACCGCGGCCTGCTGCAGCAACTGACCGACTGGAACCGCGAAGTGCAGGCCGCCTTGCCGGATGCCCGCTCGTTGAGCGTGGCCGACGTGCTCAAGTGGCAAGGCGTGCTGGAGACGTCCTCCGCCTCGGCGGACGAACTGCGCAGCGCGCTGCTCGGCCTGTTGCAGGAGGCGTTGCAGGAATTCTCGGCTTCGCGCGCGCGCGAAGGCGAGAAGCTGAAAGACTTTCTGCTGCAGCGCGTAGAGAAGATCGAGGCGTTGCGCGAAAACGTAATGCCGCATGTGCCGGCCGCCATCGCCGCTTACGAACAGAAACTCACTGCACGGCTGCACGAGGCGCTGCAAAACGCCCCGGCAAGCGACCTGTTCGACGAGCGCATCCGCCAGGAGATCACGCTGTTCGCCAGCAAGATCGACGTCGACGAGGAGCTATCGCGGCTGGCGAGCCACCTGACCGAGATGCGCCGCATCCTCGCGCAGGGCGGCGCGGTCGGCAAGCGGCTGGATTTCCTGATGCAGGAGCTGAACCGCGAGGCAAACACGCTCGGTTCGAAATCGGTCGATGCCGAGGTCTCGCGCAGCGCGATGGAGATGAAAATCCTGATCGAGCAGATGCGCGAACAAATTCAAAACCTGGAGTAACCAATCATGTCCGGAAACCTGTTCATCGTCAGCGCGCCTTCCGGCGCGGGCAAGACCAGCCTGGTGCGCGCGCTGCTCGACATCAACCCGCTGATCAACCTGTCTGTCTCCTACACCACGCGCAACCCGCGCCCCGGCGAGATCGACGGCAGGGACTATCATTTCGTCAGCCGCGACACCTTCGTCGCGATGATGAAGAACGGCGAGTTCCTCGAAAGCGCAGAGGTCTACGGCAACCTGTATGGCACCTCGCAGCGCTGGATCGAGAAGGAGATCGAGCAGGGG
Organism: Gallionella sp.; assembly: GCA_035654695.1. GTDB lineage: Bacteria > Pseudomonadota > Gammaproteobacteria > Burkholderiales > Gallionellaceae > Gallionella. The sequence goes on along the minus strand of DASRWG010000041.1, from coordinate 27,958 downwards.
CGCGACATCCTGCTGGAAATCGATTGGCAGGGCGCGGCGCAGGTGCGCCGCCTGTTCCCGCACTGCATCAGCATCTTCATCCTGCCGCCGTCGCTGGAAGCGCTGGGGCAGCGCCTGAAGGGCCGCGGCAAGGACAACGACGAGGTCATCGCCCGGCGCATGGCGGCGGTGCGAGACGATGTCGCCCATGTCGCCGAATTCGACTATGTTATCATCAACGACAATCTGAACGAGGCGCTGCGCGAACTCAATTCGGTGGCTATCGCCGCCAGGGTGCGCGGTCCTGCGCAGCTGTCGCGTCATCAGGCATTGATCAACCAGTTACAGCATCCGGAGTAATACCATGGCCCGTATCACCGTCGAAGAATGTCTCTTCCAGATCCCCAACCGTTTCGAACTGACCCTGGCCGCGGCCTATCGCGCGCGCCAGTTGGCGAACGGCGCGACCCACCTGGTCGAGGAAAGCAAGGACAAGCCCACCGTCATCGCCCTGCGCGAGATCAGCGAAGGCAAGGTGGGCAAGGAAATCCTGAACCGCGGTCAAGCCTAAATTGACCCTGCATGGCCGACGCGGAATTACTGCTCGAAGAAGTCTCTGCCTATCTCAAGCCGCAGGACGTCGAACACGTCCGTGAGGCCATCGAATTCAGCCGGGCCGCGCACGAAGGACAGCTGCGCAAGTCCGGCGAACCTTACGTAACCCACCCGATCGCGGTTGCCCGCATCCTGACGAGCCTGCACATCGATGTGCAGGCGATCGTCGCCGCGTTGCTGCATGACGTGGTCGAAGACACCGATATCACCGGCGACGACATTGCCGCGAAATTCGGCAAGCCGGTCGCGGAGCTGGTCGACGGCCTCTCCAAACTGGACCGTCTGCAGTTCGAGACACGCGAGGATGCGCAGGCGGAGAACTTCCGCAAGATGCTGCTGGCGATGGCACGGGACGTGCGGGTCATCCTGATCAAGCTGGCGGACCGGCTGCACAACATGCGCACGCTGGAGGCGATGGAGCGCGAGAAGTGCGAGCGCATCGCGCGCGAGACGATGGACATCTACGCGCCCATCGCCAACCGCCTCGGCCTGCACGACATCTATCACGAGCTCGAAGACCTGAGCTTCAAGCACCTGCACCCGAACCGCTATGCGGTGCTGTCCAAGGCGCTCAAGGTCGCGCGCGGCAACCGCCGCGAGGTGGTCAGCAAGATACTCGTCGCGATCTACCAGCGGCTGTCGGACCAACATATCCAGGCGGACGTGACCGGCCGCGAGAAGGACATCTACAGCATCTACAAGAAGATGCAGTCGAAGTCGCTGGCGTTCGCCGAGGTGCTCGACATCTACGGCTTCCGCGTGCTGGTCGACGATATCCCCGCCTGCTATGTCGCGCTGGGCGCGCTGCACGGGCTTTACAAGCCGATCCCCGGCAAGTTCAAGGACTACATCGCGATCCCAAAGGTCAACGGCTACCAGTCGCTGCACACCACGCTGTTCGGCCCGTTCGGCACGCCGATCGAGATCCAGATCCGCACCCACGAAATGCACCGCATCGCCGACGCCGGCGTGGCGTCCCACTGGCTGTACAAGAGCGGCCACGAGTCCATCAACGACTTGCACAAGAAGACCCACCAGTGGCTGCAGGAACTGCTGGAGAGCCTGAGCCAGAGCAGCGACTCGTCCGAGTTCCTAGACCACCTCAAGGTCGACCTGTTCCCGGACGAGGTGTACGTGTTTACACCCAAGGGCAAGATCATGTCGCTGCCCAGGGGCGCCACCGCGGTGGACTTCGCCTACAACGTGCACACGGACATCGGCAACCGCTGTATCGCCGTCAAGGTCAACCACGAACTGGTGCCGCTGCGCACCGAATTGCGCAACGGCGACCGCGTCGAGGTCATCACCGCGCCGCATGCGAAACCCAATCCAGCCTGGCTGGGCTACGTCGCGACCAGCAAGGCGCGCGGCCATATCCGCCACTTCCTGAAGACCATGCAGTCCGGCGAATCCGCCCAGCTCGGCGAACGCCTGCTCAACCAGGCGCTGCACGCGCTCGGCACCAAGCTGCAGGACATCGGCGACACGCAATGGAACAGGCTGCTGCGCGACACCGGCGTCAAGACCCGCCAGGACATCCTTGCCGACATCGGCCTCGGTCGCCGCCTGAACATGGTGGTCGCACGCCAGCTCGCCAGCGTGAGCGAGACCGCCGCGAGCGAAACCGCGCCGAACGCGGTGGTCACGATCCACGGCACCGAAGGCATGGCGGTGCAGTTCGCCAAGTGCTGCAGCCCCATCCCCGGCGACCCGGTCATCGGCATCATCAAGAGCGGGCAGGGACTGGTGGTGCACACCCACGACTGCCCGACGCTGCGCCGCGGCCACAGCACGGGCGAGCAGTGGCTGGACGTGGTGTGGGACAAGAACATCAACCGCTCTTTCGACGTTGGCATCAAACTGATCGTCGCCAACCAGCGCGGCGTGCTGGCCAAGGTCGCCGCCGCGATCGCCGAGGCGGAGTCGAACATCAGCAACGTCAGCTTCGTCAACGAGGGCGAATACACCGCGCTGCACTTCACGCTGGAAGTGAGCCACCGCCTGCACCTCGCCAACGTGATGCGAAGCCTGCGCAAGATTCCCGAAGTGGTGAGGATCGTCCGCGTGAAGAACGCGGGATAGCCCCTCCCGCGGCGCTACGCGAAATCGCCGGGCGTGCCGCCGCAGGACTCCAGCAGCCGCAGCATCGCCGACGCCTTGTCCAGCGTCTCTTGGTATTCGGCCTCGCATCGCGAGTCCGCGACAAGGCCGCCGCCGGCCCAGCAGCGCACGACGCCCTCCGAGTAAACCAGCGTGCGTATCGCGATATTGGTATCCATGTTCCCGTCGAAGCCGAGGTAGCCTATCGCACCGCAGTACACGCCGCGCCGGTCTGGCTCGAGCTGCTCGATGATCTCCATCGCGCGCCGCTTCGGCGCGCCGGTCACCGAACCGCCAGGAAAGCAGTCGCGCAACAGGTCGAGCGCATCGCGCCCCTCCGCCAATTCGCCCTCCACGGTGCTGACCAGATGATGCACGTTCGCATAGCTCTCGACCTCGAACAGCTTCGGCACCCGCACCGAACCGGGTGCGCAGCTCTTGCCCAGATCGTTGCGCAGCAGGTCGACGATCATGAGGTTCTCCGCCCTGTCCTTGGGATGGCTGCGCAACTCATCTGCAAGACGGAGGTCGCTCTCCGCATCGCCGCCGCGCGGACGCGTCCCCTTGATCGGTTTGGTCTCCACATGCCCGGCATGCACGCCGAGAAAACGTTCCGGCGAGGCACAGAGGAGCTGCGCAAATGGAAGGCTCAGGAATGCGGCATAGGGCGCCGGACTGATCCGGCGCAGTTCCAGATATGCGCCGAGCGCATCGCCTGAAGCAGGCGCGCTGAAACGCTGCGCGAGGTTGACCTGGTAGCAGTCTCCCGCCTGCAGATAGCCCTGCACGGCATCGAATGCCGCGCGGTAGGACCCGCGATCGAAGTTGGATGCGATACGGCCCTGCACCCGGAAGCTGTCGGACAACGCGGGCGCGCCATCCTGCAGACGCTTCAGGATCTGCGGCAGCAACGCATCGGTCCCGGCATAGCGCCGGAGGGACACCAGCCTTGCGGTCTTCTGCCGGTGATCCAGCACCAGCGCCCAATCATAGAGCCCGACGGCCATCAGGGGTAGTTGCTCGCGGTCCCTCGCCTTGTCCGGCAAGCGCATCATGTTCCGCGCCAGATCGTAACTCCAGTAGCCCAGCGCGCCGCCCGCGAACGGCACCCCTTCGACTGGCGCAACCGGAGCGCCGAGCTCGGCGCGGAGCAGTGCAAACGGATCTCCACCGTCCCCGTCCTTCAACGCGATGGAGCGCTGCGGCGCTGCGGTCAGGATGTCGTAACGCGACATGCCTCCGCTATCGAGCCAGACAGCCCATGGCAGATCGGCGATGGCGGCGAAGTAATGGCCGGCATCGCTACGATAGGCTAGTTCGACTGCATAGAAGCTCATCGCGTCATCGAGGGGAATTCAGTTCAGGGGAAACTGGAATACGGCAGGAATTCAAGGGGCACGAAGCCTACCACAAGCGCCCGCGGCGGTGATGGAATAGAACAGCACGCCAACGCCCGATTGGCGAAACAAAAGGCGCACGCACACAGACTCAGTGCCGCCGAAAAACAGAAGCGGTGCGGCAACGCTCCCGATGCTCATGCATCCGGGAGCAACCACGACACGGCGATGAAGCCGACCCGATTGCGGGAGCTGCCGGCAAGCAGCCCCTCCCGCACACCATTACCATCGACCGGACCCAAACTCCAGCGACCCGACCGCGACTGGCAGTACTATCGGATGGCTGCGCCCCACCGTGTCAAGTGTTGCACCGCCACAGCGACATCCCCGATCAGTTCGGCTTGCCGATACCCGGTGTGGGGAAAGGCCATGTAGCCGCCGGACGCACAGGAGCTGGCGCAGAAGGAGCCGGTGCCGGAGCTGCCGGTTTCGCTGCTACCACAGGAGCAGGAGCTGCTGCCGGCTTGGCAGCGACAACCTTCTTCGCTACCGGTGCCGCCTTCTTGGCCGCCGACTTGGCTGCTGGCTTGGCTGCTGGCTTGGCTGCCGGCTTGGCTGCGATGACCTTCTTCGCTGCCGGTGCCGCCTTCTTGGCCGCTGGCTTCTTCGCTGCTACCGCCTTTTTAGCTACCGGCTTCTTGGCTGCGACGGCTTTCTTCGCTGCGACGGCTTTCTTCGCTGCGACGGCTTTCTTCGCTGCCGGTGCCGCTTTCTTGGCCGCTGGCTTCTTCGCTGCTACCGCCTTTTTAGCTGCCGGCTTCTTGGCTGCGACGGCTTTCTTCGCTGCCGGTGCCGCCTTCTTGGCCGCTGGCTTCTTCGCTGCTACCGCCTTCTTCGCTGCCGGCTTCTTGGCCGCGACGGCTTTCTTTGCTGCTGGCTTGGTTTTCTTCTCTGCTGCCATTTCAACCTCCTTGTAATAATGAAAGTTAACGAAATACAACACCTACCCTTACTACCCTCCAGCATACCGCACATGCGGCATGTCAGAAGCCTTTTACCAGCGACTAGGCCGAAGTCTCAAGCCTGGTCGAGGCTATACAACGCTGACCAGCGACTCGTCAGCATTTCCGGCTGACTTGTTCGACCGGCTGACTTGTTCGATTGGTCATGCATGGCTTGCCGGCGGTTTGGCTGGCAAGCCGGTCGCCCCATTAGAACGGTTCGACCACAAAACAACGCGCCACCGCTTTATGCGGTGACGCGTCTGTCAATAAGCCCATTCGCTCCGAAGCGACTGTCGTCGAAACCCTGCAAGTTGGCTTTTCAAGAATTCCTCTCCCGACATATTTCCGGCCTCAGTCCCACGACAACGCCCCGCCGCTTTGATATTCGGTCACGCGTGTCTCGAAGAAATTCTTTTCTTTCTTCAGGTCGATCATTTCGGCCATCCAGGGGAAGGGATTGGTCGCGCCCGGGTACAGTACCTCGACGCCGATTTGCTGGCAACGGCGGTTGGCGATGAAGCGCAGGTATTCCTTGAACATGCCTGCATTCAGGCCGAGCACACCGCGCGGCATCGTATCTTCCGCGTAGGCGTATTCCAGCTCGACCGCCTTCAGGAACAGGCCGCGGATCTCGTTGCGGAATTCCGTCGTCCACAGGTGCGGGTTCTCCATCTTGATCTGGTTGATCACATCCACGCCGAAGTTCAGGTGCATGGACTCGTCGCGCAGGATGTACTGGTATTGTTCGGCGGCGCCGGTCATCTTGTTCTGGCGCCCCAGCGCCAGGATCTGCACGAAACCGACATAGAAGAACAGGCCTTCCATGATGCACGCGAACACGATCAGGCTGCGCAGCAGCTTCTGGTCCGCCTCCGGCGTGCCGGTCTTGAATGCGGGATCGGTCAGCGTATCGATGAACGGGATCAGGAACTCGTCCTTGGCGCGGATGCTGGCAACTTCGTGATAGGCGTTGAATACCTCGCCCTCGTCCAACCCCAGGCTCTCGACGATGTACTGGTAGGCATGGGTATGGATCGCCTCCTCGAACGCCTGGCGCAGCAGGAACTGGCGGCACTCGGGGTTGCTGATGTGGCGGTAGGTGCCGAGCACGATATTGTTCGCGGCCAGGCTGTCCGCGGTGGTGAAGAAGCCCAGGTTGCGCTTGACCAGACGGCGCTCGTCCTCGCTCAGCTTGTTGCTCTTCCACAGCGCGATGTCCGCAGTCATGTTCACTTCCTGCGGCATCCAGTGGTTCGCGCAGGCGGCGAGATACTTCTCCCATGCCCACTTGTACTTGAACGGAACCAGCTGGTTCACGTCGGCACGCGAATTGATGATCGCCTTGTCTTCGACGCGTACGCGCCCGGTGGAGGCCGGCACGGAGGTCTCTGCCTTTTCTTCCATGAGGCCGGCTCCGCCCAAAGGTGAACGCATCGCACTAAACGGCATCGCGGACGACTTGATGTCTTCTTCGAATGTCAGCATGTTTCTCCTCTTTTTGTTTATCGGACACTTCTGTCCATATTTCATAGTCTGCGATGACGCAGGCTCAAATTTTTATTCTGGCCTGCCTACTGGCAAGCCTCGCATTCGGGGTGTGGCTACGGCCGCCCGCTACGCGGGCTTCACATGCGCTACGCGCATATGAGCCTTCGCCGCAATCCCGGGTGCGAACCTGCCTATTGGCAGGCTTCGCACTCAGGATTGTCAATCGAGCAGAACTTGGCTTCTTCCACCACACCGCCATTCGTCGGCACCGCATTCAGCGCACCCGCGCGGCCGGTGGACTTCTCGGCGGAAGTCGCACCCAGCGTGCGCAGATAGTACGTGGTCTTCAGGCCGCGCAACCAGGCCAGCTTGTAGGTATCGTCCAGCTTGCGGCCGGACACGCCCGACATGTAGATGTTCAGCGACTGTGCCTGGTCGATCCACTTCTGGCGGCGCGATGCTGCCTCGATCAGCCAGCTCGGCTCTACTTCGAACGCGGTTGCATAAAGGCTGCGCAATTCCTGCGGCACGCGATCGATCTTCGCCAGGCTACCGTCGAAATACTTCAGGTCGGCGATCATCACCTCGTCCCACAACCCGAGGCGCTTCAGGTCCGCGACCAGATGCTCGTTGATCACGGTGAATTCGCCCGACAGGTTCGACTTCACGAAGATGTTCTGGTAAGTCGGCTCGATACAGGCCGACACGCCGATGATGTTGGAGATCGTCGCAGTCGGTGCGATCGCCACGCAGTTGGAGTTGCGCATGCCGTACTGGCCGATGCGCGCACGCAATGCGTCCCAATCCATCGTCACCGAGGTGTCCACCTCAACGTAGCCGCCGCGCTCCTGGCGCAACAGATCGAGCGAATCCTGCGGCAGGATGCCGCGATCCCACAGGCTGCCACGGTAGCTGGCGTAGCGGCCGCGCTCCTCGGCCAGCTCGGTGGACGCCCAGTAGGCGTAGTAGCACACCGCCTCCATCGAACGGTCCGCGAACTCGACCGCCTCCTGCGAGGAGTACGGGATACGCAGATCGTGCAGGCAATCCTGGAAGCCCATGATGCCCAGACCGACCGGGCGGTGCTTCAGGTTGGAGTTGCGCGCCTTGCCCACCGCGTAGTAGTTGATATCGACGACGTTATCCAGCATGCGCATCGCGGTGCTGATCGTGCGGCGCAGCTTGTCGTGATTGATCTGGCCTGCCTTCTCGTGACCTTGCGGATACAGATGCGCCGACAGATTGACCGAACCCAGGTTGCACACGGCGATCTCGGTGTCGCTGGTATTCAGCGTGATCTCGGTGCACAGGTTGGAGCTGTGCACGACGCCGACATGCTGCTGCGGCGAACGGATGTTGCAGGGATCCTTGAAGGTGATCCACGGATGGCCGGTTTCGAACAGCATGGTCAGCATCTTGCGCCACAGGCTCTGTGCCGGCACCTTCTTGAACAGCTTGAGCTCGCCGCTGGCGGCCTTCGCCTCATAGGCGACATAGGCGCGCTCGAAGTCGGCACCGAACTTGTCATGCAGGTCGGGCACGTTGGACGGCGAGAACAGCGTCCACTCGCCGCCCTCCATCACGCGCTTCATGAACAGGTCAGGAATCCAGTTCGCGGTATTCATGTCGTGCGTGCGGCGACGATCATCGCCGGTGTTCTTGCGCAGATCGAGGAATTCCTCGATGTCCAAGTGCCAGGTCTCCAGATAGGCGCACACCGCCCCCTTGCGCTTGCCGCCCTGGTTCACCGCGACTGCGGTATCGTTGACCACCTTCAGGAAGGGAACCACGCCCTGCGACTCGCCATTGGTGCCCTTGATGTGGGCACCCAGCGCGCGCACCGGCGTCCAGTCGTTGCCCAGACCGCCCGCATACTTGGCCAGCAGCGCGTTCTCCTTGATCGCCTCGTAGATGCCGTCCAGATCGTCCGCAACGGTGGTCAGATAGCAGGAGGAAAGTTGCGAGCGCTGCGTACCGGAATTGAACAGTGTCGGCGTCGAGCTCATGAAATCGAAGCTGGACAGCAGGCGATAGAACTCGATCGCTCGCGCCTCGCGGTCGATCTCGTTCAGCGACAACCCCATCGCGACGCGCATGAAGAACGCCTGCGGCAATTCGATGCGCTTGCCCTGGATATGCAGGAAATAGCGGTCGTACAGGGTCTGCAGGCCGAGATAGCCGAACTGCAGGTCGCGAGATGCATCCAGTTCGGCGGCCAGGCGCGGCAGATCGAACTGCGACAGACGCACGTCCAGCAATTCTGCCGCGACGCCGCGCTTGATGTACTCGGGGAAATATTCGGCATAACGCGTCGCCATCTCGCCGGGAGCGACATCCTCGCCCAGCGTCTCGCAGCACATGTTGTTCAGCAACAGGCGCGCGGTAACGAAGTTATAGGCCGGCTCCTGCTCGATCAGCGAACGCGCCGCGAGGATCAGGCATTTGCTGACCTCCTGCTGCGACACGCCGTCGTACAGATCCTTGATCGCCAGCTTGATGACAGCCTCCGGATTGACCACATCGCCCAGCCCCTCGCAGGCGGACACCACCAGCGCGGTAAGGCGATCCAGATCCAGCGGACGGGCGACGCCGTCGGCGCCGGTCACATTGATCACATGCACCGGCTCGACGCTCTTGACCTTGGCGCGCGAACGGGAACGCTCTTCGCGATACAGCACATAGGCGCGAGCGACATCATGCTCACCGGAACGCATCAGGCCGAGCTCGACCTGATCCTGGATGTCCTCGATATGCAATGTCCCGCCGTGCGGCTGGCGACGCATCAGCGCGGACACCACGCTACCGGTCAGTTGCTCGACCAGTTCACGCACACGCGCGGAACCGGCGCCCTGGGCGCCATTGACGGCGATGAATGCCTTGGTCAGCGCGATGGATATCTTGCTCGGCTCGAACGGAACGACGGAACCGTTGCGGCGGATCACCTTGTACTGGTCGAGAGAACCGGGTTGAGACTGGATGGAATCTGAAGCGTCGGTGACATGCATCGGAGACATGACGACACCCTCGGCGGCTACGGCGTGCAGCATAAGCTTACTCCCTTGAATTCTGAATTAGCTCTGAAAGCAAAAACCACTATATCTAGTATTTTTTTTGAGCGGCGGAGCTAATTGTAGTGTCCGAGGAAAATATTGCAAGCGGAAAAAAGGCCTATATATTTCTGCCAATTCGACCGTTCGGCGACTATCCGGCAGAAAGCCCTGCCAGATAACGCATCCAGTCGAAACAGGGACCGGGATCGGTCTTGCGCTGCGGCGCGATATCGCTGTGCCCGGCGATGCCGCGGACCGGATAGGCTGTGCGCAACGCCCCGGTCAGCTCGCACAGCGCAAGATACTGGGCATCGGTGAACGGCAATTCGTCGGTGCCTTCCAGTTCGATGCCGATGGAGAAGTCGTTGCAGCGTTCGCGCCCCTGCCAGCAGGACAGTCCGGCATGCCATGCCCGGTCGAGACAGGAGACGAACTGGACGACATGCCCGTCGCGACGGATGAAGAAATGTGCCGACACCCTCAATCCGGCGATGGTCTGGTAATAAGGATGCACCCCGGCGTCCAGCGTATTGGTGAACAGGCGCCGCACACCGTCGCCGCCGAACTGGCCCGGCGGCAGGCTGATGTTGTGGATTACCAGCAGGTCGATCCCGCCCGCCGGGCGCGGATCGCAGTTGGGAGAAGGGATATATTCACCCCCGACCAGCAGGCCTCCGGCATCGATGCGCATGGGAGCGTCAATCCTCATCGCCGCTCCCGGGAGCGCCCGTGATACCCAGCCGCTCCATGCGGTAGCGCATGGTACGGAACGTCAGCCCCAGCAATTTGGCCGCCGCGGTGCGGTTGAAGCCGGTGTGCTGCAGCGCCTCCAGCAGCGCCTGCCGCTCGACGCGATCCAGATACTCCGGCAGGGGACACTTGTCGCCCAACTCCGAAGGTTCCGCGCGCCCCTGAATGACCGGAGCAAGCTGCAAGTCTTCCGCCGTGATCAGGCCGTGCGAACACAGCGCCAGTGCACGCTCGACGACATTCTCCAACTCGCGCACGTTCCCCGGAAAACCGTAAGCCTGCAAGGCGCGCAGCGCCTCATCGGAGAACTGAACCGGAGCACCGTCGCGCAGGCGCTCCAGCGTCTGCTGCGCGATCGCGGCGATGTCCTCGCGCAACTCGCGCAACGGCGGCATCTGAATCTGGATCACGTTCAGCCGATAATACAGGTCCTGGCGGAATTTTCCCTGCTGCACCAGTTCGCCCAAGTTGCGATGGGTCGCGCTGATGATGCGCACATCCACCTCATCCTCGACGGTCGCGCCGACCTTGCGCACACGCTTCTCCTGGATCGCGCGCAGCAGCTTGACCTGCATCGTCAACGGCAGGTCGGCCACCTCGTCCAGAAACAGCGTGCCGCCGTCCGCGGCCTGGAAGAAACCGTCCCTGTCCTTGTCCGCACCGGTGAATGCCCCCTTCCGGTAACCGAAAAACTCGCTCTCCATCAGCGTCTCCGGGATCGCCCCGCAGTTGACCGCGATCACAGGCTTGTCGCTGCGGGAGCCTCTTTGCACGATCAGCCGGGCGGCCAGTTCCTTGCCGCTGCCGGATTCGCCGGTGATATGCACCGGCGCCTGGCTGCGCGCCACGCGTTCGATCAGCTCGCGCACCCTCTGCATCGCCGGCGCGGAACCGAGCAACCCCCTGGTCGGGGCCGCTGCCACCGATGGCAGCGTCAGCGCCGATTTCACCAGCGCGCGCAACTGGTCGAGCGAGACCGGCTTGGCCAGGTAGTCGAACGCGCCGGCCTTGAGCGCGGTAACGGCATTCTCCATGTTGCCGTGCGCCGTAATCACGGCCACCGGCACGTCCAGATTGCGCTGCACGATATGCTGCACCACCTGCAGACCGTCGCCGTCCGGCATGCGCATGTCGGTCAGACACAGGTCGTAGCGACGCTTCGAGAGCCGCTCCAGCGCCTCTTTTACGCAGCCGGCCCTGTCCACTTCCAGCCCCATCTTGCGCAACGCCAGCTCCAGCAATTCCAGGATGTCCGGCTCGTCGTCGACCAGCAAAACCCGATGATTGTCGGTTCGAGAACTATTGCCCATGCCCATACTCCCGCCCGTCCGTACGCAGGCTTGCAAATGTTATCCGGAAACAAGCGCCGGCCGACCGTCCGTTTGCGCGGTACTCCAGCAGCGCGCCGTTCGCCTCGCACAACTCCCTGGCGATATACAGCCCCAATCCCGTACCGTCGCTCGCGGTGGTGAAGAACGGCTCGAACAGTTTTCCCCGCTGCTCCGAGGGAATGCCGGGGCCGTCGTCCACGACGTCCAGCACCACCCTGCCCTGCTCGGCACCGATCACCAGCCGTACGCTGCCGATTCCGCCGCCTCCGTGCCGCAATGCATTGCGGCACAGATTCCACAACACTTGGCGCAGGTGGCCGCGATCGAACGAGACCGTCGCTCCCGATCCACCCAAGACCGACAACACGCCTGGCTCGATGCGCTCGGCCTGATACAGCTCATCGATCAGCCCCTGCAGCATCGCATCCAGATCGAACCGCTCCGGCTGCGCGCGGTCGCGCCGGTTGATCTGCATCACGTCCTGAACGATGCGGTTGATGCGCTGGGTGTTGTCCAGCACGATCTGCAGCAATCGCTGCTGCCCGGCATCGCCTGACTCTTCCTGCATCAGTTCCGTCGCATAGCTGATCGACGACAGTGGATTGCGCACCTCATGCGCGATGTTCGCGGTCAGCCGGCCCAGTGCCGCCAGCTTGATCTGCTGTGCCTCGGCCTGGGCGCGCTGCATATCCTCGAGGAAAATCACCGCGCCATGCGCATCGCCGCGATCGATCGCAACAAGGCGCAACCTGGCCTGCGCCCCTCCCCCCAGCTGCAACACATCTCCGGAAGTGCTGCCACTCTGTCTCCACATCGCATACTGGCCGTACAGCAAGGGAAAGCTTTCCGACAGCGCGACTCCCGGACCGACGCTCTTGCGCAGCAACCGTTCAGCGCCGGGATTCATCTGCATGATCGTCCCATGGTCGTCGACCACCAGCACACCGTCCTGCATGTCGCGCATCACCAGCCGGTTCGCTTCCGCCAGGCTGGCCAATTCAATGGCGCGACGATGGGCCAGTTGCTGACTCTCCACGGCATATTTCGCCAGCACATGGGCTAGCCAGGCTACCGCAAAATAGGACACGCACAGCAGCCCGACCTGCACATACTGGGACACATCGGCATCGCCATGCAGCACCGCGTATGAATGCTCCAGCAACGCGGCGATACTGGCCAGCGCGGCGAAGAACAGCGTGACCCGGCCGCGGCTGATCATCCCCGCCGCCGCCAGCGACACCAGCAACAGCAAACCGATGTTGCTCTGTATCCCGCCGCTGGCATAGGACAGTACTGACAAGCCGGTGATGTCGACGCCGATCTGGCTGGCCAGCTGCCAGGAGAAGCGCGGACGACGCAGCCACAACGGCACAAAGGAAAGCATCGTCGCCAACGCATAGAGCACGCTGACGCCGAAGAACATCTCCCAGTTGCGCGCACCCAGAGAAAGTGAGGGGCCGAAGGTCCCCGCGAGGAAAACGAAGAAGCTGGTCAGCACCAGCCGGTACAGGCTGAAGTACCGGAGCGAACGCCAGAAGTCGATAGCGGGGAAGCCCGGGATCGACCGGTCTTCCGTCACGCCCAAGGGAACTCCATACAGAGGCTAATCGTGCGCGGCATCGCGGTGCTCCATGCAGCAATAGAATTTTCCGCCGGACTGGACACCCTCGCTACGAGGCAGATGCACACCACAGTATGCGCAGCGCACCATATCCTCGGTGACCGCTTCTTTCTCAGGCGCCTCGCTCTTCCTGCGATACGACCGAAGCAGCAGATAGATGGCCGCCGCGATGACGACCAGCAATAACAGACGACTCATACGAGCGACCTCACATGGCGAAAAGTGGATTGGCGACTCAATGCCGCACGCCCGCCGGATTATATACGCGCCGCTACGATCTCGGCTTCGCGTGCGCCGGACGAAAGGCCTTGCACTGCTCGGGATCGGATTCCAGGTACGCGCCTTCGATCAGGTCGATGCAATAGGGGATGGCGGGAAACACCGCATTCAGGCAATCGCCTATCGCCGAAGGCTTGCCCGGCAGGTTGACGATCAGGCTCCTGCCGCGGATGCCGGCGGTCTGGCGCGACAGGATCGCGGTGGGCACGAATTTCAGCGAAGCCGTGCGCATCAGCTCGCCGAAACCCGGCATCATCTTCCCGCACACCGCCTCGGTCGCCTCCGGCGTCACGTCGCGCAACGCTGGTCCGGTTCCGCCGGTCGTGACGATCAAGCTGCAACCCTCGATATCGCTCAACTCGCGCAACGCCGCCTCGATCAGAGGCCGCTCGTCAGGAATCACACGCGCCACCGCCTCCCAAGGCGAGGTCAGCACCCTCGCGAACCATGCATGGATTGCAGGTCCGCCCTTGTCCTCGTATTCGCCGCGGCTGGCGCGGTCCGACACCGTCAGGATGCCGATGCGTGCTATCCCCATGTTCATTCCCTGTATCCTGTTTCATCCTGAAAATCCGCGCCATCGAGCAATTGCACGGTCACGGTCTCGCCCACCGCCAGACCGTTGCTGTCGCTAGGCGCGATCAGCAGGCCGTCGGCCCTGGCCATCGACAGCAACGCGCCGCTGCTCTGCGTGCCGGTCGAAGTCGCGACATAGCCTTCGCCATCGCGGCTCAACACGACGCGCACGAACTCGGTGCGCCCCGGCCGCATCTTGACCGGATGCGCGAGGCGCGCGCTCACGGTACGGCGATGCAACCGCGCATGGCCCATGATGCGGCGCAATGCGGGGACGACAAACTCCTCGAAGCACACCATGCTGGACACCGGATTGCCGGGCAGCCCGAACACCAAGGCGTCTGCGGCGGCGCATTGCGGCGTTGCGCGGTGCTCGCTCCCTCGCCTACCCTGAGGGTATGTCTCGGTCGCTGCGCTCCGTGCGCCTTGCACTGCATCCGCCTCGACTGCCTTTGAGTCTTCCAGCAAATTTCTTTTTAAAACGCCGAACGCCAGCGGATGCCCGGGCTTCATCGCGACGCGCCAGAATTTCATCTGCACGCCCAGCGCCTCGACGGTCGGACGGACGTAGTCGTGCACGCCGACCGATGTGCCGCCGGAGACCAGCAGCACGTCGTATTCCAGCCCCTGCCGCAGGTAGCGCTCCAGTTCGGCCGGATCGTCGCGCGCGATGCCGAGCAGCACCGGCTCGATGCCCAGCGCCTGCACCTGCGCCATCAGCGCGTAGCTGTTGGCATCCGGTATCCTGTCCGGATCGACCGGTTCGTCCATTCCTTCCAGCTCGTTGCCGGTGGACAGGATGGCGACACGCGGGCGGCGATAAACCCGGAGCTGCGCGCGCTTCACGGTCGCCAGCACGCCGGCCACGCCCGGCGTGACCTCGACTCCCGCAGCCAGCACGACCTCGCCGTTGCGCATGCCTTCGCCGCGCAGGCGGATGTCCATGCCGGACGGGGCCGACTTGATGAAACGCACGCGCCCATCAGGCAACGTCTCGCTGTCCTCGACCCGCACGACCGCATCCGCACCCTGCGGCACCGGCGCGCCGGTCATGATGCGCGAACACTGCCCGGCCTGCACCGCCTTCGTCGGCATGTCGCCGGCCTTGATGTCCTCGACGACTACCAGCTCGACGGAACCGCCCGCCAGATCGGCGCTGCGCACCGCAAACCCGTCCATCGCCGACGCGTCGTAGGGCGGCAAGTCGCGATTCGCGCGGATATCCTCCGCCAGCACCCGCCCCAGCGACTGCTCCAGCCTGACCGTCTCGACACCCAGCGTCGCGACCGATTCGAGCACGCAGCATTGCGCCGCGCTCACCGACAAATATTCCATCAACTCACTCCATTCGACGCCGCCGCGACATCCTCGGGCGTGTCCAGATCGAAAAAACTGCGCAACTGCGGATCGAATTCCCGCAGTTGCGCCTCGTCCACATAACAGACATCCAGCCGCTTCAGCAGCGCGCGCAGGCTGCGCTTGCCGCCGTCCGCATGGATGTCGCGTATCGCCGTCAGACACTCGCGCGCATAGAACGCCGCCAGCGGTTGCGGATGCCCCTGCACCACCGGCACGACAGCCTGATGCCCGGCACGTCGCCGCGCCAGCGCCGCTATCACCGCCGGCGAAACAAACGGCATGTCGCACCCGACCGCGAACAGCCACGGCGTGTCGGTACTTTCCAGCGCAGCGGCCAGGCCGGCCAACGGTCCGCCGTCGGGCAAGACATCGCAAACCTGCGGCAGGTCGAGTCCGGCTCGCGGCCGGCGCACGCTGACGATCACTTGCGGAAACACCTGAGCCACCGAGTCCGTCACATGCTGCAGCAACGGCTTGCCATGCAGCGGCAGCATCGCCTTGTCCCGCCCCATGCGGCGCGAATCGCCTCCTGCCAGGATGACCGCGGTGCAGTCCGCTATCATCGCACCGCACGCGCCAGCAGGAAATCAACGATGCCGCCCGCATCGTCCAGTGCGAAATGCGGCAGCTGCGGATAGACCTCATCCATGTCGGAGACCATCGCGATCAGCCCGTCCCCCACTGCACAACGCGGCTCGTTGTTGCAAGCGCGGCGCAGCACCTCGATCTTCTCCCCGGCGGCATGCGAAAAACCCTCGGCCAGCACGATGTCCGCCTCGCCGAGGAAGCGTTGCGCCAGCTGCGCCGGCTCGCGCCTGTCCACCGCCTCGGCGACCAGCTGCAATTCGTTTGACGTCACCAGCATGCTCATCGAAGCACCCGCCTGCTTGTAGCGCCAGCTGTCCTTTCCCGGCGTATCGAGCACCACTTTGTGGTGCGCATGCTTGATTGTCGCGACACGCAGGCCGCGCCGTGTCAGTTCGGGGATCAGTTTTTCGACCAGCGTGGTCTTGCCGCAGCCCGAGTGGCCGACGAAGATGAAGACGGGCGGACTCATGGATGCGGTGTGACCCATGAGTCTCCCTGCGGAGAGACTTCCTTCTTCCAGATCGGCACGCGCTGCTTCAGCTCGTCTATCATCCAGCGACAGGCATCGAATGCCGGACCGCGGTGCTCGGCGCCCGCGGCGATGAACACGATCTGCCCGCCCGCATCTACCGTGCCGATGCGGTGCACGATGCGCGCATCCAGCAGGCCGAAGCGTGCTATCGCCTCGTCGCGCAACTTGTTCATCTCCGCCAGCGCCATACTGCCGTAGGCCTCGAATCCGAGTTGCGTGACTTCGCGATCTTCCGAAAAATCGCGCGCGCAGCCGAGAAAAGTGGCGATGCCACCCATACGCTTCGAGCCCGCTTTCAGCGCGCGTATCTCCTCGTCCTGCGAGAAGTCCTCCTGCTGAATGCGCACCGCGCCCTTGATTCCTTGCATTTCAGCCCCCCGAAAACTTCGCCATGAACGCGACCTCGTCGCCGTCTTTCAATGGCAATTGCGGGTCGCGCGCCTGCTCGCCGTTCACCGCGGTGAAACTGACGATCCCGAACGCCTGAGGATGGCGCGATGCGAGCTCTTCGCGCAACTGTTGCAGCGTCAGGCCGGACCGGTGCTCGAATTGCAGCATCGAAGTCCCTGCGCGTTCGGCCACCGGCCCGAACAGCAGCACGGCGATCATTTGCTCTCCCCGCGCAGCCAGATGCCGCTCTTGCCGCCGCGCTTCTCTTCCAGTTGCACGCACTCGATGCGCATGCCGCGATCCATCGCCTTGCACATGTCATAGATCGTCAGCAGCGCGACATTCGCCGCACAGAGCGCCTCCATCTCGACGCCGGTCTGGCCGATACAGCCGACGGTCGCGAGCACCCGGATGCCGACGCATCCCTCCGCGTCCGGCTCGACAATCTCGGAGAACTCGACCTCGACACCGGTCAGCGCGATCGAGTGGCACATCGGGATGATGTCGGGCGTGCGCTTCGCCGCCATCACCGCGCCTACGTCGGCCACGGCCAGCACGTCGCCCTTGGCAATTTTGCCGTCACGGATGCGCTGCAGCGTCGCCAGCCGCATCCGCAGGATGCCGCTGGCGACGGCAACACGCTGCGTGCTGGCCTTGTCCGCCACGTCCACCATGCGCGCGCGCCCGGCATCGGAAAAATGATTCAACTCGTTCATCTGTACACCTTCAATCTTTCCCGCCGCAGGCACAGCAGGACTCGTCCCGACTCAGGTTGCTACGCACGATGCGCATGTCCAGAGCATCGATGGTCAGCAACTTACCGCTCAGTCCGCGATCGATGCCGGCCAGCAGCTTGAGTGCCTCCGCCGCCTGCAGCGAACCGACGATGCCGACGAGCGGCGAGAACACCCCGGTGGTCGCGCAACGCAACTCGGCCGCCTGGCTGTCCTCCGGGAACAGGCAATTGTAGCAAGCCGCCTCCGGCAGGCGATGATCGAACACCGCCACCTGCCCGCTGAACTGGATCGCCGCCCCCGACACCAGCGGTTTGCGTTGCACGATGCAGGCACGATTGATCGCATAACGCGTCGCGAAGTTGTCGCTGCAGTCCAACACCACGTCGGCCTGCGCGACCAATTCGTTCAATTGCGACTCGTCGGCACGGACCGGCAACGCAATGCATTCGACTTCCGGGTTTATGTCGTGCAATACGCTTTGGGCCGACGCGACCTTGGGCTGACCGACCGTCGAGGTGCGATGGACGATCTGGCGCTGCAGATTGCTGAGATCCACGGCATCGTGATCGCACAGTGTCAGCCGCCCGACACCGCTGGCAGCCAGATACAGCGAGACCGGGGAACCCAGCCCACCGAGACCGACGATCAGCGCACGGGAATCCAGCAGTCGTTGCTGTCCCTCGATACCGATCTCGTCGAGCAGGATGTGGCGGCCGTAGCGCAGCAGTTGTTGGTCATTCATGGTGGTGTAGGGTAGCGCAAGAATCATGCGCGAAGAATAGCCCGAATGGGCTCAAATAAAAACGGGCCTCCGAAGAGGCCCGTTCGATTTTCAAATCATCGCACCCTTGCGGATGCCAGAGATTAGAAGGTGTGCTTCATGCCGAACGAGAAGGCGGAAGGCTTGGCACCGTTACCAGTGATGCCGGCAGCCGGAGCACCCGTACCATTGGTGGACAGGCCATATGCAACGCCAGCGTTGTTGCTCAGCTGTGTGTACAGTGCATACACGGTCGTGCGCTTGCTCAGGCTGTGATCGAGACCGACGGTAACTTGGCTAGCACCGGTGCTGGCAGCAGCAGTGTTGCCCGCATTGGAGTAAGCCAGCTTCACAGCATTGCTGCCGAAGTTGTACTTGCCGGACAGGTAGTAAGCGCGGTGACCGTTCAGATTAGCGCCAGCTGCGAAGTTGTCGCTGGTCTTCTCATACACGCCATTGACTTCGAACGCTTCAACCTTGTAGCCGCCGCTGATAGTCCAGGCAGTTTCCTTCAGGCCTGCGCCCAAACCCAGAGTACCAGGAGCCGAACCTGCATTGTGCGCTTCATAAGCAAAGTTAGCCGAGATCGGACCATTGCCATACAGAGCGGCCAACGACCAAGCGTTGCCCTTGGTCTGTGTAGACAGAGTTTGGCCTTCAGCACCCGCCACGTAAGCGATTGCGCCAGTGAAGCCGCTCATTGCCGGCGAGATGTAAGCAACCACGTTAGGCTGACGGCCGTTGAACGAAGCTGCCGCCTTTACGCCACCACCCATGATGGAACGATTATCGGCGAGGGTGTCGGTGAACAGATCGTACTTACGGTTGGAGATGTTGTACGGAGTGTCGTGACGACCCAGCAGCACGGTACCGGCAGTTGCGCTGCTCAGACCGGCAAAGGTGTTACGAGTTGCCAAACCGTTACCTGCCGCACCAGCTGTACCGTCGATCTGGATCAACGATTCGATTTGCCAGATAGCCGACAGACCGTCGCCCAGATCTTCGTTGCCCTTGAAGCCCAGACGGGAGGTATTGCTGGACACCTTGTTGTTGCTGAAGCCAGCAACGCCGCCGGTATTGGTCATGTCGTAAGACACGTTAGCCACGCCGTAAACGGTGACGTTGCTGTTGTCGGCGAAAGCCGGTGCGGATACTGCTGCAGCGATAGCCAGAGCGATGATTTTCTTTTGCATGTAATACTCCTAATGAAATTTCCGGTTATGCCAGCGTGTACCGCCGGCCCTCGAAAACTCTCAATACCTCAGAGAATTCTGGAGCGCATTATCCACACCCGCCTTCCGGCACGGTAGCAATTTGTGTATTAGCGTTAAATTATGTTGCTTTTTTGCAACAACACAGCGCCAATCTGACGCGAACCTGACAATCAACACTTGGCACTAGCCGCCGATATAGGACATCTCGATCTTTTTCACTTCCGCGCCGTCGTCAGCCATTGCGTGACGCAACTGCGAATAACGGTCGCCGCGAGCCCGCCAACCTGCGACGATCAGCCCAACCAAATGGCCGTCCGTCGCACCGGCGCGCAGAGGCGCACGCAGATCAAGCCCTTCGGCAGCGAACAGGCAGTTATACAGATGTCCATCGGTGGACAGTCTGCCCCGGGTGCACTCGTGGCAGAACGCCTGGGTGACCGAGGCAATCACGCCGATCTCTCCGCCGCCATCGGCGTAACGCCAGCGCTCGGCCACCTCACCGGCGTAGTTGGGATCGACCGGTTGCAACGGATAACGCGCGGCGATGCGCTCCAGCATCTCGCGCGCCGGCACCACTTCATCCATGCGCCAACCGTTGCTGCAGCCCACATCCATATATTCGATAAAGCGCAGCACCATGCTGCTGTTGCGGAAGTGTCCGGCCATTGCGACGATCTCGTGGTCGTTTACGCCGCGCCTGACCACCATGTTGATCTTGACCGGCGCAAGCCCGACGCGCTGCGCCTCGGCGATACCGTCCAGCACCGTCCGCACCGACGTATCGGAGTCGCTCATGCGCTTGAAGGTCGATTCGCTCAGGCCGTCCAGGCTGACGGTGATACGCGCCAGCCCGGCATCCTTCAGCGCCCGCGCTTTCCTGGCCAACAACACGCCGTTGGTGGTCAGCGCGATCTCGACCGGCCGTCCCGCAACGGTCTGCAGCCGCGCGAGGCGCTCGACCAGTTGCTCGATGCCGCGCCGCAGCAGCGGCTCTCCGCCGGTCAGGCGTATCTTCTGCACGCCGAGCCGGACGAACTGGCGCGCCAGCCGCTCGATCTCCTCGAAGCTCAGCAATTCGGCACGCGGCAGGAAACTGTGGTTCTCGTCGAACACCGCGCGCGGCATGCAGTAGGTGCAGCGCAGGTTGCAGCGATCGGTGACCGAGATGCGCAGGTCGCGCAACGGTCGGCCCAGCGCATCAAGGATGGCCGCATCGTCTTGCGCGGATAGGGATGAAGCTATGGCAGAGGTTTTGAATGAAAATGACATGGCCGCGATGTTGCAGGAGTCGCCCCCGTTCGACAATCCCCCGCATGGGGTCAAACAATTAGCAGCCGCTCCCCACGATTTGATAAAATCCGCCCCCTCTCAGCTTCCGGCAACATCCCATGACCACGCGCAAGATACTCGTCACCTCCGCGCTGCCCTATGCCAACGGCAGCATCCACCTCGGCCACCTGGTCGAATACATCCAGACCGACATCTGGGTGCGCTTCCAGAAGATGCGCGGCCATGAATGCCATTACGTCTGCGCCGACGACACCCACGGCACGCCCATCATGCTGCGCGCCGAAAAGGAAGGCGTCACGCCCGAGCAGCTGATCGCCCGCGTCTGGCAGGAGCATTTCGACGATTTCTCCGCGTTCCACGTCAATTTCGACAACTACGGCTCGACCAACTCGAACGAGAACAAGGCATGCGCACAGGACATCTACCGCACGCTCAAGGCGAACGGCCTGATCGAGGTACGCTCCATCGAGCAGTTCTACGACCCGGTCAAAAACATGTTCCTGCCGGACCGCTTCATCAAGGGCGAATGCCCGAAGTGCCACGCCAAGGACCAGTACGGCGACAACTGCGAGGTGTGCGGCGCGGCCTACGCCCCCACCGACCTGATCGAGCCCTTCTCCGCCGTGTCCGGCGCGAAGCCGGAACTGCGCAACTCCGACCATTATTTCTTCAAGCTCTCCGCCGACACCTGTCAGCAGTTCCTGCGCCAATGGACGCGCGGCGGCTCGTTGCAGCCGGAAGCGGCCAACAAGATGCAGGAATGGCTGGGCGCGGAGGGCGAGAACAAGCTGACCGACTGGGACATCTCGCGCGACGCACCCTACTTCGGCTTCGAGATCCCGGATGCGCCAGGCAAGTATTTCTACGTGTGGCTGGATGCACCGGTGGGCTACATGGGCAGCTTCAAACAGCTCTGCGCCAAGAGCGGTATCGATTTTGACGAATACTGGAAACAAGGCTCCGGTGCCGAGCTGTACCACTTCATCGGCAAGGACATCCTGTATTTCCACGCGCTGTTCTGGCCGGCCATGCTGCAGCACGCCGGCTTCCGCACGCCGACCAGACTGTTCGCGCACGGCTTCCTCACCGTGAACGGCGAGAAGATGAGCAAATCGCGCGGCACCTTCATCACCGCGCGCAGCTACGTGGATCACATCAAGAACACCGAATACCTGCGCTACTACTATGCCGCTAAACTCAACGGCACGATGGAAGACCTCGATTTGAACCTCGAAGATTTCGTGGCGAAGGTGAACAGCGACCTGATCGGCAAGTACATCAACATCGCCAGCCGCTGCGCGGGGTTCCTGACCAAGTTCTTCGACGGAAGACTCGCCTTCCCCGATGGCCGACCCTTGCTGGACAGTTCCATTGCCAGCGGCCAGGCCGTTGCCGAATCGTTCGAGAACCGCGACTTTGCCCGCGCGCTGCGCGACATCATGGCGCTTGCCGATCGCATCAACGGCGAGATCGCAACTGCCGCACCCTGGACTCTGGCAAAGGATGAATCCAAACGAACCGAGCTGCATGACATCAGTTCGCGCGCGCTGCACGGATTTTATGTGCTCTCGATCCTGCTGAGCCCGGTACTGCCTGCGCTGACTTCACGCGTCGCGCGCGAGCTGTTCGGAATGGATCGCGACTTCTCGTGGACCGACCTCGCCGTACTCCCAACTCATATCAATGCCTATCAACACCTGGCCACCCGTCTCGATCCCAAACTGATCGAAGCGATGGTCGCCGCCAACCAGGAAAGCCTGAAACCCATGACAGAATCGCACTCCGAAACACGCCACGCCGAACACCAGCAGAAGGCCATCGCCCCGATTGCCGAGACCATCAGCATCGACGACTTCATGAAGGTGGACCTGCGCGTGGCGCACATCGTCAATGCCGAGCATGTGGAAGGTGCGGAGAAACTGCTGAAGCTGACGCTGGACATCGGCGAGGCGCAACCGCGCACGGTGTTCGCCGGCATCAAGTCCGCCTACGATCCCGAAAAACTCAAAGGCCGCATGACGGTGATGGTGGCCAATCTGGCACCGCGCAAGATGAAGTTCGGCATGTCGGAAGGCATGGTGCTGGCGGCTTCCGGCGAGACGCCCGGGTTGTTCATCCTGTCGCCGGACGAAGGCGCTCAGCCCGGTATGCGCATCAAGTAACTTCGCATTCCTTATGAACAGAACCTCTCGCTATGAAGGTAGCGAGGGGTTCTGTTTTTTGGGTGCCGCACAAGCGAAGCGCGACAGCGGCAGAAATCCTGAAACTCAGAGTATCCCGGCTTGGATCTCGTGGCGCGTGTAGAACACCTTCGCATTCTGGGCTTCCACGCGCTGCATCATCTGTCCGGCCAACGTGTCGTCGAGGATGAACTCCACCTTCACCGCCAACTCCCCGGCCAGTTCGAAGAACATTTCGTCGTGCAGCCGCCCGTGCCGCCCGAAACCCGCGATAGCGCGGAACGCAGAACCGCCATGCACGCCCAGCTCCCGCGCTTCCTTCAGCAGCCATTCATATAACGGCATCCCATCGTGATGCTGTTTCTCGCCAACATAGAAAGTCAGTGCATTCATCATTGCGCTCCTTGTAACCACTTGACGGTCTGGATTCCCATTACGGTCATTAGCAGCGAGCCGCCGAGGTGCGCCGCGATGATGCCCGCACCCCACATGTACTGGCCGCGCAACAGCAGCGTGGCAGTCTCCGCCGAAAATGTCGAGAAGGTCGTCAACCCACCCAGAAAGCCGGTGATGATGAACAAACGCCACTCCGGCGAGATGCCCGGGTGCTGCAAAAAGAACGCGATCGCCAGCCCGATCAGATAGCCCCCGACCAGGTTGGCCGACAGCGTGCCCAGCGGCAACTCCGGCAAAGACGGATTGAGCCACAGCCCCAGCCCCCAGCGCGCCCACGCGCCGAGCGCCGCGCCGACACCGATAGCAAGAAAGGAATAGATCAACATGCGGGCATTCTACTCGACCACACGCACCGGCGCGAAGCCGCCGCCCGGCGTGCGGAAGTTCGTGGTCTGCCCCTGATACAGGCGCGCGGCGACGAGCTGCACCTTCCCGTCGTACACGTAGCAGCGCACGTCGTACTTCAGCGATTGCGGCTCCATATCAGGCAGGCACACCTTGCGCTCGCCGGGTGCGGCGATGCGCTGAGCGACATAGCCACCCTGCATGATCTCTTCGAACACTCGTTTGGTCAGCTTCGCACCGCTGTAGCTGCCCTTGCTGCCGTAGCCTTCTGCCGGCTTGAAGAACCACTGCTTTCGTTCCTGCCACCATTGCTCGTGATCCGCGCCTGCCACCAGCCGGGTCTGCGGCACGCCTGCAAGCAAGGTCGCGATATCGACCTCGCTCGCGCCCAGCGCTCGCAATGTTCCTGCGTCGCTCAGTCGCGCAAGGTTGCGTTTGTCGGCATAGCGCTCGTAGTTCACAGGATCGGGCGTCACCACCGCGCTGCCGTCGAGACATGCCTGCCGCAACGCTGGATGATGTTGCAGTGAAAAATCCGTCAGGCGGTTGTATACGAGATCGATCTTCTGCTCGCCGAGATACAGACCCTCGCTCCGCATCTGCAACGCCGACGGGTCGGCGATATGCGCCGCAATGCCCGTGCGCTCGAACATCCGCTGCGCCAGCAGGAATTCGGGATACAGATATTGCGACTCGGGCGTCTCGTCCACGATGGCGACGGATGCGAGCGGCACATCGCCGCGCGCGAGCCGCCATTCGTTGCGGAACATGTCGAGGAGCAGCCGTTCAAGTTCGCGCTCCGCCGCCTCAGTGCCGTACAGCTCCGCCTCGCGCTGGCTGTCTATCAGCAGCGCGTTGATGAAAGCGCCGCCCGCGTTGGTATTGATCTCGATCAGGTGCGCGCCCTGTTCGTTGAGGTGGAAATCATAGCCGTAGAACACGCCCTTGGCTGCGCTCGCGCCCTCATGCCAGGCCGGCAGCCTCACCACCCGCTCCACCGCCGCAATCACCGCATGCATCTGCTGCAACTGCGCAGTTGTGACGAACACCGGTGCGGCGGCGAACAGGTGCGGGCAGCGCTCCGTCACCAGTGCGAACCATGTCTCACCCTGAGCGCGCAGCGCTTGCTCGAGTGCATCGCGGTCCATCCCCGCCCAGTCGTGGCATTCGCCGTTCAGGTGTTCGATCAGCGCGTGGTCGACGTCGAAGCGGGGCAACGCGGAATCCGCGGGTTCATCCGCGAAAGAATCGGAGGAGAGTGGGTACGCAATCGTCATGGCCGCATGATACCGCAAGCCATCGCACTAACTTGCAGGCTTCCAGAGCAACCCGAACATGGCGAGCGCGCAGAAGGCCGCGCCCGCATAGAAGGTGAACGATGCGCCGAGCCGATCCCACAACAGCCCGGCCAACACGCTGGACACCAGCATCGCAATGCCGCTCATCAGGTTGAAGAAGCCGTATGCCGTGCCGCGCAGGTCGACGGGAGCGGTGTCGGCGACCATACGCGCGAGCAGCCCCTGCGTGATGCCCATATGCACGCCCCACAACGCGACGCCGAGCAGCACCGTGGTCCAGCGGTCGTCGGTGGCCAGCACAAGGTCGGCTGCAATCAACACCACGAGCCCCAGTCCCAGCAGCTTGATGTGGCTCATGCCGTCGGAGAGTTTGCCGAACGGATAGGCCGTCGCGGCATAAATTAGGTTCATCGCGACCATCACCAGCGGCACCAGCGCGAGGGGTATGCCGCCCTGGTCGGCGCGCAGCACGAGGAAGGCTTCGCTGAAGCGCGCGAGGGTGAATACCGCGCCGATGCCGACCACCCACCAGTAGGCCACGCCGAGGCGCTTCAGGTTCTCGCGGCGAATCGGGTTCGCCGGCCTTTCTCCGTCGCGCTGCTTCGGCTCGCGCACACCGAACGCCAGCAGGACGACGGCGAGCAAGCCGGGAATCAGCGCCACCCAGAACACCGCGCGGAAATCATTCGCCCACAGCAGCATCAGACCGACGCCCAGCAGCGGGCCCAGGAAAGCGCCTACGGTGTCCAGAGACTGGCGCAGGCCGAAGGCCGCGCCGCGCACCTGCTCCGGCGTGATGTCGGCAATCAACGCATCGCGCGGCGCACCGCGTATGCCCTTGCCGACTCTATCGAGCAGCCGCGCGGTCAGTACCATGCCGGTGCTGGTGGCGATGGCGAACAGCGGCTTGGTCAGCGCGCCCAGCGCATAGCCAAACACGGCCAGCCATTTGCGCCTGCCCAGATAGTCGCTCAGCACGCCCGAGAAGACGCGCACCAAGAGTGCAGTGGATTCGGCCAGGCCTTCGATCACCCCGACCGCCAGCGCGCTCGCGCCCAGCACCGTGACCATGAACAACGGAAGGAGGCTGTGGATCATCTCCGAGGAAATATCCATCAGCATGCTGACGAAGCCTAGCACCCACACACCGCGGGGGATGCCGCGCGATGCACTGTTGTCGGATTCGTCTGCCATGAAATGGCTCTGGCTCGAAAGCGCTTAGTACAACGCCTCGAAGATTCCGGCAGCTCCCATGCCCGTGCCTATGCACATGGTCACCATGCCGTATTTCTGTTTGCGGCGGCGCAAGCCATGCAACAGGGTCGCGGTGCGGATCGCACCGGTCGCGCCGAGCGGATGGCCCAAGGCGATCGCGCCACCGAGCGGATTGACGATGGCCGGATCGAGGCCGACCTCGTTGATCACCGCCAGCGATTGCGCGGCGAAGGCTTCGTTGAGCTCTATCCACTCCATCTCCTGCAACTGCAGGCCGGTCTGGCGCAGGGCAAGCGGAATCGCCACCTTCGGGCCTATGCCCATGATCTCTGGCTCCACGCCCGCCACCGAATAGCCCAAAAACTTGCCGATGGGCGTGAGGTTGTAACGTCTCAGCGCGACCTCGCTGCACAACAGCACAGCCCCCGCCCCGTCCGACATCTGCGAACTGTTGCCCGCCGTCACCGAGCCTTCTTTCGCGAACACCGGACGCAGTTTGGCCAGCGCCTCCAGTGTAGTGTCGGCGCGCGGCCCCTCGTCCTGCTTCGCCTCCCGCGCGCCAGCGCGCACCCGACGCGTTGCAAGATCGGGCTGGTGCTCCGCAATGGGGTATGGCGTTATCTCATCCAGGAATGCGCCATCGGCGATGGCCTGCAACGCGCGGCGGTGGCTCTCGTGCGCGAACTCGTCCTGAGCCTCGCGCGATACCTTCCAGCGCGCCGCGACCTTCTCGGCGGTGATACCCATGCCGTAAGCGATGGAGACATTCTCGTCGTGCGCGAATATCTCCGGATTGAAAGCCACCTTGTTGCCCATCATCGGGATCATGCTCATGCTCTCGACCCCGCCCGCAATCATCACATCCGCCTCGCCTAAACGGATGCGGTCGGCGGCCATCGCCACCGCCTGCAGGCCGGAGGCGCAGAAACGGTTCACCGTCACGCCGGGTACGCCGTGCGGCAACCCGGCGAACAGCAGCGCGATGCGCGCCACATTGATCCCCTGCTCCGCCTCTGGCATCGCGCAACCGACGATCACATCCTGCACCGCCCCCGGCTCCAGGTTTGGGCATTGCATCAGCACGCTTCTCAGCACATGCGCGAGGAGGTCATCCGGGCGCGTGTTGCGGAACATGCCGCGAAGCGCCTTGCCGACCGGGGTACGCGTCGCGGCGACGATGTAGGCTTCCTGGATCTGTCTGTTCATGCGAGTCTCCCGGGTTCGAGTCTGAGGAGAGAATACTCGATTGGGACTTGACCATCCAAGAAAATATGCGAATCGCTAAAAGCAAAACGCCCCACCGTTTCCGGAGGGGCGTTTTGCTTTGTAAGGAGTCTGACGATGACCTACTTTCACATGGGTAATCCACACTATCATCGGCGCGGAGTCGTTTCACTGTCCTGTTCGGGATGGGAAGGAGTGGGACCAACTCGCTATGGTCGTCAGACAAACTGTTCGGTATTC
>DASRWG010000040.1:0-10998 GCA_035654695.1 Gallionella sp. | reverse complement strand
GCTGCGCAGGCGCTTGTAGTGACGCTTCACGGCAGCGGCCAGCTTGCGCTTACGCTCTGCGGTGGGCTTTTCGTAAAATTCGCGGGCACGCAGATCGGTCAGCAGACCGGTCTTTTCCACGGAACGCTTGAAGCGGCGCATTGCTACTTCGAACGGCTCATTCTCTTTAACACGTACGGTTGTCATGGACAAACTACCTTCTACCAAAAAATCGAGGGCGCGATTCTAGCAAAACAACCCGGACGTCACAACCTGAATTTTGACGCCCGAAAAATGACGCTATCGGGCGGCTGTCACGCCGCCACAAAAAAACCAGCCTCAGGGCAATCTAAAGTTACTTGGCCAGCGTCACGCTGATAACGCGCTCAACATAACCGGGATCGCCGGGACTGCCCCCGGCCACCGCACTCGCGCTCACTTCATAGACCCACACGTAATTAATGGCCCCAAGCGCGTCCGTCCCCTCGGGGTGAGAAACAGCACCACAAGTTACACTCACAGCAAAAGGCGCCAGCGTTCCTCCCAACGTTCCCGCCGCAAAATCAGTAGCGCACGCCGCCGGAGCTGGAGCATTGAACGGACTGCTTATTACCTGGAAGGCCGCCCACTCGATACCGGCACGAGCGGCATGATAAGCGCGCGACCCCATCACATCCAGCGCGGCACTCTGGTGCTGCGTGGTGGAAAGCGTCACCGCAAATGCGCCCAGCGCCGCGATCACCACCAGCAAGAAAATGGCGGAAACGAGACTGAAGCCTCGCTGAAAAACCGCTCCAGCCGAATTGGATCTTGTCATGGCGGATTAATCACATGAGTTTCGTTATACAAGCTCACGCTTTCGCCGCCGCTGGTCAGCGTCAACCTCACCACCAGCAAACCAAAGCGCGGAAAAACAGCCGAGGAAGGCGTCGCGGGAATTTCGTATTCGATCTGACAAGCGCTCACCTTGTCGGCAAGAATCGGTGGATTCGCTGTCGCGGGAAGCACTTGCACCGAATTGATCCCGTAGCCGGAATATCGTACCAACTGACATGTCCCATCGCCACCAGCAGAGACTGAACATGCCCCCCCGCCCCCCGGAACTATGCACGCATAAGTAACCGGCCCGCCATCCACGACAGCAAAACGGTGCGCCTCAACTTCTGCTGGCGACGGAAAACCCGCATCGAGGGTAACCCCCGTAACGGCTGGCGCCACACCGCTCACCGCCGTCACCTCACGCAATCTTCCGGCCTGCGTCTTATCATAGGCAATGCTGCTCGATTGCGTACTACCGATAACCACAACATCGCTTACTGCGACAGCAGCCGTTCCGATCAAATCAAAAGACACATCAACACCATCGAAATCCAAGACATCTCCCGGACCGGCAGATCGATATCGCCCCCCATCTTTAGTCGGCAGAAATTCAAAGCACGGCGTTCCGCCACATCCCGTAACACGCACGCTATTCGGCACCGCCATCCGCACATCACGGGAAATACGTCGCACAGCCGTGTCGGCAATATCCGTCAGTTCGGCGCGACGCGCCACATCCATGTATTGCTGGATCGGCGCCTTGAGAAACATCGCAACCATACCGCCGACGATGCCGGTGATAACGATCACCATGATCATCTCGACCAGCGTAAAACCCTTGTGATTTTTGCGCAGCGAGCTCATCAGTATCGGGTCCTGTAGCCGGATATCTGGATCTGGTTCGCCTGCGGATCGGTAACGGTCACAGTAATGAGCACGGCACTCGCGGCAGGAGCGCCTATATTGACTGGCGCACCCACCGTCACATTCGCACTGTACCCAGTCAACCCTGCAACAGGAGTAACGGAATCATTTAGCGCATAAATACCCGGCGGCGCAGGCATATTGAATCCGTTGTAATCATTCACGATGTGATATTCCGTAGCTCGATTCGCCTGTGTCACGGCATTAGTCACGCCCGATGCCGAAACGAAGTCCTGCAACTCGACTTCTTCCAGCAACGACTCGGCAATCGCCAGCGCCTGCTTGTGCACCAACGGATCGGCGCTGCCTTGGGTCGTGACGTTCATCACCGACAGGATGCCCGCCAGCGCGGTGCTGACGATCACGATGAACATAATCAGCTCGATCAGGCTGATGCCGCGCTGCCGAGCCTTAATGCACATAACCAGTCTCCGCCTCGATAGTGATGGCGTTGGTCGCGCCGGCGACATTGATGACTTGCCCCGCCGAAGGGCTGCCCAGCGCATTGAAATTGAAGTCCGCAGGAACCGCTGCAAATGCCGTATTGGCAGGTGCATCAATCACATAGCTCGCCTCACCGGTCGGTGATTGCAGTGCCGTACCGCAGGCTGCCGTGGCCCCCGTCGTCAACGTCACGCGATTCGCGGTGAAGGCCACGCAAACGAAACGTCGCTGCGCGATCGCGATCTTCTGCGCATAGCGCAACGATGCCTTGACCTCATCGGCAAAACCGCGCGAACGAAAGACGTTGGCCTCGAAAAACCGCGGCGCGACGAACACGGACAGAATGCCGACGATGACCATCACCATAATCAGCTCGATCAGCGTGAAGCCGCGCTGCGGCCGCAATGAAGGCGCTTCGGTGCGATGAGAAGGAGTAGGCATCGGGCTATGGCTGCGGATATCAATGAAAGGCATCGGTCGGCAGTGTAACAAAATGCATTAACTGCGGCCAAAAAACAGGGGAGCCGAAGCTCCCCTGTTTTTTGCAACGATGAATAGCGTTGCATAGCCCTCTGACTAAGCTGTCAAAGATCGACAGCCAAGTCATTGGTTATCGCAGGCTCAACCCATCCTGCGCAGACTAAACAAGCATCAATCAGCAGCCGGTTTCAACTCGCGAATATGTCGGAGCAGATGCCGCACCGGTCGCCTCGCTATAAGTCAACGTGCAGCTCGTTTGCAGCGTCCAAGTGCCAGTAGCACAAGTCGCGCCGCCACTGTCAGACAGCAATGTACAAATAGAAGCTGCGTCCGGATAACCGTATTTCAGATTCACTGTAGCCCCGTTAGCCGAAATCGCACCTGTCGCGCCTGTTTGACCCGCAACCAACGCCTTGCCGTACACCATCACTGCAGCCGACTTGGCCGAGCCTTCGATAGCATCAAGCACGCCACCTCTTGCGTCTTTGGAAATATCCACGAACTTCGGCAGCGCGGTCGCTGCCAAAATTCCCAGAATCACGATCACCATAATCAACTCGATCAGCGTAAAACCCGCTTGCTTCTTCATTTCCATTCTCCTTAAGTTTGAGGTCGTTCCCGACCTCGTCACAGGGCCGCAACCCTTACCGCCTTATCGGCAATTTCGCCGACCCCGCCAATCTTGCCGCTGCAAGTTTTTTGGGCGACCCACTATAGCCCCCCATCGAGTCGCGTGCAAGCACTATGCCAACGCACGCAACACGAGCATCAGCAGGGACAGGCTGCCCAGCAGCAGCAGCCAGCCGACCCGCCGGGCGTGGCGGGCAACGAATACGTCCACTTCGTCGCGAGGGATATCCAGCTGACGCTCGGCGCGGCGCGTGGATATCCATTGGTTGGAGGCCTCTTCCATGCCGCGCAACAGGCTGGGACGCAGCCACAGCAACAGGCCGACGAACAGCGACGCCGCAGCGCCGGCCAGCGAGGCCAGCACCAGCGCATCCAGCAGCCATTCCACCACCGGCAACTTCAGCTTGAGCGGCAACATATGCGGAAGTTGCCGCATCGCCGCCGTCTTGTCGAACAACAGACCGAAATACACCAACAGGTAAGCAGCAGCCGCACAGACCAGCATCCCCAGCACCCGATGATGGCGATAGAACCATGCCTCCAGGCTCAGCATCCTGTCCGCCGCACGGGTGAAGTGGCGGGTCGATACCCAGCGGTTCGCCGCACGACTGACGCGGTCGTAGATATCCGGGCGATAGATCAGCGACAGCGCGACGGCGATGCCGGCCAGCGCCCCGATCAGCAGGAAGATGGCGAGCGAGCGCCACAGAATGAAGTCCACCACCGGGTTGCTGGCCATGATCACTTCTTTCAAAAAATTTTCACTGCGTGCATTGTATGCTCAGAACCACGAGTAAGGTTCGACCGGTTCGAACAGCACGCCGCTCAAGCCGGCAGGTTCATGCCGCATCGAAGGAGCGAGCGGCGGCTGATAATCAAGGACGACATGGAACCTCACCCACTTCTTGCCATCCTTCCCCGGACTGAAATAGTTGGCATTGTTGGGCACATAGATCAGGTTGCGCGACTTGAGGTCGAACACCCAGTTGCCCGGAGCTGCGCTGACCGGCGACGGATCGTAAAACTCACCGGCATAGTTGTCCGGTTTCTTCTGCAGCCAGTCCATCGGATTGGCGTAGGCCAGCGCTGGCACATCGGACGGCTTGCCGCGCGTCAATATCTGTCCATACTGCAATGTCAACGCGCTCTGCAGCGCAGCCGCCACGCCTTCCATTGCGGTCTTCTCGGCGCGCTCCTGGTAATACAGCGCGCGATCCAGGAATGTCCCGCCGATCACCACCACGATAACAATGACAACGATCAGCTCGATCAGGGTGAAACCCTTGGAGGATGCAGGATTCAGGATACGGGATTCAGAGTAGCGGATTCGCGGCGCGCGATTCGATACAAACAGATAGCCGCCACTGCCTGCATTCTGCATTCCGTATCCCGTATCCCGGTTGCTCATTTGTGCAGCGCCGCCTTGCCCAGGTCCCACATCGGCATGAATACACCGAGCGCCAGGATCAGCACCAGGATGCCGAGAAACACGATCAGGATGGGCTCGATCTGCGAGCTCAGTGTCTTCACCTCGTACTCGACCTCGCGCTGGTACATGTCGGCGACCTCGAACATCAGTCCGTCCAGGTCGCCGGTCTCCTCGCCCACGGCGATCATCTGCAGCACCACCGGATTGAAAACCCCTGCGGCCATCGCGGTGCGCAGGATGCTCTCGCCGCGCTCTATCCCGGCGCGCATCTCCTCGACACGGCTGCGCATATAGGCATTGTCCACCACCAGTGCGACCGCATCCATGCCTTGCAGCACCGGCATGCCGCTCTTGAACGACAGCGCGAGACTGCGCGCAAATCGAGCCAGGGTGGACTTGAAAATGATCTTGCCGGCGATGGGCAGGCGGAATTTGTAGCGATCCCAGTTATAGCGACCGGCCGGGGTATTGATGTACGAACGGAACGCCACCACCACGCCAACCGCCAGCGCCAGCAGCAGCATCCAGTAATTCACCATAAAATTGGAGAAGCCGATCAGCGCCTTGGTCATCAGGGGCAGTTCGCTCTTGAATCCGGCGAACACCCTGGCAAAGGCGGGAACCACGAACAAATTGATGATCACGATCGCGATGCCCATCGCCATCACCACAAAGCTGGGATAGCGCAACGCGGTCTTGATACGTTCGTTCATCTCGCGCTCGAACTCCATGTGTTCGTACAGGCGAATGAAGGTATCGTCGAGCATGCCGGTCATTTCGCCGACCTGAACCATGCTGAGATAGTACGGAAAGAACACCTCGGGATGACGCCGCATCGCCGAACTCAACTCGCGACCGCTGTCCAGACTCTCGCGCAGATCCTTGATCACGGCGGCGAATGCCGGCTTCTGGGTGGATTCCTGCAAGCCGGACAATGCGCGCAACATCGGCACACCGGCCTTGAGCAGGGTGTACATCTGACGGCTGAACAGCATCAGGTCCAGCGCTGTGACCGGTTGATCGGTGAGCCGATGCCGCAGCCGGCTGAGCAAACTGCCAGACACCTTCTCGGTGGCGCTTGCTGCCTTGGCGCGCGACGCCGATATCTCCAAGGGAGTGATGCCGGAATTCATCAACTGCTCGGCAATCGAGCCGCTGTCATCGCCCTCCAGCGTGCCCTTAACCAGTTCGCCGGAACGGTCTCGGCCCTTGTAGGTGAATACCGCCACCGTCAATCCTCGACCTGATTGCTGACGCGCATGACTTCAGTCACCGAGGTGCGCCCCTGCTGCAACATTTCCAGCGCGTGATCGAGGATGGACTTGCCGCGCATGTGCTCGCGCGCGGCCTGCATGAAGTGCACCGAACTGTCATGAGCAGCCGCATCGGCCAGGGTGCGGTTCATTTCCAGCATCTCGTACACGCCCATGCGTCCGTGATAGCCGGTGCCGTTGCAATACGAGCAACCGCGCCCGCTCATGAACCCGATCCACTTGTCCTGCGTCACCCCTTCGGCCTGCAGCCATTCGCCTTCCTGCGGCGTCGGCTCGTAGGGCTGGGCGCAACTGCTGCAGACGCGGCGCAGCAGGCGCTGCGCAAGGATGACCTGCACCGAGGATGCCACCATGAAGCGCGGCACCCCCATATCCACCAGACGGAACAACGTGCCGGCGGTATCGCGGGTATGCAGCGTGGAGAAAACCAGGTGACCGGTCATCGCGGCGCGCAAGCCGATCTGCGCGGTTTCTGCATCGCGCATTTCGCCGACCAGAATCACGTCCGGGTCCTGACGCAACGCGGAACGCAGCACCCGCGCGAAAGTCAGGTCGATCTTCTCGTTGACCTGCACTTGGTTGATGCCGGGCAGGCGGTATTCCACCGGGTCTTCGACGGTGATGATCTTCTGGTCGATGGTGTTGATCTCTTGCAGCGCGGCATACAGCGTGGTGGTTTTACCGGAGCCGGTCGGGCCGGTCACCAGCACCATGCCCGAACTGCGCCGGATGAGTTCGCGAAAGCGCTTCAGCATATCCGGCGGCATGCCCAGTTTGTCCAGGGTCACCATGCCGCTGTCCTGCCGCAACAGACGCATCACCACCGACTCGCCGTATTGCGTCGGGCAGGTGGCGATACGCACGTCCACGCCGTGGTCGCGCACCCGCACGTGCAAGCGGCCGTCCTGCGGCAGGCGCTTCTCCGAAATATCCAGGCCGGACATCAGTTTGAGGCGCAACACCAGCGCAGGCGCGATCTTGTTGTCGGCTTCCATCTGCAAGTGCATCAGGCCGTCGATGCGGAAGCGAATGACCACCCGGGACTCCTGCGGCTCGATATGGATGTCGGACGCGCGTATCTGCGTGGCATCCTCGAACATGGTTTGCAGCAGCTTGACCACCGGCGCTTCTTCGGCCCCGGCACTGCCGGCCAGCGCGCCGAAGTCGACATAGCTGTCGCCCAAATCCTCGCTCAGCTCCTTCGCCAAACCGCTGATCTCGTCGGTACGACGGTAGCCGCGATCGATGCACTCCAGCAACTGCCCCTCGGTGACCACCGAAAGATTGATGTCGCGTTTGACAATATGGGAAATCTGGTCGAAAGCCGTCAGGTCGGTCGGATCGGCCATGCCGATCTGCAACATGCCATTGCGCTCTTCCAGCACGATCGCGCGAAAGCGTCGCGCCTGGTTCTCCGGCAACAGTCGCACCAGATCGTGATTGATGTTGAAAAACTTGAGGTTGATGTAGGGAATATTGAGCTGCTTGGCGAGCGCCTCGGAGATTTGCTCCTCGGTCACCAGCTTGTTATCGACCAGCACGCGCCCCAGCTTGCGGCCGCTGATGCGCTGCTGGTCGAGCACCATCTTGAGCTGATCCAGCGTAATGAGTTGTTGCTGCACCAGCAAATCGCCCAAGCGAATCTTCTCTGGACGCGCCATAATCCTTCCCCTGAAATGAACCGTGATTGCCGCGAGAGCGACGCAACGGCGAACTTAGCCGTTTTTACCTACACTGACAAGCATTACCCGAATATCCGATGTTCAACGTCATCCTCTACCAGCCTGAAATTCCGCCCAACACCGGCAACGTCATCCGCCTGTGCGCCAACACCGGTTGCCAGCTTCACCTGATTAAGCCGCTGGGCTTCACGCTGGAGGACAAGCAACTGATACGCGCCGGACTGGATTATCACGAGTTCGCGACGTTGCGCGTGCACGACAGTCTGGCGGATTGCCTGGCATCGCTGGACACGACGCGGGTGTTCGCGCTCACCACCAAGGGTTCGGCAGCCTTCCACCGCATCGAATATCGTCCCGGCGACGCTTTTCTTTTCGGCCCGGAAAGCCGCGGCCTGCCCGCCGAGGTGCTGGAATTATTCGACGCCGGGCACCGCCTGCGCCTGCCGATGCTGCCCGACAACCGCAGCCTGAACCTGTCCAACACCGTCGCGGTGACGGTGTTCGAAGCGTGGCGGCAATGCGGGTTCGAGGGGGCGGCGAAATAATATGTGGCGAGGGCACGGCACGCCGTGCCCCTACGGAGCATCCCTGAGAAAAATTTCCAGCAAGTCGTTCAGAAATCGCTGCCCCTGCACCGTCGGCGCGATGCGCGTCCCGTCGCGCACCAGCAACCCTCGCTGCTCGGCCTGCTCCAGTTCGCGGCGTATCACCAGCAATGGCAAACTGGTGCGCTCCTGAAACAGCGCGCTGTCGAAGCCCCCGGTCAATCGCAACGCATTCATCATGAACTCGAACGGCAGGTCCGCCGCCGCGACTTCATGTTCCTCCTGCACCGGCGCATCGCACGACACGGCATCCAGATAGGCCTGCGGCTGCTTGTAGCGCATCTGGCGCAGCACCCTGTCCGGAAAACTCAGCTTGCCGTGCGCACCCGCACCGATGCCGAGGTAGTCGCCGAACTGCCAGTAGTTGAGGTTGTGTTTCGCGCGCCGTTTGGGCAACGCGAACGCCGAGGTCTCGTAATGCTCGTAGCCCTGCTGCGCCAGCAATTCCTCGATGCATTGCTGCATCTCCGCGCTGGCATCGTCGTCCGGCAACGACGGCGGATTGCGGTGGAACAGCGTGTTCGGCTCCAGCGTCAGGTGGTAGCAGGACAGGTGCTGCGGCGCGAACGACAGCGCCGTCCGCACGTCCAGCAACGCCTGCTCCAACGATTGGTTCGGTAGCGCATACATCAGGTCGAGATTGATGTTGTCGAAGTGCTGCTGCGCGATGGTTATCGCGCGCCTCGCCTCGTCCGCGGTATGGATGCGCCCCAACGCCTTGAGATGCGCATCGTCGAAACTCTGGATGCCCAGCGACAGCCGGTTCACGCCCGCGTCGCGATACGCCGCGAAGCGCTCCGCCTCCACCGTGCCGGGATTCGCCTCCAGCGTAATCTCGGCATCGCCGCTTAGCGGCAGCAGCATGCGTACCTGGCGCAGGATTTCTTCAACCGCCGCACCGGACAACAGGCTGGGCGTCCCGCCGCCGAAGAACACCGTATAGACCTTGCGCCCCCATATCTGCGGCAGCGCCAGCTCCAGATCGTGGATCAATGCGGCGACATACTGCTGTTCCGGGAATGCGTCGCGAGCCTCGTGCGAATTGAAGTCGCAATAGGGACACTTGCGCACGCACCACGGAATATGGATGTACAACGATAGCGGCGGCAGCGCCTGAAAGTTCACGGCCTGCGATTTGAGACCAACGGGAAGCAGGGGATGGTAAGACATGAAACGAATTGTACACGTGCTCATCCTCGCAGCATGGCTAGCTAGAAAGGAGTAGCCTTGATATTAGCGTTAACACAATGCAGGATGCACGAACGTTTGGTTTATTTTATATAACGTCATCAGAAACCAACTTTAAGGAGTGAGTTATGTCTGCTAGTAATGAATGGACCGTATGGCATCTTACGCCTCGGGGCTGGGAGCCTGGCGAGTCGTCGTTAGATTTCCAGTCCGTTAGGAAACCTGTAAATCCACCAACTGATCGTGTGCTTTCTATTACCTACGAAGAACATATTGGCTCAGCCTTCTCTCCCGTAGACAAAAGCTTTAATGAAAACTATAGATCACCTGATGCTAACCTTGTACAGACGCTCCTTAAACAATTCGGGCAATGCCCCTCAACAATTCACGCTTAATAGAAGTGCCCATAAAGCGCAATAACCAGCGAGAATTGCTTGTCAGCGCGGCCTTGCCGCGCTAACACCAAAAGAATAGTCGTGCGCGTAGCGCACGCAACACCGTTTTTCAATTCCCCTGTGCGCCGCCGAGTAGCGGAGGCTGGTCAGGGGATGTCGGCGAGGACTGTCTGAGCGCGTAGCGCGAGTTCCACAGCCGCCTGACCAGTCGAGCAACGCAGGAAACCCGCGAAGCGGGCGGCAAACCGAGGCGTGCTTTCTTTGGTTACTTTCTTTACACGAGTAAAGAAAGTAACCGGCCTGCGGGGCCGCTCCCCGCGGTTTTGGTTTTGCCGTTCATGCTTCAGCAAGCTGATGAAACGACTAGCCATTCGACTAAGCTGGCACAAAACGCCCGCCAAGTCGCTGGTTTTCAGCACGAACGGCCTTCTAAACCTTCAACTTCTCCAGCAGCACCTTCAGCGCCTTGGCGCGGTGGCTGAGCTGCGCCTTTTCGTCGTGATCCAGTTCGGAACTCATCCTGTCGAGCTCCGGCAGCCAGAACATCGGGTCGTAGCCGAAACCGCCATCGCCGCGCTCTTCATGCGCGATCATGCCGTGCCACTCGCCTTCGGCGATCAGCGGCTGCGGGTCGTCGGCATGGCGCACCAGCACCAGCACGCAGTAGTAGTGTGCATGGCGGTCGGTTATGCCCTGCATCTCGCGCAGCAGTTTTTCGTTGTTGCGCGCATCGGACTTGGGGTTATCGCCGGCGTAGCGCGCCGAGATCACGCCGGGCGCGCCACCCAGCGCGTCGACGCAGATACCGGAATCGTCGGCCAGCGCCGGCAGGCCGCTCGCACGGCTGACGTGGCGCGCCTTGGCGAGCGCGTTCTCGACGAAGGTGCAGTGCGGCTCTTCGGCTTCGGAGATGCCGAGTTGCGATTGCGTTACCACTTCGATGCCGAGCGGGGCCAGCATGCGCTGGAATTCGCGCAGCTTGCCTTGGTTGTTGGAGGCGATGACGAGTTTTTGCATTTGTTGTAGGGGCGCGATTCATCGCGCCCTTTGCGATATATGAATAGATCAGGGCGCGATGAATCGCGCCCCTACGGAATTATCAATCCCCCGCAAGCGCCTTCCGCTGCATCTCGACCAGCTGCACGATGC
>DASRWG010000039.1:0-4178 GCA_035654695.1 Gallionella sp. | reverse complement strand
GGAAAGTGACGTTTTCATCTAAACCAAACAGGAGGGGGAAGTCATGAGCATTATCACTATCGGCAT
The DNA here is from genome assembly GCA_035654695.1 of Gallionella sp. Taxonomy (GTDB): domain Bacteria; phylum Pseudomonadota; class Gammaproteobacteria; order Burkholderiales; family Gallionellaceae; genus Gallionella. The sequence continues at coordinate 4,112 of DASRWG010000039.1, read as the reverse complement.
AGACCTTGCCAAGAATGTTTTTGCGGTGCATGGGGTTAACGAGAACGGCCGTGCCGAACTGGTCAAGCCTAGGGTGCCGCGCGACCAACTGCTGTCGCTGATCGCCAACCTGCCGCCGTGCCTGATCGGCATGGAAGCGTGCTCCGGTGCGCATTACTGGGCGCGTCAGTTCCGTCAGTACGGCCACACTGTCCGGCTGATCGCCCCGAAGTTCGTTACCCCGTACCGCATGAGCGGGAAGCGCGGCAAGAACGACGCGGCGGATGCCGCCGCCATCTGTGAAGCCGTCACCCGCCCCAACATGCGCTTCGTGCCGGTTAAGGACGAACACCAGCAAGCCATCCTGACGTTGCACCGCACCCGGCAAGGCTTCGTCGAAGAACGCACCGCGCTGTACAACCGCCTGCGCGGCCTGATTGCCGAATTCGGCATCGTGTTGCCGCAGAAGATCGAACGCCTGCGCATCGAGATCGGCGCACACCTGGAAGACCTGCCGGGCTGGGCCAATCGTTGCGTGGGCGACCTGCTGGCGCATGCCGACCGGCTGGACGAGCGCCTCGTCGAATACGATCGTGCCATTGCCCAAGTGGCGCGCGAGGACGAACGCAGCAAGCGTCTGATGCAACTGCCGGGCATCGGCCCAACCACCGCCAGCGCCCTGCTGGCGAGCATCGGCATTGGCCACGACTTCAGCAACGGACGCCAGCTCGCGGCGTGGATCGGCCTCGTGCCGGGCCAATACAGCAGCGGCGGCAAAGCCAGATTGGGACGCATCACCAAGGCCGGAGACGGCTACCTGCGCAGCCTGCTGGTGCTGGGTGCGCGAGCGGTACTCAACAGCCTGCGCGACAAAGAAGATCGATTCAGCCGCTGGGCCAGAAGCCTGGTCGAGCGGCGCGGCTACTGGCGCGCAGCGGTCGCCATCGCCGCGAAAAATGCGCGCATGGCCTGGGCGGTGTTGAAGTACGGCGAGGACTTCCGGCTCGAACCCAAGGCCGCCTGAGCCTCGAAGAAAAAACCGTCTACAGAAAAGAAAGGAAACGAATCACGGCTGGACGCCAGCGTTGATGTGAAGCGGGTTGGACCCGCGCGGGGAGAGCCTGATCTACTTTAGGGGAGGAGGTCACTCCCGACTAACGAATGAGGCCCCCGCGCGCGTCTTTCATCAGGGTCCGGGCAGATGCCCAATATGACCGTTTGTAGTTTGGCAGTCCTTCACCTTCTCGCATCGCAACTGGAAGCCGGCAAAGTGATTTGAGGATGAAACGATGGAACCGTAAAAACCAAAACATCAGTTGCGTTGATGGGGAAGCCCTTGTATTAAATTAAGGGGCAGGCCGATTCTGGCCTGACCCTCTCGAATACGTCTCTCGATGTATGGCTGCGAGAGAGGCAATATCGGCGGGAGTGGCGCGACGGACGAGAGGGAGCATGTCGATGTCTAATGAATGGAGTTTATGCGAACAGCGCGTATACGCACTTCGCTCTTTAGCACGATTCCCTCGTTTTATACAGCCGGGATTGCTGTAGCAGAAGCAAGCCGTGCGCGGCCGAACTCACCAAAACCCGCCACGCCGCACACACAATGCGCCATTCCTTCGCCCCGCATCTTTTGCAAAGCGGCCACGACATCCGCACCGTGCAGGAGCTGCTCGGCCATTCCGACGTTTCCACGACGATGATCTACACCCATGTGCTGAACAAGGACGGCAGGGGCGTGGTCAGCCCGCTCGACCGGTGAATTGCAGACGCGGCTTCGGCTATAATCCGCCATCTTCAAATCGACGGATATTCCCGTGTTGAACATCGTCATTCTCGCGGCCGGCAAGGGCACGCGCATGTATAGCCACAAACCCAAGGTGTTGCACGCGCTCGCGGGCAAACCGCTGGTGCGGCATGTGCTGGATTGTGCGGCGACGCTGCGGCCGCAACGTGTCTGCGTGGTGTACGGGCACGGCGGCGAGATGGTGCCGCAGGCGATGGCGCAATACGACGCCCAGTTCGTGATCCAGGAGCCGCAGCTCGGCACCGGCCACGCGGTGCAGCAGGCGATGCCGCATCTGCCGGACGAGGGCCGCACGCTGGTGCTGTACGGCGATGTGCCGCTGATCCAGCACAGCACGCTGCACCAGATGCGGCAGGCCGGCGACGGGCTGGTGCTGCTGACGGTCACCCTCGACAACCCCACCGGCTACGGCCGCATCGTGCGCGACTCGCAAGGCGACGTGCAGTGCATCGTCGAGGAGAAGGACGCGACGCCGGAGCAGCGCGAGATACACGAGGTGAACACCGGCATCCTGCTCGCGCCGACCGCGCAGTTGCGCGACTGGCTGGGCAAGCTGGGCAACGACAACGCGCAGGGCGAATACTACCTGACCGACATCGTCGGCATGGCGGTGAAACAGGGCGTCGTGGTGCACACGGTGCAGCCCGCGCAGCGCTGGGAAGTCGAGGGCATCAACAACAAGATGCAGCTCGCAGCACTTGAGCGCACCTGGCAGCGGGTCGAGGCCGAGCGGTTGCTGGCGCACGGCGTCACGCTGGCCGACCCGGCGCGGATCGACGTGCGCGGCAGGCTGGTCTGCGGGCGCGATGTCGAGATCGATGTCGGCTGCATCTTCGAGGGCGAAGTAACGCTGGGCGACAACGTGCGGGTGGGCGCTTACAGCATGCTGCGCAACGCGACCGTCGCCATCGGCACCGACATCGCACCCTACAGCCACATCGAAAGCAGCGAGGTGGGTGCCAATTGCCACATCGGTCCCTATGCGCGGTTGCGCCCCGGCACCAAACTGGCGGACGGCGCGCATATCGGCAATTTCGTCGAGATCAAGAACAGCGAGATCGGATCGGGCAGCAAGGCCAACCACCTGAGTTACATCGGCGACAGCACCGTCGGCAGCCGCGTCAACATCGGTGCCGGCACGATCACCTGCAACTACGACGGTGCGAACAAATACCGCACCGTGATCGGCGACGATGCCTTCATCGGCTCGGATACCCAGCTGGTCGCGCCGGTGACGGTAGGCAAGGGTGCGACCATAGGCGCCGGCTCGACCATCACCAAAGACACGCCGGACAACGAACTGACCCTGTCGCGCAGCAAGCAGCTGACCGTGTCCGGCTGGAAGCGTCCTGTGAAAGGAAAAAAATAAGATGTGCGGAATCGTCGGCGCTATCGCCAACAACAATGTCGTGCCCCTGCTGGTCGAGGGGTTGAGCCGCCTGGAATACCGCGGCTACGATTCGGCCGGTATCGCAGTGATCAATGCAGACGGCATCCGGCGCGTGCGTGCGGTGGGCCGTGTCGCCGAGATGCAGGGCCGCGCCGACAGTGAAGGACTCACCGGCAATCTCGGCATCGGCCACACGCGCTGGGCGACCCACGGTGGCGTCACCGAGTTCAATGCCCACCCTCATGTCTCCGGCGACGACATCGCCGTGGTGCACAACGGCATCATCGAGAACCACGACGAGCAGCGCAACCGCCTGAAGCAGCTGGGCTATGCGTTCGAGTCGCAGACCGACACCGAGGTCATCGCGCACCTGATCCATCACTACTTCCAGCAGAGCAAGGACCTGTACGCCGCGACGCGGCAGGCCACCGCCGAACTGACCGGCGCCTATGCCATCGCCGTCGTCAGCCCGCAGATGCCGGACCGCCTGATCTGCGCGCGCATGGGCTGCCCCTTGCTGATCGGCCTGGGCGAGGGCGAGAACTACATCGCCTCCGACGTGTCGGCGCTGCTGTCCGCGACACGGCGGGTGATCTATCTGGAAGACGGCGATTCCGCCGAGCTGACCCGCGAAGGCATCACGCTGCTCGACCGCAACGGTGACCGGATCGCGCGCCCGGTGCATGTCAGCGACGTGTCGCTGGCCTCGCTGGAGCTGGGGCCCTACAGCCACTTCATGCAGAAGGAGATCCACGAGCAGCCGCGCGCGCTGACCGACAGCATCGAGGCGGTGATCGACGGCAACGCATTCGATGTCGATCTGTTCGGTGCAGCGGCTGCCGAGACTTTCCGCGACATCGACTCCATCCTGATCCTCGCCGCCGGCACCAGCTATTATGCCGGTCTCACCGCCAAGTTCTGGCTGGAGAGCATCGC
>DASRWG010000038.1:0-10709 GCA_035654695.1 Gallionella sp. | reverse complement strand
TTCCCGTTTCCCGTTTCCCGTTTCCCGTTTCCCGTTTCCCGTTTCCCGTTTCCCGTTTCCCGTTTCCCGTTTCAGGCGTACAACCAAGGCTGCGCCGCGCGATGCTTCGCCTCGAACGCCTTGATGTCATCCACATGCTGCAGCGTCAGGCCGATGTCGTCCAGACCGTTCAGCAGACAATGCTTGCGGTGCGCATCCACCTCGAACTTGTACACCGTGCCATCCGGCGAGGTGATGGTCTGCTGCTCCAGGTCGACCTTCAGCTTGTAGCCGTCGTTGGCCTCCACCGCCTTGAACAAGGCATCGACCTTGTCCGCATCCAGCTTGATCGGCAGCAGGCCGTTCTTGAAGCAGTTGTTGAAGAAGATGTCGGCGAAGCTCGGCGCAATGATCACGCGGAAGCCGTAGTCTTCCAGCGCCCAGGGCGCGTGTTCGCGCGACGAACCGCAGCCGAAGTTCTCGCGCGCCAGCAAAATCTGCGCGCCCTGGTAGCGCGGCTGGTTCAGCACGAAGTCCGGATTCAGCGGACGCTTGCTGTTGTCCATGCCGGGCTCGCCGTGGTCGAGATAGCGCCATTCGTCGAACGCGTTCGGGCCGAAACCGGAACGCTTGATCGACTTCAGGAATTGCTTGGGGATGATGGCGTCGGTATCGACGTTGGCACGATCCAACGGCACGACCAGCCCATCGAGAAGTGTGAATTTACGCATTATTTGGTTGCCGCCTTTTCCAGTTTTTCGCCACCCTTCTGGATGTCCTTGCCCAAGCCTTCCATGGTGTTGCAACCGGCCAGCACCCATGCAGCCAACAACAAAGCGATAGTCTTCTTCATCATCGTCTCCTTAAAGTTTGCTCACATCGACAAAATGGCCCGCAATCGCCGCGGCCGCCGCCATCTCAGGACTCACCAGATGCGTGCGCCCGCCCTGCCCCTGCCGCCCTTCGAAGTTGCGGTTGGACGTTGCCGCGCAACGCTCGCCCGGCGAGAGGCGGTCATCGTTCATCGCCAGACACATCGAACAGCCCGGATCGCGCCATTCGAAACCCGCCTCGATGAATATCTTGTCCAGCCCTTCCTTCTCCGCCTGCGCCTTCACCAGGCCGGAGCCGGGCACGACCATCGCCAGCTTGACGTTGGCCGCGACCTTCTTGCCCTTGGCCACGGCCGCCGCGGCGCGCATGTCCTCGATACGCCCGTTGGTGCAGGAGCCGATGAACACCTTGTCGATCATGATCTCGCTGATCGGCGTGTTCGCCTGCAGTCCCATGTAATGCAGCGCGCGCTCCCAGTCGCCGCGCTTGACCGCATCGGGTGCCGAAGCCGGATCCGGCACGCGACCGTCGATGGACGTCACCATCTCCGGCGACGTGCCCCAAGTCACTTGCGGGCGGATGCTCGCCGCATCCATCTCGACCACCGCGTCGAACGCAGCGCCTGCGTCGGAATGCAATGTCTTCCAGTAAGCCACGGCCTTGTCCCAGTTCTCGCCCTGCGGTGCGAAGGGACGTCCCTTGATATAGGTAAATGTCGTTTCGTCCGCGGCGATCATGCCGGCGCGCGCGCCTGCCTCGATGGCCATGTTGCACAAGGTCATGCGGCCTTCCATGCTCAGGCCGCGGATCGCCGAGCCGCCGAATTCGATCGCGTAGCCCGTGCCGCCCGCGGTGCCGATCTTGCCGACCACCGCCAGCGCGATGTCCTTGGCCGTCACGCCCTTGTGCAGCGCACCTTCGACCTTGACCAGCATCGCCTTGGACTTCTTCGCCACCAGACATTGCGTCGCCATCACATGCTCGACCTCTGAAGTGCCGATGCCGTGCGCGAGTGCCGCGAACGCGCCGTGAGTGCTGGTGTGCGAGTCGCCGCACACCACGGTCATGCCGGGCAGGGTCGCGCCCTGCTCGGGGCCGATCACGTGCACGATGCCCTGGCGGATGTCGTTCATGCCGAACTCGGTCACGCCGAATTCTGCGCAGTTCGCGTCCAGCGTCTCGACCTGCAGGCGCGAGATCGGGTCGGCGATTCCGCCGCTGCGGTTTGTTGTCGGCACGTTGTGGTCCGGCGTCGCCAGCATGGACGCGGTGCGCCACGGTTTGCGATGCGCCAGCTTCAGGCCTTCGAAGGCCTGCGGACTGGTGACTTCATGCACCAGTTGGCGGTCGATATAGATCAGCGCGGTGCCGTCGGCATCCTGCCGCACCACGTGTGAATTCCAGAGTTTGTCGTAAAGAGTCTGTGCGCTCATGTCGTTTCGCTTGCCCGATTCCCGATTTCAAGAGCGCGCGATTATGCCATATAAGAGCCTAATTCAGTAGGTTTCATACCTCGCGTTGGTGCTGGGCACGGATGGATGCAAGGCGCAATGCGCTGCCAATGGTTATTCCATTGGCGAGCGGTGCAACACCGCAGACGCCGCGCCCAGCGCCAACCCGGAGGGCCGTTTGCCTGCGGGCGCATTCACCCGCAAGGAGTAGGCCGGCGGGTACCCGGCTGCTTCGCAGCCACCCATCCGCTCGCGGCGTTACGGTCTGCTTGTGGAGAATGACTCCACCGCGCAGTCCGCGCCTTGCACTGCATCCCGCAGGCAAACGGCGCGGGGCATGAAACCTACTGAAATAGGCTCTAAGGCACGGCTCCGCAGCCTGCGGCCGAACCGGCGCGGTGCGCGAGGACCTCGCAGGCACTGAAAAATGTGCGATAGTGCGGCCACAGACCCCGTTCCCGTCAGGCCATGGACATGCTCTGGGAAACCATCAAGACCGCCGCCATCCTCGCCGCCACACTGTATGGCGCGATGCTGCTCGTGCTGTTCCTGCGGCAGGACGGCCTCGTCTATTACCCCGACCTGCCGGGCCGCGAATACGAGGCCACGCCCAGGGATTACAAGCTCCCGTACGAGGACGTCGCGCTGACCACTTCCGACGGCGTCAGCCTCGCCGGCTGGTTCGTGCCCGCCGAACATCCGCGCGGCACGCTGCTCTACGCCCACGGCAACGCCGGCAACATCTCGCACCGGCTGGACTCGATCAGGCTGTTCCACGACCTCGGCCTGTCGGTGCTCATCTTCGACTACCGGGGCTACGGCCGGAGCAGCGGCAAGCCGGACGAGGCAGGCACCTATCGCGACGCCGAGGCCGCCTGGCTACACCTCACCGCACAGCGCGGCTTCAAACCGGAACATATCGTCGTGTTCGGCGAATCGCTGGGCGCGTCGGTCGCGGCGCACCTCGCGACGCAGCACCGACCCGGCGCGCTGATCCTCGCCTCCGCCTTCACCTCCGTCCCCGACCTGGCCACCGACCTCTACCCGCTGCTGCCGGTGCGCTGGATCACCCGCTACCGCTACGATACGCGGCGCTACCTGCAGGATGTGCATGCGCCGGTATTGATCGCACACAGCCGCGAAGACGAGATCATCCCGTTCGGTCACGGCCGATCGCTCTATGAAAATGCGCACGAACCGAAACGATTTCTGGAGTTGCGCGGCGGCCACAACGACCTGTTCCTCATGAATTCGGAAGCATTGGCCCGCGCAACGGGAAGCTTCATCGAACAACACCTGCCCAGCCCCGATCGGCAGTAACCGCGAGACGCAATATCCGCTAAAATGCGCGCGGCGCCAGACGCCCGACCGCATTACCCGCCCATCAGCCATAACGACAGCATGAACCTGATCCTACAAGCCCTGCACGACATCCCTTCCGCACATATCGAGCATATCGCCCGCCTCTCCGGTGCGACGCGCACCGAGCAGATCGCCCCCCATGCATGGCGTCTGCGCGAGGCCCGTCCTGAGCTTGTCGAAGCGGCCAAGCCGCACGACGGCATCGCCGACTATTGTTTCGAACACCAGATCGACTACGGTTTCGTGCCGCAGGGCAAACACCTGTCCGGCTTCGGGCTGGTGGTGATGGACATGGACTCGACGCTGATCTCCATCGAGTGCATCGACGAGATCGCCGACATGCAGGGGCTGAAGCCGCAGGTCGCGGCGATCACCGAAGAGGCGATGCGCGGCGAGATCGACTTCGCCGAGAGCCTGCGCCGCCGCGTGGCGCTGCTGGAAGGGCTGGACGAGAGCGCGCTGCAGCGCGTGTACGACGAACGCCTGCAACTCAATCCCGGCGCGGAGATCATGCTCGCGGAACTGAGGAAACACGGCATCAAGACGCTGCTGGTATCCGGCGGCTTCGTATTCTTCACCGAACGGTTGAAGACGCGCCTCGGCCTCGACCACGCGCATGCGAACACACTGGAGATCGTCGACGGCAAGCTCACCGGCAAGGTGCTGGGATCGATACTGGACGCACAGGCCAAGGCCGACTGGCTGGTGAAGACGCGCGACGAGCTGGGCCTGAAACCCGAACAGGTGATCGCGATGGGCGACGGCGCGAACGACCTGAAGATGATGGCTCAGGCCGGCGTCAGCATCGCCTACCACGCGAAGCCGGTGGTCAGGGCGCAGGCGAGCTACGCGCTGAACTTCGTCGGGCTGGATGGGCTGATCAACCTGCTGGACCACAGCTAACAGACTGCCAACGCTTCGAAAATGGGTTAGTCTGCCGCACGACGCCCCTCCCGCCCGGGAACACAGGCGCGCAGGGAGAGCCCATGAACAACCGTGTACGCCAGATCGTCGAGCAGATCGCCGCGCTGGAAGAGGAACTGGATGCCGCGATCGAGGAACACGAGCAGCGGCTGCGCTACCAGATCGAAGGCAAGCGCGTAGTGTTCGAGCAGGCCGTGCGCGACGCGCACCGTCGGGTGAAGCTGGGCATCTTCCGCTGGTTCCTCACCGTGCGCCCGCAGAACTACCTCACGATGCCGATCATCTACGGCGCGGCCGTCCCGCTGGCGCTGTTCGACCTGTGCATCAGCCTGTACCAGGCCGTCTGCTTCCCCGTCTACCGCATCGCCAGGGTGCAGCGCACCGACTACATCGTCTACGACCACCAGCACCTTGCCTACCTGAACATTATCGAGAAGGTGCATTGCCTGTATTGCTCCTACGCGGTCGGCCTGCTGGCCTATGCGGGCGAAGTCATCGCACGCACCGAACAGTACTTCTGCCCGATCAAGCACGCGCGCAAGATGCGCGCCGCGCATGCCCGCTACGAACGCTTCCTCGAATACGGCGATGCGGACGACTTCCACGGCAAGCTGGAAGCCTTCCGCGCGGAACTCGCCGGGGAAAAAGCGGATGCGGTAGCCCGCCTGAAGGCAAAGGAATAGGTCCGGAATCCCTGCCGCCGGCGAGCGTCATCACAGCCAGCCGGCGACTCACGGTCTGACGGCGATGAGGTGGTTGGCCGGACGGCCGTGACCGGATTCGACGACCGTGCCGACACCCGGCGCCGGCGCGGTGAAATCGATGGTCACGTTGTCATCCAGCCCGCCGAGAATATTCCTCTGCTGCATGAAATTCGCCAACGCGTTCGCGTCCCCTTTGACATACGCATCGAGAAACGGGATGGCCCAGCCAAGGACATCGCCCGCATAACTGCTGTCGTACCCGTGCGGCACCCCGGTCAGGGCAACCATGTAACGCGAATTCCGGAACAGGTTCATGGCCTGCACCATGCGGCTCATCGGCGCCACCGCGTCCGCCGTGCCGCAGATCGCCAGGTAGGGAGTGTTGACGTTGCCGGCGCTGGCATTGCCTGCACCGAAGGCAGGCAGGAAATTCGTGCCGGCAAACGGCACATAGCCGACCGCCGCCTTGATGCGCGGATCGCGCTCGGTCGGAAGCGCGTTCTGGCTGACGAACCCGGCTGTGACAGATGCGCCGAGCAGCCACGTCAACGAAGCCCCCCCCATGCTCGCGCCGAAACCGCCGATCTTGCCGGGATCGATGCGCGGGCCGAAATCCGGATGGGCGAGCATCGCATCGACAGTGGCCTTCAACGACAGCGGGCGGAGCGCTTCCATTTCGACGAACCGGTCGAAATTGCCCAGCAGCGACAACAGCCCCCCGATATTTCCGATGTTGATCGGCGAGAAGCGCGCGTCGCCGTGGAACGGCGCGGCGACGATGTAGCCGAAGCTGGCCAGCCGGCTTATCACCTCCAGCGAATTCCCGTCGAGCGGACTCCCCGCGAGCCCGTGGGAATAAACCAGCAACGGCAAGAGATTCGGATCGCCCTGGCCCGGCGTTATCGGGCCGGGCAGCGGGAACATCGGCGTCTGCCCCGCGCGTTGCATCTTCGGCACGACCGCCAGCCCGGGCAATTGGTAATCCGGACGGGTGTTGGCGGTGCTGGTGGGATAGCACACGATCACGACAAAAGGCACCGGCCTGTTCCAGGTCTGCACGTAAAAGGCGCTGTCGTTCGGCACGACCGGACTGATCTGGATCGTATCCCGGGGTTCGAGCAGGATATCCGTGAAGTAGCGGGGCACCCCGTTCAGCGGGTTGCCTTCCCAGAAATCCGTTGGCGTGCCCCCGATCTGAGTCACCCTGGCGGCGTCATAAGCGACGTCGCTGCAAGCCACGGGAAACGGCCCGGCGGCGATCGGCGCGACCTCGACAGTGCGCGCAGCATGGGCCGCCGTACAGCAGGCCATGCAGAAAAACACGGCGACGGCGCGCCGGTACATCACCGAGATTGAAAGTCCCATGGCAGGCTCCTGCATGATCATGCAGATGTCGCGTGCAACGCCCTTCCATCACTCGATGGAAGGATGCAACTCCGCGGCAAGCTGTCCCCGTCATCTCCCGGGCATTGCAGGTCCCCCGGCAGATCGATATCGGTAAAGATCCCATCGTCGCAGTTATGGACATGCGTGACATGGGCACTGTCGCGCTCCAGCAGGCTGCGGGCCCCGGCATCGCCTTGCAGCGACAGCAGCTCGTCGAGGTACCGGGCGGAGAACCCGACCGGATGTCCGCGCCTGCCGTCGCATGCCGGCGCCGCCAAGCCCGCCCCGCCCAGCAGCGCGTTGCGCACGCCGGCTATCGCCGCCAATGGCACGGCCGGCATATCGGCCAGCCCGATCAGCCAGCCGGCGGCTGCACGGTTGGCATACACGCCGCATGCCAGGCTGGCGGCCATGCCCTCCGCCGCGTCCTCGCAGAATTCCCAGCATATCGCCGCCGCCTTGGTGACGCCCAGCGCCGCTTCGATCGCATCGCAGAACGCCTCGGCACCCGGCCTGACGACCACGGTGGCGTGCCTGAACGTGTACAGCCAGGGCAACAAGCTGTGCGCGGCGAGCGGCAGCGTCACGCCATGCCTCGTGACCGGGTGCAGCAGCTTGTCCGAACCGAAGCGGCGCGAGGCTCCCGCCGCGAGCACGACGGCTGCGATCTCTCCCGAATCAGACCCCGGATTAGACATGGGCCTCCCGATCGAACGGCATGCGGCGCAGGCGCTTGCCGGTCAGCGCGTACACCGCGTTGGCGACCGCCGGCGCGATCGGCGGCGTGCCCGGTTCGCCTATGCCGGTCGGCGGCTCGCTGCTTTCCACGATATGCACCTCGACCTCGGGCATCTCGGAAAAACGCAGCGGCGCGTAGCTGTCGAAATTGGATTGCTGCACACGGCCGTTCTCCAGCGTGATCGCGCCGTGCAGCGCGGCGGAGAGCCCGTAGACCATGCCGCCTTCGACCTGCTGGCGCACGCCGTCCGGGTTGACCACCATGCCGCAATCCACCGCCGCCACCACGCGATGCACGCGTATTTTGCCGTTGGCGAGCGACACCTCGGCGATCTGCGCGACGTAGCTGTCGAACGACTTGTGCACCGCCACGCCATGGGCATGCCCCTTGGGCAATTTCTTCTTGCCCCATCCGGCCTTCTTCGCGGCCAGTTTCAGCGCGCCGCGATAACGCGAATCGGCGGGCAGGATGTCGAGCCGGTAGGCCACCGGGTCGCGATTGGCGAGATGCGCCAGTTCGTCCACCATGGTCTCGACGATGAACGCCGTATGCGAATGCCCCACCGAGCGCCACCACTGCACCGGCACGACATGCTTCGGGCTATGCAAATCGACCCGAACATTGGGGATCATATAAGGCAGCGTGGCCGCGCCCTCTACCGAGGTGACATCGACGCCGTCCTTGATCATCATGGCCGCAAAGGGCGAACCCTCCATGATGGATTGGCCGACAAGGGTGTGCTTCCACGCCACCGGCTTGCCGTCCTTCGCGATGCCCGCCTCGATATGGTCTACCCACATCGGCCGATAGTAGCCGCCGCGCATGTCGTCCTCGCGCGTCCACACCACCTTGACCGGCGCTGTCTTGTTCGCCGCCTTCATCGCCCTGGCCACCTGCACCGCCTCGACGACGAAATCGGATTGCGGGTTGGCGCGCCGGCCGAAGCCGCCGCCGAGGAAAGTGGTGTGTATCTCCACCTGTTCCGGCTTAAGTCCGACGACTCTGGCCGCCATGTCGCGATCCACGGTCTGGAACTGGGTGCCGGTCCATATCTCGCAGCGGTCGTGCTTCAGGTCCACCACCACGTTGAGCGGCTCCATCGTCGCATGCGCGAGATAAGGCACCTCGTATTCGGCGCTGACCGTCTTGTGCGCGTCCTTGATGCCCTGCGCCGCGTCGCCCTCCTTGCGCGCCACTGCGCCCGGCTTTTTCGCCAGCGCGAGGTATTCCTCGCGCATCTTCGGTGTCGAGAGCGCAGCACCCGGCCCCTCATCCCATTCGATCTCCAGCAGGTCGCGCGCGATCTTCGCGGGCCAGAAGCCGTTCGCGGCCACCGCCACGCCGGTCGGCACCTGGTACGCGCCCTGCACGCCGGCCACCTTGATCGCCTCGGTCGCGTCGTAGCGCTTCACCTTGCCGCCGAACACCGGGCTGCGCGCGACCAGCACCGTCAGCATGCCGGGCAGGTGAACGTCGAGGCCGAACTGCGCCGTGCCGTCGATCTTCTCCGGCGTGTCGAGACGCCTGGTCGGCTTGCCGATCAGCTTGAAATCCCTGGGCTGCTTGAGCTCGACGTTGACCGGCAGCGGCAGTTTGGCCGCCGCATCCGCCAGCGCGCCGTAGCCTAATCGCCTGCCACTCTTCGCATGAATCACCTGCCCCATCTCCGCGCGGCATTCGCTTTGCGGCACGCCCCATTGCAGCGCCGCGGCGCGGACCAGCATCATCCGCGCGCTCGCGCCCACGCGCCGCATCTGATCCCACGACGAGGCGACGCTGGTGCTGCCGCCGGTCATCTGGATGCCGAACGCGGTGTGGTTGTACACCGCCGCCACGGGTGCGGACTCGACGCGGATGCGGCTCCAGTCCGCCTCCAGCTCCTCCGCCACCAGCATGGGCAGCGAGGTGTAGACGCCCTGCCCCATCTCTGACTTGTTGACGAGGATGGTGATGCCGTCGTCCGGCGCGATGCGGATGAAGGCGTTGGGCGGATATATCTTCGGCGCCTGCACTGATGGTTCCGCGGCGAAGGCACGGTTGCCCTTCATCGGCAGGTAGAAGCCGATCACCAGCCCGCCCATCAATGCGGCGGAGCCCTTGATGAACTCGCGGCGCGACGGGTCCTGCACGGTCATGTCGTTCATTTCGTGCCTCCCTGCATCTCCGCCGCCATTTGTATCGCCGAGCGGATGCGGTTGTAGGTGCCGCAGCGGCACAGATTGCCGTCCATCGCAGCGGAAATCTGCGCCTCGCCGGGATGCGGATGCTCCTTCAGCAACGCGGCGGCCGACATGATCTGGCCGGACTGGCAGTAGCCGCACTGCGGCACGTCCACCTCCAGCCAGGCATCCTGCACCGTCTTGCCCAGTGCGGTCCCGGCCAGCCCCTCGATGGTGGTGACCTGCTTGCCGCTCGCCGCCGAGACCGGCGTATTGCAGGAGCGCACCGCCTTGCCGTCCAGATGCACCGTGCAGGCGCCGCACTGCGCCATGCCGCAGCCGTATTTGGTGCCGGTCAGCTGCAGATGGTCGCGTATCACCCAGAGCAAGGGCGTACTGGGATCGGCATCGACCTTGGCATCCTTGCCGTTGATCTTGAAAGAAATCATGAGCACACCTCCTGGTTCACGGGTTGGGCGACGGTTGCAACGGTCTGGTTACGGACGGAGATCAAATGCGCAAGGATGGACACCGCGATCTCCGGCGGCGTGCGGCTGCCTATGCTCAGGCCCACCGGCCCGTGCAGCCGCGCGATCTCTTCCGGCGTGAGATCGAACAGCGCGAGCCGCTCGCGGCGCTTCGCGGTGTTGGCCCTGGAGCCCAGCGCCCCGACATAGAACGCGGGCGTCTTCAGCGCCTCCAGCAGCGCCATGTCGTCCAGCTTGGGATCGTGCGAGAGCGCGACGATGGCGGTGCAGGCATCGACCTGCATCCCCAGCACCGCGTCGTCCGGCATCTCGCGGATGAACTCGGTGTTCGGCACGTCCCAGGTCCGGCGCATCTCCTCGCCCGGCTCGCACACGATGACCTGGTAGTCCAGCGCCTGCGCCATGCGCGCGAGGTAGGAAGAAGTCTGGCCCGCGCCGATGATCAGCAGCCGCCAGCGCGGGCCGTGCACCGTGGCGAGCGTCTCGCCGTCGAAGGCGAGGCTGTCGGTACGGATCGCGTCGTCCAGCTCCACGCGCAAGGTGTCCAGATGCAGCGTGCGCCTGACCATCTGGCCGGTCTGGATCAGTTGCAACACCCGCCCCACCCAGCCCGCGTCGCGCACCGGCTCGACCACCAGCCGCATCGCGCCGCCGCAAGGCAAACCGAAACGCCGCGCTTCCTC
>DASRWG010000037.1:0-46170 GCA_035654695.1 Gallionella sp. | reverse complement strand
ACCCGTTCGTCGTAGAGCACGCCGCTGTTCCGCGTGATCTCGTCGAGCGCGGCCGGCATCCCCAGTCCGGCGCGGTAGGGACGGTGCGAGGCCATGGACTCGACCACGTCCGCCACCGCGACGATGCGGGCTTCCAGCGAGATATTTTCGCCCTTGAGTCCATGCGGATAACCGGAGCCGTCCATGCGTTCGTGGTGCTGGTGCGCGATCTCCGCGACCGGCCAGGGGAAGCTGACATCCTTGAGGATGTCGAAACCCATCTCGGCATGCTGCCGCACCATGGCCATTTCGATGGGACTCAGGCGCGACGGCTTGCTGAGTATCTCGGCCGGGATGCCGATCTTGCCGATGTCGTGAATCATCGCGACCAGACGGACGCCCTGGATGCGCCGTTCGCCCAGTTCCATCGCGCGGGCGATCGCGCAGGCAAGGTCGGCCACGCGCCGCTGGTGGCCGGCGGTATAGGGGTCGCGCAGCTCGACAGCCTTCGAGACGGCATGCACCGTCCCCTCCAGCGCTTTTTCCAGCGTATGGTGGCGGTCGTGCAATTCGTCTTCCATCAGCTTGCGCGCGGTGATGTCGACCGAGATGCCGAGCAGGTGGGTGGCATGGCCATCATCGTCGTACAGGCCGGTCTTGAAGGTGTGCAGCCAGCGTTCGCCGCCGTCCGCGGTCCGGATCGGCTCCTCGGCGATCTCCAGCAGGCGCCGGCTTTCCAGCACTTCCCTGTCCTGTTTGCTGAAGACATCCGCCTGCTCCCGGGGGAACAGGTCGTAATCGTTCTTGCCCAGCATGTCCTCGCGGGAATGCCCCAGCAGCTCCTCGCCGGCGCGGTTGAACAGCTCGAAGCGCAGGTCTTCCGCCCGCTTCAGGAACACCATCGCAGGGATGTTCTCGACGATGGTATCCAGCAATGCCTGCGAATGTCTCAGCTCGCCCTTGACGCGCAGCTGCTCGGTGATGTCGAGGAAGGTCACCACCGCGCCATGCGTGACGCCGTCGCGGATCACCGGATAGGACCAGTACTGGACCCGGAAAGCGCTGCCGTCCGAGCGCCAGAACACCTCGTCGTCGACGTAATACGACCGGCCTTCACGGAAGGCCTTGAAGATCGGGCAATCTTCCATGCGGTACGGCGTACCGTCTGCATGCGCGTGATGGATCAGCTCGTGCATGTTGCGGCCCAGCAGCTCCGACTTGTCGGCGTAGCCCAGCATCCTGACGCAGGCATCGTTGGCGAAGGTACAAAGCCCGTGGGCATCGATACCGTAGATTGCATGGGCGATCGAATTGGTCAGCAGCGTGACTTCCGCAATGCTCTTCTCCACCACCGCGACCGCCCGCTGTTGCCGCCTGCCGCCGACTAACAGCCCCAGCAGCCCCAGCGCCCAGATCGCGCCGTGCCCTCCGACCAGCACGGCCCGCTCCTTGCGCTCGACGGACAACAGTCCGTCCAGCGGGATCGCGATACTCACGCCGCCGCGGATGTCGCCGAGCTTGTCGCCGTATCGGGCATGGCATTTCAGGCAGCCCTCCTCCGTGACCATGGGCTTCATGTAACGGTAATAGGTCTTGCCGTCCGCCATCACATCGACCGACGACCACTCCCGGACGCCGCGCCCGAAGGCCTGCAGCGCCCGATGCTCCCATGCGTCCGCGGCATTGGCCGGATTGATCGGGCGCAGGCTGGCGATATGCCCGCGCAGCTCGCTGTTGTCCGCCATGCCTTCATGCACCAGCCGCACCACATAGGATGAATTCAGCAACGTCAGCTGCTTGCCGGACGGCGTGACGATGTCGCGTTCCGGCACATGGGCCAGCCAGGGGCTGGGCATGATCTTTCCGCCGACCGGCACATAGACCCCGCCGCTGTGGATCACCCAGTTGCGGTATTCCATATCCATCGCGTGGATCGCCTTCGCCTCGGAATACAGCGCGGTATCGAAGCTCTTCCGCTGGTAATGCAGGCTCCAGCCCAGCGACAGGAGGGCAGCCAGCGACCAGAACAGCATCAGCAGCCGCATGTTGCGGCGGAGGCGTTCGATATGGCTGGATTTGGCGCGTCGCATCGGATGACAGGTGCCGGATTCGTCGTCGGGACGGCCATGATACCGCGAGACACGTCCCGCCGTCGCCCGCCGTCCTCCCCGACGCAACGGGTATAATGCGCCCCTTTGTTTCAGGCAGTCCATCGTGCTTCTTTCCTCGAACCATTCCCGTCCCCGCTACACCCGCTTGCAAGGCTCGTCCGACGCGCTGGCACTGGCGCAGCTCGCGCAGAAGAAAGCCCCGCTGGTCGTGATCGCCGCGAACGCGCTGGAGGCGCAGCGGCTGGTCGACGAGATCCCGTTCTTCGCCCCCAAACTGCGCGTGCACCTGCTGCCGGACTGGGAGACGCTGCCCTACGACCACTTCTCGCCGCACCAGGACCTGATCTCGGAGCGCCTTGCCACGCTGCACCATATCCGCAGCAACGCCTGCGACGTGGTCGTCGTGCCTATCACCACGGCGCTATATCCGCTGCCGCCGGTGTCCTACCTCGCGGCCTACACCTTCTTCCTGAAGAAGGGCGCGCGCATCGACCTCGCGGCGTTCCGCGAACAGATGACGCTGGCCGGCTACAACCATGTGCAGCAGGTGCTGACCCCGGGCGAATACTGCGTGCGCGGCGGCATCATCGACCTGTTCGCGATGGGCAGCGTGCTGCCCTACCGCATCGACCTGTTCGACGACGAGATCGAGACCATCGCCAGCTTCGACGTCGACACCCAGCGCACGCTGTACCCGGTGCCGGAGATACGCATGCTGCCGGCGCGCGAGTTCCCGCTGGACGACAAGGGCCAGGCGACCTTCCGCCAGCACTTCCGCGAGCGCTTCGAGGGCGATCCGTCCAAGTCCGGCATCTACAAGGACGTCAGCAAGGGCATCGCACCCTCCGGCATCGAATACTACCTGCCGCTGTTCTTCGACCAGACCGCGACGCTGTTCGACTACCTGCCCAAGGACGCAACGCTGTGCCTGCATCACGACATCGACGACGCCATCGCCACCTTCGGCAAGGATGCCGCGTCGCGCTGGAACCTGCTGCGCGGCGACCCGCAGCGGCCGCTGCTGGAGCCGAAGGAATTGTTCCTCGACGCGGAACAGTTCTTCGTCCGCGCGAAAGAGTTCGCGCGGCTGGACATCGTCGCCGGCGGAGATGGCGCGACGCTGACGCCCTGCCCCACCGCGGCGATCCCGACTATCGCCGTGGACCGGCGCGCCGAGATCCCCACGCAGAAGTTCGAAGATTTCCTGAAGGGCTACAAAGGCCGCGTGCTGCTGCTGACCGACAGCCTGGGGCGGCGCGAACTGGTCTCCGGCTATCTGAAGGAATACGGCCTGACGCCCGAGGTGTGCGAGGACTACGCCGCCTTCGTCGGCAGCAAGAAGAAGTTCATGCTGGGCGTCGGCCCGCTGCAGAACGGCTTCCTGCTGACCGATGACAACCTCGCCATCGTCACCGAAACCGAGCTTTATGCGGCCCAGCCGCGCAGCCGCGCCGCGCGCGCGGCGAAGAAGAGCAACGTTGAGGGCATGCTGCGCGACCTGTCCGAGCTCAAGGTCGGCGACCCGGTGGTGCACGAGCAGCACGGCATCGCGCGCTATCAGGGTCTGGTGAACCTCGACCTCGGCGAGGGCGAGAACGAGTTCCTGCTGCTGGTCTACGCGGGTGAGGACAAGCTCTACGTGCCCGTCGCGCAACTGCACGTGATCAGCCGCTACAGCGGCGGCGCGGCGGACACCGCCCCGCTGCACAAGCTGGGCTCGGGCGCATGGGACAAGGCCAAGCGCCGCGCGATGCAGCAGGTGCGCGACACCGCCGCCGAGCTGTTGAACCTGTATGCGCAGCGCGCAACCCGCAAGGGGCATCAGTTCAAGCTGACGCCGCACGACTACGAGGCGTTCGCCGCCGGCTTCGGCTTCGAGGAGACGCCCGACCAGGCCGCCGCGATCGAGGCGGTCATCGCCGACCTGCAATCCGGCAAGCCTATGGATCGCCTGGTCTGCGGCGACGTCGGCTTCGGCAAAACCGAGGTCGCGCTGCGCGCCGCGTTCGTCGCGGCGATGGACGGCAAGCAGGTCGCGGTGCTGGTGCCGACGACACTCTTGGCCGAACAGCATTTCCAGAACTTCTCCAACCGTTTCTCCGACCTGCCGGTGAGACTGGCCGAGCTGTCCCGCTTCCGTTCCGCGAAGGAAACGAATCAGGCGTTGAAGGACCTGGCCGAAGGCAAGATCGACATCGTCATCGGCACGCACAAGCTGATCCAGAAGGACGTGAAGTTTGCAAACCTCGGCCTCGTCATCATCGACGAGGAACACCGCTTCGGCGTGCAACAGAAGGAAAGGCTGAAGGCGCTGCGCGCCGAGGTGGACGTGCTGACGCTGACCGCAACGCCGATTCCAAGAACGCTTGCGATGTCGCTCGAAGGCCTGCGCGACTTCTCGGTGATCGCCACCGCGCCGCAGCGCCGGCTGTCGATCAAGACCTTCGTCGCACAGGCGAGCAACGGCGTGATCCGCGAGGCGGTGCTGCGCGAACTGAAGCGCGGCGGCCAGGTGTATTTCCTGCACAACGAGGTCGAGACGATCAACAACATGGCCGAGAAGCTGGAGGCGCTGCTGCCCGAGGCCAGCATCCGCATCGCGCACGGCCAGATGGGCGAGCGCGAACTGGAGTCGGTGATGCGCGACTTTACCCACCAGCGATTCAACGTGCTGCTGTGCACCACCATCATCGAGACCGGCATCGACGTGCCGACCGCGAACACCATCATCATGAACCGCGCCGACCGCTTCGGCCTCGCGCAACTGCACCAGTTGCGCGGCCGCGTAGGCCGCTCGCACCACCAGGCCTACGCCTATCTGCTGGTCGAGACCGAGGCGCTGACCGCACAGGCGAAGAAGCGGCTGGAAGCGATCCAGGCGATGGAACAACTGGGCTCCGGCTTCTACCTCGCGATGCACGACCTGGAGATCCGCGGCGCGGGCGAAGTGCTCGGGGAATCGCAGAGCGGCGAGATGCAGGAGATCGGTTTCAGCCTCTACACCGACATGCTGAACTCCGCGATCAGCTCGCTGCGCCAGGGCCACGAGCCGGACATGGCGCACCCCTTGGGCGTCACCACCGAGATCAACCTGCACTCCCCCGCGCTGCTGCCGAACGACTACTGCGGCGACATCCACCAGCGGCTGGTGATCTACAAACGGCTGGCAAACTGCACAACGCAGGACGACCTCGACGAGATGCATCAGGAACTGATAGACCGCTTCGGCCTGCTGCCCGAACCTGCCCAGACCCTGCTCGACAGCCACCGCCTGCGCATCCTCGCCAAGCCGCTGGGCATCAGCAAACTGGACGCCTCATCCGAGGCCATCGTCATCCAGTTCGTGCCGAACCCGCCGATAGACCCGATGAAGATCATCACGCTGATCCAGAGCCGGCGCTACGTGAAGATGTCCGGGCAGGACAGGCTGAGGATAGAGCTGAAGCACGAAGACCTGAAGCAGCGGGTGATGGCGGTGGTGAATTTCTTCAAGGAATTTCAGTGATCCGCAGGAGCGTGATTTAACCAGCCAACTAGGAAATCCCGGATTTCATTGCATTCCATCCGGGCTGCGCTTGCTAAAACTACGCCAGTATTTCTTTTAGGAAATCGACATGAGTTTGGCGAAAACAGAATGGATGGGGGCACAGGAACGGGGCTGGAATGCACCAGATAAGTACGTTTGCGCTGAGTGCTTAGAAGATGAGTTCTTGAAGTCCGTCACAGCGCCAATAGATTGCTCACTATAGTGCCGATAAAATCCAGCACGCAGTCAGAGCTTCATCATCCCAAGGATCAGGCGCGCTTGTGCAGGAAGACATGGGCCGCGCGTTCGCCGGCGACGTACTTCTCGCATTCGTAGCCCAGGACATGCATATCGATGTCGCGCAGCAGGTGTTCCCCCTTACCGAGCAGAACAGGGCTGATGGCAAGGTGGAGTTCGTCGATCAGTCCGGCGTTGAGGTACTGCCGTATCGTGGACACGCCGCCGCCGAGGCGGACGTCGCGACCTCCGGCGGCGGCCTTCGCCTGTTCCAGCGCGGCATGTATGCCTTCGGTGACGAAGCGGAACTCGGTGCCACCCTTCATCCTGAGCGGCGCGCGCGGATGGTGCGTCAGCACAAAGACCGGCGTGTGGTACGGCGGCTCTTCGCCCCACCAGCCCTTCCAGTTCTCATCCGGCCACGGACCGCGGATGGGGCCGAACATGTTACGTCCCAGTATCCACGCACCGATGTTGGCGAAGCCCTGTTCCGCGATGTGGTTGTCGATGCCGGTCTCGCCACCCTCCTCGCCCTGCATCTGCCGCCACACTCGGGTGGGGAAGAACCATTCCATCAGCTCCATGCCGCGCACGCCAAGGGGATGTTCGAGGGTCTGGTCGGGGCCGGCGCCGAAACCGTCGATGGAGATCGCGAAACTCTGCACGCGGAGCTTGGACATGGTCATCTCCTCAGGGCAGCAACACTGTCGATCCGGTCGTCTTGCGCGCTTCGAGGTCGCGGTGCGCCTGCGCCACGTCTTTCAGCGGCCAGGTCTGGTTGATGTGGATCTGCACCTTGCCCGAGGTCACCGCAGCGAACAGGTCCGCCGCATTCTCTTCCATCTGCGCGCGTGTGGCGATGAAGGTGCCCAGCGTCGGCCGGGTGAGAAGCAAAGAACCCTTCTGCGCGAGCAGCGACGTATCGAAGGATGGGACCGGCCCCGAGGCGGAGCCGAACAGCACCAGCAGGCCGCGCGGACGCAGGCAGTCGAGCGACTTCAGGTAAGTGTCCTTGCCGACTCCATCGTAAACCACGGGCAGCTTCTTGCCGTCCGTGATCTCCATCACGCGCGCCTGGAAATCCTCGCGGGTATAGACGATGGGATGGTGGCAGCCATTGGCCTTGGCCAGCATGGCCTTCTGGTCGCTGGACACGGTGCCGATCACGGTCGCACCCAGCGCTGCCGCCCATTGGCACACCAGCAGGCCGACGCCGCCGGCTGCGGCATGAATGAGGATGGTGTCGCCCGGCCCGACCTTGTAGATGTCACG
Source organism: Gallionella sp. (assembly GCA_035654695.1). Taxonomy (GTDB): domain Bacteria; phylum Pseudomonadota; class Gammaproteobacteria; order Burkholderiales; family Gallionellaceae; genus Gallionella. Next base: position 39,045 of record DASRWG010000037.1, on the reverse strand, counting down.
GATGAGGTAACGCGCAGTCATGCCGCGCAGCATCATCGCGGCCGCCATGCGGTCGGTGATGGCGTCCGGCAGTTTCACCACGCGGTCGGCCGCGACCAGGCGGGCCTCGGCATAGGCGCCGATCTCCATGGGATAGCCCACCCGGTCGCCCGGCTTGAGATGCGCGACGCCCTTGCCTACCGACTCGACGATACCGGCCGCGCTCATGCCGGGCACGAAAGGCAGCGGCTGCGGATACTCGCCGGTACGGTGATAGACGTCGATGTAATTCAGACCTACCGCCGTCTGCTTCAGCCCGATCTCGCCCGGCCCCGGATCGCCGACTGACATCTCTTCCCATTGCAACACTTCGGGACCGCCGTACTTGTGGATGCGGATTGCGTGGTTCATGTTCATCTCCTTTGCTCACATATGCGCCAGCTTGCGCCGGTGGATGATCTTGCCCGCGACCATGAAGGTGCCCTCGCCCTTGTAATGCAGCGTCTCCGGATGTTTCGGGGATGCCGCCACATGCGCACTGACGACTTCCCAGATGAAAAAGTTGTACTTGTCGACCAGACGGGCATCGAACAACTTGCATTCGAAATTGGCGTAACACTCTCGGATCAGCGGCGCCTTGACGCTGTCCGCCGCGTCGGCGGTGAGACCGAAATATTCGAACTTGTCTATCTCGGCGCCGGTGGTGGTGCCGATGCCGACGACCTCGTCGGTCAGCACCGTCGTCGGAACATTGATCACGCACTCGCGGCTGCGGCGCACCATTTCGAAACTGTGGTTGGCGGAAGAGATGATGCAGCCGACCAGCGACGGCGAGAATTCCATCACGGTATGCCAGCCCATGGTCATGATGTTGCGCTTGCCCTTCCACGCCGACGAGACCAGCACGATGGGCCCGGGTTCGAGATAGCGGCGCACCTTCTCCACGGGGAAATCACGCTTGCGCGAGGATGGTTTCATGCGAGCCTCCTTTCCGCTCGGTCATGCCGCAAAAACTACGCGCCGCCGCGTTGGCAGGCAATACTCTCAATAAAGTAAAAGCCGGCTGCGCAGGATGCAGCATGTCGGGCACTGCCGCGCCGACAGCCTCGTGCAGGAACTTGATTCCTGCCGGACTGTCCCCATATGGTGAGTGTCATCAGAAAGGGGGTTTGTCATGCCTGCCGTTCGTCCGCCAGCCGTCGCCGGAATGTTCTATCCCGCCGATCCCCGTGAGCTTGCCCGGGACGTGCGGGGTTTCCTCGATGCAGCCCAGGCCCGCCCGCTAAAACCAAAAGCGCTGATCGCGCCGCATGCGGGCTACGTCTACTCCGGCGCGATCGCCGCCAGCGCCTATGCCACGCTCAAGGACATCGCGCCGCGCATCCGCCGCGTGGTGCTGCTGGGCCCCACCCACCGCGTGGCGGTGCATGGCTTGGCTTTGCCGGAAGCGGAGGTGTTCGACACGCCGCTGGGGCGGGTGAAACTGGACGCCGGGGCGATGCGCGCCGTCGCCCATCTGCCGCAGGTCGTCGTCAGCGACGCAGTCCACGCGCTGGAGCACTCGCTGGAAGTGCAACTGCCGTTCCTTCAGAGCGTGCTGTCCGATTTCACGCTGGTACCGCTGGCGGTGGGCATGGCGACCGCCGATGAGGTCGCCGAGGTGCTGGAAGCCCTTTGGGGCGGCGACGAGACGCTGATCGTCGTCAGTTCGGACCTGTCGCATTACCTGCCTTACGCCGCCGCGCAGTCCATCGACGGCGGGACCGCCGACGACATCTCCCATCTGCGCCAGCCCGTATCCCATGAACAGGCCTGCGGCGGCACGCCGATCAACGGCCTGATCATCGCGGCGCGCAAACACCATCTCAGGCCGCACCTGCTCGACCTGCGCAACTCCGGCGACACGGCAGACGCGCGCGACCGCGTGGTCGGCTATGCCGCATTCGCCTTCACCGGGGAGGAAGACCATGTTATCCAGTGACCAAGGAGAAACCCTGCTGCATCTGGCGCGCGCGGCCATAGGCCGTGAACTCGGATTCCGCTCGCACGACCTGCCGCGCACAGCCTGGCTGGAAGAGCCCGGCGCGACCTTCGTCACGCTGACGCTGGACGGCCGGTTGCGCGGCTGCATCGGCACGCTGGAAGCCTGCCGCCCGCTGATCGAAGATGTGTGCCAGAACGCCGTTTCCTCGGCCTTCCGCGATCCGCGCTTCCCGCCGCTGACGAAGGAAGAGTTCGCCGATGTGCTCGTCGAGGTATCGCTGCTCAGCAAGCCGGAACTCATCACTCACCGCAGCGAAGAAGAGGCGCTCGCGCAGCTGAATCCCTGCCGGGACGGCGTGATCTTCGAGTGCGGCCGCCACCGCGCCACCTACCTGCCGCAGGTATGGGCGCAGCTGCCCGACCCGAAAGCGTTCATCGCCAACCTGAAGAACAAGGCTGGCCTGCCGTCCGACTTCTGGTCGGACGACGTCAGGCTGTCGCATTACACCGTGCAGAAATGGAGCGAAGGAGAACCTTCTGAAGGAGAACGGCATGGATGAACCGATAAGCGATAGCGAGCGCTACCCCGCGCGCTGGTGGCATATGCTCGAAGACGGCCGCATCCAGTGCGACCTGTGTCCGCGCGACTGCAAGCTGCGGGAAGGCCAGCGCGGCGCCTGCTTCGTGCGCGGCCGCGCGGGCGACATGATGGTGCTGACCACCTACGGTCGCAGCTCCGGCTTCTGCGTCGATCCCATCGAGAAAAAACCGCTGAACCATTTCTATCCCGGCAGCAGCATCCTGTCGTTCGGCACCGCGGGCTGCAACCTCGCCTGCAAGTTCTGCCAGAATTGGGACATCTCCAAGTCGCGCAGCTTCGACAAGCTCGCCGACCAGGCCGGCCCGGAAGCCATCGCGGACATGGCCGTCGAGTTCGGCTGCAAGAGCGTGGCCTTCACCTACAACGACCCGGTGATCTTCGCCGAATATGCGATGGACGTGGCCGACGCCTGCCACGAGGCCGGTGTGAAGACGGTCGCGGTGACGGCGGGCTACATCCACGCCGCGCCGCGCACGGAGTTCTACGCGAAGATGGACGCGGCGAACGTGGACCTGAAGGCGTTCACCGACGAGTTCTATTTCAAGCTGACCGGCGCGCACCTGGAGCCCGTGCTGGAGACGCTGAAATACCTGCGGCACGAAACCCGGGTGTGGTTCGAGCTGACCACGCTGCTGATCCCCGGCTACAACGACAGCGCGCAGGAGATCGGCCGGATGAGCGAATGGATCGCGAAGGAACTGGGGACGGACGTGCCGCTGCACTTCACCGCCTTCCACCCCGATTACAAGATGACCGACATCCCCGCCACGCCCGCGGGCAAGCTGACCGAGGCGCGGCAGATCGCGCAGTCCGCCGGCCTGCTGCATGTCTACACCGGCAACGTGCACGACCTTTCCGGCGGCACCACCCATTGCGCCTCGTGCAAGCAGGCGCTGATCGTGCGAGACTGGCATCTAATCCGCGAATACCACCTCACCGAAAACGGGGAATGCCCGTATTGCGGCGCAAAGCTCGCGGGACATTTCGGCAAGTTCGAGAAGGCATTCGGCAGGCAGCGCATTCCGCTGCGGATGGTCAACGTCTGACCCGCCCTGCGCAATTCCAGACAGGACAAGAACTATGGACACCAGAACCGAACGCGATTCCTTCGGCAATATCGAAGTGCTCGCAGAACATCTCTGGGGCGCGCAGACGCAGCGCTCTCTGCAGTTTTTCCACATCTCGACCGAACGCATGCCTGATGAGATCGTGCTCGCGCTGGCGGAAGTGAAACGCGCCGCCGCGCTGGTCAACCGCGAGCTTGGGCTGCTGGACGAGGACAAGGCCGCCGCCATCGTGCAGGCCGCGGACGAGGTGCTCGCCGGCCGGCATGCGCAGGAATTCCCGCTGTCGGTGTGGCAGACCGGATCAGGCACGCAGAGCAACATGAACATGAACGAGGTGCTCGCCAACCGTGCCTCGGAGTTGCTCGGCGGTGTGCGCGGCACGGACCGCACGGTTCATCCGAACGACGAGGTAAACCTCGGCCAGTCGTCCAACGACATTTTCCCCACCGCGATGCACGTCGCGGCAGCATCAGCCGTCGCGCACCGGCTGCTGCCATCGCTGCGCAAGCTGCGCGTGACGCTGGAGCAGAAGTCCAACACCTTCGCCGACATCGTCAAGATCGGCCGCACCCACCTGCAGGACGCCACGCCGCTGACGCTGGGGCAGGAGTTCTCCGGCTATGCCGCGCAGTTGGAGCATGCGGAAGCGGCGATCGCCGCCGCCCTGGGGCCGCTGCACCAATTGGCGGTGGGCGGCACCGCCGTCGGCACCGGGCTGAACACGCATGCCGAGTTCGGCGACCGCGTCGCCGCCGTGCTCAAGCTGAGCAGCGGCCTGCCGTTCACGAGTGCGGCCAACAAGTTCGCCGCGCTGGCCGCGAACGACGAACTGGTGTCGGCGCACGGCGCGCTGAAGACGCTCGCCGCCGCGCTGATGAAGATCGCCAACGACGTGCGCTGGCTGGCCTCCGGCCCGCGCTCTGGGCTGGGCGAGATCACCATCCCGGAGAACGAGCCCGGCAGCTCCATCATGCCGGGCAAAGTGAACCCGACGCAGTGCGAGGCCCTGACCATGCTGTGCTGCCAGGTATTCGGCAACGACGTCGCGATCAACTTCGGCGGCGCTTCCGGCAACTTCGAGCTGAACGTGTACCGCCCGATGATCGCGCACAACTTCCTGCAGAGCGTGCGCCTGCTGGCCGACGGCATGGCGAGTTTCGAGGAGCATTGCGCCCGCGGCATAGAGGCCAACCAGGCACGCATCGCGGAACAGATGGAACAGTCCCTGATGCTGGTGACCGCGCTGACGCCGCACATCGGCTACGACCGCGCCGCAGAGATCGCCAAGCGCGCGCACCGCGACGGCAGCACGCTGAAGCAGGCGGCGCTCGCGCTGGGTTACGTCGCGGAGGAGGATTTCGACCTCTGGGTGGTCCCAGAAGAGATGGTTCATCCCGGCACGGGAACGGCGTAGTCCGGTTATCATTACGCCCCCGGCCTCACGGCCGACCCGACACTGCCCACGGAAAGACCATCCCATGTCCATCGACATCGACAATGCGATAAAAGAACTCACCAGCAAGGGCATCAAGCTCCCCCCCCAACCCCGTGTATTGCTGGAACTGCAGAAGAAGTTCGCTGCCGACGACTACACGATGAAGCAACTCGCGACCATCATCTCCGGCGATCCCGGCATCACCGCGATGCTGTTCAAGGCGGTCCGCTCGCCGGTATTCGGCGGCGGCAAGAAATTCGATACCCTCGAGCAGGTGCTGATGGTGATCGGCGTCAAGCAGACCTACAACCTGGTGCAGGCGATCTCGCTGTCCAGCAGTCTGTCCGATGCCAGTCGCAAGGCATTCGAGGCGTTCTGGATCCGGTCGCAGGAGGTCGCGCAACTCGCGGCACTGATCGCCGCGGAACGCGTGTCGGTATGCAACATCTTTCCCGACCAGGCTTACATGGCCGGCATTTTTCACGAGTGCGGCGTGCCGGTGCTGATGCAACGCTTCCCCGACTACTGCAGCAGACTGCATCTGGAAAGCGCCTGCTGCTGGCCCAGCCTGGCCGAGGAAGACGAGCAATACCACGTCGACCACAGCAGCATAGGCTATCTGGTGGCGCGCCACTGGAAGCTGCCGGACTTCGTCTGCCAGGCGATCCTGTACCACCACGAGATGCCGCATGAAGAACATAGCGCGGTGCGCACGCTGGTCGCCATCCTGCAGCTGGCGATCCACTACTACCACCGTATCGGCCGGGTGGACGATCCGCTCTGGTACAAGCTGCGCAGCGAAGTGCTGGCCGAGCTCGGCATCAGCCAGGACACCGAGCAGGAATACTACGAACATATCAGCGAGCAGTTTCTGGGCTGAAGCGCCGCCCCACCACGGAGGGAAAATGATGGCAGTGTTCTCCCATCTTTTCGGTCGCGAACCGAGCCGGCCGGCACCCGATCTGCTGCCGGCCATCGAGCGCGCGATCAACGGCGTGGAGCCGCTGCTCAAACAGACCGGCGGCTACCCGGATTCCTACTGCGCCCCCATCCAGTCCGCGCTGGAATACGCCCATGCCCTGGCAGCCCGGCTGCCGGGACCGGTAGATATCACCCGCGAATCCTATGCGGGCGACCCGCTGGTGCATGCGCTGTTCCCCTCGCTCGAATCCGTCACCGATGCGCTGGGCAACAGCCTGGCACTGCAGAACCATCTGCGCGAATTCCCCGCCGACGCGGATGTCTATGCGCTGATGGGCATGCGCCGGATCGAGAAGGCCGTGGCCGGGATGCGCCTGACCGGAGAAGTGGTGCAGCACGACGTGATGCAGAACATGGTCTATTTCACCAGCCACACGATAGAGAGCACGGCGGCCAGCGAGGCCGAGGCGCGCGAACTGGTCGCGATGAGCTTCTTTGACCGCCTGGTCGGCAAGGTGGCGCAGCGTATCGCAAAACGAAAACAGGAAAAGCTGGCGCTGCTGCAGGAGAAGGACACGCTGATGGCACGTCTGCACACCGCCGACGAAGACTCAAGGCCTGCGCTGCAGGAACAGCTGACGCGCCTGATGGCCGACTTGCAGGACGCCATCGGCGCGCTGGAACTGGACCGCTATCAGGAAGACTTCGTTGCGGTGCTGCTCGATCCGGTGCCGCACCTGCACCTGATTCAGACCGCGATCAGGCTGGACAGTATGGGCATACGCCGCGACAACGCGGGCGAAGCCCACGGGGAGACCGTCGTATTCGACGACCTGATTGGCTACGACCGCCGCAACTGGACCGTGACCATGGTGCATTGCAGCGACCTGCAATACGAAGAATTTTCCAGCCGACTGGAGCGCGCTTATCGCACGCTCACGGTGTAAGGGCGCAGATCACCGCGCCCCAGGCATCGGATCAGCCGGCCATCGGATCAAACCGCGATCTTCTTGCACTCGGCATAGCAGGCCGCGCAGCTCTCGCCGCAGGCCTTGCACGACTCGTGTTTCGCCGCATGCTTCTTGCACTCGTCCTCGCATTGCTTGCACACATCCATCGCGATCGCGGCCATGCGCGCCAGTTGCTTCGAATTCTGGTTCGCCAGTTGCTGCAGCGCGCCGCACACCGCCAGCACTTCGTTCACGGTCTTCGCGCAAGCCGCCATATCCTTCTCGCCCTGCCCCAGCAGGTCGATGCAGTGGTTCAGGCAGACCTCGCCCTTCTGGATGCAATCGGAGATCGCCGTCGTCAATGCGCCGCTCGCCATCGCGCCGTGATGATGACTATGGTCATGCTCATGCGTCGCGGCCTGCGCATTCCCCACCATCGCCGCACCGGCCAATGCGATGCCCCCGACCAGCAATTCCCTTCTGTTCATGCTTTTCTCCTTTGGTTAAACATCCCTATTCTTCCTGCTCTTCGCGCCCCGGAAACAGTTCGGCAGTGTAGCCGAAGCGGCTCATGTCGGTCATCCGCATCGGATAGAGGACACCGTCCAGATGGTCGCACTCGTGCTGCACAACGCGCGCATGGAATCCGCTCACCGTGCGGTCTATCAGCGCGCCATACTCGTCATGCCCCTGATAGCGGATATGCAGAAAACGCGGCACCACGCCGCGCAGGCCGGGCAGGCTGAGGCAGCCTTCCCAGCCTTCTTCCTGCCGATCATCCAGCGGCGTAACGACGGGATTGATCAACACCGTGTAAGGCACCGCATCTGCATCCGGGTAACGCGGATTCTGCCCGTTGCCCTGGTCCGGCGACGTGCCGAAGATCACCACGCGCAGTCCGACACCGATCTGCGGCGCGGCCAGCCCGACGCCGCTCAGCGCCGCCATCGTGTCGCGCATGTCGCGCAGCAACTCGCGCAATTCATCGTCGCCGAAATCCCGCACCGGCGCGGCCACCCGCTGCAAACGCTCATCGCCCATGCGCAACACCGTTCTGACGCTCATTTCAACTACTCCTGCATAATTCGAAACACACCCGGCCCGGCCGGTTGCTGCCCAGCATCAGCCGGTAACCCAGTTGCTCGGCCCAGCGCGCCGCCTGATACAGGCCTATCCCCAGACCGTTCTCGGAGACGACCACGTTGTGCAACAGGTTGGCGACCAGCTGCTCCGCTATCGGCGAACCGCTGTCGCAGACGGTCAGGCGCAGCGGCGCTGTCTGCAATTCGACCTCGATGGCTGTACCGGGTTCGATCTGGCGTTTCTTCAACGCATTGTCGATCAGGTTGTCGAGCACGCAATCGAACAGCGTCGCCGGGATGACGCTGTCCGGCAGGTTTTCCGGCGCATGCCATGCCACCGGCTGATGGCTGTTGCGCTGACGCAGGCCGTCCCACCATGCGTTCAGCGCGAGTTGCGGAGAATCGTCCTGCATCTGCGGCTGGCGCAGTTTATTCAGCGTCTGTTCGATGCGCCGTGTCAGTTGCGGCAGCTGTTGCTGCAACAATTGCTGCGAACGCGCCTCCGGACTCTGGGCAATCGCGGTCAGCGAATGCAGCGATTGCAGCATGTTCTTCAAGTCGTGGGTCAGGCGCGAGCCGGTCTCGTACACCGCTTGCAGCCGCGTGATGTCACGCAAATTCTGTTCGCGCTGCTTGGCCTGATAGAAATAGCCGATCAACTGCGCGAGCAGATAGACATGCAACAACACGCTGGGACTCGGCGCGTACCGGGCATACAGGGTCAGGCGCAGATCGCCCTCCTGCACGCGCACGTCATGCTCGCTGAACTCGCCCTGCTGCCCCGCGCCATCCGCCGTCTGCCAGGAAAGCCCTGACAGCCAAGGCAACTCGCCCAGCAGGGCGACCGCGCGGCGCAGGTATGAGGCCGCGTCCGGCTCTCGCTGCGCAGCCTCGGCCAGTTGCCGCAGCCAGCTTTCGAACGGCGTGCCGACGCTCAGCAGATAACGCGAGAAGATCGCCTGCAGGCCGCCGAAACCTATCCTGCGCATCAGCGACGGGCTGAAGCGCGGATTCCACAGCCCGCCCAGCGCGAGCAACACCAGCCCGATCAGGAACAGCGTGCGCAACAGCGCTTCCGGATAATCGAGATGCGCCAGCGTCATGAAGGCCAGGCTGCCCAGCACCACCAGCGCCAGCAGCATGAACAGCAGCAGGCTGTAAATGAAATCGACCGCGCGCGCCTCTTCGGGTTGTTCCTTGCGCCCGGGGAGCAGCGCCATCGCCGCCAGCAGCAGCGGCAGCACGGAGGTCATCATCGCGCGGCCGATCTCTATCGTGAACTCCGCCGCGAACAGGTGCGGGACCACCCAGAGCAGCAGCACCGCCAGCAGATAGGCCACCACGGCCAGATAGAGCCTGCGCGTCCAGCGGTCCCGAAACGCGAACACGCGTGCGCCGACCAAGCCGAACAGGCCGATCAGCCAGAAAGCGACCGCCCACCAGTTCAGCCAGTACGCCAGCCCCACCGCGGCAAACGCGATGAAGGCGAGCGCCCCCGGCCCCACCTCGCGCTCGCCGCGCCACAGCGGCTGCCAGATCAGGAACAGACCGACATGCGCCAGCAACAGGGAGCGCGCCCATAGACTTTCGACCCCGAACAACAGCGCGCCGTGCAACAGCGCCAGCATCGCCAGCAACAGCCAGCGCGTGCCGTGCAACCCCTCCCTCGCCCCAAGCGTCAGCATTTCGTCATCACTCCGTCGAATTCCCGTCACCATCTAATCGCAGACCTGCAAAAAACCCGCCTACTCCCTGCGCATCGCGCCCCAAACAGCCTCCGATCACAATGGCATGGCATTTGCTGCTTTCAGGGTGCCACACCACAACTATTGGGAGACTATCACAATGAAACGCTATCAATCAGGCTTCACCCTCATCGAAATCGCCATCGTGCTGGTCATCATCGGCCTCCTGCTCGGCGGCGTGCTCAAGGGGCAGGAGCTCATCAACAGCGCCAAGGTCAAGAATCTGGCTTCCGACTTCAAGAACACATCGCTATTCATCTATAGCTATCAGGACAAATACCATGCCCTGCCAGGGGATGACGCTCTCGCGGCAAGCCATGTCACCGGCGCAACGACTGCTGCCGCCGCCAAGCGTGGCGACGGAAAAATCGACGGCAAATGGGACAGCACCACCAATACAGATGAATCCTTCCTGTTCTGGCAACATGTGCGCCTCTCGGGTATCGCAGCCGGCGTTACCGATACGGCAGATACTACTGGTTACCCACAGCGCAATACCTCTGGGGGCCTGATAGGCGTAACGAACTCGACAGACATGGACATTACCGGCACCAACGGCAAACTCAAAGGCTCTTACATCATCTGCTCCGCCGGCATAGTCGGAAAGTTTGCCAAACAACTCGATGTCGCACTGGATGACGGCAATACTGCAACGGGTACGATGATGAGCATTTCGGGGACTACATCCCCTGCCACTGCAGTGGCCGACCCGGACGATTCCACACTTTACACCGTCTGCCAAGGCGTTTAACCACACCCGGCGTGACATTCAAGCCCGCTTCGGCGGGCTTTTTTCTTTACAGTTTTGACGTTTATCGGTTAGGTTCAAGATGGCGTAAAAAGCCGCATGTCTCAGCCGCTTTCCTTGGAACAGCAGAGAGGGCATCCAGTTGCACAATCAGGTCATGGGCAACGGCGGCGGATGCTTCGCAATCGAAGGTGTCGTCTTCCGGTAAATCGACACTCAATCTTCGCTGCAATTCACCACGCTTTCCAGAATGCTGCGCACCCGATCCATCGTCGCGGTGGCGGTCGCATTGACCTGCTCCATGTTAATGCCGTACTTGCTGTCGCCCCGGCCTGCCGCGTAGTTCGCGACCACGGCTATCGTCGCGTATTTCAGCTCCAGCTCCATCGCCAGTGCGGTTTCTGGCATCCCGGTCATGCCTATCATGTCGGCACCGTCGCGCTCGTAGCGGTTGACCTCGGCGATGCTGTCCAGACGCGGCCCCTGCGTCGCCGCATACACGCCGCCATCGACGCAAGCCTGCCCAGCGAGGCCCGCGCTCTTCAGGATACGGCTGCGCAATTCCGGACTGTAAGGCAGCGCGAAATTCGCATTGGTATAGCGCGAGTCGCCGGTATCGAAGTAAGTCGCATCGCGGCCATGGGTGTAATCGATGATCTGATCCGGCACGACGATGACGCCGGGCGTCAAGTCGGCACGTATACCGCCGACAGTCGCCACCGAGATGACCTCGCTCACGCCCTGTTCGCGCAACGCCCACAGGTTGGCGCGGTAGTTCACCAGATGCGGCGGTATCGTGTGCCCGTAGCCGTGGCGCGCGACGAAGATCACTTCATGCTGGTTCAGCGTGCCGAACATGAATGCGCCGGAAGGCTCGCCGTAAGGCGTGCGCAACACCTGCCGGTGGGTGATCTTCAAATTTGCCAGTTCGGTCAGGCCGCGACCTCCGATAATAGCGAGCATTATTCATTCTCCTTCGTTGCATAAATCGCGGGCAGGTTACGCCACGCCCCATGTATGTCCATCCCGAAGCCGAACACAAAACGGTTCGGCAACTCCATGCCGACGAAGTCGGCGCGTATCGGCTTCGCCTTGCCGTTCTCCTTGTCGGCGAACACCGCGCAGTAGCACGCGGATGCCCCCAGTTCCAGCACACGCTGCGTGATAGCCCGCAGCGTCTCGCCCTCGTCGAGGATATCGTCCAGCACCAGCACCACCCTGCCGGCGACCTCCCCGGGCGGCGCAACCTTCCAGTTCAGCTCACCGCCCCGCTGCGCATCGCCGTAGCGCGACACATGCAGATAGTCGAAGTCCAGCGGAAATTCGAGCATGGGCAACAACTGACCGCTGAACACCACCGCCCCGCCCATCACAGACAGCACCAGCGGATGCCTTCCCGCCAGCGCGACATTAATCTCCTGCGCGACGCGGCGCACCGCGGCCTGCACCTCATCCGCAGATCGGAGCAGTTCAGCCTCTTCGAGCAACGCGCGAACTTGCCGGTCGTTCAGCATCAGGCGACCGTTTTCAGGTATGCGGAAAAATCCGCGCGCAACTCCTCGTGCTTCAGGCCGAAGGCGACCTGCGCCTGCAGATAGCCCAGCTTGGAGCCGCAATCGTAACGGACGCCGTTGAAGCGGTAGGCCAGCAACTGCTCTTCCTGCATCAGCGAGGCGATGCCGTCGGTGAGCTGGATCTCTCCGCCCGCGCCGGGCCGGACGTTCTCCAGGTGATGGAAAATGCGCGGCGTCAGGATATAGCGCCCGACCACCGCCAGTGTGGAAGGAGCGACTTCGGGTTTCGGCTTCTCCACGATGCCGTGCACCCTCTCCACGTTCGATTCGAGATTGCTGCTGCTGACGATGCCGTATTGCCCGGTATGCGCGCGCGGCACATCCTGCACGCCAAGGATGGAGCACTGGTGCCTGCCGAACACCTCCACCATCTGCCTGACGATAGGCGGTTCGCCGTCGATCAGGTCGTCGGCAAGCAGCACCGCGAACGGTTCGTCCTGCACCACAGGTTTCGCGCACAGCACCGCGTGACCCAGCCCCAGCGGCTCGGCCTGGCGGATGTAGATGCAGTTCACGTTTTTCGGGACGACGGATTGCACGATGCGCAGCAACTCGCTCTTGCCGTCCGCCTCCAGCGTGGCCTCCAGTTCGTAGGCCTTGTCGAAATGGTCCTCGATCGCGCGCTTGTGGCGACCGGTGATGAACACCATGTCGGTGATGCCCGCCGCCACCGCCTCTTCCACCGCGTACTGGATCAGCGGCTTGTCGACCACCGGCAGCATCTCCTTGGCGGTCGCCTTGGTGGCCGGCAAAAAGCGGCTGCCGAGGCCGGCGACAGGGAACACTGCTTTCGTAATCTTCTTCAAAACGATCACCTCATTAAATTCAAAACATCATCCGCAGATTACCTCGAAGAGGTTCTTGTGCCCTTTAGGGTATGCAGATTTACACATTTCTTCCCTGCGATTCTTAATCTGCGGCTATCTGCGTAATCTGCGGATCAAACCGTTTTCTCGCTCCCGCGCAAATACTCCAGCAACGCGGCTTCGTCCCACACCGTCACGTTCAGTTCGCGCGCCTTGTCCAGTTTGCTGCCCGCTTCGGTTCCGGCCACCACGCAGTCGGTCTTCTTCGACACCGAACCGGCGACCTTCGCGCCCAGCGCTTCCAGCCGCGATTTTGCCTCATCGCGGCTCATGCTGGCGAGCGTTCCGGTAAGCACGAAGGTTTTTCCGGTCAACGGCAGCACCTGATCGCTCACGCCTTCATGCTCCTCCCAATGCACGCCGAGGTCGCGCAACTGCTGCACCACTTCGCGATTGTGGGCCTCGGCGAAGAAATCGGCGATGCTCTGCGCGACCACCGGGCCGACATCAGGCACCGCCAGCAATCGCTCGATATCCGCCTGCATGATGACATCCAGCTTGCCGAAATGGCGCGCCAGGTCTTTCGCCGTCGCCTCGCCCACGTTGCGTATGCCCAGCGCGTAGACGAAGCGCGCCAGCGTGGTGTGTTTGCTCTTCTCGATGGCTTCCAGCAGGTTGAGCGCCGACTTCTCGCCCATGCGTTCCAGATCGGCCAGCACCGACATACCCAGGGTATACAGCTCGGCGGGGCTATGCACGATGCCGCCGTCCACCAACTGGTCGACCAGTTTGTCGCCCAGGCCTTCGATGTCCATCGCGCGCCTTCCGGCAAAATGCAGTATCGCCTGCTTGCGCTGGGCCGCGCAGAACAGGCCGCCGGTGCAGCGCGCATCGGCCTCGCCCTCCTCGCGCACCACATGGCTGCCGCATACCGGGCAAGAGGTCGGCATCGCGAAAGGCTTCGCATCCGCCGGCCGCCGCTCCGCCAGCACGCCAACCACTTCGGGGATCACGTCGCCGGCACGGCGCACGATCACCGTGTCGCCGATATGCACATCCTTGCGGCGGATCTCGCCCTCATTGTGCAGCGTGGCGTTGCTGACCGTGGTCCCGCCGACGAACACCGGTTCGAGCTTGGCGACCGGCGTCAGCTTGCCGGTGCGGCCGACCTGTATCTCGATGTCACGCAGCACAGTGAGCTGTTCTTCTGCGGGAAACTTGTGCGCCACGGCCCAACGCGGTTCGCGCGAGACGAAGCCCAGCTCCTGTTGCAATGCGAGGCTGTTGACCTTGTACACCACGCCGTCGATATCGAACGGCAGCGCATCGCGCCTGGCCGCGATGCTGCGATGAAACCCCGCCAGCGCCGCAGCTCCCCGCACCACCGCGCGGTCGGCGCACACCGGCAGGCCGAACGACTGCAGTGCATCGAGGATCGCGCTGTGCGTCGCCGGCAGCGTCCAGCCCCGCACCTCGCCCAGCCCATAGGCGAAGAAGGACAGTGGACGCCTCGCGGCCAGCACCGGATCGAGCTGGCGTATGCTGCCCGCCGCGCCGTTGCGCGGGTTCACCAATGTCTGCAAACCCAGCTCGCGCTGTTTCTCGTTGTAGCGGTTGAAGTCGCGGCGCGACATGTATACCTCGCCGCGCACTTCCAGCACCTCGGCGGTGCAGTCTTTCAGGTGCAGCGGGATACAGTGGATGGTGCGCACGTTCTGCGTCACGTCTTCGCCGGTCTCTCCGTCGCCGCGCGTCGCGGCCTGCTTCAGCACGCCGCGCTCGTAACGCAGGTTGATCGCGAGGCCGTCGAACTTCAGCTCGCAGGCGTATTCGATCTCGTCGGCCACGCCCAGCGCATTCTTCACGCGCGCATCGAAGTTGAAGGCGCCGCTCGCCTCGGTATCGGTCTCGGTGCGTATCGACAGCATCGGCACCGCGTGTTTCACCGGCGCGAAGCCGTCCAGCACCTTTCCGCCGACGCGCTGCGTGGGCGAATCGGGCGTCAGCAGTTCGGGATGTTGCGTTTCGAGGGCTTGCAGTTCGCGGAACAGCCTGTCGTATTCCGCGTCGGGAACGGCAGGCGCATCCAGCACGTAGTAGGCGTGGTTGTGCCGCTCGATCTCCGCGCGCAGTTGCGCGATGCGTGCCGCTACTGCCATCAGGCGAACAGCCTGCGTGCCTGCGCGCTGCCCGGGGCGATGCCGTGCTCGCACATCTTCGCCTCGACATCGATGATCTGGTCGCGGATGCGCGCCAGGCCGGTCTCGCTCAGCACCACGCGGTGGTCGTCCACCAGGTTGAGCTGCAGTTCGCGGGCCAATCCATGCGCGGCGGCCAGCATGCGGTCGAACTGCACCGCCGGGCTGTCCACGCGCGGCACGTCCAGCAGCAGCGTCAGGCCGCGCGTAGTGTGGGTGGCCAGCGTGTGGTGCTGGAACGGCATGCTGTTCATGTTGATCAGGCTGAACAGGCTGTGGCCGTGCGCGCCCAGCAGGTGGAACGCACCGTCCGCCTCCAGCGTCAGCCCCTGCAGCGCGGCGGCTTCGGCGATGCGCGTGCCGGACAGCAGGCGCTCGCCCGGCACCACCAGGTTCACGCCGACCATCTGGTCGACATCGGCGCAGAACGCGTCCAACTCCAGCGCATTCTGGTGCGTCTGCGGCATGTCCGGCACGTTCGCGTCGGCCTTGATGCGAGCGGCGATGCCCAGCACCAGGTCGCGGAAGTCCGCCAGCTTCGCGGGGCTGATCGCGCCGCCGCGGTCGACCAGCTGCAGCGCGATACGGAAACGCGAATACAGCGTCGCGCCCTCGGCGACCGCGCGCTCCCATCGGGGGGCGTTCAGCGTCAGGCCGCATACCAGCACCGGCTTGCCGAAATCGAACTTGCGCTGCCACAACCCGGCCAGCGCCGACGCCGGCGACGGCTCGGCAAGATTCAGTTCGACGATGAAATCGCTACGCAGATCGAGCAGCGCGCAGCTCTCGTCCTGCGCCACCGGTGCAGTCTCTGCGGGATGAGCCTCTGCGGGCGTGTCTTCGTCTTCGAGCGGTTGCTCTTCGGTCGCTTCCTCGCCGAGCGTCGGCTCTTCGACCGGAGTCTCCGCGGAGACCTGCGCCTCGGACGCGGGCTCGACCGCGGCGGCAACCGGCTCGACCGCTTCTTCCGCGATCTTCACGAAATGCTCCACTGCCGGCGCAGGCTCCGGCGACAAGGCTTGGGGCTCATTCTCCAGTTCCGGCAACGGACGTGCGGGGCTTTCCTGATACAGCGCATCCGCATGGGATGACTTGAACGCCGCGCCGAACTTCTGCCGGTACTTGCGCTGCTGCCACCAGCCGTAGACATACACCGCAACGATCACGCCGAAACCGATCGCCAGCAAGGCCTTCTGTAATTCACTCATGTTCTGGATACCGATATGCGAATAAAAACTCTATTGGATTATCTCAAGCAGTCGCACGTATGACTACCGCAACAAAAATCCGTGAACCCAAAAACCGTAGCGAGCGGCTTGAGTGCAAGGCGCACGGTGCTTTGCATGGCCAATCGACTAAGCTGGCAAACAACGCCAGCCAAGTCGCTGGTCAGCGCAGAAACCGGAATGTACTTACAGTTTGCCGCTATGCGCCCCCGGATTTCGAGTACCGCGCAACGCAGCAATCGAGTCGCGCAGCAGGTTCTCAAGCCAAGGGCAATTCTGCGTTGCTCTTGCCGATGGATGCGACTTCGTCCAGCGCCTTCAGGAACACTTTCTGTTCGTGCAACTGGTCCAGCGATTCCGGATGCGTGCGCCCGCGCATCTGCACCAGCCGCGCCTTGCTGGTTGCCGGCATCGTCCAGTGCAGCCCGCGCAACAACTCGTCCGCCGACTCCGGCTTGTTGCACACCAGCACCATGTCGCAGCCGGCGTTCAGTGCCGCCGAGGCACGCTGCACGATGCCTCCCGCGACGGTAGCCCCCTCCATAGACAGGTCGTCGCTGAAGATCACACCCTCGAAACCGAGCTGCTCGCGCAGCACCTGCTTCAGCCAGACCGGCGAGAAGCCCGCCGGACGGTTGTCCACCTTGGGATAGATCACATGTGCCGGCATCACCGCGGACAGGCCGTAGTCCACCATGCGCTTGAACGGAATCAGGTCGCACATCTCGATATCGACGAACTCGCGCTCGTCCACCGGAATGTCCAGATGCGAATCGGCCTTCACGTAACCGTGACCGGGGAAATGTTTGCCCACTGTGTGCATGCCGCCCTGCTTCAACCCCAGCAGCAGGCTGTGCGCCAGCTCGGCAATCGCCTGCGGGTCGCTATGGAACGCGCGGTCGCCGATCACGCTGCTCTGCCCATAGTCCACATCCAGCACCGGCGTGAAGCTGAAGTCCACGCCGCAGGCGCGCAGCTCCGCGGCCAGCACATAACCAGCCTGCTGCGCCAGATGCCGCGCGCGCTGCGGATGCTCGTCCCACACCTTGCCCAGTTCGCGCATCGGCGGAATCTTCGTGAAGCCCTCGCGGAAGCGCTGCACCCGCCCGCCTTCGTGATCCACCGCGATCAGCAACGGCGGCGTGCGCACCGCGCGTATCGCCGCAGTCAGCTCGCACAGTTGCGACGGCGACTCGTAATTGCGCGCAAACAGGATCACCCCGCCGACCTGCGGATGGCGCAAACGTTGTTCGTCCTCCGCGGTGAGCGTCTTGCCCGCCACGTCCAGCATCACCGGCCCCAAACCCATAGCACTCCCCGATTATTCAAATAAAGCGACATACGCCGATATCGACGGATTATAAAGCCTTTAAGCTGCGAGACGGCATGTCCGCCTGCTTCCGCGCCATTGCGGACCGAGCTTGCGCGCCGGAAACCGGACAAGCCCTTTTTTGATTATCGCGCCTTGACGATCAGCCAATGACCATTTTGTTCAACGATATCCACCAGGCTAGACTCCCTGATAAAGGGTGATTCTTTTTCCGCAGAAATCTCCCGCCCGTTATGGAGAACGGTTGCGGTGTCATCCGGATTCCAGCGTACGACCTTGACGGTGACGGAAGCACCTCCCGAGTCATCCTGCGCCTGATCCTCAGGCTGCGGATTTTCCACATAAGCCAGGGACATCCACATTTCCACCAGAAAAAGATTGATCGTCATCGCCATCATGAAAAATGGCAGCGTCTTCGAGAATGTTACATCCATCATGGAGAATATCGCCGCCAGCGTTGCCGCAAGGGCGACAGCAAGCGTCCGCGGAGAGCGGTTGAACCATTCATAGGTAAAGATAGCGACGGACAGGGAAAGCCAAAACATACTGCTCATGATCGAACGAAAAAACCAGCATCCGTTCGGAATTTTACTAAATGATGCTCGTCCGGAACACTTGTCCCAAAAAACCAATGCAGCAATCCATAAATGCGATAGGCAAGATCGACATGCATCTTGCCGGGGCGAAGTCGTGAGGGCGCTTAAGTCGCGCCATCCCGACAATTGAACTGTCATTGATTATTGAGCGGCTTCGGGGCGATTTGCGAATCTGCGCAAAAATCGCCCAGGCCGGCGAATTCAAACGCCGGGACCTCTCCCCGCCAGCCACTCCGCCATCCCCTGTCCCGCCGCCCTGCCGCTAGCAAAACAGGCGGTCAGCAGGTAGCCGCCGGTCGGGGCCTCCCAGTCCAGCATCTCGCCGGCGCAGAACACGCCGGGCAATCTGCGCAGCATCAGGCGTTCGTCCAATGCCTCGAACGGCACGCCGCCGGCGCTGCTGATGGCTTCGGCCAGCGGGCGCGGGGCGGTCAGGCGCAACGGTAGCGCCTTGATCGTCGCGGCCAGCCGCGCCGTGTCGTTCATCTCCTCCGCACTCAGCGCCTCGCGCAACAGGTTGGCCTTGACGCCCTTCAGCCCCAAGCGGCTTTGCAGGTGGCTGGACAGCGAACGCGAACCGCGCGGATGAGATACCTCGGCCTGCACGCGCTCCAGGCTCCAGTCCGGCAGCAGGTCGAGCAGCAGCACCGCATGCCCGGCACGTTCGATCTCGTCACGCAGTGCGGCGGACAGCGCATAGATCAGCCCGCCTTCGATGCCGTGCTCGGTGACGACGCATTCGCCGCGCTGCATCGCGCCGCCGAAAGCACATGCGGCGACGGACTTCAGCGGTTCGCCGACGTAGCGGCTGCGGAAGTGCGGACTCCATTCGATGTCGAAACCGCAATTGGATGGACGCAGCGGCTCGACCGCGATGCCGCGCTGCGCCAGCCACGGCAGCCATGCGCCGTCCGAACCGAGCTGCGGCCAGCTGCCGCCGCCCAGCGCCAGCACGACGCCGTCAGAATGAACGATTTTCACGTTTGCCCCCTCGCCCGCAGGGATTAATAATTGCGGTTCACGTTCGCTTCCTCTCCCGCTTGCGGGAGAGGATTGAGGAGAGGGTATCGGGAGAGGGTTGGGGAGAGGGTTGGGGAGAGGGGAACACTGCGTTTCAAAACGCAGTGCGCCCTCATCATCCCAGCCGCACCAGCGATGGCGCGCATGGAGGCGCACGCCCTGTTCGCGCAGACTATGCAACCAGGCGCGCAGCAGCGGCGCGGCCTTCATGTCTTTGGGGAAAACGCGGCCGGAACTGCCGACGAAGCTGTCGACACCGAGCCCTTGCATCCAGTCGCGCAGCGCCTGCGGCGGAAAGGCGCGAACCAGCGGTTCGATCTGCGAACGGCGCGAGCCGTAGCGGGTGAGCAGGTCGTCCAGCGGCTCGGCATGGGTGATGTTCATGCCGCCCTTGCCCGCCATCAGGAACTTGCGGCCCACGCTGGGCATCGAGTCGTAGACATCGACTCGCACGCCGCGCTGCGCCAGCACTTCCGCCGCCATCAGCCCGGCGGGACCGCCGCCGATGACTGCGACAGTCGGTTTCATCAAACCACCGCCACCCGCGCCGCGCCCTCGCGCATCGTTCCGACGACTGCGGCCTGTTCGAAGCCGGCATCCCTGAAGCAGCGGAGCACCGCGTCCGCCGCCTCGGGAGCGACGCTCACCAGCAAGCCGCCGCTGGTCTGCGCATCGGCCAGCAGGCGACGCTGCCACGTTTCCAGTTCCGGCGCGAAATCCAGGTCGTGGCCGTAGCTCGCGAGATTGCGGTCGATGGCGCCCGGGCCGATGCCCTGTTGCGCCAGCGGCAAGGCCTCGGACAGCACCGGCACCTGGTCGAACTTTACTTCCGCGCCGAGGCCGGAGCCCCGGCAGACTTCCAGCAGGTGGCCGAGCAGGCCGAAGCCGGTCACGTCGGTCAGCGCGTGCACGCCGTCCATCGCGGACAGCGCGCTGCCCACGACGTTGAGCTTGGTGGTCGCGGCGATCATCTGCGCGTAGCCTTCCGGCGAGAGCATGTCCTTCTTCAGCGCCGCGGCCAGCACGCCCACGCCGATTCCCTTGCCGAGAATCAGCATATCGCCGGCCTTGGCCGCGCAATTCATCTTCAGGCGGTCGGGGTGTACGACACCTATCGCCACGAGACCGTAGATAGGCTCGACCGAGTCGATGGAATGCCCGCCCGCGAGCGGAATATTCGCAGCCTTGCACACTGTCTCGCCGCCTTGCAGGATGGAGCGTATGGTTTCGACCGGCAGCTTGTTGATCGGCATGCCGACGATGGCCAGCGCCATGATGGGCGTGCCGCCCATCGCGTACACGTCGGACAGCGCGTTGGTCGCAGCAATGCGGCCGAAGTCGAACGGGTCGTCGACAATGGGCATGAAGAAATCGGTAGTGGCGATGATTGCCTGCTGGTCGTTCAGGCGATACACCGCCGCGTCGTCGCTGGTCTCCGAACCGACCAGCAGGTCGGGGAACGGCAGTTTAGCCTTCGCTTCGCCCAGTATTTGTTGCAGCAGTCCCGGCGCGATCTTACAGCCGCAGCCGCCGCCGTGAGACAATTGGGTCAACTTCACTTCAGATGCATTCATTACCTTACCCGACTATGCTTTTCAAAACCGCGAACCTATCACAGCTGGCCGAATTTGACGAAATTATCGACGTGCGCACGCCCGCGGAGTTCGCCGACGACCACATCCCCGGCGCGATCAACTGCCCGGTGCTGTCGGACGAGGAACGCATCACCGTCGGCACGCTGTACAAGCAGGTCTCGCCGTTCGAGGCTCGCAAGGTCGGCGGCGCGCTGGTCGCGAAGAACATCGCGCATCATCTGGAAACCCGGTTCCACGACAAGCCGAAGTCCTGGAAACCGCTGATCTACTGCTGGCGCGGCGGCCAGCGCAGCGGCGCGATGAGCATCATCCTCGCACAGGTAGGCTGGGCGGCGCACAAGCTGGAAGGCGGCTACAAGACCTATCGCCGCGACGTATTAGAACAGTTGGAGACACTGCCGCAACGCCTGAACTACCGTGTAGTCTGCGGCCCCACCGGCTCGGGCAAGAGCCGCTTGCTCGCCGCACTCGCCGAGACCGGCCACCAGGTGCTCGACCTCGAAGGGCTGGCGCGGCACAGGGGCTCGGTGCTGGGCAAAATCCCGCAGCATCCGCAGCCTTCGCAGAAATGGTTCGACAGCCTGCTGCTGACTGAGCTGCAAGGTCTGGACACGACACGCCCGGTTTACGTGGAATCGGAAAGCAAGAAGATCGGCACCGTCGCCCTGCCCGCCGCGCTGTTCGATGCGATGCACGCAGCCGATTGCCTGGTGGTGGAAACGCCGCTGGAGGTGCGCGTCGCGGGCCTGCAGGAAGACTACCTCCATTACGTCAACGATCCCGAGGCGCTGATCGCACAACTGCAATCGCTGCACCAGTTCCACGGCAGCGAGAAGCTGCAGCACTGGAGCGAACTGATACACGCCGGAGACTTCGCCTCATTCGTTGCAGAACTGCTCACGCAGCACTACGACCCGACCTACTTCCGCTCGCTGACCAGACACTACCCGAAACTGCCCGAGGCGCAGACCTTGACGCTGAAGGACTTGTCGCACACGGCGCTGTGCGAGGTCGCGAAACAACTGTAGGGACGCGATTTAACCAGCGACTAAGCTGGCGTTCTTTGACAGCTTAGTCGAATGGCTATGCAAAGCCATCGCGCCCGGGTAGCTCAAAGTACTGGTCTATTCCGTCGGGTGGGGTTCAGTTGGATTATCCAAACGGCGTAATTCCCATTCCAAGTACGCAACTTGCGTCCTTAATGTTTGCATGGACTGACAGCCACGGTTGACCGTATCCATCTCCACACGGAAGAGGGGGCTCGTTTGACGTACGTGAAAAATAGGGTCAGGCTCGATTAACCTTTGTTCAACCGAGCGAGCCTAGGGTGCATTAGGCAATAGCCGTAATGAATCGGTGTTTTCTGGTTTTCCATCCGGTGCAATGCACTACGCTTGTTGCCCCCTTGTATGACACAGGAAATCAGCACCGAGATATTGCTAGAAAAGTACGCCGAGCACTTCTTGATCGCATCGTAAGCCAGTCAATTGCCGGATTGGGCGCGATGAATCCCCCCTAGCTCCGGCTCTTTTTGATAAGGTCATAGGCCAGTTGTATCTCCTTCGACTGTTCGGTCGCCATCGCGATCATGTCTTCCGGCATGCCTTGCCCCATCAGTTTGTCGGGGTGGTATTGGCTCATCAGTTTGCGCCAGGCGCGTTTGACTTCGGCGTCGGTGCTGTCTTTACTCACGCCCAGCGCCTTGTAGGCGTCGTCCAGCGCCTTCGCGGGGTCGGCCTGTCCGCCGGCGAAGTGGGTCTGGTTCAGCACCATATCCATCAGGCGCTTGAAGGCCTCGGGGCCGTAGCCCAGGCGTCCGGCGAGGTGGGTCAGCAGGGCTTCTTCTTCCGGATGGAATTCGCCGTCGGCCAGCGCCATCACGATTAGCGACACCAGCAGCATCTCCTTCAGGTTCTTCGTGTGCCCGCAAATGGAGATGAAGCGCTGGTAGACCGGCTCGATGTCGAAGTCGGGCGCGGCGCCCTGTTTGAACCACGCGACCGCCTGCGAGCGATGGGCGTCGGTCATGCCCAGTTTCTTCATGAACAGCTCGGTATGCTCGATCTCGGCCTCGGAGACGCGCCCGTCCGCCTTCGCCAGCTTGCCCATCGTGACGAACACGGTCTCCAGGAACACCGCTTGACGCATCGCGTTGCGCAACGGGTTAAGCGCGCCGGAGCCGTAAGCCCGCACGCGGTCGATATACGCGCCGACGAACCAGCCCAGCAGCGCGCCCCAGAATCCGAGGAAGTAATAACCGGCGATGATGTAGATGATCTTGAACAAGATGACTCCAGTAAAAACGGCGGCCGTCGGCCGCGACGAGGCGCGCATTATAACGGCGACAGCCCAGTCTCAATTTTTCATAGAATGGGACCATCCCAACCGTTCCCGGAACGCCGCCATGGAAATGAAGAAGATCAACTCCGGCAAGCTGCGCGCCATCGGCTACGACGCGCGCGCCCGCATCCTGCAGGTGCAACTCGACGACAGCACGATGCTACAGTACAGCGGCGTCGGCGAGGACACCTGGCGCAGGCTCAGCAGTTCGGGCGCGGCCTGGAGCTTCTATCGCGACAACATCGAGGAGGAATTCGCGGCGAAGCGCGTCTCCGCGCACGCACCGGCCGGCAGGAACCCGCTCGACGACCTGTTCGGCTAAAGCTCAAGCGGATTGCTCAGGCATGAACTCATGGAACAGGCATTCCATGACTCGCCCCGCCCTCTCGCATTCGGTAAAATTCGCGCCTTCGCCGTTACGGCCTCACGCATTCCAGCACACCTCATGAACACCGACCTCAGCGCCCTGCTCGGCTACCCCGCCGCCTTCCTCACCACCGTCGCCTTCGTGCCGCAGGCGTGGCAATCCTGGCGCACGCGCGACCTCTCCGGCATCTCGCTGCCGATGTATGCGCTGTTCACCTTGGGCGTCGCACTCTGGCTGGGCTACGGGCTGGCGATAGGCAGCATGCCGGTGGTCGCGGCGAACGCGGTGACGCTGATGCTCGCCTCGGTGGTGCTGTGGCTGAAGATAGCGGAAACGAAGCGCGGATAACCACCGATCCGTTCGGCCTGAGCTTGTCTAAGGCCATAGCCGTTCATGTTTCGACAGGCTGTGCGTGTGCTGTTAGGGCATCCACCCCTTACAGCCACGGCCTACCCCTTGCGGGTGCAACACGAACGGTTTATTTTTCTGTTGGACCCACCGGCCAGAGCAACTCCACCGCCTCGCAGTTCTCCAGCCTGCGCCGCATCACCTGAGACGGATCGGCGACAGTCAGCGCCAGCGCGGCGACGATGGGATTCTCGTGCGACACCGCCAGCACGATGCCGTCCGGATGGCGCACAGCGATGTCGTCGAGGAAGCCGCGCAAGCGATCCATCTGTTCGAGGAACGACTCGCCATGCGGCGGTTTGGAATACAGGTAGTCGTCGCGCACATAGTCGTTGAAGACATCCACATGCAGCCCGTCCATGCCGGAGATACGCTCGTTCAGCCGCGCATCGATGTCCAATTGCAATTTATGATGTTGCAGCAGAATCTCCGCGGTCTGCTGCGCGCGCGGGAATTCCGAGGCGTAGGCGTGGGTGAATTCGATGTCGCGCAGCTTCTCCGCCGCCGCTGCGGCCTGCGTCCTGCCCCGCTTCGTCAGGTTCACGACACGATGCGGATCGTCGTTGATCTCGTGTTTGACGTTGCCTTCGCTCTCGCCATGGCGGACCAGGATGAGCTTCATCGTTGCGCCCCGGAACTCAGTCGGCCGCGATGCCCAGCTCGGCGCACAGCCGGCCCACCAGCGCGCGCAGCTCGCCGACCTCGGCCTCCAGCCGCGCGACGTTGGCCTTGAGCGCGGCGATCTCGCCCACCGTCACGTCGCCGCCCTGCGGCGCGGATGCCGCCGCGGCACAGGCGCGTTCCTCGATCACCGGCGTGCCGGAGAGCAGGTGCACCCAGCGATTCTCGCGCGAACCCGGCTGGCGCGGCAGCTCCATCACCAGCGCGCCAGCCTCTCGCTCGGCCAGTTCCGCCAGAAAGCCCTCGACCGAGGAGATGTCGGCGAACTTGTGCAGCCGATCGCAATTGATGCGCAGCTCCCCCGCCGTCTGTGGGCCGCGCAGCATCAGCATCGTCAGCAACGCGGTGGACTGCGTCGGGATATGCAGCACGCGCTCGATGTTGTGCCCGTAGCGCATCGCCCTGCCGCCGCTGGTCTCCACGATCAGCGACAACGCCCGCAGCGCATCCAGCGCCGCCTGCACCTCCGCCTCGGTCGCCTCCATCACCGGATCACGGCTGCTCTTCTGGTTGCAACCGGACACCAGCGAATTCAGCGTCAGCGGATAAGAGTCAGGCACCGTGCGCTGCTTCTCGGCGAGCACGCCGAGCACTCGGGTTTCGAGCAGGGAGAGAACAGGCAGTGCGGACATGGATGGCTCTCGAAGAATGACAGGGCTGGCGATTATGGGAGGCGGCGAGAAGTGCGTCAATTCGGCCCTGAGCAGGGCAGCATTTGCATTCGCTACAGAATGCCAGAGACGAATAAAAAGCCCGCCGAAGCGGGCTTATTAACGCATCACAAGATCAACGGTCGAGATTCAACTCCATCTCGGTATTATCGCCCTTACGCACCGACACTTTCTCGGAGACCATCTTGTAGCCCTCCAGCTTGACGCTGATCGCATGCACGCCCGGCTCCATCTCCAGACGCAACGGCGACAAGCCGTAGTACACGCCATCGAGATAAACCTTGGCACGCTGGGGATTGGTATTCACCAACAGCAAACCGGCCGTGGCACTGGCTTGCGGCACATAGGACGGCGGCGGCACCGCGCCGCCCTGCTGGACGCCATATGCCGGCATTACCGCCGGTGACGCCGTTTTGGCCGCAGTCGGCGCGACATACACCGTCACTCCCGGAATACGTTTTGTTCCTGCGGTGAGGTTGAACAGTTCCGGCTTTGCCGCAATCAACGACTCGCTGACCGCATCGACGGTCTTGGTGCTGACGATCTTCAGTCCCTTGTTAAAATAAGCGACCACATCAGCCTTCTCGTTACCGGAAACGCCGGCAAAACGGTCACTCTTTTCCGTCACCAATCCGGACCACAGCACCTCACCGCTGCTCAGGTCCTTCACCGCCGTCTCGATAACGATGCTGATCTCATCGCGATTTTTGACATTGAGAGTCAATTCCTTGACCACACCGGACACTTCGAACATGGCATTGACGGCATTGCTGCCTTCGAGTACCTGAAAACCCTGCGCATCGAAGCGCTTCTTGATCGCTGCCGTCACGAGGGTCGCGACCTCCTGATCGAGCAGGAGCTGATCGCCTTCCACGCCCCTCACCTTGTTCGTCGTTATGCCCAGCAACTTGGGATTGCCGACCTTGCGCTGATCCACATACTTGCCGACGCGAAGCGTGGCGGCATATTTCACGATTGGCCCGGAGCTCTCAGTCGCTTTCTTGTCGGCATCCGTACTGATCGAGCTATCGCCGCCGTTGATCCAGCCCGCAACCGAGTCCTTGGCACTCTTGACGGAGGAACAACCGGAGACGGCCAGCAGCAACACGACCAGCGCAACGCGCCGCGATAATGGATTCATGGAATTTACCTCGGGTTTCAAACCACATTAACCGCGTTGGATCGCAGCCTCGATTTCGGCAAAAGTTCGCGCCAATTCGAAGCTTTGCACTTGCGCGCCCAACTGGCGGGCAATCTGGGTGATGGAGAACAGGCCGCACACCGACTGCTTGCCGTCCGCGCCCTCTGCTACGACCAGCGCATGCTGACGATTGGATTTTTTCAGGGTGGCGACGATATCCCCAACCTTGGCACTACGCACATTCTCGATCTTCAGCGCTTCCAACTCGCGCTGTGTGGTCATGATGTCGCGCACCAGAATGTCGGCATGAGTGCCGCCCATATTCTGCAGAAAGCGCATCGGCTTCTCGCCCAGCACATCGTCCGCCGTCAACAGGCCCGCCACTTGATCGTTATCGTCCAGCACCAGCAGCATACGCACGCCGTAGCGGATCATCTTGGCATTGGCCTTATCCATCGAAGTCTTGGCGCGTACGCTCACCACCGAAACCTTGTTCAAATCGGTCATGACATCTGTCGCCGAATCGCTCAACTTGACACGTTCCGGAAGAGATTGAACCGGACGCACAAAAGTCGAACCGGTCTTCAACGGCAAAGTTTGCAGCGGGTCATATTTCTTGATCATTACTACACTCCTGATAATTTATATTTATAAACAACCAACAAAACTTACTTGTGCGCCTGCTGCAGATGGACTGCACCATGCTTGTGTCCAGGCAGGTAGCGGGCCAGCTCATTGAGCGCCATCGTATATACCTCGCGCTTGAATTCGATCACGGCATTGATGTCCAGCCAGTAATCGTTCCAGCGCCAGGCATCGAACTCTGGATGCTCGGTGGCGCGCAAGCTGACATCACAATCACGTCCGACCAGGCGCAACAGGAACCAGATCTGCTTCTGCCCGCGGTAGCCGCCGCGCGACTCGCGCTTGCTCCAGGTCTGCGGAACCTCGTAACGCATCCAGTCACGGGTGCGTCCGAGTATCTTCACATGCTCCGGCAACAACCCTACTTCCTCGTGCAGCTCGCGGTACATCGCCTGCTCCGGAGTCTCGCCGTGCTGTATGCCACCTTGCGGAAACTGCCACGCGTGCTGCCGCACCCGCTTGCCCCAGAACACCTGATTCCTGCCATTCGTGATAATGATGCCGACATTCGGGCGGTAGCCGTCTCGGTCTATCATTTGCTGCTCTATCCGGTTAATTTCAATGGCCGGATTCTTTCACATTTCCACCCTATTTGAAAGCAAATCAGCCGCCACGGTACCGGATGATGCGCATTCCCTGTAAAATCGCGACCTCACAATTTTTGCCCGGATCGTAACATCATGCGCGTTTCGCAATTCTTCATCTCCACCCTCAAGGAAGCCCCCTCCGAAGCCGAACTGCCCAGCCACAAGCTGATGATGCGCGCCGGCTACATCAAGAAGCTGGCCAGCGGCCTGTACACCTGGATGCCGCTCGGCCTGCGCGTGCTGCGCAAGGTCGAGAACATCGTGCGCGAGGAGATGGATCGAAGCGGCGGCATCGAGCTGCTGATGCCCGCGGTGCAGCCCGCCGAACTGTGGGAGGAGACCGGCCGCTGGGCGGTGTTCGGCCCGCAGATGCTGAAGATCAAGGACAGGCACGACAACCAGTTCTGCTTCGGCCCGACCCACGAGGAAGTCATCACCGACATCGCGCGCCGCGAAATCCGCAGCTACCGCCAGTTGCCGGTGAACTTCTACCAGATCCAGACCAAGTTCCGCGACGAGGTTCGCCCCCGCTTCGGTGTGATGCGCGCGCGCGAGTTCGTGATGAAGGATTCCTATTCCTTCCACGCCGACTACGCCAGCCTGGAACAGACCTACCGCGTGATGTACGAAACCTACAGCCGGATATTCACCCGTCTGGGCCTGCAGTTCCGCGCGGTCGCGGCGGACACGGGTGCGATCGGCGGCTCCGGCTCGCACGAGTTCCATGTACTGGCCGACGCTGGCGAAGACGCGCTGGCGTTCTGCCCGGATTCCGACTACGCGGCCAACGTGGAACTGGCCGAAGCGGTCACACCGGGCACCCCGCGCGCGCCCGCCTCTCAGGAGATGCAGAAGGCCATCACCCCCGGCCAGAAGACCATAGAGGAAGTCGCCGCGTTCTTCGACGCCTCTGCGCAGAACATATTGAAATCCATCGCGATCATGACGCACGAGGACGAATTCGTGCTGCTGCTGCTGCGAGGCGACCACACGCTGAATGAGATCAAGGCCGGCAAGGTGCTGGGCGAATTCCGTTTCGCCAGCGACGACGATATCCATCGCAACATGAACTGCCGCGCCGGCTACATCGGCCCGGTCGGCAGCCAGGTGCGCATGCTGGTCGACCGCGCCGCAGCCGCGCTGAGCGACTTCATCTGCGGCGCGAACGACGACGGCTTCCACTACACAGGCGTGAATTTCGGGCGCGACGTGCATCTGGACGAAGCGAGCGTGCATGACCTGCGCAACGTCGTCGCGGGCGACGCCTCGCCGGACGGCAAGGGCCTTCTTTCAATCTGCCGCGGCATCGAAGTCGGCCACATCTTCCAGTTGCGCACCAAATACGCCGAGGCGTTGAACGCAACCTTCCTCGACGCGCAGGGCAAGACGCAGGTCATGGAGATGGGCTGCTACGGCATCGGCGTGTCGCGCATCGTCGCCGCGGCCATCGAACAGAACTACGACGAGCGCGGCATCACGCTGCCGTCCGCAATGTCCCCGTTCCAGCTCGCCATCGTGCCAATCGGCATGGGCAAGAGCGAGGCGGTGCGCAACGCGGTGGAACAGCTGTATGCAGACTGCGTTGCAGCAGGTATGGAGGTGCTGCTGGATGACCGCGACGAGCGCCCCGGCGTGATGTTCGCCGACATGGAATTGATCGGCATCCCGCACCGCATCGTGGTCGGCGACCGCGGCCTGAAGGAAGGCAACGTGGAATACCAGGGAAGGCGGGATGCCGCGGCGCAGGCTGTTCCCTTGCAAAGCGCGCTGGAGTTCGTACAATCGAAACTATGAAAACGGGATACGGGATGCGGGATGCAGGATACAGGGAGCGGCAGTTGCATGCGCCCCTGCGCCATGCCGTCGCCCCGTTCCTCGCGTTGTTGCTGTTCGCCTCCGGCGCACAGGCCGGCGCGCAGCGGGAAGAGTCGCTGTCGGCCAGCGTGCGTGCCGTGCTGCAGCACAGCGTCTCCGACCTGGCCGCGCCCAGGCTGGCCTTTGCCAACAAATCCGATGCCGATGCCTGGTTGAATGAGATGTCTCGCCGCCTGCAGAAACGGATGCCGGACGAAGAGGCCCGCATCGACTTCCTGAGCACGGTGCATTACGAGGCGACCCGCGCCGGGCTGGATCCGCAACTGGTGCTGGGATTGATCGAAGTGGAAAGCGGCTTCAAGAAATACGCCGTATCGAACGTCGGCGCACGGGGCTACATGCAGGTAATGCCGTTCTGGGTGAAATACATCGGCACCGGCGACCACAACCTCTTCCACCTGCGCACCAATCTGCGCTACGGCTGCACCATCCTGCGTCACTACGTGGATATAGAAAAGGGCGACCTGTACCGCGCGCTGGGGCGTTACAACGGCAGCCTGGGCCGTCCGGAGTATCCGAATCTGGTACGCGCCGCCTGGCACAACCACTGGACGATCCCGCGCAGGACCGCAAGCAACGACTATCCTCCGGCTAGTTGAGCTTCTTGCTCCCGATGTAAGCCTCGATGCTCTTGCGCGTCACCTCCCCGGCCTGGTGCGCGACCAGTTTCCCGCTCGGCGCATAAAGGTAACTGGTCGGCAGCACATCCGGCTGCCCCAGTTGCGCAATCGCCTTGCGCTCCCCCATCACCACCGGATAACGGATAGCCTGCTTCCGCGAGAAATCGGCGACCTGGCTGCGCGTGCCGGAATCCATGGCGACACCGATCACCACGATATCGCTACGGGCATCGTGCAGACCGTTCAACTCTGGAATCTCGATCAGGCACGGCGGGCACCAGGTCGCCCAGAAATTCACCAGCACCCACTTGCCGCGATAGTCGGCCAGCCTGTGCGTCTTGCCGGAGATGTCCTGCAACTCGAAATCGACACCGAACGACTGTCCCGCTGCCGCCAGCAAAAGCACTGCAGCGAGTCGGCGCCAGAATTTTTCCATGGGCCGGATCAATGTCCGTGCTTGTCCGATGCCCCTGCATCGCCGCCATGGGCGCCGGCAGGCTCGGAGGCATGGGTAAAGTACAGTGCGACGGCGATCAACGCGATGGCAGCACCCAGATAGACCAGATCCAGCGGCGACTCCAGGTGCATGTTCAGCGCCTCCTCGAACAGCGTCACGATCATGATCATCAGGATCACCTTGGCCAGGCGCGACTTCAGGTCGTCCAGGCTGTTGATCACCAGTATCTTGCTGGAAGCCTTGCTGCCGTGCGCCTGATCGATGTCGCTGATGAACAGCTCGTACATGCCCAGCGAGAAGATCATCATCACCGTCGCCAGCAGGTAACCGTCCACCACCTCGACGATGTGCGACACCGTGGCATCGTGCAGCGCCTTGCGCGCCTCGGGCGTCAGGCTGGAGTCGGCATAATGCAGCGCATGGGAGAACAGGTTCACCACGTCCACGGTCGCCATGTAGAAGATCGCCACGCCGGCCAGCAGACTGCCCACTACCGCGGTCAGCACCATGAAGCGGCTGTTCCACAACGCGCCCTCGAACAATTTTTCCAGAAAACCCATGTCGTGCTCCTAATTATGAAAATGACTATTGAAAACGTCGCGCATTAAAACGTAAATGGCCGAACGCGCGCAAGCACATCAGGCAGGACCGCGCGCAAATAGTTCCTGCAGACTGACATCCGCGCCCTGCTCGAACCGTCCGGCGCTGTCCGCCAGCCATTGCCGCAACGGATCGCCCTCGTCTCCGGCAAACGACGACGCGCCGTCCAGCACGAACAAGCGCAGGAGTTCGGCGGTACGGATATGCGCCGCATCGCGCATCATCAGCCAGCCACCGCCTTCGGCCTTGCGGATGATATCGGCCTGCTCCAGCCTGCCGAGCAGCGCTTCCAGCGTATCGTAGGAAAGATGCAGCGAGCGCGACAGATCGGGCAGACTGCACACCCTTCCCTCCCGCAATCCTTCCGTCATCCTCTGCAGCACGCGCAAGGCGTCGAGCAGCTGCGCGGCCGGTGTCGCATACGTCGTCATCGGCGTGCGCCAGTATGACAGCGAGGCGGCGATCACCGCACCGATCAGGATGGACAACCAAGACAGATATATCCACATCAGGAATATCGGCACGCTGGCGAACGCGCCATACACCAGCTTGTAGGTCGGAAAGTGGCTGACGTAATAACCGAAAGCCTGGTTCATCGCCTCGAACGCCAGCGCAGCCACCAATGCGCCTATCATCGCGTGCGAACGGGACACATGCCGGTTGGGCAGAAAGTAGAACAGGATCGCGAAGGCCAGCCAGGTCAACAGCACCGGCAACAGCTTCAATACGCCCACCCCGAATATCGGGACATGCCGGATGTAGCCCATCGAGAGTCCGACCAGCCACGAGGTCAGCGCAAGACTCGCCCCGACCAGCAGCGGCGCCAGCGTCAGCGCCGCCCAATGGATGACCAGTCGCTTGAACAGCGGGCGCGGCTCCGTCACGCGCCAGATCACGTTGAACGCATGCTCTATCGTCAGCAGCAGGAACATCGCGGTGAGCGCGAGCAAGCCGATGCCCAGCGCCGTCAGGCGCATCGCGCTCTCGGTGAACTGCGTCATGTAATGGGTGATGACCCGGGTCGCCATGTCCGGCATCAGGCTGCCGACCAGGAAGCGCTTGATCTGGGAGGAATAATCCTCGAAGACGGGGAAGGCCGAGAACAGCGTCAGTGCGATGGTAAACAGCGGAACCAGCGACAGCAGCGTGGTGAAGGTCAGGCTGGCTGCGATCTGCGCGCAGCGATCCTGGCTGAAGCGCGCGGCGATGAAACGCATGAAGTCGACGAAGTCGCGACTATTCTTTTGCATGAGAGACTCGTTTCCCTAATAATGGCGCGCATGATAACCGACAAAGAAATCCTGGTGCTGTATTACAGCCAGCAAGGCTCGACCCGCCAGATGGCGCAACTCGTCGCGCGCGGCATCGAGCAGGTCGAAGGCGCGCGCGCGCGGCTGCGCACCGTGCCCAAGGTCTCCGCCGTGTGCGAGGCGACCGAGCCGGCGATCCCCGACGAAGGCGCACCCTACGTCGAACTGCGCGACATGGAGGAATGCATCGGCCTCGCGTTGGGCAGCCCCACTCGCTTCGGCAACATGGCCTCCGCGATGAAGTATTTCCTGGACGGCACCGGCGGACTGTGGATGAAGCATGCGCTGGCGGGCAAGCCCGCCACGCTGTTCACCTCCACCGGCAGCATGCATGGCGGGCAGGAGAGCACGCTGCTGACGATGATGCTGCCGCTGTTGCATCACGGCATGCTGATCATCGGCCTGCCTTATTCCGAACCGGAACTCGGCACGACCCAGAGCGGCGGCACGCCCTATGGCGCCAGCCATGTCGCCGGACTGGACGGCAACCAGCCGATCACCGACGCAGAGAAGAAGCTCTGCCTGGCGTCGGGCCGTCGTCTGGCGCAGACCGCGTTGAAGCTCGCGCAATGAACGACTCGCCCATGAGCAATGCCCCGATGAGTCATGCACGGGAAGCACGCTGCCTGCTGCGAGCTCACCGCTACGGCGTGCTGTCCACGCTGTCGAAGCGGTTCGACGGACACCCGTTCGGCTCCATCGCGCCTTACCTGACCGACCACGACGGCAGCGTGCTGCTGTTCATCTCAGGCCTGGCCGAACACACGAAAAACCTTCTGAACGACCCGCGCGTCAGCCTGATCACGCACGACCAGAACGACCCGCGCATCCAGACTCAGGGACGCGTGACCGTCGTCGGCAACGCCGAACCGCTGGAAGGACGCGAGCCATACGCCAAGCGCTGGCTGCGCTATTTTCCGGAGAACGCGCAACTGTTCGAACTCGGCGACTTCTCGTTCTTCCGCATCGTGCCGCAGTCCGTGCGCCATGTAGCCGGCTTCGGCCAGGCGCGCTGGATCATGGGCCACTTCACCGTGCCGCCCTATCCGCTGATGGCCCAGGAAGAGGATTTGCTGGCGCAGTTGAATGCGGAACCGCAGGACAAGTTGCGCCGCTGCCTGCAGCTACGCGGCATCTCCGCCGAACGGGCGCGCATGCTGGGCATCGATTGCGACGGTTTTGATGTCGACACCGACGGCCGCCTGCTGCGTTTCGATTTCGTCGAACCGGTCGCTGATGCGGAGAGTGCGCTGGCGGTGCTGTCCCTTACAGGCAAGGAATAACCGCATAAAACAGAAAAGGCACGGGGACACCGTGCCTTTTCATTTCCCCCGGAATGCTTTAACGCTTCCTGGTTTTCGTCACCGGCGCCGCAGTCACAGGAGCGGGCGTTTCCTGAAGGACAGGGGCAGCCTTTACCGGCTCATACACCGGCTCCACCTTGCGTTCCGGCATGCAGCTGCTGTTGTTCACCGTACCGTTCGGCATCACCGTGTTGCAGAATGTCGCGCCAGTCAGCGTCGCATCCGCGATGTTCGCGCCGGAGAGGTCGGCATCGGTCAGGTCAGCGTTCAGCAGGATAGCGCCGGTCAGGTTGGCTCGCTCCAGTTGCGCGCCACGCAATGTCGCCTTGTTCAGGTTCGCATCGGTCAGGTTGGCCTGCGACAGGTTGGCGCGGCTCAGGTTGGCACGAACCAGGTTCGCTTCGGTCAGGTTGGCCTTGCCGAGATTGGCCTTGAACAAATTGGCCTGCGCCAGGTTGCCCATGTACAACTGCGCGCCAGAAAGGTTGGCGGAACCCAGATTGGCCTCGACCAGCGCGGCGTTCATGCATACGCTGCGGGGTGCGATCACACAGCCGTTGATCGCATCTTCGACAGACTCGGCCTGCTCTACCACCTTGGCGGTCTTCTTCTCCGGGCAGTTCGGACCGCTGTTCACGATGCCGTTCGGCATGGTCGTGCGGCAGAACGTGGTCTTGACGAACTTGGCGTTCTCGATCTCGGCATTGCTCAGGTCGGCGTCGGTCAGGTTCGCCTCGCTGAGGTTTGCGCCCTTGAGCTTGGCGCCGACCAGCTTGGCCCCGGTGAAGTTGGCGCCGGTCAGGTCCGCGTTATACAACGTGACGCCAGTCAGGTCGGTCTCGGTGAAATTGCCGCCCGTCAGCTTACCGTGATAAATGTTAGCCCCCTTGAGGTTGGCTTTCGAAAAATCGGACCTGGAAAGGTCGCCTTCCAGCAACTGCGCCTCGTGCATGTCCACTCCGGGGTGGCTCTTGCCGGACAGTTCGGCATGCGGGCATTGCGATTTCGGAATGATCCAGCAATCGGCCCAGCTCGCATTGGCAACCAGCGCACTCAGCAGGAACATGCTACCCAACAGAATTTTCTTCAAGACAGCCTCCAATTTGGATTCAAAAAAACGGCGCACAAGGGCGCGCCGTTGAATAAGACAGACCTGCCGGAAAAAGTTCACACCTGAGGGTGCGCGCGCTCGCCGGTGCTATGCAACTTGTTGAGCGCATTCAGATAAGATTTTGCGGAAGCGACGACGATATCGGTGTCCGCGCCCTGCCCGTTGACGATGCGACCGCCCTTGGACAAACGCACCGTCACCTCGCCTTGCGCGTCGGTGCCGCTGGTGATGTTGTTCACCGAATACAGCAACAGTTCGGTGCCGCTGTGCACGATCTGCTCGATCGCCTTGAACGTCGCATCCACCGGACCGCCCCCCTGCATCTCGGCGCTCTTTTCCTCGCCGTCGACGTTCAGCGTGACCTGCGCCTTCGGCAGGCTACCGGTCTCGGAATGCGCGCGCATCGCGACGAGACGGAAGTGTTCGCAGAACTGCGAAACGACTTCATCGCCGACCAGCGACTGCAAGTCCTCGTCGAAGATTTCGCTCTTGCGGTCGGCCAGCTCCTTGAAACGCGCGAAGGCGGCATTCAATGCGTCTTCGCCGTCAAGCACGATACCCAATTCCTGCAAGCGGGTACGGAACGCATTGCGACCGGAGAGCTTGCCCAGGGTCAGCTTGTTCGTGCTCCAACCCACGTCTTCGGCGCGCATGATCTCGTAGGTCTCGCGGTGCTTGAGCACGCCGTCCTGATGGATGCCGGACTCATGCGCGAAAGCATTCGCGCCGACGATGGCCTTGTTCGGCTGCACCGGATAACCGGTGATACTGGACACCAGCTTGGAGGTCGGCACGATTTGAGTGGTGTCGATGCGCGTGTCGCAGGTGAAAATGTCGCGGCGTGTCTTCACCGCCATCACCACCTCTTCCAGGGCCGCATTGCCCGCGCGCTCGCCCAAGCCGTTGATGGTGCATTCGACCTGGCGCGCCCCATTCATCACTGCGGCCAAGGAATTGGCGGAAGCCATGCCCAGATCGTTATGGCAATGCGCGGACCAGATAACCTTATCGGAATCCGGCACGCGCGCGATCAGCTGCTTGAAGTGCTCGCCCAACAACACCGGAACGCTGTAGCCGACGGTATCCGGCACGTTCAGGGTCGTAGCCCCGGCCTTGATGACTTCAGTGAAAATGCGCACCAGGAAATCCATCTCCGAGCGTATCGCATCTTCAGCGGAGAACTCGACATCGTCGGTGTATTCGCGTGCCCACTTCACGGCTTGCACCGCACGCTCCACCACCTGATCCTCGGTCATCCGCAGCTTGTGCTGCATGTGGATCGGGCTGGTCGCGATGAAGGTGTGGATGCGTCCGCGTCTGGCCGGCTTGATCGCCTCGCCGGCCCGACGCACGTCGTTCTCGCTGGCGCGCGCCAGAGAACACACCGTAGATCCCTTAATAACCTCGGCAATCGAGTGGATCGCATCGAAGTCCCCCGGACTGGCTGCGGCAAAGCCCGCCTCGATCACGTCCACGCCCAGCTTCTCCAGCTGGCGCGCGATGCGCAACTTTTCTTCCTTGGTCATCGAGGCGCCCGGGCTCTGCTCGCCGTCGCGCAAAGTGGTGTCGAAAATTATCAGTTTGTCTGTCATGTCAAAAGCTCCATCGCGGATAGGTTTAACCTGCGCAACCGTTCAGGGTTGTCGCGCATATTGCATCGGATTGTGTGTGGGAGATTAGCGCGCGCCGCGCAGCAGCAGCGCAGCCAGCAGGCTGAACGTGGAATGAAGCAATGCGATGTAGGTAGAGAAGTGCATGGGCGCAAATATAGCGGCTTTGCCAAGGCGGCGCAAATTTTTATGGTAGCTCGGGCCCCGCTATTTCGCCGTCAATTCAATAGCGGATGATCCTTGGGCAATTGCTTCGAGTACCAGATCGCCAGCTTGTGCCGCAACGTTTTTTCGGCGACCTGATCTTCCGGCAGCGGCTGGATGACTTTGTCGTGCACCAGCAGGCGGTAGATATAGAGCAGCTTCTCGCTGGCCGAATCGGTCGGTTCGAACTCGACCACGCCGCGCCCTTCCGCGTACTTCACTCCGGCAAGCAGCGCTTCCTTGAACAAGGCGTTTTCGTTTTTCAATTTCTTCATGCCGACCTCCGTTGAGTACGTTAGCGGCGTTGCCGCTTGCAAAACGCATTGAGGCGCATTCTGCACCTGTTTGGAGGTTTCTTAAAGGGTGAGGCCGCGAACGCGAAAATCGTTCGCGTTCAAACGTTAAGCGGAAGGAGGCGCAGTGCGCCTGCCGAAGCGACGCAGCAGCCACAGCGCATAACCGGACAGCGCGTAAATGAGGAACAGCGCGAACAGCACGCCGGGAGGATAGCTGGAGATCAGGATGAAGAACAGCGCGATCAGGAAGATCACCAGGAACGGCACGCTCTTGCGCATGTTGATGTCCTTGAAGCTGTAGAACGGCAGGTTGCTGACCATCGAGAGGCCGGCGAACACCGTCAGCGCCGCGGCATACCAGCTCAACTGGCTGCCCTTGAAGCCGTAGTCCAGCATCACCCAGACGAAACCTGCGACCAGCGCCGCCGCCGCCGGGCTGGGCAGTCCCTGGAAGTAACGCTTGTCGACGACGTCGATGTTGGTGTTGAAGCGCGCCAGGCGCAACGCCGTCGCGGCGCAATAGATGAACGCGGCGAACCAGCCCCACTTGCCCAGGCCCTTGAACGCCCATTCGTACATCACCAGCGCGGGCGCAACGCCGAACGACACCATGTCGGACAGGCTGTCGTACTCGGCGCCGAATTCGCTCTGGGTGTGAGTCAACCGGGCGACGCGACCGTCCAAGCCATCGAGCACCATCGCGATGAAAATCGCCACCGCGGCGAACTCGAAGCGGCCGTTCATCGCTTGCACGATGGCGTAGAAACCGGCGAACAGCGCGCCGGTTGTGAACAGGTTGGGCAGCAGGTAGATGCCGCGACGGCGCAGGTTCATTGTTTTACGGGTAGTGATGTCGTCCATGCATTCAGACTATCAGCTTTGCGGCAGCACAGCCAATATCGTGGTGGTCGCGGACACCTTGTCGCCGATGCTGACCTTGACCTGGGCATCCAGCGGCAGGTAGACGTCCACGCGCGAACCGAAGCGGATGAAGCCGTAGCGCTGACCGCGCGCCAGCACATCGCCGGGCTTGATGTAGCACAGGATGCGGCGGGCGATCAGGCCAGCCACCTGCACGAAGGTCACGGTGCGGCCGTCGTTGGTCGTCAGCACGACCGCGTTGCGCTCGTTCTCGGCCGATGCCTTGTCCAGATCGGCGTTGACGAACTTGCCGGGGAAGTACTGCACCTGCTCCACCTTGCCGTCCACCGGGCTGCGGTTGGAGTGCACGTTGAACACGTTCATGAACACGCTGACCAGGATGGCGTCGCGCTTGCCGTAAGGGTCCTGCGTGCGCTCGACCTTGATGACGCGACCATCGGCTGGCGACAGCACCGCGCCGACATCCTGCGGAATCTCGCGCGGCGGATCGCGGAAAAACTGCAGCACGAAGATAAAAATGATCCACAACGGGATCGACCATGCGACGCACCAGACGGTGGCGGCGATGGCGAGAATCAGGGATATGGCCAGAAACGGCCAGCCCTCGCGGGCGATGATGGGATGGGGATATTTATTCATGGGGAAACGGGAAACGAGAAACGGGAAACGGGGCGCTCAGCATCGGCGTTTCCCATTTCCCTTTTCCCGTTTCCCGGTTTATTAGTTCTTCGACTGATCGACCAGCTTGTTCTTGCCGATCCACGGCATCATCTCGCGCAGCTTGCCGCCGACGACTTCGATCGGATGCTCCGCGTTCAGACGGCGACGTGCGGTCATTTCCGGATAGTTGGTGCGGCCTTCCAGGATGAACTGCTTCGCGTAGGAACCGTTCTGGATGTTGGTCAGGCACTCCTTCATCGCGGCACGAGCCTGATCGGAGATCACGCGCTGGCCGGTGACGTACTCGCCGTATTCCGCGTTGTTGGAGATCGAGTAGTTCATGTTGGCGATGCCGCCTTCGTACATCAGGTCGACGATCAGCTTCAGCTCGTGCAGGCACTCGAAGTAAGCCATTTCCGG
>DASRWG010000036.1:0-88852 GCA_035654695.1 Gallionella sp. | reverse complement strand
CTGGACGAGGTCTCGACGGCGGGCACCGACTTCCCGGCGCGGCTGTGCGTCGCTTGGGAAGCGGCAGCCCTTGCGGCCGAAAGCCTCGGAGTGCGCGTCTGCCTGCAGCGCACGGGACTGGTGCTGAGCAAAGACGGCGGCCTGCTGGCGCGCATGATTCCGCCGTTCAAGCTGGGCATGGGTGCCAGGGTGGGCGACGGCAAACAGTGGATGAGCTGGATACATATCGATGACCTTGTCGCGATCATGTTGCGCCTGTTGCGCGACGGGCAGATGCACGGCCCCTATAACGCCACCTCCCCGCAACCGGTCACCAACGCCGAGTTCACCCGGCTCCTGGCCGCGGCGCTGCACCGCCCCGCGCCCTTTGCGGCCCCCGCTTCGCTGCTGAAACTGAGCATGGGCGAATCGGCCAGCCTGCTGCTGGAAGGGCAGCGTGTCTTGCCCAAGCGCCTGCTGGCGGCGCACTGCCACTTTGCCCATCCCGATCTGGCGAACGCTTTGGGCGATCTGCTGTCTGATTCAGGCGATTGACGCCATGGCCCTGGACCGTGGCGGATTTCCGTATTGCTCCAATCTGTGGCATCCTTCGCACCCTTAAAACTATTATTCCTGTCGTCCCGACCCTCGGTAGGCTACGACAGTGGAGGGGTGGCAGCAATGAAACGTGTGGACGATTTCCGTCTGCGCTTTGGCAAGCGTGAGATAGTGCCGATCATGATCGGCGGCATGGGCGTGGACATCTCCACCGCCGAACTGGCATTGGAGGCGGCGCGGCTGGGCGGTATCGGCCATATCTCGGACGCCATGCTGCCGACCGTCAGCGACCGGCTCTACGACACCGGCTTCGTCAAGGAAAAGCTCCAGCAGTACAAGTTCAACATCGACAACTCCGACAAGTCGGTGGTGAAGTTCGACCTCGGCCATATCGCCGAATCCACCCGTTTGCACGTCAGCAAGACCATGGAAGCCAAGCGCGGCGAAGGCATGGTGTTCATCAACTGCATGGAAAAGCTGACGATGAACGCGCCGCGCGAGACGCTGACGGTGCGCCTGCGTAGCGCGATGGACGCGGGCATCGACGGCATCACGCTGGCGGCCGGCCTGCATCTGGGCTCGTTCGCGATGATCGAGGACCATCCGCGCTTCCGCGACGTCAAGCTGGGCATCATCGTCTCCAGCCTGCGCGCATTGCAGCTGTTCCTGCGCAAGAACGCCAGAACCAACCGCCTGCCCGACTACGTCGTGGTGGAAGGCCCACTCGCCGGCGGCCACCTCGGCTTCGGCATGGACGACTGGATGAAGTACGACCTGCGCACCATCACCAACGAGGTGCTGCAATACCTGCGCGACGAGAAGCTGGACATCCCGGTGATCCCGGCCGGCGGCATCTTCACCGGCAGCGATGCGGTGAGCTTCCTCGAAGAAGGCTCCGCCGCAGTGCAGGTGGCGACCCGCTTCACCGTGGCCGACGAATGCGGCCTGCCGAAGGACGTGCAGCAGGAATACTTCAAGGCCAGCGAGGACGACATCGAGGTCAACGGCATCTCGCCGACCGGCTACCCGATGCGCATGCTGAAGGCCAGCCCGGCCATCGGCTCCGGCATCCGTCCCGGCTGCGAATCCTATGGCTACATCCTCGACAGCAACGGCCGCTGCTCCTACATCGACTCCTACAACCGCGAAGTGGCAGCCCATCCGGGTGAGAAAAAGATCCAGGTGTTCGACAAGACCTGTCTGTGCACCCACATGCGCAACTTCAAGCTGTGGACCTGCGGCCATTACACCTACAAGCTGAAGGACACCACGAACAAATTGGCCGACGGTAGCTACCAGGTGCTATCCGCGGAACACATCTTCCACGACTACCAGTTCAGCACCGACAACAAGATCGCACTGCCAGAGAAGACATAACTCTTGAATTCGGCGGCGGCTCCTCATTGTTTCTTGAACTCGGCCTTGTACTTGCCCAGTATGTGAAGCAAAAGAAGCACGGCGATGATGCGTGGATACACCTTCATTGCCATTTCTATGGCGCTCGGCATCCGTTCCTCTGCTATGGCATCAAGAGCGCCCGCGCCGATCGGAACCATTGCAAGCTGCAAAACAATGACAAAAAGCCAGAGTGCGAGCACCGAGGCTGTCCGAGCCCATGGCTGCATGAAGCGCAAACCCGCGGCCAGAATTATCAAAAATGCGCCGACTGACAGAAAAAACCATTGCCCGCTGAGGATGCCATCGTAAATCCAATTACAGCCTACATATACGAAGCCGAGCATCAAGATCAATAAAGCTGTCCGCAACGCAAGTCGATCGGTTTTTGGTAAACACAACTGGATCCATTTCATAGAAACACCTCCTGATTCGCGCCCTCCACGATGGGAGCCAAGTTTGCTTTCCGACGCCAGAATTCCCGCATGAATGATCTGCCAGTTCTCGCGCACGTACGCTATTGCGAGGTAGTTGAAGGCATCACAGGCTGGAAATCGTCGTAACCAACGACACCTTGTTGTTCCTGATTAAACAGGAGCAGCAAATGGTTGCGATCATCAATATCCAGATGATTCACTCTGATACTGGAGTCCGCATATCTTTTGTATTGAAGCAGGGCATTGTCTTGAACGCAATAAATAGTCCGGCTTGCTCCCTGAAACAAATAGAGTCGCCGACTCTTGGCATCGAAGCGGTAAGCGGTTATTTGGGGAAGTTCATTCGAAAGCATTTTCCTGACGTGTTTCCATGCGCGGCCTTCATAAATGAGTTCCAGCAAAATGGACTCCTTTTCGGGTAGCTCAGCTCGATAAAGCGGAATTTCCCGGGTAGCATCATTCGCGACCTTGCCGATGCTCAGGAGATATTCGTTGCCCTCCTGGAGTCGGCTCTCCAGGCCGGAACCGTCCAGAACAGGAGAGAACATCATGATGGGCTTTCCCTCGTCGTTGTAAACGATGGGGACGAAACTGGAGTGGCCGATCTGCAGAGTGCTGTGCGTGACATCTCCATACAGTACGGCCAGCACTTCTACCTGATAGGAAAAGTGGGTCGAAGTCTCTATCTTCTTCCCGTTTTTCAGGGGTTGATATTGCACCACCTTGTCGATCTTGTTCACTTTCCCCTTGATCAGCGTCTCAATGTTGCCTGCCGCCTTGGCCAATGGGGAATAAAAAAGCAGGGATGCCGAAGCGGCTGGGGGGATAAGTAAAAGAATGAGCAGAAATGCGAACCGTATACAACAATGCCAAGGCGCAACAATTTGCTTTGCCAGTTTTTTCAGCATGACTCCTCCTCGGATTTACTCTGCCACCAAACTGAATTCTATTGCAGGCTATGCCTTAATTGCGGTATTTTTCAAATACATTCAGATAGCTGGGCGTTACGCGGCACCAAATGCCGATAACGCGGACAACAAATAATCCGAAAAGGGAAAAAAGCATGCCATTTATTTCTGCGCGAAAAATTGCCGTGTGTGCACTGTTGTCGGCCATGCTTTTGCCGGGATGCGGCACTCCGCCAAAAGAAAAGCTACTTGCCCCGCCGATGCCATCTCCGGCGCAAATTCCAATGTCCAGCCAAATGGTTAAACCCGGTATGGCGTTTGCTCGTGGGCATCAAGAGCGGGGGAGGGTGGAGCACAATCCGAACTCGGATGCTGATTTCAATACCGAGGCTTACGACCGGATAGTCGACAACCCGTTCCTGGACGTGATCCAGAACCCGCTGTCGACTTTTTCCATCGATGTGGATACCGCATCCTATGCGAACGTGCGGCGCTTCATCACCGGCGGCAAGCTTCCCCCGCCCGACGCCGTGAGGATCGAGGAGCTGGTCAATTACTTCACCTACGATTATCCCCAACCAAAGGGAGATGCACCGTTTTCCTTCACTACCGAATTGAGCGACGCTCCCTGGCATCCCGGTCACAGGTTGCTCCTCGTGGGGCTGCAGGGTGTCAGGATCCCAACCGACAAGCTTCCGCCAGCCAACCTGGTCTTCCTGATCGATGTGTCCGGCTCGATGGCTGCCGAAAACAAGCTGCCGCTGTTGATCCAGTCCTTCAAATTGCTGGTCGGGCAGCTTCGTCCTCAGGACAAGGTCGCCATTGTCGTATATGCGGGCAGCGCCGGGCTGGTGCTGCCTGCTACCGGCGGCGACAGGAAGTCGGAAATACTCGCAAAACTTGACTCCCTGCAGGCCGGGGGAAGCACTGCAGGCGGTGAGGGGATCCAGCTTGCTTACCGGGTCGCAAGGGAGAATTTCATCAAGAACGGGAACAACCGGGTGATACTCGCCACCGACGGGGACTTCAATGTCGGCGCTTCCAGCGATGCGGAAATGGAGCGATTGATTGAGGAAAAGCGCAGAGACGGTATATTTCTGAGCGTCCTGGGTTATGGCATGGGGAATTACAAGGATTCCAAGATGGTGGAACTGGCCGACAAGGGTAACGGAAATTACGCCTACATCGACAGCCTGCTGGAGGCCAAGAAGGTACTGATCACCCAGTTCGGCGGGACGATGATGACCATCGCCAAGGACGTCAAGCTGCAGGTCGAGTTCAACCCCGCCAAGGTGAAATCCTACCGGCTGATCGGGTATGAAAAACGGATGCTTCGGGCGGAAGATTTTGCGGACGACAAGAAGGATGCCGGTGAACTCGGTTCAGGGCATACCGTCACCGCCCTGTACGAAATTGTGCCTGCGGACGGCGCGACTGGCACAAGGCAAAATCTCACCTACCAGACGACACAGGTCAAGGCCGATGCCGGCAGACGCCCTGAGCTTGCGACTATCCGTTTTCGCTACAAAAAGCCCGATGAAGACAAAAGCCGCGAGTTGTTGAATACCATCCCTGCAACCCATATCGGGATCGAACAGTCCAGTGAAAACCTCCGGTTTGCAGCTTCTGTGGCCGAATGGGGAATGCTGCTCAGAAATTCCGAATACAAGGGTAATGCCAATAACGCCCAGATACTGGAACTTGCGCGCAAATCCAAGGGAGCAGATAGCACGGGGTACCGGGCCGAGTTCATCAGGTTGGTGGAATTGGCCGAATTGCATGGAAGCAAATAGAAATTTGGAATTTGAAGCATAACTGGCTGCAGCATCTTGCCAATTGGTTACCCGATGCGCTTGCTGGAAGCCAGCCCAACTATAGGCTCCAGCGGTGAATCATGATTATTGTTCTTCGATCTTCGCCCCTTCGGGTTTTCTGACTATCGCTCAGTATTGCCAACGAGGTCGCCTTGTCTCCGCAAAAATAAGTAGTTCTCTGTACTTGAAAAGGGGCGGGTCCGCCCCTATCATTAGCAGTCGCTGGCGGAGAGTGCTAACAATCCGCCTTCGCATTTCGTTAACTCACTGATTTTAGGAGAACCAAGCATGAAAATTCGTCCTTTGCACGATCGCGTCATCGTCAAGCGTGTGGAAGAAGTGCGCACGACCGCTTCCGGCATCGTCATTCCCGATGCGGCCACCGAGAAGCCGGATCAAGGCGAAGTCATCGCCGTGGGCAACGGCAAGATCGGTGACGACGGCAAGGTCCGTCCGATGAACGTCAAGGTCGGCGACAAGGTGCTGTTCGGCAAGTATTCCGGCCAAGCCTTCAAGATGGACGGCGTCGAATTCCTGCAGATGCGCGAAGACGACATCATCGGCGTGATCGAAGCCTAAGCAACCAATAAATTCAGGAGAAATA
The DNA here is from genome assembly GCA_035654695.1 of Gallionella sp. GTDB lineage: Bacteria > Pseudomonadota > Gammaproteobacteria > Burkholderiales > Gallionellaceae > Gallionella. Next base: position 83,157 of record DASRWG010000036.1, on the reverse strand, counting down.
AACATGGCAGCTAAAGACGTTAAATTCCACGACGCCGCGCGCAGCAAGATGGTCGTCGGCGTGAACATCCTGGCCGACGCGGTCAAGGTCACTCTGGGTCCGAAGGGCCGCAACGTGGTGCTGGACCGTTCCTACGGTTCCCCGACCATCACCAAGGACGGCGTTTCCGTCGCCAAGGAGATCGAACTGAAGGACAAGTTCGAGAACATGGGCGCGCAGATGGTCAAGGAAGTGGCTTCCAAGACTTCCGACGTGGCCGCTGACGGCACCACCACCGCGACCGTGCTGGCGCAATCCATCGTTCAGGAAGGCATGAAGTTCGTCGCTGCCGGCATGAACCCGATGGACCTGAAGCGCGGCATCGACAAGGCAGTGCTGACTGCCGTCGAAGAGCTGAAGAAGATATCCAAGCCTTGCACCACCAGCAAGGAAATCGCCCAGGTCGGCTCGATCTCCGCCAACTCCGACACCGCAGTCGGCGACAAGATCGCCGAAGCGATGGACAAGGTCGGCAAGGAAGGCGTCATCACCATCGAGGATGGCTCCGGCCTGCAGGACGAGCTGGATGTGGTCGAGGGCATGCAGTTCGACCGCGGCTACCTGTCCCCGTACTTCATCAACAACCAGGATCGCCAGATCGCCGCGATGGAGAACCCCTTCATCCTGCTGCACGACAAGAAGATCTCCAACATCCGCGACCTGCTGCCCGTGCTGGAACAAGTCGCCAAGGCCGGCCGCCCGCTGCTGATCGTCGCCGAAGACGTGGACGGCGAAGCGCTGGCCACTCTGGTGGTGAACAACATCCGCGGCATCCTGAAGACCGTTGCAGTCAAGGCTCCGGGCTTCGGCGACCGCCGCAAGGCCATGCTGGAAGACATCGCCATCCTGACCGGCGGCACCGTGATCGCCGAAGAAGTCGGCCTGACGCTGGAGAAGGCTACCTTGGCAGACATGGGCCAGGCCAAGCGCATCGAAGTGGCGAAGGACAACACCACCATCATCGACGGCGCAGGCAAGACCGAAGCCATCCAGGCACGCATCGTCACCATCAACAAGCAGATGGAAGAGTCCTCCAGCGACTACGACAAGGAAAAGCTGCAGGAGCGCAAGGCCAAGCTGTCCGGCGGCGTGGCCGTGATCAAGGTCGGCGCTGCGACCGAAGTCGAGATGAAGGAAAAGAAGGCGCGCGTCGAAGACGCATTGCACGCTACACGTGCCGCCGTTGAAGAAGGCATCGTTCCCGGCGGCGGCGTGGCATTGCTGCGCGCCAAGGCTGCGGTATCCGGCCTGAAGGGCGACAACCACGACCAGGACGCCGGCATCACCATCGTGCTGCGCGCGATGGAAGCCCCGCTGCGCGCGATCGTCTCCAACGCGGGCGACGAGCCGTCCGTGGTCGTCAACAAGGTGCTGGAAGGCAAGGGCAGCTTCGGCTACAACGCCGCGACCGGCGAATACGGCGACATGCTGGCGATGGGCGTGGTCGATCCGACCAAGGTCACCCGCACCGCGCTGCAAAACGCCTCCTCCATCGCAGGCCTGATGCTGACCACCGCATGCATGGTCGCCGAATCGCCGGAAGACAAGCCGGCCGGCGGCATGGGCGGCGGCGATATGGGTGGCATGGGTGGTATGGGCGGCATGATGTAATAGAACCTGCTGCGCGATTCGATTGTGGCGTTGCGCGGTGCTCGAAATCCTCATGTACAAAATGTAAATTCCGGTTTCTCCGCGCCGTGCGCCTTGCACTCGAATCGCTCGCTACGGTTCTACTGCTGCAAAAACAAACCCCGCGTCACGCGGGGTTTGTCATTTGGCGCAATCCAGGTATAATGCGCGGCTTCTCGATTGGCGGTTGCTGCCAACCGGAATAGATGGCTCGGTAGCTCAGTTGGTAGAGCAGCGGATTGAAAATCCGCGTGTCGGTGGTTCGATTCCGCCCCGAGCCACCAGAACAAAGAAATTAAGCCCCTGTTCGCAGGGGCTTTTTTCTTGTCAAAACTCCTTAATAGTCTTGATTTATAAGGCTTTCACATGTCTCCCGCTGTCCTTGATTGTCTCTGATTGTCTCCCTGTATCCATGCTTTCCAGTGGGTAATAATGTGGGTAATGAAGGCGTTTTTGGTAGACTGTGGGTAATGACATTACCCGCAGGGGCGAAAAATGGGCAAATTGAACGACAAGGCAGTCCAAGCGGCGCAGCCGGGCGAGAAGGTGCGCAAGATCAGCGACGGCGACGGCCTGTCGCTGGTCGTGCAGCCGAACGGCTCTAAGCTATGGTGGCTGCGATATCGATTCGGCGGCAAGGAAAAGACGCTCTCGCTCGGTCAATATCCGCTGGTGACCCTCAAACAGGCTCGTGAGTGGGCATACGACGCCCGCAAGCTGCTGGCAGCCGGCAGCGATCCAGGCGAAGTGAAAAAAGCGGCAGCAGCCGAGGCTGCGCCCGCCTCTGCGCCAATCGGCGAGACCGTCGAGCAGATCGCGCGCGAATGGTTCGAGAAGTTCTCGAAGCAATGGGCGCCAGGACACGCAAGCAAAATCGAGCGACGGCTCGAACGTGACTTGTTCCCGCACTTGGGCAGGGCCGGAATCGCCGCCGTTCGCCCTGCCGAGCTGCTTGCGGCGGCTCGGAGGGTGGAAGCTCGCGGTGCGGTAGAGACAGCGCATCGGCTGCTTAACAACTGCGGCCAGGTCTGGCGGTATGCCGTGGCAACTGGCAGGGCGGAACGTGACATTACGGGGGACTTGAAGGGTGCGCTGCCACCTGTAAAGACCTCACATCTCGGCGCAATCACCGAGCCAGACGAGGTAGGCGCGCTCCTGCGCGCAATCGAGGAATATCGAGGGGGCGAAGTGGTGCGGCTGGCGCTGCGGCTGGCTCCACACGTCTTTCTGCGTCCCGGTGAGCTGCGTCAGGGCCGCAAAGAGGAATTCAAGCTAGGGGAGGAGGCGGGCGAGTGGGAAATTCCGGCGGAAAAGATGAAAGGACGCCGCCCGCACGTCGTCCCGCTGTCTCGACAGGCCGTCGAAATTGTCAGGGATGCGATGGAAGCGGCCGGGGATAGTGAGTGGCTATTCCCATCACCGCTGTCTGCGTCGCGCTGCATATCCGATATGGCGCTTCTGACGGCGATCCGGCGCATGGGATACTCGAAAGAGGAGATGACGGCGCACGGATTCCGCGCGATGGCTTCGACGAATCTTGAGCATCTGGGCTACGATGTCAGGCTAATCGAGTTGCAGCTTGCGCACGCCGATCAGAACGACGTGCGGGCGGCGTACAAGAGGGACGTGAGCCGGTTGCAGATTGAGGCTCGGGCGAAGATGATGCAGGATTGGTCGAACTATCTCGATAGCCTTAGAGTTGGTGCGCAGGTCATCCCGTTTAGATCTGCGAGTTCATAAACCAATTTTGGCAAATTTAGCTTTCTGAATAGTGGGAGTTTAATGAACTGGAAAGACGAGCCGTTACTTAGTTGGGTTAACCGCCAAGTCCCTCCCTGGGCCAATAATCAAATCCTCCATTGGAATGATGTGTTTCCTTGCGGCGACGATTTTGACGTTAGGGAGTTCCTGATTGAAGAGCGCAGGAACTCTAATTCAACTCTTGATATGCGAAATGTAGTTGGCCAGTGGGATCACTATGCGGGGCAAACATGGGCAGAAGCTCTATTCGATCCCAAATGGAAACCTGGCAAAATTCGTCACTGCCTCGACAAGGCTGATGAAAACCCAGAATATTATTTCAATGGGGACGTTCAAGACGACATCAGCTTTAACTCGATTGATGGGATTTCCTGGTATTCAGTTAACAGCGGGAACCATCGTACAATCATCGCCAAATTTCTATGCGAAATGTATTACGAGAAGACCGGACATTACCCACTTGTCGCTGGAGTCAGCACAACCCACTATGTGATTGACTGGGAGCTTTATAACCTTTTTAAGCAGCTTCGGAAGCTTCAAGATCATGGGATTCATGTTTCATTCCCACCAAGATCGATGCGTCGCACAGAGTTGTTTTTTAGTGTTGGTGATTACCGCTTCAATCGAGATGGAAGGTGTGGGCAATTGAAACCCAACCAATTCAAAGCCTATGCCAAGTGGGTTATTCAAAATGACGGAGCCTTAACGCGTTGGGATAAATTCCATCATCTTAAACAAGTTGTTTTTGGAGATTCCAGGAAGCTGATTTACCCTAAAAAATGAAGATGGATATATCGCTATCGTTTTAATCACAGAGAGGGGAGCTAATCAATGCAAGAATGCGAAATAGATGATGATGGCAATGTCACTTGCCCGAGTTGCGGTCAGGTATACACGGCAATTGGTAATTGCCACCCTGCTCCGGCTCCAAAAGGTTCAGGTGGGTGCATCAAGATTTGCTATTGCCCCTCATGCAACGAGTCATGCTGTGCAGAAAGAGACGCCCCCGTTTAGAACCATCAGGGCCATCGTTTTCTTTTTAACCGTTCCCTATCACTAACCGTTAATGATCGCACCCAGCCTTGCCATCCACTCCTCCCCGGCTCGATGATTGATGAGCGGAACTTTGTATAACGGCTTCGCAGGATTATTAGTCTTGAACACAAGCTGATTGCTTGCCTGTCTTGTGTTAGCCCGAATTTTATCTCCCCAAACATTCGTGGAGCCGTCGATCTTATCAATCCACTGGTGCTCATAGCCCAAGATGTCGTAAAGGCTGTAGAAGTCGTACGTTTTTGCCCCAAGGTCAACAAACGCAATCACCTTCGACTTGGAGTCGATTAAGGCCTGTCCAACTTGGTAATCAGCGTTGTGACCACGCTTTTCCAAGTCCGCCTTAGCAGCCTCGTACAACGCACTGTTGCTCTTAATGAACCACACGATGCTACCCACAACCAATCCCGCCACGGCCCATACGACACCAGCCCCAATATTTCCCGACAACATCCATCCGGCCACAAACGCAACTACTACCACCCCGCCAGCAATCTTCCCGAATCGGGGTCGATTTTCCGAGAGTGAAAACTGAACACGTTGGTAAGCCATTTATCCCTCCAGGTTGTTGGTCAGAATTGACGGGGGCTGGGTGACTCAAGTCGCAACCCAATATTTGCGCCGGAAGTATATTCCAGTATTTAGTTGCCTTGCCTCTTCTCGCGGAAATAGATAATCAGTGCCGCTACCATTTGCCCGGCCAGGCGTGGCGCAATAAAGAACGTCCACACGAAGGCCGCGAATAGCGCAGTGATAGACCCCAGGACAGGACTGATCCAGAACGCCGCAGCGACGATCAATCCTGTCCATATAAGCAACCCAACCAATACTTTCAGCAGATCCATAACCTTGGAGCCATTGCTTTTCTGTGTCGTGATCATTTGTTTTCCCCTTCTCTCTGGTTTACTTGCTCAGTCGTAAATTTTGGCACCGGCCATCCGGTTTGTACGGCACTCCACATATTCCGCAGCATGATCGCAGCCTGCCCAGTAAGCATCCGCCTCCGGCGTGCCTGGCTGATATACATCTCCTGGAAGGAAAGTACCTTCCAGCAAACGCCTGAGCTTCGCCTCAAAGCCTTTGCGGTATGCCTGGCTTCTCGGTGTCGCGCCAACGCTGAACCTGTCCGACATCGCATCTTCGACGGTGAATAGATTTCCCCCTCCTGCTCGTTGATAAACCTCGCTGGTGGTGGGTTTAAGTGCATCGGGTTGGTGGGCCTCGCGGGTGCCGCGAAGGGCGGCGGTGTTGATTTGCCGGATGGATTGGTTGTTTGTTGTGCTCATGATTTGCCCTTTCGTTTGTGGTTTACATCGGTTCGGAGCCGCCTCACCCTGTCCGCGACGATCTGACGGGCGTTTAGACGGGGGCACAAGGCATGACAAAAGCAAGCGAGTGGTGCGGCCAGCGCGGAGCCGAAGGCGAGCACTGCCACGGTCGCTTGCGCCCGCCGCAGGCGGTTTGGCGTGACTTGTGCGCTTTTCCCCGGCTGCCCGGCATGTCGGCGCAAGGGTGGCTCCGAACCGATGTTCGCAAACGAAAGGGCGAGCACAACGAACGGCTTCCAATCCTTCCGGCAAATCGGCGCTGCGTGCAGCGCCACGCTTTTATCAAAGGAGCCATCGCGACGGCGCAGCCGTGGCGATGACAACCCGCCTTTGCTTCGTGAGCCGTGTCGCCGCAGGCGTGACGGCGATTGCTTCTTCGGGGGCTGCAAGTTATCCATGCCCGCAGCAAAACCGGCGCACACCACGCCAGGGCGTTTTGCGGAGAGGTGTGGGTAACTTGCAGCCTCCGGCACGCGCAGCGTGCAAGCGGCAGGGATTGATACCCGAAGGGCCGAGACCTTGGGCTCGGTCTGCTGTATTGCGCAATACAGCGATGAAAGCCCGACCGGCAAAGCCGGGCTGCCAGCGTCAGCGAAAGAGATATGCAGAGAAATTCCGTCAATGATTTTCAAGGTTATGAAAATTCCGTCAAATATTTTCAAACCGAGACATTCTCATGACGACCACCGCAAACCGCTTCATTTCGTATGCCCCTCCGGGCGCACTGCGTCCGCCTCGTCACGCCCTCCCGCATCGGACCTCCGTGCGTCCCGCTCCTGCTCTTTCCTGACTTGAGCGCGGCGCGCCATGCCCGCAGCTCCGGCCACTGCCGCCGCCTTTGCCTGGCCGCTGGCCCCGCTTTCAATCCTGCTCATTGTGTTTTGCTCGCCGAGGTCGCCGATGCCTGCGCCGATCCAGCGCAAGATGCGATCAGGCAGGGTTTGCGGCAGCGAGAAGACCAGCATGAATACTCCGAGGATGATCACCCCATAGATGAGCATGAAACCGCCGACGGACAGCAGCCCTGTAACGGAGTCGGCCTGGATGATGCGGAAGGCCGTCATAAAGCTGGCATTTACAAAATGCACTGCCGGAATCAGGATCGCCATGCTCGCCACCAGACCCAGCACCATCAGTGCGGGCCTGGCGAACAGCGACATGAGAAGGAGATAGCCTTGCTTCTGGGAACCGATAAAGGAGTCATCACCTTCCGGCGTCAAATGCATCACCGTCCAGAGTGATCCGGCCGCCAAAGCCTCCACCACTTGGACCATCCATCCAATCACGCCCAGAGCAAACACATAGAACGGGATCATGGGAATCCACATGCCCAGGAAGTAGCCGCCGTACAGAATTGCCAACACGCCCGGCTCCACCACCGCCCACAATTCCTGAATTGTCGTCAGCACGAATTTCAACACGCCTGGCCCCACCGACAGCAGACCAGCCAGGTTCGTACCCAATACGGATTGGCCTGCCGCCGCCTTGGAACCTTCGAACAGGCCATCCACCGTTGCCGTCACCACCGCTTTGGTCAGGAGCACGGTTTCGCCAAAGGCGGCCATCCAATCGCCTAGGTTTTTTACCTGCATCACCGGATCGGTGCCGTCTTCGCCAAGATAGAAGACCATGCCAGACATGGCCGAGTTGGCTAGACCGTTAAACCAAGCCTCTACTTGGGTTTTAACGGTAGTGCCCCCGTCCGCAAAGTCCTCGGGACCGAGGCCCGTCCGAAGGTGCGGCATATCCGTTGGTTTACGTGTCTGGACATCGGGGCCTTGGTCAAGCTTGAGCAGGACCAGTCCGGCCAGCGCGGTGTATCTCGTCATGACGAGCTGCACCGCGCTGGACACTTGGCCGCCACCGCCCAGGATGTGGTCGACCGTATAGGTGCCAGGAACATATTGATGCCGGGTCGTCATGGCCTTCTGGATGCCGTCCTTGACCGCCACCAGCTCGCGGTGCAGCGCTCCCGCCATGACCCACCCGCCCTCTTTGAGCTTGGCCTTGACGCCGCTGTTGGCCGAGCCCACCCGCTTCGATACCTCGTCGCGAATATCCTTCAGCATCGCCTCACGCGCATCATCGATGATGACCTGAATCCGGCTGGCGGAGAACTTTTCGCCGGTCGCGTCGGCAACACGGACCAGCTCCATGACCTGAGGTGTCATCTTGGCGAACACGTCCATTGCGGCTTTGTAGCGAATGTTGCCGATAGCCCCCTGGACGTTGGCAATCTCGTCCTGGAGTGTGGCCGTAGCCCCATTAACCGTTGCTCTGTTGGTGTCCGGCTTGGTAAAGGTGGTGGTCAAAATAACCGTGCCACATATTTCCTCGCTGCCGGGCCACTTGGGGTCACGGAAATCCAAAAAGGTCTTGTAAGTCGCCGTCGTCGAACCGGTGTTGATTCGCTGGTGCCAGGAGTGAAGCTGAAGGTTGACCGTACCTGGCCCCATCGTCTGGTTGATACCTTGCGTGACGCCGTAGGCGCAGACCTGAGACTGGAAGGCGTTGAGCGCGATGCGGTCAAACTGTTTGTCGTCCACGACGGACCGCATCACTTGCTCAACCGTGGTGGTGTCCACGACGTAATCGACTACCCGCGACCACATGTTCGACGCGAATCCAATGGACCAAGTCACGATCAGCAGGATAACGAGTTGCACCATTGAGTAACCGCTGGTACTGGGAATCAGGAAAGCCGAGGCGGTGAACGTGCGCAAGGGGGTGTAGAAGGTGGACCATTTCTTGCCCAGCACCTGGCCGTCGTTGGCCGTGTTGGTCAATCCGAAAATGGTGACCCAGGCCAGGATGATGGAGCCGAAGAACAGGACACCGCCGTTGAAGAATCCGAACGCGGCACCCAGCATGTTGGCCGTTGCGTTTTCGGCCCCTGCCGTGCTTCCGCCGACGATGTGCGTGATTGCTGTCCCGAAGATTTCACGCAGCATTTCAATGGCCGCGTCACTGTTGTCTGGGGTAAATGGAGCCGCATTGGGATTCATGTCTATCCTCCGGTTAATTACAGGGCGTCATTCCGTGGGCAAGCATGGCGGCCCTGGCCTGCGCACGCGCCAGCTCGGCTTGCTGAGGTGGTGCAGGCGGCAGGCCTGAGGCTGAGCTCATTGCAGTTTCACAGGCCTGCGAAGCCAGCCTGCCTGCTTGGCAGGTAAGACGGCCAGCCGTGGCGCTATCGCCGCTATTGACTGCCTGCCGGATGCTCGGCATCCAGGCCTGCCACACGGCGTTGCTCGCCGTTTGGCAGGCCGAATTGAGCACAGAGAAGCGCTCCATTGCTCCGCCTGCTGCTGGCGCGGAAAGCAAAAGGAGCGCGGCGAAAAACGACGTACTTGAAAATGCCGTCATGATTTTCCCCGCCGTCAGTATTCCAGCCCGGCGTCAGCCGATGCGGGTTTGGGCTTCGTGCCTGGCTCCGTAGTTAAGTCGCCATCACCGTCGCCCGAGCCACCTGAGCCATCATCCCCGCCGCCCTTTTTCCCATCGAGACTAGGATCGGCCAGAGCATCGTGCAGCCAACAGACAATCCACCTCTGGAACGCCTTTTCGTAAAAGAAAGCCCATGTGTTATTGGTGGCGTAGCCTTTCCAGAGCGCGAGCATGTGTTGCTGGGTAATTGCGACCTGGCTCAAATGGAGATGGTGATCCACCACAAAACTAACCAACCAGGAAAGGGGCTGGTTGCTGTCTTGGCGGAGGCGTTGGCGCAATTCGAAAAGGTCGCGGCGATGTGTCGGCCAGAAGCTCATCCAGTCACCGAGGACTTCCGGGCGTTCGCGATTCAGAAAATTCTCGTACCTGACTGCGCGAAGAAGAACTTGATGCAATCGCGGCAGCAGGTATTCAACTCCAGTAGTTGAGTACGTTTCGAAGATGGCAGTTTCGAGTTCGGCGGGATAGAACTCTGGCTCGATCAGGTTTTCGTTGAAATCAAACATGGCTTGTCTCTCCTAAGGACGTGGTGTGTTCTCCCGATCAGGGAGGGTAATTTCCCCGCTCGGCTGGACAACGACACGTTGACCAGGCCGAACCGGCAGGGATTTGGCAAGTGGAACGACGTGGCCTGTCCGGTCATGTGGTTCAACCCAGACATGTGTGCCGACGTGCCGGACGATGCCAGCTAAGTTTTGGGGCTTGGCATCATGGTCGATGTGGAAGCCCAGCAAGGGCTCAGGGACACCAGCGGCTTTTTGCTGGTGAATCAGCTCAAAGCGGCGCGCGTCAGGGTGTGCCTCAAAGAGTTGCCGCATCCGCTCAGGGGCACTCCTGAGTTTCGATGCCTCGATGGCAGTGACAGGAGCCTCAGTCATCAGCCACTGCCGCGCCAGTTCGTCCCTGGTTTGCTGGTTGGTCTGTTGCTCCATAGCTTTTTTCTCCTCTTCAACAATGCTTGCTAGCTCGGGGTTGGCGATGCGAACGCCTGCGCGCAGCGCTTCGCGAACCGCAAGCCGTTTGAACTCATCCGAACCAGTCAGTACCAGGCTCGCCCAACCCTTGGCCTTTGCAAGCTCGATCAGGGCGCGCGCCTTGGGGTGGGAAGCCTTCCCGACCAGGCTCAATTGATCGCCACGATCCACAATGGCGGGGAGGCCTGCCGCTGCGCCATGAGCCCAGCGGTAGAGCGTGCGCCCGCGTCTAGTCTCAGCTTTCATGGCAGCAACAGGAGACCGGGACAGCCTGCCAACTTGGCCGGATTCGTTCCGGCAGGAGTTGGCGTTACGGCCGGCGCGTTCACGGCGGGCAGTTCGAATCTCTTGCTTCACGCTTTCAATATCCTCGCGAAGAACACGAACTCTGCGCCGCTGCTGACGGATGGTTTTGACCTTTGCGTTATTCTGGTCGCGCCAACGATCTCCCTTGCGTTTTTCTGGGCCAATCTTGGGCTCGGGTTCGCCCAATCCTTTCGCCGCATTTGAACGGAGGTCTAAGCGTGGCTGGTGTCCGTGCTCAACCAGAAACTGGTTAGCGTAGACCTCCCATCTTTCTCGCAGCTCCTCGACGATATGCTTGTCGTTCCATTTTCGATCTTTACCCCCTCCGCCTTTGGTGGAGTCGGGTTCGCACAGTTCGCCTGTCTTTTTGTTTCGATAACGGCTGGGCGGACGCTTGAAGAACTGCTCGCTCGGCCTATCGACACCATCCATGAGGCGGTCGCTAAACATAGAGTGGCAATGGATATTGGGAAGACCATCCGCCGCAGTCTTGATATGAATTGAAGACAGATATGGATGCTTATCGCCGATTTCCTGAGCAAGCCAACCGTCTACAAGTTCTTTCGCTTCTTCGAAAGTAAGCTCTCGCGGGATCGCGCACTCGAACTCGTAGTAAGTTCGACCGTTTGAACGCTCATGGGTGTCAGCAGCTTCCCAAAATGCAAGGGGATCAGTCGTTGCCCATGTCGGCATGTTCCCCATGCAGATATGGGCAACGTCCTCACGCGAGGAATACTTCTCGACGCCGATCACGTAAGCGGCATGCTTACGTGCTCTGCCGACCCCGCCACGCTTCAATTTGAAATGTGAGCTATTTCCGCTCATACCCTGTCCCGTCGTTCATGGGGTGTCGGGGGCTAGCCCCTGACCGCGTGTCGTTTCCAGAATGGAAACGAGGAATCGCGCCTGCTTTAAAAAAGCAGGGAGACACCACCTGATTTCGCAGGGTATAGGCCGTATTCGGAGTCGGTGAGTTTTCGAGATACTGTCCGATCAAAATGACGGTGCGCAGTTTTTTCTCTGTCGCCGCTTTCATTGCTGCTGCCTTTTCCCGCTGTTGACTTTGTGCCTGCTCCGCCCACGCCTCTTGCTCTGCCTCGATTTGCTTAAGAGCTGCATCCAGTTCTGCCTGGGAAATTTCGCCTTGCGATAACTGAGCCATCACCACCTCCGTAATGTTGATTACTGCAAATAGTTGTCGTCTTGCTTGTTGCTCTTTCGTTGTTGCTCTTTTTCCGCCAGCAGGGCATCGCCAGCACGTTTGAATTCTGAAAATTGCTCTACGTCGGCCATGAGTCGCTGAAGAGCTAAGAAGCCTCCAAGCAACGCGCCTTTATCGCAGTCGAACAGGCCGGCCAGTTTGGTCAAACCTCCGAGCTCAAACTTCCGTTGGTTCTCTGCTTTGCGCGTCCTCTGTCGTTCCGCCTGGCGTGTCGCACGTTCTTGTGCCTTCTGCTCTGCCTCCAAGGCCTGAAGCTTCGCTTTCAGGGTTGAAATTTTTTCGTTGATTTTTGTCATGCAGCAGCCTCCTTGGTGGTGGTGGTCTTGGGGAGCCTTGCTCGGAGAGTGGCGGGTAAAAGCTGCTGACCCTTGGCTTGAGCCGCTGGGTCGATTTCGCTTATTGCACGAACGCGCAATTCGGCGTCCTCTTGAGCGCGACGCACAGCAGCATCGCGTTCGCGCTGCTGTCGCTCGAGTTCCGCCAGGACGAACGCCGGGACAGGTGAGGTTCTCTTGCCAGCGCCGTTGAGCTGCTGCCTGATAGTGGCGACTGCGGCAGTGATGGCATCGGAATCGTGGGCCGCAACAATTGCGTCTGCCTCCTGATCCTCTGATGGGTACCAGCACTCAATTCCCAAGCGGCTCCTATCGGGGTGTTGTCGCTTAGTGTTTGATCCTTTTGATGCAGCAGCAGAATCAGTGCCACGCGCATGCGCGCGTGGTGCTGCTGCTTCTTCTTGCAGAACCTTAGAACCTTGCAGAACCTTAGAGGCAGAATTCCCGATGATGGGATTAACCGAAGATCGGAAAATCCGTTCTTCGGTGTAATCGCTTGAATTTTCTTGGCTCAGCGGATGCTCAATGGCCCATCTATCAGCCGAAACAAGCACCCAGCGTTTCCCGGCAACCTTGCCGCCCTCGATGCGGATGGGCTCTATCCGAAGGGCTCCAACCGCCTCCAACTCGTGGAGGCGTGAACGCAGGGCGTCACGCCCCTCAGGGGCCATGCTGATCAAATGGACCAGGCGAATGATCCATCCGCGCGGAAGGTCCCACAGGAAGGCAAATAGACCCCGAGCGCCAAAGCTCAAACGTGAATCGCGCAGCAAAGCCCGTGGCAATGGCTTTGCAAAATCAACCTCTCCCTCGCGGTCGATCTCGATTTTGCCGCCGGTCATTTTTTGTCCCCGGCGTTATCCCGGTCGATCTCTGCGGCAATATCGCCTGCTCGGAAAAACACCGATTTACCTCGGTGAACCGGAGCTATAGAAAAGGTGCCCATCCACATCCGATTTCTTACGGTCTGCGGTGCGAGGCCAAGGATCGTTGCAGTTGTTTTGAGCGGGACGAGGATTGCGCCGCCAGACTGGCGCAGCACGAGGTCTAGAGTGTCCATGGAATTACCCTGTCTCTTGGCAGACATGCCAATGTTGGGCGAGACAGGTAATGAGGACTGGAACGATAAGATTGCTAGCTGGTAGCCTGGGGGTGGGGTCTCACATTCTGCCCAGTAGCGTTACCAGCTTTTTTGTATTGCATCATGAAGCGCGGTTCGTTACTCCGCACAGCTTGTGGTCCTAGTCTCACGCTATCGCCTGATCGCGCGCTCCGCTCGCTGGATTACCCACCTTATCCCGAATCGTGGGCTTCCACCCCACGACCACCCAGCGCCACTTGCTTGACGGGATAAGACTAGCTTGTAGCCATATCCACCGTCAACATATTCGTTATCCCTGCTTATCCCTACGTACCCAAGGAAATCACTAGAAAGACGAGATGTGGCATGTTGTATAATCAACTTCTGTGGTGGCGCATTGTGTGGGTAACGATGTGGGTAATGGCGATGGCAGCCCGCCCCAAAGCCTTTATTTTCGCGGGTGTTCTATAGTGCCCCGACCACCAAGAGATTCAAGCATTCAGGTCACCCATTGCGGTGGCCTTTTTGCTTTCTGGAGTCAATGCTCGGAAGCGCGTAAGAGGCTTGCTCTCATCCGGCTGATCGCTTTTGTTGTCTGTGAGCCGGACTATGTCGGCGGCTGGGAAATCGTGCGCTGTTGCGGTAGACTGCCCGAAAACAGGGGGGGCTTGTGATGGATGACGTTGAAAGCTCGATATTGGTGCGATTGAAGATCGCCGATCGTCTGCCTACGCCGAAGGGCGTGGCGCTGGAGGTGATCAATCTGACGCAGCGTGAGGATGTCTCGAATCACGAGATCGCACGGATGGTCGGTGCCGACCCGGCGCTGAGCGCGCGTGTCATCAAGGCTGCAAATGTCCTGTTGTCCAATCCTTCCCGTCCGGTCGCGACCCTCTCCGATGCGGTGACGGTGCTCGGCGCGCGCGCGTTGCGCCAGTTGGTGCTGGGCATCGCGCTGATCGTGGATTACCGGAACGGTCCTTGCAAGTCGTTCGATTACCAGTATTTCTGGGCCCGTTCATTGCTGACCGGCATCGCGGCGAAACATCTGGTGGCGCGGGCGAGGCTGGCGGTTCCCGAGGAAATATTCGTGCTGGGTCTGCTCGGCAACATCGGACGCTTGGCGCTCGCCACGGCCTATCCGGACGAGTACGGCAAGCTGATGGCGCGGATGCAGGGGGTGCCGATGGGCGAGTTGCAGCGGCAGGAGCAGGATGTGCTCGGTTGCGACGAAGCCGAATTGAGCGAGGCGATTCTCGCCGACATGAATTTCCCCAAGGTGTTTCAGATGCTGGCGCACGATTATCTGACGCCCGAGCACAGCAAGCTGGTGGAGGGGTCGCGCGAATGGCGTTTGCTGCATCTACTGTACGTGGCTTCTTTGCTTGCGGACGCCTGTCTGTCCAAGCCGGATGAGCGCGGCAGGCTGGTGGCGAAATTGCGGCTGTCGGCTGCCAGGGTTGCGGTGGAAGGCGACCAGTTGGTCGAGATAGGTGATGCCTGTATTCAAGACTGGCTGGAGTGGCTGGAGTTGCTGAACATGAAGATGGTGCATATCCCGCCGTTCTCGGAAATGTTCAGTCAGCCCGATGTGCCGGATGTCGCTGTCGATGTGCCGCAGTGGGTCGATGTTGGTCGCGACCATTACAAGATGCGCGTGCTGGTGGTCGAGGATGATCGCGCGATGCTGGTATTGCTGGAGGCAATGCTCAAGGCTGCCGGACATGAGGTGATGACGGCGCGCAACGGCGTCGAGGCGATGCAGGTGGTCGAGGTGCAACATCCGCAATTGGTGATTACCGGCTGGAGTCTGCCGGTGATGGATGGTGTGACGTTGTGTCGCAAGCTGCGCGAGAGTTTGGCGCGTCGCGATGTGTATGTGTTCATCCTGACCGCGAAGGAGACAGCCGATAGTCTGGTGGAGGCATTCGAGGCGGGGGCTGATGATTATCTGGTCAAGCCGGTTTCGCAGCGGGTGTTCTTCGCGCGGCTGCGCGCAGCCCAGCGGGTGGTGCAGTTGCAGGAGGAGTTGGCCTACGACCGTGAGCAGTTGCTGCGTTTCTCTCGGGATCTGGCGGCATCGAACGAGCGCCTGCAGCGTCTGGCGCTGACCGATGCGCTGACCGAGCTGCCGAATCGCCGTTCTGCGGTGGAGCGCATCGAGCAGGAGTGGGCGTTGGCCAAGCGGGGCGATCGCATGCTGTCGTGCATGATGGTCGATATCGATCACTTCAAGTCGATCAACGATAAGCTGGGGCATCAGGCGGGCGACGAGGTGTTGAAGAGCGTGGCTCTTGCGCTGCGCCACTCTGCTCGCACCCAGGATTTGGTGTGTCGTTACGGCGGTGAGGAGTTCGTGGTGATTTGTCCGGATACCGATCTCAAGGCTGCTGCGCAGTGCGCGGAGCGTTTGCGCCAGAAGGTGTCCGAACTGAGCTATCAGAGTCGGGGGGCGATTATCTCGCTGACTGTCAGCGTCGGTGTTGCGGAGCTGCGTCCGGACATGAGCTCGGTAGACACTCTGCTTGCTCGTGCTGATACCTGTCTGTATGCGGCAAAGGAGGCTGGGCGTAATCGGGTGGTCGCTGGCAAATGATCGCTTGCAAGTTTGTTGTCCTGTCCAAAACTCAATAACGCTCCATGTAGGAAAAGAGCCTACATGGAGCGCCTCTTGCCCCTACATAAGAATCGGCCGTAGTCCAATTATCTGCAAGGTCCCCATCCGCAATAATCGAGACGTCATAAATCGGCAGTGCGCGCTCGCAACGAGTGTGTCTCCGGCGAGTGGTGCGATTGGCGGATTTTCCGCCTGCGAGGATTTAAAGGGGGGGCTATATGAACAGCACGCAATTGCAAGAAGGCATTCGTGAACTCAATCTGACTTATCTGATGTTGGCGCAGCAGATGATCAAGGAGGACAAGGCTGCTGCGATTTTCCGTCTGGGTCTCAGTCAGGATCTGGTGGATGTGGTTGCCGGCCTGTCGCCCGCGCAGGTGGTGAAGATGGCGGCATCCAACATGTTGCTGTTCCGCTTCCGTTTCGACGAGACGCTGCTGCTCAATATGGTAAGCGATTACAGCAAGGATCGCATGATGTCCCGTGCGCATGCCGCAATCCTGATGTCGGGGCAACCCGTTGAAGAACTCGCGTAGCAAGGCGGGTGAGCCGGCTGTCAAAACAGTAGCGGGCGAGGCCAGACAGGTTCAGGTTGCGATCGATCTGATCGAGCTCGGGGCGCGTCTCCAGCTGTTGCAGGAGGAGACTTCCCTGAGTCGCGAACGCCTGTTGAGGCTCTACAAGGAGGTCAAGGGCGAGTCTCCGTCCAAGGGAATGCTGCCTTACTCGACCGACTGGTTCATGAGCTGGCAGCCCAATATCCATGCCTCCCTTTTCATGGATATCTACCGTTTCCTCGTCATGCATGCGGGCGTCGAGGGTGTGCAGGCGCTGATCTCCGCCTATCGCCTCTATCTCGACCAGATGCAGGGCATCGAGGAGTCGGAGCCTATTCTCAGCATCACCCGCGCGTGGTTCCTGATCCGTTTCTTCAAGGCCGGGATGATGCAACTCTCGCCCTGCAAGGAGTGCGGCGGTTATTTCGTCACGCACATCAACGAGCTGTGCGAGAACTATGTGTGCGGCATCTGTCACCCGCCGGCTCGCGCCGGCAAAACCAGGGCTGCCAGACAGGCTGCTCTGGAGGTTGTCGCGCAGTCCGTCTGAACCCCTCGTGTAACCCCCGTTGGTGCTGATTTGTTTTAGAATGCGCCAAGTGATACGTCGGTATTGCTGTGAAGTTGCAGGCAAACAGGGGGCGCAGTTATGTTGGTCATAATTGGATATTTGGTAGTTGCTGGATCGGTGTTCGGCGGTTTTGCGCTGGCCGGCGGACATATGGGGGCGTTGTTTCAGCCCGTCGAGTTGCTGATGATTGGCGGCGCGGCTGTCGGCGCGTTCCTGGTCGGCAATACCATGGAGTCGATCAAGTCCACGCTGTCGGCCTTGCCCAAGGTGTTTCAGGGGGCGAAGTACAACAAAGGCGTCTACATGGAGTTGCTGGCGCTGTTGTACGAGCTGCTCAACAAGGTGCGCAAGGAAGGTTTGATGTCCATTGAGGGGGATGTCGAGAATCCGCACGAGAGCCAGATATTTTCCAAATATCCCACGATCGCTTCCGATCATCATGTCGTCGAATTCATGACCGATTACCTGCGCGTCATGGTCAGCGGCAATCTCAATGCGATGGAAATCGAGAACTTGATGGATGTGGAGATCGAGACCCACCACCATGAGGCGCTCGCGCCTTCGCATATCGTCGCCAAATTGGGCGATGCGATGCCGGCATTCGGTATCGTCGCTGCGGTGATGGGCGTGGTGCACACGATGGAGTCGGTCGGCATTCCGCCAGCCGAATTGGGTATCCTGATCGCCCATGCGCTGGTGGGCACCTTCCTCGGTATTTTGCTGGCTTACGGTTTCGTCGGTCCGCTGGGAACGACGCTGGAGCAGAAGGCCGACGAGAGTACGCGAATATTCAATGTGATCAAGGTGACGCTGCTGGCCAACCTGAACGGTTATGCGCCGGCGATGGCGGTGGAGTTTGGTCGCAAGGTGCTGGTTTCCAGGGATCGGCCGGGTTTCCTCGAGCTGGAAGAGCATGTCAAACAGAAGCGCTAAGGGAGATTGCGTGTCATCTGTTCCCGGTTTGTCGTTGTTGTCATATCACTTTTCTACGCTTTTGAAAACGGCGTCGTGCGATGAGTCCATCGCCGTTTTTTTGTGATGCCTAGAGCATGAGTCAGGACAAAAACAAGAAGCCTATTGTCGTCAAACGCATCAAGAAAGTTGCGGGTATGGCGCATGGCGGGGCATGGAAGATTGCCTATGCCGACTTCGTTACAGCGATGATGGCGTTCTTTCTGCTGATGTGGCTGCTGGGCTCGACGGCAAAGGGCGATTTGCAGGGTATTTCCGAATACTTCAAGACGCCGCTCAAGGTGGCGCTATTGGGGGGGGAGGGGGCGGGCGATGCGACCAGCATCATCAAGGGCGGCGGCGACAATATTACCAAGAGTGCGGGGCAGGTGTCGCTGGCGGAGCCGCAGCAGGTTGCCAAGCTTGAAGATGTGCAGAAGGAGATCGCACGCATCGAGCGCATCAAGGAAGTCGAGAAACTCAAGCAGTTGAAGCAGAATATCGAGAAAGCGATCGAGAACAATCCGAGCCTGAAGAAGTTCAAGAATCAAATCCTGCTGGATATGACCACCGAAGGCTTGCGCATCCAGATCGTCGACGAAAAGAATCGCCCGATGTTCCAGTTGGGCAGCGCGCAACTCGAACCCTACACCAAAGAAATATTGCACGAAATCGGGCGGATGCTGAACGAGGTGCCCAACAAGGTGAGTCTGTCCGGACATACCGACGCCGCGCTTTATGGCGGCGGCAACAAGGGCTACAGCAACTGGGAGTTGTCCGCCGATCGCGCGAATGCCTCGCGCCGCGAGTTGATTCTGGGGGGCATGGATGCGGAGAAAATCGTGCGGGTGGTGGGTCTGTCTTCCGCCGTTTTGTTCGTCAAGGAAGAGCCGCTGAATCCGATGAATCGCCGCATCAGTCTGATCGTGATGAACAAGAAGGCTGAAGAGGCCGCGCAGCATGACGGCGGCACCGTTGATGACGGGGGGGGCGAACGGTTGGAGAGTGCGCTCAAGAACGGTGCGGGCGCACAGTCGGGGGTACCGGTCGCGCCAGTCGTGCCATGAAAGGCCCCGATTCCGTGAATTGGCATGCGTTTGTTCGCTTGTTCGCAACAAGAACAAGTTGCCGTAGCCGTTAAAGTAAGCTCAGCGATATAACTCAACGTTGTATGTTTCGGGGGTAAGGATGAACTACTGGTGGAGCAAGCTTTCGCTGAAGAACAAGTTGCAGGTGCCTATCCAGCTGCTGCTGCTGGGGATCATGGTGGTTGCGCAACGCTCCGCGCTTGAGACATTCGAGCATTATGTGCTCGAAGAGTCGCGGCAAAAGGCCGTGGTCGCCGCAGACGGCGTGCTGAACGGCCTGAACATGCTGATGCTCAACGGCCTGATCAGCGATACTGAGCAGCGTGCGCTGTACGTCAAGAAGATGGGTGCGTCGGACCGGATGCTGGAGTTGCGCGTGATCCGCGGCAAGCCGGTGCAGGATCAGTATGGGCCGGGCATGTCTTCTGAGCAACCGGTGGATGAACTGGATCGTCAAGTTTTGTCCTCGGGCAAGCAACAGACCGCGTTGGTCAATCAGAACGGGGTGCGCGCGCTACGGGTGGTGGTGCCGTTCATTGCCAAACAGGAATTTCGCGGCACCAATTGCCTGATGTGCCATACCGTGCCGGAAGGTGCGGTAAACGGTGCGGCCAGCATCACGGTGGATCTCACCGACGAATACGCGGTGATGAGCAAGGCCAATCTCGTGTTGTGGGGCGTGCAGCTGGGCGTGCAGGTGTTCCTGTGGTTCGGGATAGGCTGGCTGATCGATCTGGTGATACGGCCGACGCGCGAACTGCAGAAGGTGATGCAGACCATGCAGGCCGACGGCGATCTGGGCAAGCGCGCCGTGGTGCATAATCAGGATGAGATCGGGATGACGGCCAAGGCGTTCAACGACCTGACCGCCGGCTTTCAGGTGATTGTCGCCCAGGTCGAGGGGCATGCCTCGCGGGTGGCGGATGCGGCCCATTCGCTGGCTGGGGATGCCGAGCAGCTGGCGCGCAGCGCGCAACAGCAGAACGATGCGGCGGTTTCCGCATCCGCTGCGGTCGAGCAGGTCAGTTCCAGCATCAGTCAGGTTGCCGAAGGGGCCGAGCGCGTGGCCCGGCTGTCGTCCGAAAGTCTGGAGCGCGCTAATCGCGGCCAGGAGAGCCTGCAGGAAATGGTGCAGGAACTGGAGCGCGTCGAGAGCGCAGTGACGCAGATTGCTACCTCGGTGAACGAATTCGTCAGCAGCACCCAGAGCATTACCAGCATGACCCAGCAGGTGAAGGACATCGCCGAGCAGACCAATCTGCTGGCGCTGAATGCCGCAATCGAGGCGGCGCGCGCCGGCGAGCAGGGGCGCGGCTTCGCGGTGGTGGCGGACGAAGTGCGCAAGCTGGCGGAGAAATCGGCGCAGTCGGCCAACGAGATCGACGAGGTGACCCAGTCGCTCGGTATGCAGTCCGGCCAGGTTGAGAAGGCGATGCAGCGCGGCATGAGCGCGCTGCAGAGCAGCCAGGCGCATGTTCGCGAGGTGACCGGGGTGCTGGTCGAGGCGAATTCCTCGGTCGGCAGCGTGAATCAGGGGTTGGAAGAAATCTCCGTGTCGATCAACCGGCAGCGGGATGCTACTCAGGAGATCGCTCACAACGTCGATGCGATCGCGGCGATGGCGAGCCGCAGCAATGAGGTGGTCCGGCGCACCGTCGAGGAAGTAAAGGCGATGGAGCAACTCTCCGAGAATTTGAGCCAGACGGTGGGGCGATTCAAGGTCTAGCGTTTTTCTGCGTCTGCATGCGATGAGACCGCAGATTTGAATTGATGAATATTTCGAAACGGGGATGGGAACAACAATGAAAAAGAAAATATTTACGTTGATTGCATTGTTTGCACTCAGCATGCTGGGATTGGTCGTATTGTCCTGGTATGGGCAGGGCGAACTGGGCAGACTGGAGCACGAGGCCCACGAACGTGCGGTCGCGGGCGAGAAGATTACTGCTGCCTCATTCGTCGGCGCAGAGATGTATCAGATCGTCGCCGACACTGTCATCAATCGTAATCTGGACGAGAGTGCCAAGGGCTGGGCTGCAGAGAAGGCCAAGGCTGGCGCGGAGATTGCGGAGGTCGAGGCGCTGGTCGACACCGACGAAGAGCGAGCCCTTGCCAGGGTTGCGCATCAGGCATACGACGAGTTCGTCGATAACTATGAAAAGAGTCTGCTGCCTATGTTGCGTGCAGGTCAGGCTGATGCAGCGGCGATTTCCGCTGTAGACGACAAGCTCGATGTGCAGGTCGCGAAACTTGCCGATGCCCTGAACAAGATCAAGGATTCGCTGGATAAGGAATCGCTGGAAGCGCAAGATGAGTTCGATGCGACCAGCAAGTCGATCACGATTACGTTGCTGGTGTCGGGGGGCGTGGTGCTGGTCATAGTCGTGTTTATCGGCATGGGGGTCATCCGCAATGTGATGCAGCAATTGGGTGGCGAGCCGCACGACGTAGCTGAGGTCGTCAATGCGATGGCTGCCGGCGATTTCTCGAGGCAGCCGGCCCAGCACCCGGTTGCGGGCAGTCTGCTGGCCAATGCCTATCAGATGCAGGCGGCGTTGCGCGACATGATCGCGAACGTGAAGAGCCAAGCCGACCAGGTCGGCGATGCTGCATTGGGGCTGGCGAGCGCTTCCCGGCAGATCGCAGAGGGTTCGCAGGCGCAGAGCGAGGCGGCTGCCGCGACTGCGGCGGCGGTCGAGCAGATTACCGTCAGCATCAACTCGGTCGCGGCGAATACCGATGACGTGCGCAAGCTGTCGGAGCAGAGCCTGGTGCAGACCCGGCAGGGCAACCAGAATGTCGATGAAATGATAGGCGAGATACGCAACGTGCAGGAGTCGGTCAACCTGATTGCCGATTCGGTCAAGGAGTTCGTCGATAGCACGCGCGCGATTGCAGGCATGACCCAGCAGGTGAAGGACATTGCCGAACAGACAAATTTGCTGGCGCTGAATGCGGCGATCGAGGCGGCGCGCGCCGGCGAGCAGGGGCGCGGCTTCGCGGTGGTGGCGGACGAGGTGCGTAAGCTGGCGGAGAAGTCGGCGCAGTCGGCCAACGAGATCGATCAGGTGACCAATTCGCTGAACCAGAAATCCGGTCACGTAGAAGGCACGGTGCAGGCCGGTCTGCGTTCGCTGCAATCTACGCAGGAGCATATCGAACGTGTGTCGACGGTGCTGAACGAGGCGAGTGCCGCGGTCACGCAGTCCAGTCACGGCGTCAGCGACATCGCATCGTCGGTAGCCGAGCAAAGTCTGGCCAGCACGGAGATCGCGCGTAACGTCGAGAAAATCGCACAGATGTCCGAGGAAAACCATGCGGCAGTGGAGTCCAATAGTCAGGAGATCGAGCGGCTGGAGCAATTGGCCGGTGAATTGCGGGCGTCGGTGAGTCGGTTCAGGGTGTAGCGTAAGGTGCGTGCGCCCTTGCCGGGCGCGCGATGAGTTTTCGTGGAGAGGTGAGCATGCAGAACAAGAATGCGTATGTGTCGCAAAAAGAAGTGCCGTTTCCGGCAGGAGCGGTGCTGGTGTCGAAGACCGACACCAAGGGCGTCATCACCTATTGCAACGATGCATTCGTTGCGATCTCCGGTTATAGCCGCGAGGAGCTGATCGGCAGGAGCCACAACATCGTGCGCCACCCCGACATGCCGCCGCAGGCGTTCAAGTGGCTGTGGGATACCCTGAAGGAAGAGCGCCCGTGGCGCGGCGTGGTCAAAAATCGCTGCAAGAACGGCGATCACTACTGGGTGCGGGCGACCGTTGCGCCTATCATCGAGGGCGGCAAGATCATCGGCTATGTTTCCATACGCAAGCCGCCGACACGGACTCAGATCGCCGAGACCGAGAAGTATTACGCCGAGCTGAACCGGTCGGGTGAGCAGGTCATCTCGAAATACGAGCGTTTCAAGATCAAGAACTGGTCGATGAAAGGCAAGCTGCAGGCGGCGATCCAGATACCGATGTTGGTGATCCTGTCGGTTGCTCAGTTCTATATCACCGATGCGCTAAAGGAAGACGCGTTGCGGCTGGCGGCAGACAAGGGCGACATGGTCGCAAACCAGATCATCGACGGGGCGAATCTGCTGATGGTGACCGGGCAGATCGGCGATGTGGCGACCCGCAAGTTGTTGCTGCAGAAGGTGGCCTCGTCGGGTAACGTCAAGTCGGCTTCGGTGGTGCGCGCGCCGCAACTGGCCGAACAATACGGTGCCCTGCCGGAGGAGCGCATCAAGGACGATGTCCAGCGGCAGGTGATCGAAACGAAGCAGCAGCGCGTGCTGTTCACCAAGGATGCGGCGGGCGATCCGATGATGCGCATCGTAACCCCTTATCTGGCCAGCAAGAACTTTCACGGCACCGACTGCACCGGCTGTCATACGGTTCAGGAGGGGGAGATCACCGGGGCGTCGGATGTGGTGATTGACCTGAAACCTGATTTCGCCCGTATTCATGCGATGGAACTCAATGTGCTGATCGGGCAGATCGCGCTGCAGGTGTTCCTGTTCTTCTTCATCGGCTGGTGCGTGGATCGTTTCATCCGCAATCCGATGGCTGATGTCGGGCGTGAATTCCGCAACATCATGGAAGGCAATCTCGATACCGAACTGGATATTTCCATCCATGACGAGATGGGCGAGTTGCTGTGCGAGATCCAGACGATGCAGGCCTATCTCCGTACCATGGTCGACGAGATCGTCACGCCGGTGACCGCGATGCAGCGCCGCATCCAGGATGTCGATGGACAGGTGGGCGGGGTGGCTGCCAATGCCTTGGTCGAGCAGGATCATATCCAGACCATCGCGGCGACGATGGAGCAGTTCAGTCAGTCGGTCGCCGAAGTGGCGCACATGGCGGCGGATTCGCTCAAGGATGCCCAGGCGATGCAGCGCATCGTCGAGGAGAACAACGGCAACATGGAGCAGAGCATCCAAGCGACCAGCCGGGTGGCAGAGACCGTGCAGACGTCCAGCAGGACGATCTCCGATCTGGGGGTATCCATCGAGAAGATCGGCATGATCGCGAATGCGATCAAAGAGATCGCCGAGCAGACCAACCTGCTGGCGCTGAACGCGGCGATCGAGGCGGCGCGCGCCGGCGAACAGGGGCGCGGTTTCGCCGTGGTCGCGGACGAAGTGCGCAAGCTGGCTGAGCGCACCGCGGCCAGCACCAAGGACATCGCCAGCACCATAGGCGAGATCAATTCCGTCTCCAGCGCCGCGGTCAAAACCATGCACGATGCGGTGGCCGAAGTGGAGGCCGGCATCGCGCTGATCCGCAAGAACGGCGAGGGTTTGAAGGAGATCATGAACGCCACGGTCAATGTCGCGGGACGCATCGAACATATCGCCACGGCGTCCGGCGAGCAGTCGGCCGCGGGCGAGGGCGTGGCGAATAGTCTGGAACGGATCAATGGTTTGGTGGACAATAACGCCCAATCGGCCAGTGCGGCCAAGCAGGCGATGGACGAGTTGTCGAGATCGGCTGGCGAGTTGCGCAAGGCCGGATACCCGTTGACCAAGTGTGCGATGGAGTGAAGGATGGCGCGCCGAGCCCCTGCAATTGAGGAGAAAAAATGTCGGACCTGTTAAGAAATATCGATGCGCGGACCAAGCTGGCGGGAACCAACAAGCTGGAGATCCTGATGTTCTCGCTCGGCAAGGATATGCGCAACGGCCGCGAGGAAACCTTCGGCATCAACGTGTTCAAGGTGCGCGAGGTGATGCGCATCCCCGAGATTACGCGTGCGCCGGAAATGCCTGCAGCGGTCGAGGGTATGGTGAGCCTGCGCGGCCAACTGGTGCCGGTGATCGATCTGGCCAAGTACATCGGCATGGAAACGGACAGCGTGCCGGAGATCATGATCGTCACCGAATATAACGGCCACACCCAGGGCTTTCTGGTCAAGGCGGTCGACAACATCCTGCGTCTGGACTGGTCGGCGATGCGCGTGCCGCCTGCGATGCTGACTGCCGAGATGGGCGGGCTGGTAACCGCGATCACCGAGCTGAAGGACAAGCGGCTGGTGATGATGCTGGACGTGGAAAAGGTGCTGTCGGAGACGGGGCATTTCGACAACGACGATGCCGTTTTCAGGAGCGTGCAGCCGTTGGGCAAGGAGAATCGCACGGTGTTCTTCGCCGACGATTCCTCGGTAGCGCGCAATCAGATCCAGCGCACGCTGGAAGCGATGCAGGTGAATTCGATTTCCGCGGTGAACGGGCGCCAGGCATGGGCCGAGTTGTCCAAGATGGCTGACCTGGCGGATTCGAGCGGTCAGCCGCTGAAGAATATGATCCAGGTCATCCTCACCGACGTGGAGATGCCCGAGATGGACGGCTACATGCTGACCCGCAAGATCAAGGCGGACAAGCGTTTCAATGGCATACCGGTATTGATGCACTCGTCGCTTTCCAGCACCTCGAACGAGCAGATGGGCAAGGCGGTGGGAGTGGACGAATACGTGCCGAAGTTCGAGGCGCAGAAGCTGGCGCAGACGCTGGCGCGGTTGTTGGCCTGATGGCGCAGTGGGCGCGGCGTGCCGTGCCCCGATCTGGGAGAGAGAGATGAGTTATCTGGAAGATATGTCGAATGATGAGCATCATGGCCTGCTGGGGCAGATAGATGCGCGCACCAATCTGGCCGGTTCGAACAAGATGGAAATCCTGCTGTTCAGCCTGGGCAGCGGCGAGAAGTTCGGCATCAACGTGTTCAAGGTCAAGGAAGTCTGTCCGGCCGGAAAAATTACGCGCACCCCGAACATGCCGTCCGGGGTGCACGGCATCGTCAGTTTGCGCGGTCATGTGATGCCGGTGCTGAGTCTGGCGAGTTTCATGGGCATTAATCCGCCGGAAGGGCACCAGACCATGATGGTGGCGGAATACAGCAACCATATTTTGGGCTTTCTGGTAGAGAAAGTGGATCGCATCATCCGTGTCGATTGGGACAAGGTGCGCGCGACCGAGGGCATGCTTTCCGACAAGGGGGCGTTGATTACCGCGATCACCGAATTGCCGGACGGTTCGCTGGTCTCGATCCTGGACGTCGAGCAGATACTTGCCAATGCCTTCGGAGAAGGCGTGGTCGGTGCGGTCGAGCGCGTCGAGTCCGGCCATGACCTGTGCGTGTTCTTCGCGGACGACTCGATGGTGGCCCGCCGCAAGATCGCCGAGGTGCTGGACAAGATGGGGGTCAAGCATATCCAGGCGAATAACGGCGACGAGGCATGGGAACGGCTCAAACAGATGGCCGATGCGGCCCAGGCTTCCGGCACCGACTTGCGCGATCAGATCCAGGTGATCCTGACCGATGCGGAAATGCCACAGATGGACGGCTATGTGCTGACGCAGCACGTCAAGTCGGATCGGCGTTTCGAAGGCATTCCGGTGGTGATGCATTCTTCGCTGTCATCCGAGGCAAATCGTGCCACGGGGCGCAGGGTAGGTGTGGATTATTACGTGCCCAAGTTCGATTCCGGGGTGTTGTCGTCTACGCTGCGGCCGTTGCTGACGTGACAGCAGAGGGCGCGGGAAGCATGCGTGCGGGTACTCGCACGGCAGGCCGCGTTCTTGCATTTCACAAAGGGTTTTAGGAGATTGGTATGGGAATAGAAAATACGAGATTTTTGGTGGTCGACGATTTTTCGACGATGCGACGCATCGTGCGCAACCTGCTCAAGGAGTTGGGGTTTACCAATGTGCAGGAGGCGGAAGACGGTGTCGATGCGCTGGCCAAGTTGCGCGCCGATGAATTCGACTTTGTCGTGTCCGACTGGAATATGCCGAACATGACCGGCATCGACCTGTTGCGCAACATCCGCGCGGATGCCAAGCTGAAGCACCTGCCGGTGCTGATGGTGACAGCGGAGGCCAAGAAGGAGAACATCATCGAGGCCGCCCAAGCGGGCGCATCCGGTTATGTGGTGAAGCCGTTTACCGCGGCGACACTGGACGAGAAGTTGAAGAAGATATTTGCCAACATGCAAAAGTGAGCCATGCCATGAGCGCCAACACAACCCAAGACTCCGACGAACTCGAATCGCTGTTCGACAGCATCGTTGCGGCGAATGCCGCCGAAACCGGCGAGGAAGCCGCGTCTCCCGCCGCCGATGTGACGGGAGACAAGGTGCTCAACCAGATCGGTCATATGACGCGTACGTTGCATAACACGCTGCGCGAACTGGGATTGAACAAGGAAATCGAGAAGGCCGCATCGACCATTCCGGATGCGCGCGACCGCCTCAATTATGTCGCGACCCTGACCGAGAAGGCTGCCGAGCGTGTGCTCAATGCCACCGATGCGGCGCAGCCCATCGTCGACAGGATCGGCGGCGAATCGGCGCGTTTGGCCGCGCAATGGCAGATGCTGTTTGACAGGAAACTCGACGTCGAGCAATTCAAGAGTCTGGTGATGCAGACTCAGTCATTCCTGAATGATGTGCCTAACCAGACCAGGGCGACCAACGCTCATCTTATGGAAATCATGATGGCGCAGGACTTCCAGGACCTGACCGGGCAGGTCATCAAGAAGATCATCGAAGTGACCAAGACCATGGAGCAGCAATTGGTGGCGTTGCTGCTGGAGAGTGCGCCAGCCGAAGTGAAAGCCGAGTTCGATACCGGCCTGCTGAACGGGCCGGTGATCAATGCGACGGGACGCAGCGATGTGGTGACCAGCCAGGATCAGGTGGACGATTTGCTGGAGAGTCTGGGATTTTAATCGAGAAGGGAGAAGGGTAAAGGGAGAAGGGTGGCAGCGGCGCGAAGGTTTTTCCCTTCCCCTTCCCTCTTCCCACTTCCCCCTTCTGCGAATTAGGAGAAGAAAATGAACGATTTTGCCGGCATGGAAGAGTTGTTGAGCGATTTCCTGTTAGAGGCAGGTGACATGCTGTCCGAAGTGGACAGCAAACTGATGGAGCTTGAGAAGCGTCCAGACGATGCCGGCCTGCTCAACGAGATATTCCGCGGTTTCCACACCATCAAGGGCGGGGCGGGTTTCCTCAATGCGACCGAACTGGTTGCGTTGTGCCACTTGACCGAGAATCTCTTCGACAAGCTGCGCAATCGCGAACTGACGCTGAGTGCGGAGCTGATGGACGTGATCTTTGCGGCGACCGCCGAAGTACGCAAGATGTTCGGCGCATTGCAGCAGAGCCTGCAACCGACGCCTGCGCCGGCCCAGATGCTGGAAGACCTGAAGGCGGCGCTGGAAGGCAAGGCGCTGGGCAAGAGCGCTGCCGCCCCTGCTCCTGCTCCTGCAGCGCAGCCGGTTGCCGAGGCCGTACCGGGAGCGGCGAAAGCGCCTGACGGCGTCGACTGGAACGCCTTGTACAGCGCGCTGACGGGGACGGATATCGTCGCCACCGTCGGTGTCACGCGCGACCCCGAGAAGATCGCCAGTGCGATCTCCGAGGAAGAATCCACCAAGAAGGCCTTCGGCCGCCGCGGCACCGATGCGCCCGGCACTACGGTCGGCCGGCGCGACGGTGATGTTCCGACAAAGGATGCCAAGGAGACCACGATACGCGTGGACACCGACAGACTGGACCAGGTGCTCAACCTGTCCGGCGAAATCGGCCTGACCAAGAATCGGCTCACCCATTTGCGTTCCGACATCATGCAGGGACGCAACGATGCCGACACATTGCGCGAACTTGATCGCTCGGTGACCCAGCTGGACATGCTGGTGGTCAACCTGCAGAACGCGGTGATGAAGACGCGCATGCAGCCTATCGGTCGATTGTTCAAGAAATACCCGCGTCTGGCGCGCGATCTCGCTCGCTCGCTGGGTAAGGATGTCGAATTGGTGTTGGTCGGCGAAGAGACCGAGATGGACAAGACCATGATCGAAGACCTGAACGATCCGCTGGTGCACCTGGTGCGTAACGCGGTGGATCACGGCGTCGAGACGATAGAGGGGCGTATCGCTGCCGGCAAGCCTGAGAAGAGTATCGTCGAACTTTCCGCACGCCAGGAGGGTGACCATATCCTGATTACCATCACCGACGACGGTCGCGGCATGCGTCCAGAAGTGATCCGCAACAAGGCGATCGAGAAGGGACTGCTCACCAACGAGATGGCCAATACCCTGGATGAGAAGCAATGCCTGGAGCTGATCTTCCTGCCGGGCTTCTCGACCAAGGAGGAAATATCCAGCGTGTCCGGCCGCGGTGTAGGCATGGATGTGGTGAAGACCAATATTTCCAAGCTCAACGGCACGATAGACATCCACTCCGAGCCAGGCCGAGGCAGTATCTTTACGATCGCCTTGCCGCTGACGCTGGCAATCCTGCCGGTGTTGATCCTGCGCCTGGGCGACCAGTCGTTTGCGGTGCCGCTGTCCATGGTGCGCGAGATCCTGTCGGTTACGCCGGAGCAGTTGCAGCAGGTTTCCGGCCGCGCGACGATGGTGGTGCGCGGCGAAGTTTTGCCGGTGTTGCCGTTGGCGCAGCTGATCGGCTGGGAGGCCAGCGATGTGCCGCCGGAAGTCGGCGTGCTGATGCAGTTCGGCAGCAATAGTTTCATCCTGTCGGCGGACGGCTTCGCCGGCCATGATGACGTGGTGATCAAGTCGCTCGACACCTTCCGTCCCAAGGGCGTGGCCGGCGTGACGATGTCCAGCGAGGGCGACATCGTGCTGATCCTCGACATCAAGGAGTTGCTCAGCGACGTGCGCGGGCATTGATGTCTCAATGGGAATGACAGGAACGGGAATCCAATGAAGAACTCGAACAGCCGGACAATCGTCGGCGCATCTGTCAGCGCGGTGTTGCTAGCCGGACATGCGCTGTATTTTCGCAGCCTCGACGTAGTGCTGGCCGATGCATTGCTGTTTGTCGCCTTCGTGCTGTGTTGGGGATATCTGTTAGGACAGTCTGGCGGGCGTGATGCAGATGCGGAAGTGAAATCCGGGCAGGACGAGAATGATGTGCTGATCCACGGGAGCAACGACTTCCATGTGCAGCTAGGCAAAGAGGTATCCAGTCAGCTCGACTCGGCGCATACCGAACTGGGCAACACCCAGGCGATACTCAGCGACGCCATCGGCAAGCTGGTCGCGACTTTCACCGACCTGGCCGATCAGGTGCGCGCACAGCAGGCGCTGACCATGTATATCTCGGGCGGGGAGAAAGACGATAACGGACACGATGCGAAGCAAAAGTTCGAGCATTTCGTGAAGCTGACTTCGGATGCGATGAACGAATTCGTCGACAGCACCGTCGAGAACAGCAAGCATGCGATGGAGCTGGTCGAGAAGATGGACGCGATCAACCACGAGGTTACCAGCATTCTCAACATCCTGACCGAGGTGGAAGGTATCGCCAAGCAGACCAATCTGCTGGCGCTGAATGCGGCGATCGAGGCTGCGCGTGCGGGCGAAGCCGGGCGAGGCTTCGCCGTCGTGGCCGACGAGGTGCGCAACCTGTCGGAGAGCACCAACAAGTTCAGCAAGCAGATACGTACGCTGGTGCATAACGTCAACACTTCGCTGGTCGATGCCGAGCAATCGATCAACAAACTGGCCGCCAGCGACATGACGTTCGTGATGGACTCGAAGCAGCATGTGCAGGGCATGATGTCCGATCTCAGCGCGCTGAACGCGACCATCGCCGAGAATGCCGTAGAGCTGAAGCAGATCAACGACAAGGTCGAGCACAACGTCGGTCTGGCGGTATCCACGCTCCAGTTCCAGGACATGAGCTCGCAACTGATCGCGCATGCACAGATGCGCATCGCGGCGCTGCAGGAAGTGGCCAGCCAGATGAGCGCCGGTGGCGACAGCCAGACCCGCGAGGAATACCTGCAACAGATTGCCGCGTACCGGGACTCGCTGAGCAAACATGTGATGGGTCTGGATGCGAAGAAGACCAACCCGGTCGCCCAGGATAATTTCGATACCGGCGACATCGAGCTGTTCTGACGTTTCTCCTGCAGTATCCGCAATACCTCTTTGATTGCATTTTTCGATGGCATCATGCAATCTAACAACCTGTGGGCCAGCCTTGTGTCCCGAATAATCTGAACGAGCGAAAAATATGGCAAAAACCGTACTGACTGTTGACGATTCCGCCTCCATCCGCCAGATGGTGGCCTTTACCCTGAAGTCCGCCGGCTATACCGTCATCGAGGCTGCAGACGGGCAGGAAGGGTTGGACAAGGCCAAGTCCAATGCCGTTAATCTGGTGTTGACCGACCAGAATATGCCCAAGATGGACGGATTGACGCTGATCAAGACGTTGCGTGGCCTGCCTCAATACCGCAGCACGCCCATCCTGATGTTGACCACCGAATCCAGTGATGCAATGAAGGCGCAGGGCAAGGCGGCCGGTGCGACCGGATGGCTGGTCAAGCCGTTCGATCCGCAGAAGCTGCTCGAAGTCGTCAAGAAGGTCGTCGGCTAAAACATCGCCGTGCACGCCGGCTATTCGCGCCGGCATACGTTTCAATGCATATCAGGGGAAGCCAATGACCATCGATATGAGTCAGTTTTATCAGGTGTTCTTCGAGGAATCCGCTGAGCACCTCGCGAACATGGAGAGCCTGCTGCTCGGGCTGGATCTCACCGCACCCGATGACGATCAACTGAACGCGATCTTCCGCGCCGCCCATTCGATCAAGGGCGGCAGCGGTACCTTCGGTTTCACCGACATGACCGAAGTCACCCATGTGCTGGAAACCTTGCTGGACCGTATCCGCAAGCACGAGATCGCGATCACCTCCGCGATGGTGGATGCCTTCCTGCAGGCCGGCGATGTGCTGCACGGTATGCTGGATGCCCACCAGAACGGCGGAGTGGCGGACGAGGCCGCAGCGCTCGAAGTCAAGGCCAGGCTGGAACAACTCACCCGCGACCCGAGCGGCAAGGGCGCGCCCGCCGCCGCACCGGTCGCCTCGACCGAGCCTGCCCCTGCCGCACCTTCGGCGCAGCATACTTACCAGATACGCTTTGCCAAGACGCCGGCGATCTTCCCCTCCGAGGCGCAGCTCACTAATCTGCTGGAAGACTTGGGTGACCTCGGCAAAATCGAAAATCAGCAGATAGGCGAGGATGAGGTCTCATTGACGCTGACCGCCTGGGTGGGCGAAGCGGAATTGCGCGACATCTTCTCGTTCTTCCTCGAACCCGGGCAACTGACGATTACGCTTGGGGCGGATGTGGCGTCGTCGGGCGATGAAGACGGCTATGGCTTCTTCGTCGAACCCGAACAACTCAAGGCAGCTATCGAAGACGAACAGGGTTTCGGTTTCTTCGTCGAGCCGGAACAGCTCAAGTCCGAGGCCGAGAACGCGCAGGGTTACGGTTTTTTCACCGAGGTGACGCCGCCTCCGGCGGCTCAGGAGACGGCCGTCGCAGTGCAGAATGCCGGTGCGGCGAGCGAGCTGGCGCCCGGCGAAACGCCGCATCGCCGCGCTACCGACCGCGCGCCGGACACCTCGATCCGCGTCAGCGTCGAGAAGGTCGACCAGATGATCAACCTGGTCGGCGAACTGGTGATCACGCAGGCGATGCTGGCCGAGACCGCCTCGCGGCTGGATCCGGTGGTGAACGAGAGCCTGCTGAACGGTCTGGCGCAACTGGAGCGCAACACACGCGACCTGCAGGAGTCGGTGATGTCGGTGCGGATGATGCCGATCAATTTCGTGTTCAGTCGCTTCCCGCGCGTCGTGCGCGACCTCGCCGGAAAACTGAACAAGCAGGTGCAGCTCAAGACCGTCGGCGAGGGCACGGAACTCGACAAGGGGCTGATCGAGAAGATCAGCGACCCGCTGACCCATCTGGTGCGCAACAGCCTCGATCACGGTATCGAGATGCCCGATGAGCGCATCGCCAAGGGCAAGGATCCGCAGGGCACGATCACGCTGCGCGCCGCGCATCAGGGCGGCAACATCGTCATCGAGGTTGCGGACGACGGCGCCGGGCTGAACCGCGAGCGGATACTCGCGAAGGCGAAGGAAAAGGGCATTTCGATCGGCGATAACGCCAGCGACTCCGATGTCTGGCAACTGATCTTCGCGCCGGGATTCTCGACCGCGGCGGTGGTCACCGATGTGTCGGGGCGCGGCGTCGGCATGGACGTGGTCAAGAAGAACATCGAGGGGATCGGCGGCCGTGTCGACCTGTCTTCCAGGGCCGGGGAGGGCAGCACCGTCACGATCCGCCTGCCGCTCACGCTGGCCATCCTCGACGGCCTGTCGATCGCGGTCGGCGACCAGACCTACATCGTGCCGCTCAGCTTCATCAGCGAATCGTTCCAGCCGAAGAGCGAGGATATCAAGGCGATCAGCGGGCAGGGGCAGGTCGTCCATGTGCGCGGCGAATATGTGCCGATGGTCGCCTTGCATGAGGTGTTCGGCATCCAGCCGCGCGTGACCGATCCCGCCAAGGGAATACTGGTGTTGCTCGAGGGCGAGGGCAAGAAGGTCGCCCTGTTCGTGGACGAGCTGCTCGGACAGCACCAGGTCGTCATCAAGAGTCTGGAAACCAATTACCGGCGCGTGCCGGGCGTTTCCGGCGCGACCATCATGGGCGACGGCCGGGTGGCGATGATCATGGATGTTACGGCGATGATCAAGATGGCGCAGAGTTGAACGGCTAACGGCGTTTCGTTATTTCAAGAGAGGAGGGCATCATGCAGGAAAATCAGACTCAGGCGGCAGACGCCGACAATCGCGAACTGCTGACATTCACGCTGGGAAATGAGGAATACGGCATCGACATCCTCAAGGTCCAGGAGATCCGCGGTTACGACGCAGTCACCACGATCGCGAACTCGCCGGACTTCATCAAGGGCGTGATCAACCTGCGCGGCATCATCGTGCCGATCGTGGACATGCGCATCAAGTTCAACCTGGGCAATGTGACCTATAACAACCTGACGGTGGTCATCATCCTGAACGTCGCCAACCGTGTGGTCGGCATGGTCGTGGACGGCGTATCCGACGTGATCGCGCTGACGCCGGACCAGCTCAAGGCGGCACCCGAGTTCAGCGGCACGATGGACACGCAGTACATCACCGGCCTCGGCACCGTGGACGACCGGATGATCATCATCGTCGATATCGAGAAGTTGATGACCAGCCGCGATATGGATCTGGTCGAAGCAGCGGCAGCCTGATTACGCATTGAATCTAAGAGGAGAAACATCATGGCAACTATGACAGTAGGAAAGCGGCTGGGCTTGGGCTTCGGTGCGGTGATCGCGTTGATGATCATCATCTCGGTACTCGGCATCACCAACATGCGCAGCGTTCAGGGCGACCTGGACGACATCGTCAACGACGAGTTCCCCAAGACCGTCTGGGCGAACAACATGATCGACGGCATCAACAACATCGCTCGCGCGATGCGCAATGCGCTGCTGGAAACCTCGCCGGACAAGATCAACAAGGAACTGGAGCGCGTCGAGGAAGAGCGTGCCGTTATCAAGGAGAATCTCGCCAAGCTCGAAGACAGCATCAAGTCTCCGGAAGGTCTGGCGGCGCTGAAGGCGGTCAATGATGCACGCAATGCCTATGTCGGTTCGCAGGAAGAGTTCATCAAGCTGGTCAAGGCAGGGCGTCAGGACGAGGCCAAGGTGTTGCTGCTGGAGCGCATACGCGCCGAGCAGCGTGTTTATTCCGATGCGGTCGTCAAACTGATCGAGCTGCAGAGCAACCGCATGACCGAGATCGGTGGTGAAGCGAACAAGGCCGTGCAAAGCGCCCTCATCATGATCATCGTGATTGCCATCGTCGCCATCATCGTCGGGATCGTGATTGCCATGATGATCGTGCGCAACCTAATGAAGCAACTGGGTGGCGAGCCGGATTACGCTGCGGAAGCGGTGCACAAGATTGCCCAGGGCGATTTGTCCGTCAATCTGGAGATCAAGCCGGGCGACACCACCAGTCTGGTGTATTCGCTGAAGGTCATGCAGGACAGCCTGCGCGGCATCGTCGCCGAAATCAAGCTGATCGTCGAAGACGCCGCGGTGCGCGGAAGCTTCGACTACAAGATGAAGCAGGAAGGCAAGGCCGGTTACACCAAGGAACTGTCCGATCTGCTGAATCAACTGAGCGACACCATCGACGGTGCGTTGAAAGACACCGTGCGCGTGGCGACGGCCCTGGCGGACGGCGACCTGACGCAGAAGGTCACCAAGAACTATCCCGGCATGTTCGGCCAGACCAAGGAAGGCGTGAACGGCACCGTCGATGCGCTGACCAAGATCGTTGGCGAGATCCAGCAGATCGTCGAAGCCGCCACCAAGGGCGAATTCAGCATCAAGATGGATATGGCCGGCAAGCAGGGTTATACCAAGACCCTGTCCGAATTGCTGAACCTGTTGTCGAATACCGTCGATACGGCATTCAAGGATACGATCCATGTAGCTCAGGCACTGGCCAAGGGCGACCTCACCCAGGTCGTCACCCGCGACTACCAAGGCTCTTTCAACGACGTCAAGCAGAACCTGAACGGTACCGTCGCCAACCTGAAGGAACTGGTCGGCCAGATCAAGGACGCCACCGACACCATCAACACCGCGTCGAAGGAGATCGCCTCCGGCAACGCCGACCTGTCGCAGCGCACCGAGGAACAGGCCTCCAGCCTGGAAGAAACCGCTTCCAGCATGGAAGAGCTGACCTCGACCGTGAAGCAGAACGCCGAGAACGCCAAGCAGGCGAACCAGCTCGCGATCGGCGCCTCGGATGTGGCCGGCAAGGGCGGCGCGGTGGTCGGCCAGGTGGTCACCACGATGGACTCGATCAACGACTCCAGCCGCAAGATCGTCGACATCATCAGCGTGATCGACGGCATCGCGTTCCAGACCAACATCCTGGCGCTGAACGCTGCGGTCGAGGCGGCGCGTGCGGGCGAGCAAGGAAGAGGTTTTGCTGTGGTGGCCGGCGAAGTGCGCAACCTGGCGCAGCGTTCCGCGGCGGCGGCGAAGGAGATCAAGACGCTGATCGAAGACTCCGTGTCCAAGATCGAGAACGGCAGCAAGCTGGTGGGCGAAGCGGGCCAGACGATGGAAGAGATCGTCACCAGCATCAAGCGCGTGACCGACATCATGTCCGAGATCACCGCGGCCTCGACGGAACAGAGCGCCGGCATCGAGCAGGTGAATCTGGCGATCACCCAGATGGACGAAGTGACGCAGCAGAACGCGGCGCTGGTCGAGGAGGCAGCTGCTGCTGCGGAATCGCTGGAAGAGCAGGCGCAGAATCTGGCGGTAGCGGTGGCGACGTTCAAGGTGGACGAGAGCGCCGGCACGGCGGTCTCGGTGCGTCGTGCCCCGGCTCCCGCAGCCGCACCGGCCCGCAAGGCCGCTCCGGCGAAGGCACCGGCCAGGTCTGCCGCCAAACCCAAGGCCAAACCGGCAGAGGGCGACGAGGAGTGGGAAGAGTTCTAAAGCGACGGGGGGCGTCGCCCCCTGCCGTTGTGCAGACAGGTTCGGTATGGGCGACGCAAGTCGGTCCATACCGAAGTTGTTTTGTGGCGCACCCAAGTGTGAAAGAGTAACCATGCGTAGCGATTTATTTATGGCCGCCGAAAAGCACTCCCCCGCGGCCGGTATATTGCGGGCATCGATGAGCCATTCAGGGTTCATCGGACTGAAGTGAGGCGGAGCATGGGCGACAATCTTCAATCCAGTACGGGGCGGGACCGGGAGTTCGTATTCACGAGCAAGGATTTCGAGCGGGTGCGCAAGCTGATCTACGATCATGCCGGCATCTCGCTGAATCCCTCCAAGCAGGATATGGTCTACAGTCGTCTGGCGCGCCGTCTGCGCGCGACCGGTATCGGCAACTTCACCGAGTATCTGGCGCTGCTGGAGAACAACGACACGGCGGAATGGGAAGCGTTCGTCAATTCGCTGACCACCAACCTGACGGCGTTCTTCCGCGAGCCCCACCATTTCCCGCTGCTGGCCGAGCATGTGCTCAAGCACAAGGGGCGGCATATCGAGTTGTGGTGTTCGGCCGCGTCGACCGGCGAGGAGCCGTATTCGATGGCGATGACGCTGGTGGATGCGTTCGGTTCGTGGACGCCGCCGGTGAACATCCTTGCGACCGATCTGGATACCAATGTGCTGGCAAAGGCGGAGGCCGGCGTCTATCCGCTGGAGCGTGTGGAGAAACTGTCGCCCGATCTGGTGAAACGGTTCTTTCTCAAGGGCACCGGGGCGCAGGCGGGCTTCGTGCGGGTGCGGCCCGAGTTGCGCAACATGATCACTTTCCGGCAGGTGAACCTGCTGAGTCCGGACTGGCCCGTACGCGGACCGCTGGACGCGATCTTCTGCCGCAATGTGATGATCTATTTCGACAAGCAGACGCAGTTGAAAATATTGGAGCGTTTCGTGCCGCTGCTGCAGCCGGACGGCCTGCTGTTCGCCGGACACTCGGAGAGTTTCCATAATGCCGGCCATCTGTTCAGCCTGCGCGGCAAGACGGTGTACGAGCTGGCGAAGCAGCGTGCGCGCGCGGGGCAGCACAGTCCGGTTACAACGGACGGGAAGGAAAGGACGCGCGGATGACCGTGCATGGCTACGAAGAGGTCCTGGCACCTAACGTCTACTTCGACCGCGAGCACGGTACGGAAGCGGCCAAGATCCTGCCCGGCGAGTATTACGCGACGGCGCGAGACATGCTGCTGGTGACGGTGCTGGGTTCCTGCGTGTGCGCCTGCATCCGCGATCCCAGGAGCGGCATCGGCGGGATGAACCACTTCATGCTGCCCGATGCCGGCGGCGACCAGGGCAGCCCGCTGGGCGATTCCGCGCGCTACGGCGCCTATGCGATGGAGATACTGATCAACCAGCTGCTCAAGATGGGTGCGAAACGCGAGAATCTCGAGGCCAAGGTGTTCGGCGGCGGCGCGGTGCTGCGCGGATTCACGGTCGGCAACGTGGGCGAGCGCAATGCCGAATTCGTGATGGAATTTCTGCACACCGAGAACATTCCGATAGTGGCGCAGGATCTGCTGGATATCTATCCGCGCAAGGTGTATTTCTTTCCTGCGACCGGTCTGGTTCGGGTCAAGAAGTTGAAGAATGTGCACAACAACACCATCGTCGACCGCGAATCGGAATACAAGCTGCGGCTGCGCTATTCCAAGGTGGAGGGCGACGTGGAGCTGTTCGGCTGAGTCGGCGGAAGACGAACCGTTTGTATCGAATGAGTGAATATGGGAAACAATAAAATCAAGGTGCTGGTGGTCGACGATTCGGCATTGATCCGAAACGTGATGAAAGAGATCATCGATCGCGAGAAGGACATGGTGTGCGTCGGCGCAGCGCCCGACCCGATCGCCGCGCGCGAGATGATCAAGACGCTGAATCCGGACGTGCTGACGCTGGACGTGGAAATGCCCAAGATGGACGGGCTGGATTTCCTCGAGCGCCTGATGCGGCTGCGGCCAATGCCGGTGGTGATGGTGTCGACGCTGACCGAGCGTGGTTCGGATATCACCTTCCGCGCGCTGGAATTGGGTGCGGTGGATTTCGTCTCGAAGCCGAAGATGGACATCGCGCGCGGCATGGAGGAGTACGCCGCCGAGATCACCGACAAAATCCGTGCCGCCGCGCAGTCGCATGTGCGCGCGAAAAAGCCCGCCGTGCCGACGATGGTGGTGCAGGAAAAACTGTCCGCCGATGCGATCCTGCCCAGCAGCGTGTCCGGCCGCTTCGCCTCCACCGAGAAGCTGATCATCATCGGCGCGTCGACCGGCGGCACCGAGGCGATCAAGGAGGTGCTGACGCGCCTGCCTGCCGATGTGCCCGGCATCCTGGTCACGCAGCATATGCCGGAGAACTTCACCAAGTCGTTCGCTGACCGCCTGAACAGCCTGTGCAAGATCTCGGTCAAGGAAGCGGAACACAACGAGCGCATCCTGCCGGGACATGCTTACATCGCGCCGGGCCATTCCCACCTGCTGCTCAAGCGCAGCGGGGCAAATTACATGACCGAGCTGAACCAGGGGCCGCCGGTGAACCGTCATCGACCGTCGGTGGACGTGCTGTTCCGTTCCGCGGCGAATGTCGCCGGCGCGAACGCGATGGGCATCATCCTGACCGGCATGGGCAAGGACGGCGCGCAGGGCATGCTGGAAATGAAGCAGGCCGGCTCGTTCACGATTGCGCAGGACGAGGCGACCTGTGTGGTGTTCGGCATGCCGCGCGAAGCCATCGCGCTGGGTGGCGCGGCCGAGGTGCTGCCGCTGCAGAACGTGGCGCGGCGCACACTGGAATATCTGGCCAGCGTCGGCCGGGGCAACCGGGTTTAGCATGCGAACCGGCGCCCGCTCATTGCTGTTCCGGACGATCCGCTGCGGGGCCCCCACATGAAGACATGGTGGCGCGACCTTTCGCTCGGCAAAAAGCTGCATCTCTCGATCCAGCTGTCGCTGTTGCTGGTGCTGCCGCTGGCGCAGATGTGGGTGATGGACCGTTTCGAGGAGAAGATGCTCGAGGATGTCCGGTTGCGCGCCGAGGACAGCGCGACACAGTCTTTCCTCAGCCTGAATGCGATGATGCTGAGCGGCACGATCTCCAATCCGGATCTGCGTGCCGCGTTCCTGAGCAAGATGGCGAAGCGGCAGGGCGTGACGGATTTCCATCTGGTGCGCGCCCCCGCCTTGAGCGACCGATTCGGCGGCCGTCCCGGGGCCGAGGGGCGCGGAGACGCGCTGGATCGCGCGGCGATGGCCGCCGGTTCGTCGCAATTCGAGATTATCCGTTCCGGCAAACATATTTTGCATGTGGCGGTGCCTTTCGCCGCATCGAAAGATTTGTATGGAACGAACTGCCTGCGATGCCATCTCGTGCCGGAAGGAACGGTGCTGGGGACGGTCAGTCTGGCCGTCGATCTCGCCCCCGAATATGTCAAGCTGAACCGGCTCGGCCTAGTCTTGGTCGGCGGACAGATATCGTTGCAGTTGCTGCTGTTCCTGCTGATCGGCTGGATCATCAGGCGGGTCACCGGATCTGTGGTCGAGCTGGAGCAGACCATGCTGGAGTTGCGCGACTCCGGGGATTTCTCCCGGCGTGCCGAAGTGCGGGGAAAAGACGAACTCGGGCATATCGCGCAGGTGTTCAACGGCTTCATCGCCCAGATCGAAGAGTTGTACCGGCAACTGGCGTCCAAGATACAGGCGCTGGAGAAGTATCACGACCATACCGAGGAAGAGCTGCGTATCGGCAGCGACATCATGAGCCGCATCACGGCGGCTTACGGCACCGTCGATCCCGGTGTGCGCACCATCATCAGCCCCGCCACCCATTACAGCGGCGACCTGATTCTGACGGCGCGCACGCCGGACGGGCATCTGCATGTCCTGCTGGCCGATGCGGTCGGGCATGGGCTCATCGCGGCGATGAACCTGCTGCCGCTGAGCCAGGTGTTCAACGCGATGTCGAAAAAAGGTTTCGCTGTGTCGCGTATCGCCGAGGAATTGAATGCCAAGATATTCCGCCTGATGCCTGCGGACCGTTTCGTCGGCGCGGTGCTGGTCTCGGTGGATTTTCGCAACCGGGTGATCGAGGTGTGGAACGGCGGAATCCCGGCACCCATCCTGGTCGGGAGCAGCGGAGAGGTGCTGCACCAATGGCGCTCGCGCAACCTGCCGCTGGGCATACTCGGCGAAGAGGATTTCTCCGCCGAGACCGAGACGTTCCATTACGAACAGGAAGGCCAGCTGTTCCTGTTCTCCGACGGATTGCCGGAGGCCGAGTCGCCTGACGGCGAGCAGTTCGGCAGGGCGCGCATCGAGGAGGCGCTGATGAGCAGCGCGGAATACCGCTTCGATGCCCTGACGCGTTCGTTGAGGCAGCATCTGCAGGGGGGGGCCGCGCATGACGATATATCGCTGGCGCTGGTGAACCTGTCTCTGCAGGATGAGGTGGAAGGGCTGGCGTGCCACTTGAGCCATCCGGGCGCGGGCGAGACG
Organism: Gallionella sp.; assembly: GCA_035654695.1. GTDB lineage: Bacteria > Pseudomonadota > Gammaproteobacteria > Burkholderiales > Gallionellaceae > Gallionella. Next base: position 42,269 of record DASRWG010000036.1, on the reverse strand, counting down.
GGAAGCCGGTGGAAGCTGATGTTCCGTCTGGGCGAGGATGAGCTGAAATATCTCGATGCGGTGCCGCTGCTGACCGAAATAGTCGGCAAGATCCATGCGGCGACCGAACATCATGCGGCGCTGTATGTGATCCTGTCGGAGCTGTTCAACAATGCGCTCGATCATGGCTTGCTGAAACTCGACTCCGGCCTCAAGCACGGGGCGGATGGTTTCGAGCATTACCTGCATCTGCGCGAGGAGCGCCTGAATTCGTTGGCTAGCGCATCGATCGAGATCGAGATCGAGAGGGTGGAGATCGAGGGCAGGTATGGCGTGAAGATCCGCGTGACGGACAGCGGCGACGGCTTCAATCACGCCGCCCTGTTCGCCGGAGCCGGAGAACCGTCGATGTCGGCGCAGTATGGCCGTGGCTTGGCGCTGGTGCGCGGAGTGGCCTATCGGATCGAGTTCGCGGGCAAGGGGAACGAGGTGGTCGCCTATTACATCTGTTCATGAATCGCGTTGCCGGACGGTGTCCGGCAAGTGCAAACGATGGTGTCCAGATGTGATAAATTGCGAATGGGCAGGTGTCGGCTGCATGCCATGCGCAGCAGTGCTTCAACAATCAAATGAAAAGGAGTGATGATGGCTATCAGCGTACAGATTCGCGACAACGTCGCACGGATATCGATGTCGGGGCGTTTCGATTTCCAGGTTCACCGCGAATTCAAGGAGGCCTACACCCCCCTGATCGACAATGCGGCCGTGCGCGAGATCGAGGTGGAAATGTCCAGGGTGGATTACCTCGACAGTTCGGCGCTGGGCATGTTGATGCTGCTGAACGAACGCGCCAAGGGCGTCGGCAAGTCCGTCTCGCTGCTGAACACCTCCGGGGTGGTGTCTCAGGTGCTGGAAGTGGCGAACTTCAGCCGGATATTCAACATCCGCAACGCCAGTTAACCCGCTGGCGGTAGGGGTACGGCGGTGTCGGCTGCATAGTGGATTGCCCCGACTCTGTTGCGCTGTGCCCCCGCTCTTTATGCATATCGATCCTTCTCTCTCCGGCACCGAGCATCCGATCCCGGAAGGTGCGGTGCTGGTCTCCAAGACCGACCTGAAGGGTGTCATCACCTATTGCAACCGGACATTCTCCGATATCTCCGGCTACAGCGACCGCGAACTGGTCGGTTCTGCCCATAATCTGGTCCGGCATCCGGATGTGCCGCCGGAGATATTCGCCGACCTCTGGAAGACCATCCGGGCCGGCAATCCGTGGAACGGTGTCGTCAAGAATCGTTGCAAGAACGGCGATTACTACTGGGTGGAGGCCAACGTCACGCCGCTGCTGGACGAGGGCAGGACGGTCGGCTATGTGTCGCTGCGCTACCGTGCGAGCGCGGAACAGATCGCGGCGGCGGAACTTGCCTACCGGTCGGTGCGCGCGGGACGGCCGGCGCAGTCGAACAGGCCCGATCTGGGATATGTCGTGCAGTTGCAGCAGCGTCTGGCCGACAAAATCGTGGAGCTGGAAAAGTATCGCGACCACAACGAGGAGGACCAGCGCCTCGGCAGTTTCATCATGGCGCAGATGCTCAGGATGGACGACGATCTGGGCGGGCGGGTGCGCCGTTACGCGATGCGGGCCGAGCATCTCAGCGGCGATGTGCTGATCGCCGCGCAGACTCCCGCCAACGCGGTGCATGTGATGCTGGCAGATGCCGTCGGTCACGGGCTGGCGGCGGCGATCAACGTGTTGCCGGTGTGCCGGGCTTTCTACGACCTGACCGAAAAGGGCTTCTCGATCGAACAGATCGCGTCCGACCTGAACGAACTGGTCAACCAGATCATGCCGGTGGACAGATTTGTGTCGACGGCGTTGCTGGCTATCAATTACGACAGCCGGGTGATCGAGGTGTGGAACGGCGGAGTTCCGGCGTTGCGCTTGCTCGATCGCAGCGGCGGCCTGCTGCACAGCTGGCCGTCCAGGCATCTCCCGCTGGGCATCCTCGATGCCGGCGCGTTTTCCGCGAAGCCGGAGATCTTGCGCTATGAGGAGGATTGTCAGCTCTATCTGTTCTCGGATGGTCTGGTGGAAGCCTGCTGTCCGCGCGGCATGCTCTACAGCGATGAGCGCATTGCCGAGTCGTTGGCGAGCGCGCCTCATGAGCGGCGTTTCGAGGCATTGATTGCGGATTTTAAGTCGCATCTCGCCGGCTGCGGCGTACACGACGATGTCGTGGTCGCGATGATGGACATCGTGGCGGGCGCATCTCAAGTGTCCGAATCCCCGGGGAGCGATTCCCGTCGTCCGGCGAGTCGCGGTACGACTGCGGCGGGCGCCGACTGGCGCGTCGCGATCAAGCTGGGGGCAAACGAGTTGAAATATCTCGATACGGTGCCGCTGGTAGTGCAGTTGCTGTCCAAGATGAATTCGGTGAAAGAGCATCATTCCGCGCTGTTCCTGATTTTGTCCGAGTTGTTCAATAACGCACTCGATCATGGCGTGCTGGGGCTGGATTCCGGGATAAAGCGGGGGCTGGAGGGCTTCGAGCGTTATCTGGAATTGCGCGATGAGAGGATGCGGGCGCTGGAACGCGGCGAGATCTCGATCGAGATCGATAGTGTCGTGATCGAAGGTCGGCAGGCCGTGAAGATACATATCCTGGATAGCGGCGACGGTTTCGATTATCGGGCGATGCAGGCGGCGGGCGGCGGGTCCCAGCATGGCCGCGGTATTGTGCTGACCAGGAGTCTGGTCAGCCGGCTGGAATATTTCGGCAAGGGTAACGAAGTAGTCGCTTACTACATTTGCGCCTGAATATCCGGGCGATGAAGCGGATGCGAGACTGAGCCTGCGGATTCTCTGTTAATGATCTGTTAAGTCAATGTGTTGCGCGACTTTTTTGCGAAGTTGCCGCATCTGCTGCCGGGAGGTGCAGTCCCCCTCGAAAGTCCCATGGTTATGCGGTTTTATGGCGATCCACAGGATTGCGTGTCTGTCAAACGGGTGTAAGAACCTTGCAAAGGTTGCTGAATAGACTGCAAAACCACCCCTTATTCACAAGATTGACCGCCCCCCCGGACGCCGATAATCGCCATGTCCAGTAGGAGCCGACATGGCAGAAGACAGCGACTTAGAAAAAACAGAACAACCCTCACAACGGCGAATTGACCAAGCTAGAGAGCAAGGTCAAGTCGCACGTTCGCGCGAGCTTTCCACATTCGCCGTTCTGCTGGTGGGGGGCGGAGTCCTGTGGTCCATGGGGTCGTACATCACCCAGCATATGGTCCAGATGTTGCATGACGGGCTTACTCTCGACCGCGAGATGGCGTTCAACAGCGCGCTGATGATTCCCCATATGTACGGGCTTGCGGTCGATACGTTGATCACCTTCGCGCCCTTCCTGCTCGCGGTGCTGCTCGCCGCGGCTTTGTCGCCATTGTTGCTGAACGGCTGGCTGTTCAGTTTCGAGGCGTTGCAACCCAAGTTTTCCAAGCTGAATCCGATCGCCGGCATCGGGCGCATGTTCTCGCGTATGGCGCTGGTGGAACTGGTCAAGGCGATGGCCAAGGCGGCGCTGGTGGGCGGTGTCGCGGCATGGGTGATCTGGAACGACCGCGATGCGGTGATGGCGCTCAGCATGCAATCCGTCAGCGCCGCGATCCCGGCGACCGGCCATCTGATCGGCTCGGGCTTCATGGTCATCGTCGGTGCGATGCTCCTGATCGTGGCGATCGACGTGCCGTTCCAGCTGTGGGACCACAACAAGAAGCTGATGATGACCAAGGAAGAGGCCCGCCAGGAGTACAAGGAGACCGAGGGCGATCCGATGGTCAAGGGCCGCATCCGCCAGCTGCAGCGCGAAGCCGCGCGCAAGCGCATGATGTCCGAGATCCCGACCGCCGATGTGGTGGTGACCAACCCGACGCACTATTCCGTGGCGCTGAAATACAGCGAATCCGGCGCGCGCGCGCCCGTGGTCGTGGCGAAGGGCTCCCATCTACTGGCACTGCGCATCCGCGAGATCGCCGCAGAGCATCACGTGCCGATACTCGAAGCGCCGCCGCTCGCGCGTGCGCTGCACAAACACACCGAGCTCGGCGAGACCATTCCGGAGGCGCTGTACACCGCGGTCGCCGAGGTGCTGGCGTACGTCTACCAGCTGCGCCGCTACGAGAAGATCGGCGGCACGCGTCCTTCGGAACCCGCGGAGCTGCCGGTTCCGCTCGAGCTCGATCCCGCGGCCGGTCTGGCGGCGACGTGAACGGTTAACACATGAACTTCGCGCTGATACACGATTTTCTGAAACGCGCCGGCCTGATGGGTATGGTCGGTCCGGTGCTGATCGTGATGATCCTGGCGATGATGGTGCTGCCGTTGCCGCCGCTGTTGCTGGACATCCTGTTCACGTTCAACATCGCTGTCTCCATCATGGTGCTGCTGGTCAGCATGAACACCAACAAGCCGCTGGACTTCGCGATCTTCCCGACGGTGCTGCTGATCACGACGCTGCTGCGGTTGTCGCTGAACGTCGCATCGACCCGCATCATTCTGCTGGAAGGTCATACCGGACCGGATGCGGCGGGCAAGGTGATCGAGTCGTTCGGCCATTTCCTGGTCGGCGGCAACTACGCGGTGGGCTTGGTGGTGTTCGCGATCCTGGTGGTGATCAACTTTGTAGTGATCACCAAGGGTGCGGGCCGTATCGCCGAGGTGGGCGCGCGCTTCACGCTGGATGCGATGCCGGGCAAGCAGATGGCGATTGACGCCGACCTGAATGCCGGTCTGATCGGCGAGGATGTGGCGCGCAAGCGCCGCGAAGAGATCGCACAGGAGGCTGATTTCTACGGCGCGATGGACGGCGCCAGCAAATTCGTGCGTGGCGACGCGGTTGCCGGCATCATCATCCTGTTCATCAACATCATCGGCGGCCTGATCGTCGGCGTGCTGCAGCACGATCTCGATGTCGCGGTCGCGGCGCAGAACTATACCCTGCTGACCATCGGCGACGGTCTGGTCGCGCAGATCCCGGCGCTGGTGATCTCCACCGCCGCCGGTCTGGTCGTGAGCCGCGTCGCCAGCGATCAGAACATCGGCCAGCAACTGGTCGTGCAATTATTCAAGCAGCCGCAGGTGCTGATGCTGACCGCGGTCATCATCGGCGCGATGGGCCTGATCCCTGGCATGCCGCACTTCGCCTTCCTGTTACTGGGCGGCGTGATGGCGTGGCTGGCTTGGTACCTGTCGCAGAGCAGTGCCAAGGTCGCGGCGATCGAGGAGGAGCAGGCCGCCGCCGCCACCGCGGCTACGCCGGTCATTCCGGAGGCGGCCGAGGCAAGCTGGGACGATGTCGCCCAGGTCGATGTACTGGGGATGGAGGTCGGCTATCGCCTGATCTCGCTGGTGGACAAGACCCAGGACGGCGACCTGCTGCGGCGCATCAAGGGCATCCGCAAGAAGTTCACCCAGGATATGGGTTTCCTGCCGCCGCCGGTGCATATCCGCGACAATCTCGATCTGCGCCCGAACGCTTATCGCATCTCGTTGAAGGGTGTCGAGGTCGGTTCGGGCGAGGCCTATCCGAACCTGCTGCTGGCGATCAATCCGGGCAGCGTCAGCGGCGAACTGTCGGGGATGCAGACTCGCGACCCGGCCTTCGGCCTGCCGGCGGTGTGGATAGAGCCCGCCCTGCGCGACCAGGCGCAATTGATGGGGTACACCGTGGTCGATCCGGGCACGGTGGTGGCGACGCATCTGAGCCAGTTGCTGACCGCGCGCGCCGCGGAACTGCTCGGTCGCCAGGAAGTGCAGCAGCTGCTCGACCATCTCGCCAAGATCGCGCCGAAGCTGGTCGAGGATCTGGTGCCGAAGACGCTGCCGCTGGGTGCGGTGCAGAAGGTGCTGCAGAACCTTCTGGACGAAGGCATGCACATCCGCGACATGCGCACCATCGTCGAGACGCTGGCGGAGAATGCCGCGCGCACCCAGGATCCCTATCAGCTCACCGCCTTGGTGCGAGTGGCGCTGGGGCCGGCCATCGTCCAGCAGTTCTATCCTTCCGCGCAGGAACTGCAGGTGATTGGCATGGACAAGGAGCTGGAATACATCCTGATGCAGGCGATGCAGTCCAGCCAGAACGGTATCGGCATCGAGCCGGGGCTGGCCGATACCGTACTGCGCGAAGCGCGCGCCGCCGCCGACCAGCAGGAACAGATGGGCTTGCCCACGGTGATGCTGGTGCCGACGCAGCTGCGCGACCTGCTGGCACGTTTCCTGAAACGGGCGGTACCGAGTATCAGGGTCATTTCGCATGATGAAGTACCGGATTTCAAGACGATCCGGGTTACCGCAATGGTAGGAGGTAGAGCATGAGCATCAGAAAATTTTTCGCTCCGACGGCACGTCAGGCCCTGAAGGAGATTCGCGACGAGCTGGGTGCGGACGCGATGATCCTGTCGAATCGCAAGACGGACAGCGGGGTGGAGATCATTGCTCTGGCGCACGAGGAGATCACGCACCTGACCGAGCGTGCGGTCGGGCAGAAGGTGGACTGGAGTGGCGGTATTACGGCCGACGAATGGGCGCGTTCGGTGGGTGAAGATCATCCCGCTTCCGCAGTCCGGCAGCCGGTTCAGGCCAAGCCGCAGGCGGAGCAGGCGGCAGTCGCGGCCGCTCCCCGGCTCAGGACGCCGGTGCTGAAGCGGCCCGTTGCGCAGAATATACGCGACATGGAGCCGATGGAGAGGCCCGTCTCCGCGACCCAGTCCGGAAAATCGTTACAGCCGGCATCTGAGCCAGTGCAGCCGGATTATGTGTCGCCGGTCGTCCAGCCCGTCGTGCTGCCGGCGCAGGCGATGGAGGTGCAGGAAAGCATCCTGAAAGAGATCAAGACGATGAGCAGCATGCTGCAGCAGCAGCTTGCCGCGATGCACTGGAACGATGTGCAGCAGCGCGACCCCCAGCGCGCCGCATTGCTGCGCAGGATGCTCAATGCCGGGTTCAGTACGGTGCTGGCGCGCCAGTTGCTGGACCGGATGCCGGCCAACGGCGTGCAGGGCGAGCAATGGATCAAGCAGGTGTTCAAGCGCAATCTGCTGGTCGCAAGCGAGGCGAACGACATCGTCGCCAAGGGCGGTGTGTACGCGCTGATTGGGCCGACCGGGGTCGGCAAGACCACGACCACGGCCAAGCTGGCGGCCCGCGCGGTGGTGCGTTTCGGTGCCGAGAAAGTTGCGCTGCTGACTACTGACAGTTACAGGATTGCGGCCTACGAACAGCTCAAGATATACGGCAAGATTCTCGGCGTGGCGGTGCATGCGGTGAAGGATGTCGGCGACCTGCGCCTGACGCTGTCGGCGCTGCGCCACAAGCATCTGGTGCTGATCGACACCGTCGGGATGGGACAGCGCGACCAGCGCGTCGGCGACCAGGCCGCGATGTTCGACGAGGCGGGCGTGCAGAGCCTGCTGATGCTGAATGCCACCAGCAGCGGGGACACGCTCGAGGATGTGGTGCGCATGTATCGCAACGACCGGGTGATCGGCTGCATCACCACCAAGCTGGACGAGGCGGCCAGTCTGGGCACGGTGCTGGATGTGGCGGTGCGTCACCGGCTGGTGCTGCACTACATGGCGAACGGCCAGCGCGTGCCGGAGGATTTGCATCCCACCAATCTCGACTACATGCTGCATCGGGCGTTCAAGCCGGCTGAGGAGAAGAAGCCCTTCACGCTACGCGACCTCGATCTTCCGGTAATGATGGCGGAGGCGCCGGGCAAGGAGGCTAGCCATGCGCTCTGACGGGGGCGCCGATCAGGCGGAGGGATTGCGCCGCCTGCTGGTGGGCAACCAGACCCAGGTCGTGACCGTCGTGGCGGGCCAGGGCGGAATGGGCCGCACCAGTGTAACCATCAATCTGGCCGCGGCGCTGATGCGCTCCGGCAAGGATGTGCTGGTGCTGGACGAGAATCACGCGCCGGACAATCTGCTGGACAGGCTGGGGTTGGTCGCGCGTTACGATCTGCTGGATGTCGCGCAGGGAGGCTGCCGGCCGCATGATGCAGTGCTCGAAGGCTACGGTTTCGGTGTGTTGCCGGCGGCGCGCGCGATGCATGCGCTGGCCGTCTCGCGCGCGTCCGCCGGCTGCTCCGGCGGCGCCTCTTTTGCCGGTCCCGGGCTGGAGTGGGACGAGTGGCAGCGCATGGAAGCGGCGCTGACCGAGATCTGCAGCGGCGTCGATGTGATGCTGGTGGATGGCGCGATGCTGGCCGGCCAAGCGGCCGCGGTGTCTTCGAGTCTGGCAAGCGGCGCCTCGCTGCTGGTGGTGGTCGAGGGCACGCCCAGCGGCATCACCGACAGCTATGCGCTGATCAAGCGGCTGGCGCTGGAGAACGCTCGCGGGCAGTTCGGTATCTTGGTGAACAAGGCCGTCAACGAGAAGTCGGCGATGACGGTGTTCGAGAACATGGCCAAGGTGGCGCGCCGCAATCTCTCCGTGCGGCTGGAGTACCTCGGATACGTTCCGCTCGACGATCGGGTCAGCTGCGCGATGCAGATGTGCAAGCCGGTGCTGGAGGCCTTTCCGGTATCGGCATCGGCACAGGCTTATCTGGAACTGGCGCAGGGTCTGCTGCGCATGCCGGCGCGCCAGGACGAGGCGGAGAGCGGTGTTGCAACCATCATCCAGAGCCTGATGAGTCAGGCGTCCCAGCCGTTGCGCGGTATCAGCAAGGAAATTGCCCACGTTGTAAACTAGCAGCATGTACAAGGCCACCGGACTAAACGACAAGGAACAATGCCTGCGCGAGCACTCGCATCTGGTGAAGCGTATCGCCCACCAGATGATGACCAGGCTGCCGCACAGCGTGCAGATCGACGACATCATCCAGGCCGGCATGATCGGCCTGCTGGACGCGGCGAGCCGTTACGACGAGTTCCATGGCGCGCAGTTCGAGACCTATGCGACACAGCGTATCCGCGGGGCGATGCTGGACGAATTGCGCGAGGCGGACTGGCTGCCCCGCAGCCTGCGCCGCGATATGCGGCGCATCGAACAGTCCGTCAGCCGTCTCCAGCAGAAGCTGGGGCGTCCCCCGAGCGAGGGGGAAATCGCGGCCGATCTCGAGATGTCTCTCGCCGAATACCAGCAGATGCTGCAGGCCTCGCGCGGCGCGCAGCTGGTGTATTACGAAGACTTCCACGGCGAGGATGATGAGGATTTCTTCGAGCGTTTCGAGTTCACCGGCGACGACAATCCACTCGATCTGTTGTCGGACGAGCGTTTCCGGGTCGAGCTGGTACGCGCGATCGATTCCCTGCCGGAGCGCGAGCGCATGGTGATGGGCATGATCTACGAGCAGGACATGAACCTGCGTGAGATCGGCGAAGTGCTCGGCGTAGGCGAGTCGCGCATCTCGCAGTTGCACAGCCAGGCGGTGGCCAGGTTGCGCAGCCGGATGAAAGGTTACTGATGGATAAACTCACGCTGCTCGGGCTGGTGATAGGTATAGCCGGCATATTGACCGGGCAGGTGCTGGAAGGGGGCGATCTCGCGATCCTGTTCCAGGTGGCGGCATTCATGATCGTGTTCGGCGGCACGCTGGGGGCGGTGATGGTGCAATGCCCGCCCAAGGTGTTCGTCATGGCGCTCCGGATGGGGCGCTGGGCCTTCAAGCCGCCGGCGATGCAGGGCTCGGAGCTGGTTCGCCAGTTGATCTCGTGGGGGCAGATCGCGCGCAAGGAGGGTATCCTGGCGCTGGAGGTGCGCGCCGGCGCGGTCAACGATCCCTTTATGAAGAAGGGATTGCAATTGCTGGTCGACGGCAACAGCGGCGACAAGATCCGAGAGGTGCTGGATGTGGATACGCACTCATGGGAGCAGCTGCGCTGGCAGTCGGCGCGGGTATGGGAGGCGGCTGCCGGCTATTCGCCGACGATAGGCATCATTGGTGCGGTGCTCGGACTGATGCATGTGATGCAGAATCTGGCGGAACCCGCCAAGCTGGGCGGCGGTATCGCCGTGGCGTTCGTGGCGACGATCTACGGCGTGGCTTTTGCGAACCTGTTGTTCCTGCCGATCGCCAACAAATTGAAGTCCATCATCATGGAGCAGGCGAACCTGCGCGAGATGATCGTGGACGGTCTGGTCGGCATCGCCAGCGGCGACAATCCCAGGCTGCTCGAAATCAAATTGCGCAGCTATCTCGATTAGCTGGCGCCCGCCCTTTCGGGCTTTTCATTGGGGACATCATGGCGCGCCGAAACAAACGTTACGAACATGACAACCATGACCGTTGGCTGATCTCCTATGCGGACTTCGTCACGCTGCTGTTTGCCTTCTTCGTGGTGATGTACTCGATCTCTTCGGTAAACGAGGAAAAATACAAATCCTTCGGCGAGGCCCTGAACAGCGCGTTCAACAAAGAGGCCGGCTCTGTTCCTGCGGCCAGCGGTCCGCAGGAACAGAGCCGGCTTTTTATGGCCGACCGGCAGACTCTGCGCCTGGGCGAGCAGCAGCGCCGGATACAGGCACACATGAAGAGTCTGAGCACTGGGTTGAGCCAAGTGATGTCGAACCTGATCGATCAGCGCCAGGTCAGCATCAATCAGACCAAGCGCGGCGTGGAGATCGATATCAGTGCCAGCGCACTGTTCAGAACCGGGGAGGCTGCCTTGCAGCCGGGCACGCTGGATGTACTGCGCCAGGTGGCCGCGGTGCTGAGCAAGGAGGAGTTGCCGATTGAGGTGGAGGGGCATACTGACGATGTGCCGATCGCAACGGCCCAGTTTCCGTCGAACTGGGAATTGTCTTCCGCGCGAGCCAGTAGCGTGGTTCGTCAGTTGGTCGAGAGCGGGGTGCCGGCGAAGCGCCTGGCGGTTGTCGGACTGGCGTCGAATCAGCCGCTGGCGCCGAATGACAGTCCGGAGGGGCGTGCCATGAATCGGCGCGTGACGATCACCATCCTGTCGCCGGATATCGAGCGTGAGGCGATGAAGAAGAATTAGGGGTGATTCAGCCGCTTCCCAGCGAGCGGCCGCTGCCGGGGGAGAAGTCGGGTTTTCCGTTGCGGCCATATACTCCGGCCTTGTTCACGGCATTGCTCAATACGGTGAGCGCCTGCTGGTTATGGCGCAACTTCATCTGGATCAACTCGCCATTGACCTGATTCAGCTGCTTTGCGCGTTGAGCGAGGGCGACGATGTCGTCCCAGACGGGCAGGCCGTCGGCGCAGTGGGCGCCCAGCCAGTTCCGGATGGTTTCGGCATCGGGACGGGGTATTTCCCGTTGCAGCAGCGCATGGCGCGCATCGGCCATATGGTTGAGGCTTGCGGCATCATTGGATTTTTGTTCGGACAGCGCCAGAAGCTGTTCGGTCTGCGCGCCTTCCATCAGCAGGCTCTGTTCCTGCTCCAGCAGCGTCACGAAACCCGCCAGCGCGCCGCGTTCGGCGGACAGCATGGGGAGTAGCGCGGAGGCGGCAGGCGCGGACAAGATATCAGTTCCCGTCCCTGATCAACTCGCGTACCGTATCGATCAAGCGGTCGGCAACAACTTCGGAGTTGACCTTGAAGCGCCCCTCGCTGATGGCTTGTTTGATTTCCGCCACTTTTGCGGCATTGATGGACGATCCGCCGGACAGCCCTTCTTCCATGCTGCGCAACTGGGATGCGGTCGAACCAAGCGACACGCTGGTGCTTTCCGTCTGTTGCGGCGATGGGCGGGAGCCGCTCTTCTGGGCGGTTGAAGCCTTGTTGTCGTTCAACGGGGGAAGCGGATTGCTGTTTTTTTCGATCTTCACGATGGCCCTCTCAATCTGGCAATGCCGATTTTCTCTTCACGAACGGTGTATCGGCAGAAATCCGCCGAACTTTAGGGGGGATGCCGATATTATGCAAGCGGTTCGCGCGGAGCGGCAGTATCAAGGAGTGACCTCCACGACACCGTTGCGTGCTCTCCCGGCGATCACCTTCCCTGATGCAATCCTAACTTGGACCATTTGACCTTCGCCGGCGTTGTTTAGTGCCACTCCCTCATTCCGCACGCTGAATCCGTTGCCCCTGGCAATGATTTGCACAACTTGTCCCTGCGTTACGCTGTAAGGGGGGCGTAACATGTCATCGCGCAATATCTGGCCGGCGGCGATGCCGTAGCGCAGCACTTTGCCGACGACCTGGGCGGGATCGGTAAAGCCGGTCGCCCGCGATATTTCGACGGACTGTGTGGCGAGGTCGGTGGGCTGCAGCACCTGGCCGGGCTGCAATTGCCGCGCGCTGACGAGCAGTTGCAGCGTAACGGTGATTCGGGCCGGAACGAGGATCTGCCAGCCATTCTGCTCGTTGCAGCGCACACCTATCGAGGTCTTGCCGATGAGCTGGCTGCCGCTCGGAAGGAATGCCTCCATTCTGGAGCATGGAGTGAGCGAGATGCGGGGGTCCAGTTCCTCTATCTGGTAGTCGACCTTGCCGGAAATGCCTGCTGTCTGTTGTTTTACAAAGCTTGCCGCGAGTTTTGCGATCTGCGCGTGCGTCGATGCGGTGGATGGTCTGTCCCCCCCGAGTGCTATCAGGGGGAGCATCAGGAGCAGGCATATCGCAAGGAGTGTTTTCATGCCGGCTATTTTGCGCGGGGGCGGGGAATTATGGAAGCCTTGGATAGGTCGAATTGAAGCGGAAAAGAGGCCTTAATCGAGGGATAGGAGAGGTGAGGCTGGAATTAGTATGCGAATCGTATACGTGTCTCCGAATGCGGAAGGGGGAGCAATATGATCAACAAATTGGACGAGGCCCTGCGTTTTCAGCAGACGGCGCTCAATTTGCGCGCGGCGCGTCAGGAGTTGCTAGCCTCCAATGTGGCAAATGCCGACACCCCGAACTTCAAAGCAAGAGATATCGATTTTGCCGGCGCCTTGCGGAATGCGCTGGGCGGAACCCTTGAGGAGTTGCCTGTGGTGCAGACGTCTCCGGCGCATTTGGCGGGAAGTTCCGGCGATTCGATCATGGGTGCTCCGGTGATGTATCGCAGGCCGTTGCAGCCGAGCGCGGATGGCAATACGGTGGATATGGACGTGGAGCGTGCGCAGTTCGCCGACAATGCGTTGCGCTATGAGGCCAATGTGATGTTTGTCAGCGAAAAGCTCAAGGGCATATTGTCGGCTATACAGGGTTAAGGAGGGCGATCATGTCATTGTTCAATATCTTTAATGTGGCGGGGTCGGGAATGACGGCGCAGGCCCAGCGATTGAATGTGGTGGCCAGTAACCTGGCCAACGCTGATAGCGCGACCGGCCCCAACGGGCAGCCGTACCGCGCCAAGCAGGTGGTGTTCAGCGCGTTGCCCATGGATGGCAACGGTGCGCAGGGCGTCAAGGTGCTCGGGGTGGTGGAGGATAATTCGCCGATGAAAATGGTTTATGACCCCAAGCATCCGATGGCGGACGGGCGCGGCTATGTCGCGATGCCCAATGTGAATGTGGTGGATGAGATGGTGAACATGATTTCGGCTTCGCGGTCTTATCAAAATAATGTCGATGTGATGAACACGTCGAAGACGATGTTGCTCAAGACGCTGACTATAGGCCAGTAATCAATTGATAAAAGGAGACTGATATGGTCGACAATGTGCAAAGTGGCGGTGCGGCCGATGTATATGCGGCGTTGAACGCAAAGGCTAAGGCGGGTTCTTCTACCGGGAAGTCTTCGGTTTCGGATACGCAGGATCGTTTCCTGAAGCTGCTGGTTACGCAGATGAAGAATCAGGATCCGCTGAATCCGATGGATAATGCTCAGGTGACTTCGCAGATGGCGCAACTCAGCACGGTCACCGGAATCGACAAATTGAATGTCACCCTGCAGGCGTTGAGCGATAGTATGACGCCCAACCAGACATTGCAGGCGGCGACGATGATCGGTCATGGTGTGCTAGTGCCGGGCAAGGGGTTGGAATTGAGCGGCGGCAAGGCCTTCGGCGGCTTGGATCTGGGGCAGTCAGTGGATGGAGTGAAGATTTCCGTTCATGATAAATCCGGCGCATTGGTGCGCAACATCAGTCTTGGCGAGCAGCCTGCCGGCTTGGTCAATTGGCAGTGGGATGGGCTGAACAATGACGGCGTCAAGGTCGCTGACGGCAGTTATACGTACAGCGCGGAAGCTAAATTCGAAGGCAAGGTGGTGGCGGCGACCACGCTGGAGTTTGGCATGGTGAGCAGTGTGATGCAGGGCAAGCAAGGCGTTACGTTGAGTGTCGGGAACATGGGCGATGTCGCGTTGTCTGAGGTGCGGCAGATTCTTTAAGGAGTTGGACGGGCGGTCGCCGGGTGAGCGGATGGGACGTTCATCCAGTATTGGCGGCATGCGGCTAAGGTTGGCACAAAGGAGAGTATCATGAGCTTTCAGCAGGGATTGAGCGGTCTTAATGCGTCGGCGAAGCAACTCGACACGATAGGCAATAATGTCGCGAACTCGAGTACTGTGGGCTTTAAGCAGTCGCAGGCGCAGTTCGCCGACATGTATGCGGCATCCCTGTCGGGATCCGGGGGGGCGCAGATTGGTACGGGTGTGCGTTTGGCGGCGGTCGTTCAGCAGTTCACCCAAGGCAATGTCACCAATACCAATAACCCGATGGATACCGCGATCAGCGGTCAGGGTTTCTTCCGTATGGTCGATCCGAACGGTGCCGTTTTCTACAGTCGCAACGGCCAGTTTCAGGTGGACAAGAATGGTTTCATCGTTAATAGCTTGGGGCACAAGGCGTCCGGTTACCTGCCGAATGCAGCCGGGATGATCGTTCCGGCGCAGCCTGTGCCGTTGCAGATCAATGCGGCCGACCTGACGCCCAAAGCTACGGCGACTATGAACGTCGGCGTCAATCTTGATTCTCGTTCTCTGGGGGCGGGGGCGGGTGGTGGGGTGCCGATTACGCGGGCATTCAGTCCTACGGACCCGACTTCCTATAACAACTCGACTCCCATGACCATCTATGATTCCCTCGGGGTCAGTCATGTGGCTTCGCTGTACTTTCAGCGCCAGCCTATCGCGTCGACGACAACCTCGGCTGCGGTTGCGGTGGGAGATAGTCAGGTTACGCTGGCGTCGACCGCCGGATTGGCGATTGGCAATACCATCACCATTCCAGGTGCTGGACCTGCGGCCGCGTCGCTGACGGCAACCATTACCGGTATCGCCGGCAATGCTGTGACGTTCACTCCAACCGTTTCTACTGCAGTAGCAGCCGGAGCTACAGTGACCAGCAATGCAGCCTCTCCGAACTGGAAAACTTTCTTCACCATAGATGGCGCATTGGTCCCGGCGGCGGCATCCACTACCGTTGGTGCCGGGGCGATCGGGGCTACGACGGTGACTCTTGCGACGTTGCCGCCTGGATTGGCCGTGGGCGAATCGATCAGCATCGCCGGCGCCGGCGCCGGCGCGCCGCCCGGGGCGCATATCGCGACCATTACCGGGATCGCGGGTGCTGTGGTTACCTTTTCTCCCCAGACGCCGGCCGCGTCGGCAGCAGGTGCCGTCGTGACCGCGACGGTGCCTTTGACTACACTCACGTTCGATGCATTGGGCAAACTAACCGCTCCGGCAGGTCCGCCTGTGGGGGCTGTGGTGTCGGGCTCTTTTCAGCCCACCGGGGCGAATCAGCAAACCGTTTCTTTCAATTTTGGTGCTACTTCGCAATATGGCGGAAACTTCGGCGTCAACAGCATGACGCAGGACGGTTACGCGTCGGGCCGATTGAACAGTTTCAGCACCAGCGCTGACGGCACGATCCAGGGCCGATATTCCAATGGACAGTCGAGGGCCTTGGGGCAGGTGTTGTTGGCGAACTTTACCAATCCCCAAGGGCTGCAGCCGGTGGGCAATAACGAATGGGCCGAGACCGCCGCATCCGGCGGGGCGTTGATCGGTACGCCCGGCTCCAGCAGTCTGGGCGTGTTGCAGTCTTCTGCAGTTGAAGACTCCAATGTCGATCTGACTGCAGAACTGGTGAATATGATCACGGCGCAGCGCGTCTATCAGGCCAATGCGCAGACCATCAAGGCGCAGGACCAGGTTCTGCAGACGCTGGTGAACCTGAGGTAGTGGATGTTGTTAGGCGGTGATTTTGTATCGTCGCTGACAGGAAGGGTATATGGATAAGCTGATCTATACCGCGATGACCGGCGCTTCGCATGTGCTGCAGCAGCAGGCGGCGGTGTCGGAGAATCTGGCGAATGCGAATACGCCCGGCTTCCGCGCGACGCTGAATACGTTCCGTGCGGTGCCGCTGATCGGCGAAGGTCTGCCGACGAGGACGTTTGTGGTCGACTCCACGTCCGGTTCGGATTTTACTCCGGCAGCATTCCAGCCGACTGGGCGCGATCTCGATGTTGCGATCAATGGCGCCGGCTGGATCGCGGTGCAAGGTCCGGATGGGCGAGAGGCCTACACCCGCAACGGCAGTTTCGAGATCACCTCCAGCGGGGTGTTGCAGACCCGTACCGGGCTGACGGTCGCCGGCGATGCCGGGCCGATCACGATCCCGCCCGATACCGAAGTCACTTTTGCGAAGGATGGCACGATTTCGACCGTGCCGAGCGGCCCCCAAGCGACGTCGGTGGCGGTGCTGGGGCGATTGAAATTGGTCAACCCGCCGGAGGACCAGCTTGAGCGGGGTGGGGATGGCCTGTTCCGGCTGAAGGATGGCGGAGCGGCTGCTGCCGATGCCACGGTCGAGGTCGTGCCCGGGAATCTGGAGGGCAGCAATGTGAACACCGTGGAGGCTTTGGTGACCATGATTTCGCTCGCGCGCAAGTTCGACATGCAGATGAAGATGTTGCAGAGTGCGGATAACAATGCACGGCAAGCCAGCCAGATAATGAATATCGCGGCTTGATAACTGAAAGATTGATAAGGAGTAAATCATGATACGTTCCTTGTGGATTTCCAAGACCGGACTGGATGCGCAGCAGACCCAGATGGATGTGATTGCCAACAATCTGGCTAACGTGAGCACCAATGGTTTCAAGCGTTCCCGCGCGGTGTTCGAGGACCTGCTCTACCAGACCATACGCCAGCCGGGTGCACAATCGTCCCAGCAGACCCAGATTCCATCGGGTTTGCAGATCGGTACCGGCGTGCGGCCGGTGGCTGCCGAGCGCATCCACACTCAGGGTAACCTGCAGCAGACCGGCAATTCGCTGGATGTCGCGATACAGGGGGCGGGATTCTTCCAAGTGCTGATGCCGGACGGCACTACGGCCTATACCCGCGATGGCGCTTTTCAGCGCGACAGTCAGGGGCAGATGGTGACTTCCAGCGGTTTTCCGCTTCAGCCGGCGATCACGCTCCCGGCGAACGCGATCAATATCACGATCGGACGCGACGGGGTGGTCAGTGTTACCCAGCCGGGTGTGACTGCGCCGGTCCAGGTGGGAAGTATGCAGCTGGCGACGTTCATCAATCCTGCCGGATTGATGAGCATGGGCGAGAACTTGTACGTGGAATCGGCTTCTTCCGGAACACCGAGCACCAACGTTCCTGGCACCAATGGCGCCGGCCTGTTAAGCCAGAATTATGTGGAAACTTCCAACGTCAATGTGGTCGAAGAACTGGTGAATATGATTCAGACGCAGCGCGCTTACGAGATCAATTCCAAGTCGATACAGACCTCGGATCAGATGCTGCAACGGTTGAGCCAACTTTAAGACGTGAGTTTTTGAATGCCTTGTTCGGGTGATGGAGTGTCGAATGTCGATTAGGGCTACATTTATCGGGGTTCTGTTTGCTTTGGCCGGTTGCGTCGCCAATCCGCCCAGCAACGTCCATCAGCCGATGACGGCCAAGCCGGTGGCACAAGCCCCGGCGGTGTACAGTGACGGGGCGATCTTTCATGCCGGTGCAAACGAACGGCCTTTGTTCGAGGACAGGCGCGCACGTAACGTTGGCGACATCCTGACTATCAATATCGTCGAAAAGACGACGGCCAATCGCCAAAATAGCGCCAGTTCCAGCGCCAAGAACAGCGTCAACGCGACAACCCCGAGTGTGACCGTCGGACCGCTGGCCAAGCTGTTGCTGAAGGCGTTCTCGGTGACCAGCGCCAGCGACAACAGTTCCAGTGCAACCGGTGCGGGTAGCGCCAGCGAGGATCTGACCGGAACGATTACCGTTACGGTGATCGAGGTGCTGGCGAACGGGAATATGCTGGTCAGTGGCGAGAAACAGGTCGGCATCAACAATAGCGACGAATATATTCGTTTCTCAGGCGTGGTCAATCCGATTACAATCACGGCTGCAAACACCGTGCAGTCGCCCCAAGTCGCCGATGCCCGTATCGAGTACAGGAGCGGCGGAGCGATGCGCGAGGTCGTGAACGATGCGCAGACCTTGGGCTTCTTGGGACGTTTCTTCCTGTCGGTGTTGCCATTCTAGGCTAGGGGTCGGGCTTTCCGGTTCTTGCCTTGCCGGTTGAGGAGCGGGGTAATGAAGCGATTTCTTGCAATCTTGTTCGTGGCCATGTTGCCGTTTTCGTCTGCGGCAATGGCTGAGCGCATCAAGGACGTGGCCAGTATCCAGGGGGTGCGCGACAACCAGTTGATCGGCTACGGTATCGTGGTCGGACTCGACGGCAGCGGCGACCAGACTACGCAGACCCCTTTCACCGTGCAAAGCATCATCAGCATGCTCTCCCAGATGGGCGTCAATCTTCCGCCCGCCACCAGCCTGCAGCTCAAGAATGTGGCCGCGGTAATGGTGACCGCGACGTTACCGCCTTTCGCCAAACCCGGGCAAAATATTGATGTGACTGCGTCTTCTATCGGCAATGCCAAGAGCTTGCGCGGCGGCACGCTGCTGATGACTCCGCTGAAAGGGGCCGACGGCCAAGTCTATGCAATGGCGCAAGGCAATGTGCTGGTCGGTGGCGCGGGGGCTTCCGCGGGAGGTTCTTCGGTGCAGGTGAACCATCTGAGTGTCGGGCGGGTCCCCGCCGGGGCGACGGTCGAGCGGGCGGTGCCGACGGCGGTGGGGCAGGGGGAGTTCATCCATCTGGAATTGCGGGAGACGGACTTCACAACGGCTTCCCGCATCGTCGAAGTCATCAATTCCCAAGTGGCTCCAGACCTTGCATCGGCGCTTGATGGCCGGGTGATTCGGGTACTCGCTCCTGTGGGTGGCGAGCGGATATCCTTCATCGCCAAGATCGAGAATCTTGAGGTCAATCCGGCTCAGGGGGTCGCCAAGGTCATCATCAATGCACGGACCGGATCGGTGGTGATGAATCAGGCGGTGATGCTGAACGATGGCGCGGTGGCTCACGGCAACCTGACCGTGGTGATCAATACCGAAAGCACGGTAAGCCAGCCGAACGCCAACACGCAAGGGCAGACCGTGCAAACCGATCAGGCGACGATCGATATGAAGAGCGACAAGGGCGAATTGGTATTCCTGCAACGCAGTGTGTCGCTGAGCGAGGTGGTCAAGGTGCTGAATTCGATGGGGGCGACCCCCCAAGACCTGCTGGCGATCCTGCAGGCGATGAAATCGGCAGGTGTGTTGCGCGCAGAACTGGAGATCATCTGATGGTCGAGCGTCTGGATATATCTGCCAAGCTTGCTTTGGATACGCAGAGTCTGGAGCAGTTGCGCGCGCAAGCCAGACAGTCGCCGGACCAGGCGTTGAAGGCGGCCGCGCAGCAGTTCGAATCGGTATTTCTCAATATGATGCTGAAAAGCATGCGCGAGGCGACTCCTCAGGACGGCATGTTCGATAGCGAGCAGACGCGCATGTTCACCGGCATGCTGGATCAGCAGCTGGCACAAAGCATGGCGGGCCGGGGCGTGGGATTGGCAGATATTATGGTCCAGCAGTTGAGCCGCAATATGGCCGGTCAATCCGAGGTCGGGAAGGCGGGGGGGGGGCCGCCCGCCACTTCCGGCGCGCAGCGGACGACGACTCCTCATGCGATGAGCGCCTTGCCGTCGGCATACAGCGAGAACGCCCAGCAGGATTTTGTGGACCGGATGTTGCCACACGCGGTTCAGGCCAGCAAGATTACCGGCGTGCCGGCCCAGTTGATGCTGGGGCAGGCCGCATTGGAGAGCGGGTGGGGCAAACGCGAGATTCGCATGCCAGACGGCAGCAACAGTTTCAATCTGTTCGGCATCAAGGCCACCGCCGGATGGAACGGCAAGGTCGCCGAGGTGATGACGACCGAGTACAGGAACGGCATAGCCTATAAACAGGTCGAACGCTTTCGTGCCTATTCCTCCTACGCCGAGGCTTTCCAGGATCATGCCAACCTGATCGGCAACAATGCGCGCTATGCGGAAGTGATGCAGCAGGCCGGCAACCCCGCCGGCATGGCCGTTGCGATACAGCGAGCGGGATATGCGACGGATCCGAATTACGCCGATAAGCTGGTTCGGGTAATGGGGATGATGAAGATAGAGGCGTAGCATTGTTTCTTGGGGCGAAGGGCATCTCTGAATCGCCTGTCGCGAGTGGATATGAAGGTAGTTCAGAGAAGACTATAAAGTATTCGATGCCTGTGCCGATAACCCATACAAGAGCGTTTGTCGGCGAAGGAAGGAAAGATCATGGCAGGTAATATATTCACCTCGGCATTGAGCGGCATGAATGCGGCTCAGGTTGCCCTGACGACGACCCAGCACAATATCTCCAATGCGAATACCCCGGGGTTCACGCGACAGGAGGCGATGACTTCCGCGCGTCCCGGTGTTCAGTTCGGTGGCGGCTTTATCGGTCAAGGCGTGGATGTCGTGGGGGTGAAGCGCATGTATGACCAGTTTCTGTCCACGCAGGTGTTACAGGAGCAGGCCCAGTCCAGTTATCTCAGCAGCTATCACACCGCGCTCAAGCAGATCGACAACCTGATAGCCGATCCTGCCGCCGGGGCCGCGCCAGCGATGCGAGATTTTTTCAGTGCAGTCAATGGCGTCGCCAACAGTCCGGAGTCTATTCCGGCTCGCCAGACGATGCTGAGCAACGCGCAGTATGCGGTGAATCGCTTCCAGGCGATCGATCGCCGCCTGACGGATATCGCCAATGGCCTGACCGATCAGGTAACCGCCAGCGTAAGTCAGGTCAACAACTACGCCAAGCAGATCGCCGCTTTGAACGGCAATATCAAGCGCGCGATGGGCTCGGGTGGAGGACAGGTGCCCAACGATCTGATGGATCAACGCGACCAGTTGGTCACGATGCTCAATAAAGAGGTGAAAGCGACCACGTTGCAGCAGCCCGACGGGACGTTGAATGTACTCATCGGCAGCGGTCAGACACTGGTGATCGATGAACAATCCATGCCGCTGCAAGTGGTTCGATCCGCTCTGGATCCGAGCAAGGTGGATGTCGCTTATAACATCAACAACACGACGGTGGTGTTGCAGCAGAGCAGTATTCAGGGCGGGAATCTTGGGGCTTATCTGACCTTCCGCGACCAGAGTCTGGAACCGATGCGTAACGAACTGGGACGCGTGGCATTGGGCATGGCAATGAGTGTCAATCAGCAGAATCAGAGCGGACTGGATCTGCGCGGCAAGTTGGGCGGGAACATCTTCCATGCAGCGACGCCTCGTGTCGAGGTGGGGGGATTCAATCAGGGCACGGCAGTGATTTCCGCCACTATCGCCGACCTCGGTGCGCTGACTACCAGCGATTACCAGCTTAAGGTAAACGGTGTGGACAATTACACGCTGGTGCGCCTGTCCGACAATACGGTGACCAATATCACCAGCAAGTTACCGCAAACGATCGACGGTTTTACGATCAACTTGGCGTCCGGGACGGCAACTTCCGGCGACAGCTTCCTGATCCGCCCAACGGCGAACGCCGCTCGCGACATCTCTGTGCTGACCAGCGATCCTTCCGCGATCGCGGCGGCTGCACCGATGCGCGGCATTGCCGGTACGATCAATCCGGTTTCCGGGGCGCTTGTTTCGGCGAATACAGGCAGCGGAACGATCGGCAGCGGCCAAGTCAACATGAGTCCGGTAACGATCAAGTTTTCCGACCCGGCCTTGCCGCCGCAGACCTATACCGTCACCGATTCCAGCGGCGCAGCCGCTCCGGTGACTGGCAATTATGTTGCGGGCAATCCAATCGGCTATAACGGCTGGACGGTGAATATATCCGGCGCCCCGGGGGCAAACGATGTATTCAATGTGGTCAGAAACATCAACTCGACCACCTCGGCGCAGATGTCGGCATCGCCTGCTGTCACCAACGTCGGGACGGGGACTATCAGTCCGCCCTCTGCAGCCGTGACTTGGACGACACCCTTCACGGTCACCTTTAATGCCACGGCACAAACCTATACGGTGACGGGGGCCGTGCCGGATGTTTCGGCGACCCCGATTCCCTACACGCCGGGAAGCCCGATCAAACTGTCTTATAACGGATGGACGACGCAGATCACCGGAACGCCGGCGAATGGGGATGTATTCAACTTTGTGCCGAACAAGAGCGCCACCGGGGATAATCGCAATGCCCTGCAACTGGCTGCCTTGCAGACCACCAGCATATTCTCGAACGGCACGACCAGTCTTCAGGCGGCATACAGCCAGCTGGTCGGGAACGTCGGTGCAAAGACCAACGAGTTGGCTGTGACCAGTGAGGCGCAACTCAATATGGTGAACGAAAGCATCAAACAGCAACAGTCCTTCTCCGGGGTTAATCTCGACGAAGAGGCTGCGAACCTGCTGCGTTTTCAGCGTGCCTACGAGGCGGCTGCCAAGGCGCTGCAGATCTCCAATAATATGTTCGATGCAGTGCTGGCTCTAGGAAGGTAGGTGCGAGATGCGTATCAGTTCGAATACTGTTTTTGACAGCAACGTGGCCTCGATGACCCAGGCGCAGTCTCGATTGTTGCAAACGCAGCAACAGATCACGACCGGCAGGAAGATATTGACGGCGGCAGATGATCCGGTGGCTGCCGCCAGGGCTCTCGATCTCAGCCAGTCCGATGCGATCAACACTCAATTTACTTCGAACCGCGATACGGCTAGGCACAACTTGTCGCTGACCGAATCGACGCTGGATGGTGTGACCACGCTGTTGCAGAATGTCAAAACGGCTGCGGTGACCGCAGGCAATGGCTCATTGACGGTGGCTGATCGGACTTCGATTGCGACCGAATTGAGCGGACGCCTGCAGGAGTTGCTGGCGCTGGCGAACAGCACCGATGGTGTCGGGAATTACCTGTTTGCCGGTTTCCAGAGCAGGACACAGCCCTTTGTCGATACGCCGGGCGGGATGGGGTATTTCGGCGACGACGGACAGCGCATGATCCAGGTGAACTCGTCGCGCCAGATGCCTTCCGGCAATACGGGGGCGGAGGTTTTCATGCGCATCAAGAATGGCAATGGCACATTCCTGACACAGGCCACCGCCACGAACACCGGCACCGGGATAGTCAGCGCGGGCTCGGTGACCGATAGCGCGCTCCTGAAAGCCGACCATAGCTACAGTCTGACTTTCAGCGTGGGGCCGGATGCGCCGGGCGGACCCGATCTGACGAAGTACGTCGTCAGGGATACGACGCCGCCAGCAGTTCCGCCCGGTACTCAAGTGTTGCCCGATCCGCTTTTGCCGCCCCCGCCGGCCCCGGCAGTTCTGGGGGTGCCTTATGTCAGCGGACAGGCCATCTCTTTCGATGGAATGCAGTTCGATATCGAGGGCGTGCCAGCCAACGGCGATACTTTCACGGTGGTTCCCAGCACGAACGAAAGCGTGTTCAAGACGATTTCCGACATGATCTCCATGTTGCAGGCGGTCCCATCGGGTGCGAGTGTCACCAATGGATTGAACCGCGCCATGAATCATCTGGACAATGCGCTGAACAACGTGCTGACCGTGAGGGCCTCTCTGGGCGTGCGTCTGAACGAGCTGGATGCCTTGCAAGCCGAGGGCGACAATTTGGGTTTGCAATTCAAGCAATCCCTTTCTTTGCTGCAGGATGTCGACTACAACAAGGCGATCAGCGATCTGACCATGCAGCAGACTGCCTTGCAGGCCGCACAACAGACCTTTTCCAAGGTTTCGGGGCTGTCGCTTTTCAACTATATCTGATCGGTTATTGCGGGCCTGAGCTCAGTATGCTCAGCATCCTGCCCAGCCCTTCTATGGCGACACGATCAAGTAGCAGGCTCAGGTAGGGCATCGATAGCAGCATCACGACGAATCCGATGGTCAGCGTGATGGGGAATCCGACTGCGAACAGGTTGAGTTGCGGCGCAGCGCGGGTCAGGATGCCTAGCGCGATATTGGTGATCAGCAGTGCGGCTACGATGGGCAGGGAAATCTGCAGGCCGAAGGCAAAAATACTACTTCCCCAGCTGGCGACATTATAAAAGCCGGTGCCGGACATGGCGCTGCCGATGGGCAGAGTGGCGAAGCTTTCCACCAGTGCGGACAGCATGTACAAATGTCCGTTCGCAGCCAGGAAGGCCAGCACGGCGATCATGCCCAGCCAGCGCGCCACAATGGGCGAATAGGACGAGTTCATCGGGTCGTAAAAGCTGGCGAATCCCAAGCCCATCTGCAACCCCGCCAGTTCACCGGCCATTTCGACTGCGGTGAATATCAGACGCATCGTGAAACCCATTGCCACGCCGATGATGATCTGCTGGATGATGATCAGCAATCCTTGCGGTGAGCCTACAGAAACCTCGGGCATCGCCGGGAGGGTGGGCGCGATGATGATGGCGATCAGCGCCGACAGGCCGATCTTGACGCGTTTTGGCACTTGTTTGTTGCCGAATACCGGCGAGGCTGAGATCATCGCCAGAATGCGCACCAGCGGGAATATCAGGGCGGCTAGCCATGCGTCGAGCTGCGCGCTGGTGACGCTGATCACGGCGACTTACCCGATCATCCAGGGGATGTTGCCGAACAGGCGCTGGATGTAATCCACCATCATGCTGATCATCCACGGACCGGTAAAGATCAGCACTACGAATATGCCCAGCAGCTTGGGGATGAAGGACAGCGTCATCTCGTTGATCTGGGTGGCTGCCTGGAAGATGCTGACCACCAGACCGATGACCAGTGCGGTCAGCAGCAGCGGTGCCGAGATCAGCAGGGTCATTTCGACGGCCTGCTGTCCGATGGTGATGACGGCCTCGGGTGTCATGTCGTCAGGTATAGAAGCTCTGCGCCAGCGAACCGAGGATCAGGTTCCAGCCGTCGGCCAGCACGAACAGCATGATCTTGAATGGCAGCGAGATGATCGACGGCGACAGCATCATCATACCCATGGACATCAGCACGCTGGCGACCACCATGTCGATGATCAGGAACGGGATGAAGATCACGAAGCCGATCTGGAAGGCGGTCTTCAGTTCGCTGGTCACATAGGCCGGCACCAGGATGCGTAGCGGCACCTGGTCAGCGCTTTGCAGCGGTTCGCTGTTGGAAATGCGGACGAACAGTGCAAGATCGGTTTCCCGGGTCTGACGCAGCATGAAAGTCTTCAGCGGGATGCTGGCTTTCTCGACCGCCTCAGTGAACTCCATTTTGTTCTCGCTATAGGGCAGATAGGCGTCGGCGTATATCTTGTCGAACACCGGCGACATCACGAAGAACGTCAGGAACAGCGCCAGCCCGATCAGTACCTGGTTTGGTGGAGAGGACGGCGTGCCGAGCGCGGAGCGCAGCAAACTCAAGACGATGATGATGCGCGTGAACCCGGTCATCATCAGCAGGATCGCCGGCAGGAAGCTCAGGGAAGTGAGCAGCAACAGCGTCTGCAGGCTCAGGCTGTAGGTCTGGCCGCCGCCGGGGGCGGGTGCGCTGGTCAATGCAGGCAGGCCCACTTCCGCCGCCCAAGCGGGCTGGGCGAGGCCGAACAGCGCGAACAGGAATACGGCGAAGAGACTAGGGCGCATCGGGCTTCCTGCCGGAAGGGCGGCGACTGATGACGGACGTCAGCAGTGCGGCAAACTTGTGGTCGGCGGAGGGCGAGGGCGCCCCCATGGTGTCGGAGGCGACGCCGGCAGGCTTCTCGAGCGTATGCAGCGTGCGTATCTGTCCCGGCCCGACTCCCACGACCAGCCAGGTGTCATCGACCTCCACCAGCACGACGCGTTCACGCTGGCCTATCGCGATGCCGCCGATCACCTTGAGATGGCCAGCCGTGCCTTGCTGTGCCAGATTCATGCGCTTCAGCAACCAGGCGACCAGAACGATGGCTGCCAATACGAGCAGCAGGCTGAAGATGATCTGCACGATGCTGCCGGAACTGACCGCGGGCGGTGGCGGGACATAAGTCTGGCGAGTCCCGTCCAAGGCGGCGGATGCCGCACCGGAAGCCACCAGTATCATCGCGGCGAATGGAAGGCGGAAACGGGCCATGCGTTATCGGTTGAGGCGACGCAGTCGCTCGGATGGGGTGATGATATCGGTCAGACGGATGCCCAGCTTGTCGTTCACGACCACGACCTCGCCCTGGGCGATCAGGAAGCCGTTGATCATCACGTCCAGCGGTTCGCCGGCCATGCCTGCGAGTTCGACGACCGAGCCCTGTGCGAGTTGCAGCAGGTTCTTGATCGGCATCTTGGTGCGCCCCAGTTCCACGGTGAGCTGAACCGGGATGTCCAGAATCATGTCGAGATCGTTCTGGCTGGTCGATGAACCGACCGCGCCGAATTTCTCGAACACATGCGGCTTGGCCGGTTCGGTCAGTTTGCTGTCGGCCGCGGTCTGTTCCGCCAACGCCGCACCCCAGTCGTCGGCTGCGGTCGTTGCAGTCTGTTCCGCCATCGCCGCGCCCCAGTCGTCGGCAGTGATGGCCTCCTCATTGGCGCCGGTTTGGTCAGCCATTACCCTCTCCTTCATAGGCCGAAAGCATTCTTACGACCTTCAATGCGTATTGGTTGTTGAATGAGCCGTATTTGCATTCGAGCACAGGCACCCCGTCTACGGTGGCGATGATGTTATCGTTAACCTCGATGGGGATGATGTCGCCTTCCCGCATTTTCAAGACTTGCTCCATATGAATCTCGGCCTGCCCCAAGGTGGCGACCAATTCAATTTGCGCGGATTGTACCTGTTTTGACAGGAGTTGCAGCCAGCGGTGATCCATTGCCAAGTGTTCGCCCTGCATCGTGCTGTAGAGCAGGTCCTTGACCGGCTCCAGCATCGAGTAGGGCATGCAGACATGGAACGAACCGCCGTTGCCGCCGAGCTCGATGTCGAACGTGGTGACGATGACGACCTCGTTCGGCGTGGCGATGTTGGCGAACTGCGGATTCATCTCGGAGCGGACGAACTCGAATTCCAGCGGATGAACGGCCTCCCACGACTTGCTGTAGGTTTCGAACACCACCACCAGCAGGTTCTGGATGATGCGCTGCTCGGTCTGGGTGAATTCACGCCCCTCGACCCTGGTATGGAAGCGCCCGTCGCCGCCGAACATGTTGTCCACGACCAGAAACACCAGATTCGGGTCGAAGATGAACAGGCCGTTGCCCCGCAACGGCTTGGCCTGGATCAGGTTGAGGTTTGTCGGGACATGCAGGTTGCGGATGAATTCGCCGAACTTCAATACGCGCACCGGACCGACGGATATTTCCGGTGTGCGGCGGATGAAGTTGAACAAGCCGATCCGGAACAGGCGGGCGAAGCGCTCGTTGATGACTTCCATCGTGGGCATGCGCCCACGTACGATGCGTTCCTGCGAAGCGAGATTGTATGGGCGAACGCCTTCAACCGGCTCAGCGTTGCCGCTGTCGTCGTCTGTCTCACCGGTGACACCCCTGAGCAAGGAGTCAACTTCGTCTTGTGAGAGGAATTCGCTCATCTGTGGTTGTCGTCGTGCTTTCGCGTCACTGAATGATGAATGAGGTAAACAAGACCTCGTCCAAGCCACCCTTCACTTTTTCTGCCGGGATGGAGGGGCTTACGCCTTCCTGTGTCATGCCTATCGCCGGTGCCTTCTTGCGCAGCCCGAGCACTTGCTGGATGTGCACCTTGATCTGCTCGGCCAATCCGGTCTTGCCTTCCGGTGTCGCCAGTTCCGAAGGCTGCTTGCTTTGCAACAGCAGATTCACGCGATGCAGTATCTCGGGCTTGTTGTTGTTGATCTGTTCTTCCAGTTCGGCGCGATTGATCTTGAGCGAGATCGAGACTTGCACGTAGCGGTCGGCATCGTCTTCGCGAGCCAGATTCGTGGTGAACGTCCCCAAGTCGATGAATTTCGGTGGCTCTGCCGGAGCTTCGGATTTGACTTCCGTGTTTTCCTTTCCGGCTGCTGCATCCTGTCCTGGCGGATGTTTGGGCTGCAGCAACAGGAAGGCGGCGACCGCGCCTGCAACGAGCAATGCCAACAGGGCGACGCTGATGACGATAAGCTTCTTCTTGCTCTTCTTGGGGGGCGCTTCCACGACCTCTTCTTGTGCTTCCGGTTTTGTGCCAGGCTTTGTTCCCTTAGCCATGTTTATTCCTTGATTGGTTGCGTGAAATCCGGGAGGCCAATGATAACCCGATTATTATTGCCGGTTGCCGTTATAAAATTTGCCGGTGCAGTCATCGCGCGATCAGGCATAGGTATCCACCATCCCGTTGTGGTGGCGTCCCGTGGGAGCCGGTGGCGCCGATCCTCCCGCTGCTGACGCCTCGCCGATTTCCTTTCCGGAATCTCCCCCTGTTGATGCGGATTGCCGACCGGCGAATTCCTGCGGCGCGCGGTCACGTGCGGACTGGTCGCTGACCGTGGCATTGCCCAACATGATGCCGTTATCGGCCAGCAATTCACGAAGTTTAGGCAGTGCGTTCTCCACTGCATCGCGTACGTTGGCATGGGGGGAGGCAAACAGCGCGGTAGCCTGGTTGTCCGAAACCTTGAGCACGATGTCCAGCGGTCCGAGATTGGGCGGATTCAGATGCAGTTCGGCGACCTGATTCTTTTGGGAGATCATCCAGCTGATCTTTTGCGAGAAATCGTCGGGCCATGCCGGGCTGGTCAGCGGTGTGGAGACCGTCTGGATATTGGTGTTCGAACGCACATCCGCCGGCATGTTCGGCATCGCCGCGGCGAATGATTGTGCCATGGACGCGGCGGCGGTCGCCGACGTTAGCGCACTCGTCAGCGGCTGGGCGGCGGCCAACTCGGGGCGATTCGTCATGTTCTGAAGCTGGGCATCCTCAAGAAGCTGTTGTCCCGATGCGGCGGCGATCACGTCGGTCCTCGCCGCTGTGGCGGGCGTGCGGTTCTGGCTTGCCGAGGCGGCGACAGCCCCCGCGTCTCCGGGAGTAGCTGGTGCCGACAAATTGTTCCTGATCGCTGCAGTCACGTCGGGTGCGCTCCCGTCCGCCGAGGCGGACGGCAAGAGCGCCACATCCGGGACGGCTGCCGCGGCGGGATCTATTCCGGCGACACTGCGGTTTCCCGATGCGAGCAATGCTGCGCGATCCATGACGGATGCCCCCCGCATCTCGACCGGAATCTGCACCAGTATGGCGCTCAAGGCGTCAACGGGAACGACGGCCTGATCCTGCGCCGGATTTGCGGGATCGGTACTGCCGGCCTGTTCCGGGGAGTCGGCCTTTGGCGAAGAGGCGGATGATGAGGCGGGCCGATCCACCTTCCGAGCCAGTACCTGGGCGAACGGCGCCGACGCCTGGTCGTTGTTTGCCGACCCGGCCATGTTGTCCGATTGCGATGCGCTCGCGGCGTTGCCGGACGGTTGGGGCGTGCTGATGATAGGCAGGTTGTTCATGAACGTCTCCTTTGTCGGGGGATTTATGATCCGCTCCCCTGTTCATGGCTCATCTTGCGAGCCGCGGTCTGGCCGGTATGTTCGTCCAGCACTTTTTGTTCGATTTTCTCGGCGATTTTCTTTTGAGTCTCGACATGCCGTTGCCGCAACGTGTTCAGGGACTTCAGCTTGCGCTGGGTGGCGTTGAATTCGTCGCGACCGAGCTGGGTCGACGTCTGACTTTGTTCCAGTTGCTTGCGCTGTTGCGCAATCGCCTCGTCGAGCTTGTAGATGAATTGCTGGAAATTCCGCAACTCAACCGGACTCATTCCTTCCTCCACACCCCGCTGCATTTGGACCTGATAATCCCGGCGAAATTCCAGCAGGGTTTCCAGTTTTTGCTGCGCATTTTGCTGCAGCTGGTTCAACTGGCCGAGCTTGCGGATTGCCGACTCGTTGTGGTGTTCGGCCAGATTCAGCAGAGGTGCGAGGGAGAAGGATTTGGTCATGGTTCAGCCCCCCTAGTGCACCGTCTCGAACAGGGAAGAGAGTTGCGTGGCGCTCTCCTGATAGGATTCCCGCTCGAACATGCCTTGTTTGAGGAACTGCTCCATCCGCGGGTAGAGCATGATCGCCTCATCCAGCAACGCATCGCTTCCGCGCACATATGCACCGACGCTGATCAGATCGCGGTTACGCTGGTAATGGGCATACAGATGCTTGAAACGCTGCACCTGCGCCTGGTGTTGAGGTGTCACCAGCTGGGACATCACCCGGCTGATCGAGGCTTCGATATCGATCGCCGGGTAATGTCCCTGTTCGACGAGCCGGCGCGAGAGGACGATGTGCCCATCGAGAATGGCTCGCGCGCTGTCCGCGATCGGATCCTGCTGGTCGTCGCCCTCGGTCAGCACTGTATAGAAGGCGGTGATCGAGCCGCTGCCTTCCAGTCCGTTGCCGGCGCGCTCGACCAATTGAGGCAGCTTGGCGAACACCGAAGGCGGGTAGCCTTTGGTTGCGGGCGGCTCGCCGATCGCCAGGGCGATTTCCCGTTGGGCCATCGCGTAACGGGTGAGCGAATCCATGATCAGCAGTACGTTTTTGCCCTGATCCCGGAAGTATTCGGCGATGGTGGTCGCGTAGGCGGCACCTTGCAGGCGCATCAGCGGCGATGTGTCGGCCGGCGTGGCGACGACGACCGAGCGCGCCAGTCCTTCTTCGCCGAGGATGTCGTTGATGAATTCCTTGACTTCCCGGCCCCGCTCGCCGATCAGGCCGACCACGATGACGTCCGCGCTGGTGTAGCGCGCCATCATGCCGAGCAGCACGCTCTTGCCGACGCCGGAGCCCGCGAACAGCCCCATGCGCTGGCCGCGTCCCACGGTCAGCAGGCTGTTGATGGCGCGCACGCCGACATCAAGCGCCGTGTCGATACGGGCCCTGGCCAGCGGGTTGAACGGCCGGCTTTGCAGCGGTGCGGAGCCGGCGTCGCGCAACGGGCCAAACTGGTCCAGAGGCCTTCCTGCGCCGTCCAGTACCCTGCCCAGCAGCATGTTGCCGACCGGCAGATGTTTGGCGGAGTCGGTAGCGCGTTGCAGGGGCTGCGGCGCTTTATCGTCCAGCATCGGGATGTGCGGCGTATCCGCCGGCGTGACGCGAGCACCGGGCACGAGGCCGTAGACGTCGTTCTCCGGCATCAGGAAGAGTTTCTCGCCGGAGAAGCCGACCACTTCCGCGGCCACGACGCCATTCGGCAGATGGATGGAGCAGGTGCTGCCGACCGACATCTTCAGGCCGACAGCCTCCATCACCAATCCGGTCACCTTGGTCAGATGACCGCTAGGCGGCATGGTGCTGCATTGCGCGATGTATTGCTGCCCCTGATGGAGGAAATTCTGCCATCTGGTGCTGTGTGAGGAACGGTTCAGGGCAGCCATGATTTGTCCTGCCCGATCGATTCGACGATGCGTTTCCAGCGTGCCTCGATGGTCGCGTCTATCTTGGTGTGTGCGGTCTCGATGCGGCATCCGCCGCGCCTGAGCCCCGCGTCGGTCAATATCCGCCAGCCGGTATGCGCCAGATGGTCGCCCATATGCTTGCGCACCAGTTCGGCATCTTCGGGGTGCAGGATCAGATGACCATGCTGGTTGAAGTGCGGAAGGCTGCCGATCGCTTGGGTGACGACATCGAGGATGAATTCCGGGTTGATTTTCAGCGTCTCGCCGACCATTTTGCGGGCCACTTCCAGCGACAGGTCGAGCAGTGACTGTGCCAATTGGGCGTCGATCTGGTTGAGTGCGACCTGGAAATCCTGCGTCAGGATCCGGAGTTGCCCGATCTCTTCATTCGCCTGCTGGATGCCGGCGGCATAGCCGGCCGTCTGACCCTGTTCAAAGCCTTCGTTATAGGCCTGCTGGCGGATGTTTTCCAGCTCGGCGACGGTGGCGAGTTCGATCTCTTCGCGCGTGGCTGCGCGCGTCTTCGACGGATGGTCGAAGGACGCCAGTTCCCAACGCTGGAACGCCGTCAATTCTTCCTTGGGAATGACCACGTTAGACATAGGCCTCCTCGCTGCCGCCGCTTATCGATATCTGACCTTCATCGGCCAAGCGGCGGACTATCTTCAGTATCTCTTTTTGATTGGCTTCGACCTCACTTAGTTTCACGGGGCCTTTGGCTTCCAGGTCTTCGCGCATCATCTCGGAGGCGCGGGCGGACATGTTCTTGAATATCTTCTCGCGCAATTCTTCGCTGGAGGCCTTCAGCGCGATGATCAGCGACTCGGACTGGACTTCGCGCAGGATGAGCTGGATGCCGCGATCGTCGATATCCAGCAGGTTCTCGAAGACGAACATCTTGTCTTCGATCTTCTGCGCCAGTTCGGGGTCGTAGCTGCGCACGTTCTCCATGACCTCGGCTTCCAGCGCGTGCCCCATGTAATTGAGGATTTCCGCGGCAGTCTCGACGCCGCCATGCAATGTCTTCTTTCCCGTCCCTCCGCCTGCCATCAGCTTGCTCAGCACGTCGTTGAGTTCCCGCAGCGCCAGCGGCTGGACGCCGTCCAGCGTCGAGATGCGCAACATCACGTCGTTGCGTGTGCGCTCGGTGAGCATCTTCAGGATCTCGGCGGCCTGGTCCGGCTCCAGGTGGACCAGGATGGTGGCGATGATCTGGGGGTGCTCGTTGCCGATCATTTCGGCCACGGCGCCGGGATCCATCCATTTCAGGCTCTCGATACCGCTGGTGTCGCTGTTGTGCATGATGCGATCCAGCAGGCCGGCGGCCTTGTCGTCGCCCAGCGCCTGCGTCAGCATGCTGCGGATGTAGTCGCTCGAATCCATGCCGATGGTGGTCTTGCTGGATGCGGAAATCATGAATTCCTGAAACACCTCCGCGATCTCGTCACGGCTGAGGTTCTTCAACTTCATCATCGCGGCGCTGATCTTCTGGACCTCCTTGGGTTCCAGATATTTCAGCACCGCCGCGGCCTCCGCTTCGCCGAGCGACATCAGGAAGATCGCGCTTTTGTCGACGCCGTCGGTCATTGGTTCACCCATTCCTTGATCACGCTGGCGACGATCTTGGGCTCGTGCTGTGCGAGTTGTTTTGCCGTCTGCAGGCTGTGTTCGAAATTCGGCGCCGTGGGCGTGTAGGTTGCTTCCGGCTCGACCAGCGCAGGCGCGGCGGAGAATCCGCCGGTTTCACTGGGGGTCAGCAAGGTTTCGAAAGCCGGTTTGATAATACGGAAAATGACGAACAACATGGCTATAGCAATCAGGCTGTATTTGAGCAATTCCTTCGCCAGTTCGATTGCATCCGGCTGCTTCCAGATGGGCGTTTCTTCGATGGTTTCGCTGCTGTCGGCGAATGAGGCAACCTGCACATTCAGGCTATCCCCGCGATTCTGGTCGAATCCGACGGCGTCCTTGACCAGGTTGTTGATCTGTTCCTTTTCGTCGTCGGTGAAGGGGCGCAAGCTGGTCTTGCCCTTGGCGTCGGTCACCTTGCGGTTGCTGTTCACCACGACCGCTACGGACAGGCGTTTGATCGAGCCGACCGGCAATACCGTGTGGCGTATGGTGCGGTCCACTTCATAGTTGATCGTGGATTCCTTCTGCAGATTTGATACGTTGAGATCACCGGCCGGGCCGACGCCCACGGCAGGAGATGTGGCAACGATAGGTGCTGTGGCGGGAACCGGTGGCTGGTTGGACAGCGCGCCCGGCACTCCGCTGGCAGCGAGCCCGCTCCCATTGAGGGTTTCGGATACCTGCTGGCTGCGGACCGCGCTTTCATTCGGCGGCTGGTTCGGCTTGTAGGACTCCGATGTCTGCTCGGTGCGAGAAAAATCGATGTCCGCAGACACCTGCGCGCGTATGTTGGTTTGGCCCAGCATCGGCGCCAGCAATGCTTCGATGCGCTTGATATAGCTTTGTTCAATTTGCTGCACATACTTGAGCTGGTTGGCATCCAGCCCTTCGTTGGTGTTGCCGTTGTGGTCCGCGCTCAACAGCGTGCCGTTCTGGTCGACCACTGTCACGTTCTTGGCCGACATTTCCGGCACGCTGCTGGAGATCAGGTGGATGATCGCGCTGACTTGGGCGGAGTCCAGAATCCGCCCGCCTTGCAGGCTGAGCACCACCGAAGCGCTGGGCTTCTGCTGTTCCTTGACGAAGACGCTGGGCTTGGGGATCGCCAGATGCACACGCGCGGCTGCCACCGCGCCGATGCTTTCCACCGAGCGGGCCAGCTCGCCTTCGAGGGCGCGCTGGTAATTGACCTGTTCGGCAAACTGAGTGATGCCGAAACGCTGGTTTTCCATCAGCTCGAATCCGACATTGCCGCCTTTCGGCAGTCCCTGCGAGGCGAGTTTCAGGCGCGCCTCATGGACTTGGTTCGAGGCGACCAGCAAAGCGCCGCCGCCTTCGGCGAACTTGTAGGGAATGTTCATCTGTTGCAGGGACTCGATGATGGCGCCGCCGTCCCGGTCGGACAGGTTGCTGTACAGGACGCGGTAATCCGGTGTCTGGCTCCACAGCCATGCACCGGCAATCAAGGCGAACAGCGCGGCCAAGCCAACGCCGAACCCCAGCTTTTGCTGGAGGGTGAGCTGGCTGAG
The DNA here is from genome assembly GCA_035654695.1 of Gallionella sp. Lineage (GTDB taxonomy): Bacteria > Pseudomonadota > Gammaproteobacteria > Burkholderiales > Gallionellaceae > Gallionella. The sequence goes on along the minus strand of DASRWG010000036.1, from coordinate 7,469 downwards.
ACGGTTGCCCGCAATGTTTTGTGCTTCTGCCATGATGACTTAAAGTCACTCCTGAGGTTGGATGTTCGGATGCTGCACGTATTATCAGTAAGGTGCCGTATTCTTGAAAAGCCGAATACCGCCGTAAAACCATGTCTTTTCATCAGGTTTGTATTGTGTGCGGTCGGCTAATGTGCACATGCCTGAAAAAGGAGAAGATATTGAATACACCGGCAATAGACAGTTTGTTGGCGCAAATGCGCGTGGCCAAGGCGGCAGCGGCGGGCCTGCGCGAGCCCGAGCAGGCGGCGCAACCCGGCAAGCTCGATTTTTCCGCCGTATTGAAGTCCTCGCTGGATGGCATCGCTCAGGCGCAGGCCAATTCGGATGCCATGCAGAAGGCTTTCGTGATGGGGGATGAGCGCGTCAGTCTGAGCGACACCATGATCGCGATGCAGAAGGCCAGCATCAATTTCCAGACCGCCATACAGGTGCGCAACAAGGTGGTGCAGGCTTACAACGACATTATGAATATGCAGGTCTGACGCCCGTTTGGGTGGGCGCTACAGCAGCGCTGAGGCATTGGCGGCCATCAAGCGTTGCTTGTCGGTAATGAATCGTTGCAGCTTGAGAGTAGTCGGGCCGTCGATGTTCTTGAATTCGCAGCCGGCCCGTTTCATCGTCTTTCCGAATTTGTTCGTGGATAAAGGAATGATGTTCCTGACGATAAGGTTTACTTCGATCGGCCCGATCTCTGGAAGATCGATCCGGCAATTCTGATAAACCGCCCCCTTTTCGAAGTCGAACTCGTCTTCCATGAAGATTAGTCCGACCCCGCCGCCGCTGATGTCCATCACGGGTATCGTGGGCTTAGGGGGCTCTTCCTGCGTGCCGGGAACCTTGGGGCGTCCGGTTTCGATGATGCAGCGCAGATACTCGGACGGCAAGAGGGATAGCCGGAAATATTCGCGGCGCTGCAGCCGGTAGAGGCTGGTCGGCATCGGCAGGAAAAACGCCGGTTGGTCGTCATAGGTTACGATGCTGGCCCCATTCACGGCGCATTGAACCTTTACATGGTTGTGCGAACTGACCAGTGTGATTTTTCGGCTTTCGCCGATATGATGATTCTCCGTCGCGCTATGCCCGGGTTCCACCCACAGTCCGTCTTCATCGAGATCCAGAATCGTGGTCATGATGAAATCCCGCTTGGCGTTATAGTAGAGCGCTGCGTTTGTTCCGCTTTCTGCGATGTCTCGCAGGATCGATTGAATTTGCTTGGGCGAGGAAATGCGGCATTCTTTTTCGTCTGCGTCGGTAATGCTTTCGATCGTCAGTGGAATATCTTTTTTCATCAGTCGATTATAGCAAACTGAGTTGTGCTGGATAGCGCGGGTTGACTGGATGCCGGACGTTTGATCTTTGTCCGCCCAAGGCCATTGGCGCGTTCGAATGCCGAGCAGACGATTTGGCGTGAGCCGATGCCGAAAAGTTCGTTTGATCGATTATGCCGTCAGGCCGTTCATGGCCATTAATCGTTGTTTGTCGGTAATGAAGCGTTGTAATTTCCCGGCGGTCTGTCCGTCGATATCCCTGAATTCGCATCCAGCCCTTTGCAGCATTTTGCCCGACTTGTGCTTGGAGATGGGAATCAGGTTTTTGATCGTAATACTGACATGGATCAATCCGATGTTTGGCAGGTCTATCTGGCAGTCGGTATAGGTCTCGCCCGGAACGAAGTCGAAGTCTCCCTCCATGCAAACCAGTCCAATGCCGCCGCCACTGATATCTGCGGCCGGTATTTCGACTTCTACAACTGACGCTTCGAGCGGGGCGACATTTTCTTCCAAGCTCTCCCCCCGCGCCTTTTTGACGTTGATGAGGCAACGCAAATGTTCTGCTGTCGATAGGGATAAGCGGAAGTATTCGCGTCGTTGGAAGCGGTAGATGCTGGTCGGCATCGGAAGGAATAGCGCCGGTTGTTTGTCGTAGGTCACGAGGCTGGCGTTATTCACGAAAAACTGTACTTTTACCTGATTGTGCGAACTGACTAGCGTGATTTTGCGGCTTTCGCCGATATGGTGGTTTTCTGTCGAGGAGTGTCCCGGCTCCACCCATAGCCCGTCTTCATCGAGATCCAGTATCGTGGTCATGATGAATTCGCGCTTGGCGTTGTAGTAAAGAGCGGCATTTGTTCCGCTTTCTGCAATATTGCGCAAGATGGACTGAATCTGCTTGGTTGAAACGATCCGGCATTCTTTTTCGTCAGCGTCGGTGATGCTTTCGATGGTCAGGGGGATATTCTTTTTCATCTGAAGATGATAGCAAACTGCAGAAGAGCGGCAAAGTTACAACTTGAGGAATGGCGGCGCTTGTGGGGCGTCGGCATGCTCGAGACGGTACATCCAGGCCAGAAGTTCCGCGACAGCGAGATAAAGCTGCGGGGGGATTTCATGGTCCAGTTCGACCTTCATCAGCAGCCCGACCAGATCCTCCGATTCGTGAACGAACACGCCATGCTGCTTGGCGCGCTCGATGATCGCTTGGGCGATCAGGCCGCGGCCCTTGGCAACAACCTTGGGGGCGCCACCGTCGCCTTGTCCATAGGCGAGAGCGACGGCGACCTGTTGGGAGGACGGCGGCTTGGGCGTGCTCATGATCGTTTAACCACCTTCGCGGCCTGCAGCGGGATGCCCGCATTGTCGAGTGCATCCCTGAGTTGCGGCAGCGCACGGCTGAACAGTTCGCCCGTCTTAGCGTCTTCCGCGTGCAGCGTCAGGCTCACGCCTTGCCCGGTAAATGACAGGGTCGCTCGCACATCGCCCAGTCTGGGCAGGGACAACTCCATCTCGGTGCTCCATTGGCGTTCGTTGTCCTGCCCGCCTTGTCGCTTGGGTTCGCCTTGTATCTGCCATTGCATCTGCTGCCCGGTCCAGACTTGTCCCATCCAGACCATATGATGGTTCTCCAGCGTGTGGAGTTGTTGCTGAACCAGCGGGAGCACTTCCTTGGCGATCGGCAGCGATGCATCGTTGTCGGTCTTGAGCGGCGTTGCCGTCGCCTGGGGCTGCGATACCGGGAGTTTGTCCTGAAGGGGCTGGGAGAGGTTGCCGGCGGAAAGCGGCAATGAGCGCCCTGTCAACAGATTCTGCGGCTCTTCCAGCAACTGGCTGATGCTGCGTTCCCCCCGTATCCATTGCGCCTGATGCGACTCGTAGAACAGGCCGCTTTTGCTCAGCGCCTCGCGCAGCCCGCTGGCCAGCTGTTTCACGTCTGGAGCTTGTTGTGTCGTTGCCCAGATGGCTTTGTCGCCGGTTTGCTGGATGACGGGTTTTTCAGTCGGAAGGCCGGCAAGATTGGACAGGAGGCGTGCGGTTGAGCCGATCTGATCGGGGCTGGACAGCGGAGTGGCCGAGGCGGCCATGCTGAAGGTGATCTTAGGCTGGGTGGCGACCACTTGCAGCATGATGGTGTCGCCGCTCCGGACGCTGGCGGGCAGATGCATCTGCATGGCTTGTCCCGCCACCTGGACCTTGAAGAAGCCATCGGCCAGCTTCGACTCGACCGTCGCCTTTAACTGTTGGCCCGGCTCGAGTTTGAGTGCCGCCCCCTGGCCGAGGCCGCTCAGGGCGTTCGGCGATGGCTTCGCGGAATTCGCGAGCGTCTGGAGTGCAGCGACGATATTGGCCGGGAGCATGGTTCGCTATGTATGGATCGATCGAGGTTCCGGCGGTGTTCCAGCGGTCCGTTCCGAACCGCAGGGCGGGAATGCAGTCACTTCGCTACCGGAGCGTGCCGCCCGTGAGCCGCCTCTTGGCTGGAGCGTCGTGCTCAGCCTTCATATGCCTGATGCAAACGCTGTTCTTTGCGATTGCTCTGGATGATGCGTTGCAGTTGGGTCATCCATGTCTGGGTGCGGTTGCGGATGTCGGCATCGTCGGCCAGGATCTGCTTGATCAACTGGATCTTGCGCTGGCGGCTGGTCTCGTCCAGGGTCGAGCGTTCGTCCGCGGGCTTCATCGCCGCCACCTGGCGGCTGCATTGCTGTTCGAGTTCGATAAGGTGATCCCACTCACCCTCCTGCGCGGCCATGCGCATCTGCCCGGTCAGAACCGAGAGAGTCTCGTAATTGCCGACGGCTTCATGGTAGTGCATGTCAGCTCCTGCCGTAGAGGGCCTGAACCTTGGACACAGCAGGAGCGACAGGAGCGGGGGCGGGCTGAGTGATTTGCGCGACCTGTGCCGGCTGCTGTTGGGGGACTGCGGCTGTCGATGCCATGTCGGCTTGGCGAATGGCATCCCAAGCCTCTTTCAATTCGGTCAACAGTCGTGCCACTTCGTCGAGCGCCGCGATATCGTTGTTCAGATTGGCATTCAGCAGGCGATTGCCCATGTATTCGTACAGCGAGGCGAGGTTCTTCGCCAGATCGCCGCCGACGTTCTTGTCCAGGCTGGCATTCAGGCCGTCGTCGATGATCATGATCGCTTTGGAGATGGCTGCCCCCTTGGCCGGGATGTCCTTGCGCAGGATGCCGTTCTTCGCGTTGGAGATGGCAAGCAATGCGCCCTGATAGAGCATCGAGATCAGCTTGTGCGGGTCGGCGGCGGTGACGGCGGATTCGACGCCGACTTTCTGATATGCGCCGATGGCGGTGATTGCGTTCATGGTTACCCCCGATTATGCAGCTGGCAGCTTGTTGAGCTGCTGGGTCAAGTAGGCGCTGGTCTGGTTCATGCTGCTCAGCATCTTGTCCAGCGCGACGAATTGTGCGCGGTAGCGCTGCTCGATGGCCACCAGACGGCGTTCCATCTCGGTGCGGCGCGTGCCGATGTCCTTGATCGACGAATCGATGCCTTTGGTACGGCTGGAAATGATCCCCTCGTTGCCCAGCGTCGTGTTAGCCCAGCTGCTCAGAATGGACGCGTAGCCCTGCGAATAAGTCACCGAGCCGCGGTCGCCGAGCGCGCCGCCGTTGACGATGACGCTCAAGCCGTTAGGCGCGCCGCTCTGGGCGGTCAACTTTTGTCCGTCACCGAGGGCATTCGAGCCCCCGATGGTGCCGGTCACATCGACGCCGACGGTCTGCGTCGGTGTGGCCAACCCCAGATCGGTTTGTGCGTTCCCGCTGGCAATCGAGACGCTGGAGGTCGAGCCGTATTTGGACGAGGCGATCGTCAGTTCGCCGGTCACTGCGGCAGAAACGGCAACCGTTGCGCCCGCCGACGAAAGCGCACTCACGCCGTTGATCTTCGACTGGAGCTCGGCGGCGAGGGCCTGCGCGCTGGCATAGTTGCCGGCGGAGAGTGTCACCGACGCGCTGATCCCGTTCACAAGCAAGGTCAGGGTGTCGTTTACGCCCGCGACGATAGAAGTGGTCGTGGGTGCGGTGCCTACGGCCTTCCCCTGGGTGGCATTCTGGGTGACGTTCAGCGAATAGCTGCCGGGCTTGGTGCCGCTGGCGGCGGCGCTGAATGAGACCAAGCTGTCGCTCGCCTTGCCTACCGAGGCGAACAGGCTGGCAATATTGCCGAAGTTGTTGTTGATGGCGTCATTGAGCTTGGTCTGGTTGATCGCCAGCGTGCCATCCTTCTGGAAGTTCACGCCAATGTCGGAAAGGCGGGACAGTGTTCCGGATGCGCCCACCACGGGCGAGTTCAGCATGTTGCGCAGCTGCGTCTGCAATTGCCGCACGGTGCTGTCGCCGAGCAGGATGCCGCCCTGCTTGGTCGCCGCATCGTAACCGGACATGGTCTTGAGCGTCGAAACGATGTCGTTATAGGCTTTGACGAAACCCGAGATCGAAGCGCTGGCCGCGGTAGTGTCGCGCGACACGGTCAGCGTCACCGGGCTGGTGGTCGTCTTGCTCAGGTTGAGCGTCACGCCTTCGATGACATCAGAGATGGTGTTGGAGGACTTCGTCACCGCCAGGCCGTTCACCTTGAGGCTGGCATTCTGTGCGACCACGGTCTGCGCAAGGTTCTGCGTGCCGGCCGGATCGTGCGCCAGCAGGCTGGTGATGCTGGCATCGCCGCCGCCGGCGACGGATATCTTCAGGCTGTTGCTTGCGCCGCTATTGGTTGCGGCCAGCGAGAGCCGGTAGGGGGACGTACCGCCGTCGTTGACGATGGTCGCCGTCACGCCCATCTGGGCGGCGTTGATCGCGTCGCGGATGCCCTGCAGCGAATTGTTCGTGCCGTCGATCGTGATGCTCTTCGACGGGCTGCCGTTGCTGGTGAAGGCGGCGCCGCTATAGGTGCCACCGGTGTTTGTGGCGGGATCGAACGGCGTCAGCGTTCCGCCGCTGATGGTGCCGAAGTTGAAAGTGATCGTCGTTGCCGTGCCCGTGCCGATGGCTGCGGTGCTGCTGGCCCGACCGGCCGCAACGAGCTTCTGCGCCTGGGTCAGACTGGTCACTTCCAGAGAATAGGTGCCCGCCACCGCTGTACTGGTGGCTGAGGCGGAAAGAACGGTTGCATCCGAAGAGCTGGCCTTCAGTGCCTGGAACGTGCCGGCGTTGTTCAAGCCGGCCAAAGCAGCCTGAAAGCTGGATAAAGCGCCCTTGATGCTTCCGTATGCGGAAAGCTTCGCCTGGTGGCTGGCTTCCTGCGTGTCGAGCTTGCTGAGTGGACGGCGCTCCACCGACATCAATTGCGAAACGATGCCGTTAATGTCCAGATTGGTGGAGCCGATAGCCATGATTTCATGCCTCCTGTTTCAGCAATGTACCCTGTTGGAACTGATCTATTGCCCGCGAGATCGCCAACGCCTCTTCCGACGGGAACTGCCGGATGACGTCGCCGGTTTCGGTATCGACCAGTTTTACCAATTGCTTCTGGGTAGTATCGTCGACGCTGAACTCCAGGTTCCGGTTGGACTGGCGTAGCGACTTGTTGATATTGTCCACCACATTTTTCAATTGTTCGGCGGAAGGCTTCTGCTCGGCCACTTGGGTGACCGCGCGCTTGGGCAACTCCACAGCTGCACTGGGTACGGCTTCGACGTTTGAGGGGGTGGCAACAACGACATCGGGCGCGCTATCGCTAGCGAGCCTGACAGGCTGTGGGGCCTGGGCGATGTTGCTTGTGTTCTGGATGAGCATTTTGCCTCTCCTTTCTCTCAAAACCCCAACCGGTCGCCCGGTTGGGTTATCTTACCTTATCACGCTTAACGCAGCAGCGTCAGCACGTTGTTCGGCAACTGGTTGGCCTGTGCCAGCATCGCAGTGCCGGCCTGTTGCAGGATCTGCGCACGGGTCAGCGATGCAGTCTCGGCGGCGAAGTCCGCGTCCATGATGCGGCTACGCGCGGCGCTCAGGTTCTCCGACGTCACCTGCAAGCTGGAGACCGTCGATGCGAAGCGCGATTGCAACGCACCGAACTTCGCCCGCTCGCCGTTCACCAGCGACAGCGCGGCATCCACCGTCTTGATCGCCTCGGTCGCCTTCAGGAAGGTGCTCACGTCGATCGCGGACACCTTGTTCAGCGTGGAGTTG
>DASRWG010000035.1:0-24077 GCA_035654695.1 Gallionella sp. | reverse complement strand
GGCCAGGGTCGGGTTCAGCGTGCAGTCCGCCAAGGGCGGCAGCACTGCGGTGCAACCCGCCAGGGTCGGGTTCAGCGTGCAGTCCGCCAAGGGCGGCAACACTGCGGTACAACCGGCCAGGGTCGGGTTCAGCGTGCAGTCCGCCAAGGGCGGTAGCACTGCGGTACAGCCAGCCAACGCCGGATTCAGCGTGCAGTCCGCCAGCGGCGGCAGCACTGCGGTACAGCCCACGATAGTCGGATTAGCAACGCATTGAGCAAGTGTCGGCGGGGGCGGCGGAGTAACCGTCGCCACGAAATTATTCGCGTCACCGGACGTCACCACCAGGTTGGAGCCCAGCACAGCCGGCGTAGCACCGAAGAGAAATCCCATGTTCCCCGAGGTTGTGGCTGCGGCTTGAACGCCGTTGAACAGCACCTTGGCGGTGGTATTGGTGAAGGTCAGATTGGTCGTCGCGGGCTGCCCCGATGAGACATAAGCCTTATAAATACCGGAAGCCGTGAAAGCAAGATCTCCCCCCAAGGTAAGATTGACATCGGGAGAACCAAAAACGTAAGCATCCGACGTAGACGAGCCTATCGTCAGTCCTCCAGTGGCGGAAAGCGTTGCAATCCCGCTAGACGAGATGAACGTGTTCGCGAGATTAATCCCCCCGTTAGCCGTCAATAGCACATCACCCACCGCCTGAATTCCGGGCATGCTGTAAACGGAAAAACCGCTTCCGCCTGACAATACCACGATATTCAGGGGCTGGGCATTGGTAAACTCGAACGGGCCAGCCGCAGACTTTCCGGCAAGATTGCCGACCAGGTTAGCGAGCGGCAGCGTGACGCTCGTTCCCGCGCTGATCCCCAAGTTCTGGACATTGATCGCGCCGGTCTGGGTAATGCCGGCGCCGCTGAACAAGCCGATCCGGGTGGTATTCGCGTGCCTGTCGCTCAGCCCAGTCCCTCCCGTAGTGATACCGGCCACAGAAATCGCCCCGGAAATCGGATTGGTCCCCGCTCCGCTACCCAGCACGCCGTCTTCCCCTATGCCGATGGTCGGCGCATTCACCTTCCACAAATTGGTCACGCTCAAACACGGCGGACTACCACAAGCCGCCCCGACGGTAATCGGAATATTCGCCGAATAGGGAACGATCCCCACTTCGCTGTTGCTCGTGACGGTATTCGACAAAATCAAGTCATCCGCAAACAAGCCCACCCTGCCCGCTCCCGCTGCAATCGGGTTTAGTACGGTCAATAGCCCTGGCGTGCCCAAATTGATATCGCCGCCATTCGAGGTGATGCCGGTTGTAGTAACGCCGCCAACCGTCAGGCTGCCGACGACCAGATCGCCGACGGTACCGGGGACGACATTCTCCGAGTTCTTAAACTTGAAGTTGCTGCCCGCTCCGGTCAAACTGGCAGCGATCGTTCGAACATCGTTCGCCTCACCTAAAGTCACATGTCCCGGCGTGACCAGCGCCAATCCCCCACCACTGGCGCCGTTGGCCTTGATGACGCTGCCGGGATTCTGGTTGATGCCGACGTTGGAGGAGAGTCTGATGTTGAAGGTGGTCGGAACGGAGAGGCCATTGACGCCGGCCACATTGCTGACGGTCAACAGATTAGCGCTGTTGTAAACGAAATCTCCCCCGGTCGTAGCGCCTGAGATCACCCCGACCGGGTTGGCTTCAGTCAGTATCACAGAACCACCTGTGGAATTCGCATTCAGTGAGGTCGCAGTGATGATGGCATTGGCAGACTGTGACAGGGAAACGCCAGTCAACCAGACGCCGGCGCCTGAATTGATACCTGCCTGTCCATCAACAGTGGACAAATTCAACGCAGAATTATTCGTGAACCTGAAGTCGCCCGACAGGGTTTTTCCGGAAAGATTGGCGACCGCATTGGCTTCGTTCAGCGTCACACCGCTGCCGCCTTCTGCACGCAAATTATCCGCCGTGATCGTCGCGCCGGCATTCTGCACGATCTGGCTGCCGCCGATATTGCTGGTCAGCAGGCTCAGTGTCTTGGTGGCCGGGATACTGACAGCTCCCGCTACGCGCAGCCCCCCGGTGGACGTCGTGTCGCCAAAACGATAGAGGCCTGCTGTGATGTTGGCCAGTTCCGTCGAATTGACGTTGAGAAAACCGGCTCCATCGTTACCTGCCCCGCCCACCTGAACCTCGACGTTGTTGTTGAAGCGCGTGATGGTCGCGGCGTTGGTCGCACTGAGCGTGCCGAGCAAACTGAGGTTGTCGGTCTTGATATTGATGTCGGCACCGGTAATCGCGGTGTTCAATACGATAGACGTCAGCGCATTTGCACCAGTGGACGCAAGATTCACCGTACCGGTTCCTGCCGTGATGTCTCCTGCGGCAGTGAAGGTGATGGCATTGCCCGTGAGGCTCACGTTGCCATTGCCGGTGCTGATCGGGGAGTTGGCTGTCAGATTGCCGATGGCCTCAATATTCACCGGAACCGCTGCCCCTGACGTGATCACGCTGTTCAGGACGGCATCTCCGGTATGGCGGAGGTAAACAGACCCCGGGCCCGTCACGTTACCGATCGCGATATTGGAACTGTTGCCCGCACCGCCGATGGCGCTGGTCCTCAGCGGATTAAGGGAATTGACGCCAATCGCACCAGAAGAACCTCCGGCGTTGGACTGCAATGCAATCGTATTGGCGTTGATCAGCCCCGTAGGGGTCGTAATCGCACCTGCCCCAGAATAAAGCGTGGCAGTGCCCGTAGCCGCCGTCAGTCCGGCATTGACCGCAATGTCACCGCCGCCGGTATAGACCTGCGTATTCAATCCGGACACGATCGCATTCGTCGTGATCCCGCCGCCTCCCGAGGCGATGCCTAACAGCACATCGCCCGCACTGGATGCAACATCCTGGTTGACCGTGATGCCACCTGACGTGTATTGGCGCATGGTGATCGCGCCACTGGCTGCTACGCCGTTCACTGTTCCAAGGGCGCTGGTGATCGAACCTATCGTCAAACCGCCGGCTGCGGCATTTTCAAAAGAGAAAGTGCCCGCCGTAACGTTTGCGGCAAGAGTGTTAACCTGATTAAGGCCTGGCAACGAAACAGCGCCAGTAGACTGCACCTGCAAGAGGTTCGCCGTAATCAAGCCTGAACTGGTAATGCTGTTGCCGGCGCTGAAAATAAGACTGTTGCCGGAAAGGCTGGAGCCAGCTCCCAAGTTGATGATGCCGGTACCTGGAGTAACAGCCCAGCCTGTATTATTCCAGCCCGCGATCAGATTGAAGTTACCACCACTGACAGCCACAGCGTTGGCGACGTTGATGTCGTTATTGGCCAACAGCGTCAGGGTTGAGGGGCCAGTTACCGTTCCGCTGGCATTGATGTTGATGTTGCCGGCACCGCCCGTACCAGCAGTGTTAATCACCAGACTGCCGGTTTGAGCATTGATGGTAGCCCAAGTGAGAGTGGACGGGACAGCAGTCGCACCGGAAAACACTCCTGCACTAAAAGTTCCACTGCCATAATTATCAACTGAATTATCAATCCAGATATCCGCCGGATCGAGCAACAGCGTGCCGTCCGTTCCCTGCGGTGCGCGCGTATCGACGCGCCCCAGGAAATCCAGATACCTGTGTCCGGAGACTTCGACAAAGCCGCCATCACCGCCGCTGATGCCGCCTCTGGCCGAGATGCTGCCGTAGGCACGCGTGGTGTCATCCGCCCATACGATCACCTTGCCGCCATTGCCTGTATCGGTGGCATCTGTCCTGATCGTTGCATTGCTCCCGACAAAGGTGTTCTGCGCATTCTGCACAGCCGGATTTTTGCCCTGATAGTCGCCTCCCACCAGCACCGTGCCGCCGCCATCTTGTCCGGAGGCATCCAGGCGTGCGTTGTCCATCACCGCGACGCGGTTACCCAGCACTTCGATATTGCCGCCGGTGCTGCCGGTGGTGGAGATAGTTGCGTCCTTGTCTACATAAGTATCCTGGCTAGCCTTGAGAAACACCCGGCCGCCTTGACTGACCAGGCTGCTGGCATTCAGCTCGCCGCTGTTCCTGACCAACGCGCCGACCATGCCGATGCGTCCGCTGTCCGCCAGTATCCTGCCGACGTTGACCGCGTTGACGTTGACCGCGTTGTTGCCGCTGCCGGCGATCTGTACCGAAACGCCGGGCGTGGCGGTATCGATCAACTGAACAGCATTCCCTGCCGCAAGGATCGTTTCCCCCTTCGGGGTAGTGATGAATCCCTGATTCTCGACTTGAGGTGCAATGAGATAAACGGTGCCGCCTTCGGGCGTAGTGATGCTGCCGGCATTCAGCACGCCAGCCGCTCTCAAGGTAGGAGCGAAGTTGTAATTGTTCGACAGAAAGTCCGCATCGCTGAGATTGAGCGTGGAGGCAACCAGTCCGGCGACATCGATGCGCGCGCCCTGCCCAACCAGTATGCCGGACGGATTGACCAGAAACACCCGGCCATTGGAACTCAGGGTGCCCAGCAATTGCGACGGATCGGTGCCGATGACCCGGTTGAGCACGGCGCTGTTGGCATTCTGCTGGATGAAGCGCGTGACCTCGCCCGGCGCAATCGAGAAACCCTGCCAGTTAAGGATAGCGTTGGGACTATTGGTGACTGTGAGCGTATTGCCAGCCTGATTGATGTTAGCCGTACCGCTGACGACCTGCGCACCGATAGGGTTGGCTTGCGCCTGAAGCGTAACACCGAACCACAACGCCACAGCCAACAGCAGACGAGCACGCCGCACACGGACATCACGCTCTCCCGTTGAATAAACGTCATTCCTTGCGATGAAGTTAGCCATTTTTCCCTCCAACTCCTTCCGTTTTCAGGTCTTTCGCTCGCTACCGATCAGTACCCAAACTGGTATCTACCATTCGTTTACCAAGTCAGCACCACGCCGATCTGCCCGCGCGACCGACCGCGACTGACCGTACCCGCCGTATCGACGACCCGAGCCAGGTCAGCCTTAAGCATGAGGTTCTTGCCATACGACCAACGCAGCCCAAGCCCGATACTGCCCAGCGAAATGCTCTCGGGCAGTTCGCCCGCCAAGGGGACTTTCCAGCCGCGGGCATGATCGGCAAACCCCAACAATCGGACACTGCTATCTTCGAAATCCAGTTTAGGCGCAAGTTCCGGCGTGTACAACTCCAGATTGAGGACATAGCCCTTGTCGCTGGAGAACTCGCGCTCAAGGAAGCCGCGTACGGCAGTCGAGCCGGCCAGGCCGAAGCTTTCTCCGGAGATCAGTGCGCTCGGCGTGTATTGCGCGTTGCCAGTCAGGCGGTACTGCCAATTATCAGGAAGCGCGCCAGCCAGGTTGCCGGTGAAGCGCAGCAGGCTATAGTCCCCCCGCGCGCCTGCTCCGCCCACCGGGCTGGGGCGTGCTGCGGCAACATCGGCCGAGCCGCCCCGTGCGCCGCCGGGGATGTTGCGGACCAGCGAGAGGCTGTAGTCGGCAACGTATGCGGGCGTAGTCCATGTCCCCTCGTAAGAAATGCTGACCGGATGAACCGTGACATCTGCTGCTGCAGCGCCGCAGCCCGCCGCCCCAAACGCACCCAGCGTGCAGTTGTTGACATAGGCGCGATAATCGATGCCTGCGGTAATCTTGCTGGAGTACTCGCCTTTACGCGGCAGATAGAAGTTGTAACGAGCACTGAGTATCTTTCCCTGTCCGCTGAATGACAAGGGTCCGGCTACTGTGCTGGTGGTGCCGGCGTCGGTGTCCGAATAGGCGGCGATCAGGTCGATGCTGTCACCCAGTGCGTAAAGCGGCAGCCGATAACTGGCAGAAAGCTGAGTAACTTGCCTGACATGGTCAGGGGATGTGACGTAGTTCAATGTGGCGGCATGATCGCGGTTGAGCAGGTTGTTGTGCTGGTAGCCTATCCCTGCGCGGTACTGTCCGGTGCTCTGGTTCCCGGTATTGTCGAATGTCGCAAAGAATTTGTGTGGCGACTCATCCTCCACGTTCACCTTGGCGTCGACTTTGCCTTCTTCGTCGCTTAGCGCCAGGATCACATCGGTCTGGCGGGTAGGATTCTGGTTGGCCAGACGAAGGTTTTCGGACAATTTGCGGACAGAAGGCGACGCGCCTTCCTCCAGCGCGGGCAGAGCGTTGCGAATGTTGTCTTCGTCGTAATGCTGGTTGCCGCTAATGATGACTTTGCCAATCACGGCTTCGGTCACGATAAAGGTGATTTCGCCAGCGGCGATTTCCTGTTCGGGCGTGATGATGCTGACAGCGCTATAGCCGGCTTTCCGGTAGGCCTCCTCTAATGCTTCAAGGGCGCGCTGGATATCGGTAAAGCTCTTGGCCTCGCCCAAATATGGGGCCAGAAGCTGCTGGACCATGCCATCATCCAGCAATGTATTCCCCACCACGCGAAAGCGCTCGATACGAACCAATGGTGTATTGCCGTTATTGTCCGGATTGCCATCCTGCTGACCGACTGCCTGACCTTGATCCGCAATGACGGGGGAATGGCTGGTCGTGGTTTGCGCCGCAATTTTATCGAGGTATTTCTGAATGGTGGAGCGCACCTTCGCCGGCGGATCATGTTTCAGCACCTCCTCGAACGAAGCCTTGGCACGTGTCAAGTCATCCACTTGATAATAGGCTCGTGCCATATCCAGCCGCGCACCATCGAAATCCGGCGCTGCCGCCAAAACGCGCCCGAAGGCTTGCACTGCCTTGTCCGCCTTACCGGCATCCAGAGAGGCAACGCCCAACAGGTAGTCAAAACGCACCTCACCTGAACGTACGGATTCAACAGATTCGAGCAATGCAAGAGCATCGGCATACTTCCCGGCTTTCAGTAGCCTCTCGGCATCGCGCAACAATAGATCGTTTTTCCGGCCCCTCAACGCCCCCGGCTTACCGCCTTGAGTTGCAATCCCGGATTTACCGCTGTCGACTTGGCTACTATTGACCTGCTCCTGAGCATGGGCCCCTGTGACTGCCAATACAAATCCGAAAGAAATCCAACACGTAGTGCGCATCAAGCTCATGCCCGACTCCATTTATATGATTCGTGTGTGGATGTTACCCCCCGGCAGTCCCTAGAACAACATGGCGATTCAAAAAACGGACGGACATTCTCTCTGTATTTATGAACAGGCTAGTCATATCAGCCCCTGTTCGGCAAATGACAAGGTTCGCCCGACAGCCACAATAAAATGATCCAGTACACGAACATCGACCAGAGAAAGCGCCTGTTTGAGCGCATCGGTCAGCAGGCGGTCTGACTGGCTGGGTTCGGCGACGCCGGAAGGATGGTTATGCGCGAGGATCACCGCAGCGGCGTTATGTGATAACGCGCGCTTGACCACCTCGCGCGGATAGACGCTGGTCTGGCCCAGCGTGCCGTGAAACAACTCCTCGAAGGAAATCACGCGATGCTGCGTGTCGAGGAACAACACCAGAAACACCTCCTGCTGCCGCGCGCCGAGCAGCAACTGCAGGTAGTCGCGCACCGCGCGCGGCGAGCCGAGCGCATCGCCGCGCTGCAACTCCTCCTGCAACGCGCGTCGCGACATCTCCAGCACCGCCTGCAGTTGCACATACTTCGCCTGCCCCATGCCGTGGATCGAACAGAACTCCGCCTCGGTCGCGGCGAACAGCCGGGTCAGGCTGCCGAACTGCTGCAACAATTCGCGCGCCAGATCGACCGCACTCTTGCCGACCACGCCGGTGCGCAAAAAAATCGCAAGCAACTCCGCATCGGACAATGAAGTTGCGCCGCGCTGGAGAAGCTTTTCACGCGGACGCTCGCCTGTAGGCCAATCGGTAATCGCCATGCTTCGCCTCCTGTAGTTTGAGGGAACGAACGTGAAACCGGAATCCAGCGGGATATGATTTTCTTGTAAGATGCACGGCATTATGGAACAAGCCCAAGCAAAACGCATCCTGCCAATGAACCGCATCATTCTCGGCATCACCGGCGGCATCGCGGCCTACAAGACGGCGGAACTGGTGCGTCTGCTGGTCAAGCAGGGCTTCGATGTGCAGGTTGCGATGACCGAAGCGGCGACGCAGTTCATCACACCGACCACGATGCAGGCGCTGTCCGGCCAGCCGGTGCTGCTGAACCAGTGGCAGGACGAGGCAGGCATGACTCACATCCATTCCAGCCGCACGGCCAATGCCATCGTGATCGCTCCCGCCACGGCCGACTTCATCGCCAAACTGGCGCACGGCATGGCCGACGACCTGCTTTCCACGCTGTGCCTCGCGCGCGATTGTCCGCTGCTGGTCGCACCGGCGATGAACAAACAGATGTGGAGCAATCCGGCGACACAACGCAATGTGCAACAACTCACCGCCGACGATGTGACGGTACTCGGCCCGGCCTGCGGGTCGCAGGCCTGCGGCGAGGAAGGCATGGGGCGCATGCTGGAACCGGCGGAACTGGCCGACGAGATCGTCGCCAGCTTCCAGCCCAAGCTGCTGGCCGGCGTGAAGCTGCTGCTGACCGCCGGGCCGACCTACGAGGCGATAGACGCGGTGCGCGGCATCACCAACCGCAGCTCCGGCAAGATGGGCTACGCGATCGCGCAGGCCGCTCGCGAAATGGGCGCACAGGTGACACTGATATCCGGCCCGGTCGCATTGGCCGCCCCCGTCGGCGTGGAACGCATCTCCGTCAACAGCGCGCTGGAAATGTATGATGCGGTGAACCGCCGCGCGGGCAATGCAAACATCTTCATCGGCGTCGCGGCGGTCGCGGACTACCGAATTGCCCATCCTGCCGAACAGAAGATCAAGAAATCCGCCGCACCGATGACGCTGGAACTGGTCGCCAACCCGGACATTCTCGCCGATATCGCCGGCCTGCCGAATCCGCCGTTCTGCGTGGGCTTCGCCGCCGAAAGCGAGCGGCTCGCCGAATACGCCGAACAGAAACGCCGCGCGAAGAAGCTGCCGCTGCTGGTGGGCAACCTCGCGCAACAAGCGATAGGCAGCGACGACAACGAACTGATACTGTTCGACGACGCCGGCAGCCACCCGCTGCCGCGCGCCGACAAGCTGACGCTGGCACGGCTATTGATGCAGCACATTGCCCAACGATACAAAGGAGCGAAGCCATGAAACATCTCTCGGTGGACGTCAAGATTCTCGACCCTCGCCTGCATGAAAACATGCCGGGCTACGCGACCGGCGGTTCGGCCGGGATAGACCTGCGCGCCTGCATCGAAAGCAACATGATCATCCATCCGGGGCAATGCGAACTGATCCCCAGCGGGATCGCCGTCCATCTCGCCGATCCCGGCTATGCCGCGATGATCCTGCCGCGCTCAGGACTGGGACACAAACACGGCATCGTGCTGGGCAATCTGGTCGGGCTGATCGACTCGGACTATCAGGGACAGATCTTCGTGTCGCTGTGGAACCGCAGCCAACTCCCGTTCACACTGATGCCGATGGAACGCATGGCGCAACTGGTGATCGTTCCGGTGATGCAGGCGAAATTCAACATCGTCGATGAATTCCCGCTGAGCGAGCGCGGCAGCGGCGGATTCGGCAGCACCGGCAAACATTAGCCCCACCGGAGCAGTGCAGCAGGATGGGTTGAGCAACGCGATCAATCGCCGTTGCTATTCGCCGTGTCATTAGTTTTTACCCAAAGACGTTCCCTCCCCGATCAAGAGAGGCTGTGCAAATCCTGCCTCTCTCGAACTCCTTACTCAAGGCTGACTCAGTCAGAACTCTTTCCAAACGATTTCCATGTCAGGTTACCTCACCCGAAGCTGCGGTAACACGAAGGACTAATAGTTTCCATCCGTTCCATTTGTACTATCATTCACGCGCAACAACTGCATGGGATGACATTAGCGATGACACAGGAAATCAGCACCGAAGTATTGCTGGAGAAATACGCCGAGCCGGGCGAGCACTCGGTCGAGGATGTGCGCCGCCGCGTGGCGCGCGGGCTGGCGCAGGCGGAGAAGCCGGAGCAACGCGTAGCGTGGGAGGAGAAGTTCTTCCTCGCGCAGGAGAACGGCTTCGTGCCCGCCGGGCGCATCAACTCGGCCGCGGGACTGGATAGCCAGGCGACGCTGATCAACTGTTTCGTGCAGCCGGTGGGCGACGCGATCTCCGGCGTCGTCGACGGCAAGCCCGGCATCTACGACGCGCTGCAGCAGGCGGCGGAGACGATGCGGCGCGGCGGCGGCGTAGGTTACGACTTCTCCGCGATCCGCCCCGAGGGCGCGCAGGTGAAAGGCACGAACTCGCGCGCCAGCGGGCCGATCTCCTACATGCGCGTGTTCGACCGCTCCTGCGAGACGGTGGAATCCGCCGGCGCGCGGCGCGGCGCGCAGATGGGCGTGCTGCGCTGCGACCATCCCGATATCGAAAAATTCATCGCCGCCAAGGACAAGGGCGACCTGCGCAACTTCAACATCTCCGTCGGCGTAACCGACGCGCTGATGCGGGCGGTGGAGAAGGACGAGGAATTCGAGCTGGTGCATACCGCCGAACCCGCCGCCGCGCTGAAGGAACAGGGCGCCACCCGCCGCGCGGACGGCAAGTGGATATACCGCAATGTGCGCGCCGTCGAGCTGTGGAAGCAGATCATCGCCAGCACCTACGACCACGCCGAGCCGGGCGTGCTGTTCATCGACCTGATGAACCGCGACAACAACCTGTCGTATTGCGAGGTCATCGAAGCGACCAACCCCTGCGCCGAGCAACCCCTGCCCGCCTACGGCTGCTGCTGCCTCGGCTCGATCAACCTGACGCGCATGGTGAAGAATCCGTTCTCGGTGCATGCCGGTTTCGATTACGAGCCGTTCAAGCAACTGGTGCGTATCTCGGTGCGCATGCTGGACAACGTACTGGACGTGAGCGCGTGGCCGCTACCGGAACAGCAGCAGGAGGCGCAGAGCAAGCGCCGCATTGGGCTGGGCTACACGGGGCTGGGCGATGCGCTGGTGATGCTGGGCAAGCGCTACGACACCGACGAGGCGCGCGCCTTCGCCGCCGACATCACGCGCATCATGCGCGACGAGGCCTATTCCGCCTCGGTCGATCTCGCCATCGAGCGCGGCGCATTCCCGCTGCTGGATGCGGAGCAATATCTCGCCGCGCCCCGCTTCGCCTCGCGCCTGCCGGACGAACTGAAAGACAGGATACGGCAGCACGGCATACGCAACAGCCACCTGCTGTCCATCGCGCCCACCGGCACGATCTCGCTGGCCTTCGCCGACAACGCCTCCAACGGCATCGAGCCGGCGTTCTCGTGGTTCTACACGCGCAAGAAGCGCATGCCGGACGGCTCGACCAAGGACTACCAGGTCGAGGATCACGCCTGGCGCTTGTACAAGAAACTCGGCGGCGACACGGAACATCTGCCGCCCGCCTTCGTCTCCGCGCTGGACATCTCCGCGATCGACCACATGAAGATGGTCGCCGCCGTCGCGCCGTTCATCGACACTTCGATCAGCAAGACGGTGAACGTGCCCGCCGACTATCCCTACGAAGACTTCAAAGACCTCTACACCGAGGCGTGGAAGGCCGGACTCAAGGGACTGGCGACCTACCGGCCGAACGCCGTGCTGGGCTCGGTGCTGTCGGTCACGCCGGAGAAGAAGGCGGAAGAGCAGCCGCAGGATTTCGTGTTCGACCAGGATAGACGCATCGTGCTGGATGCCGCGCCCACGCCGGCGCTCGCCTCCTTGCGTTGGCCGGGCCGCCCCAAGCTGCCCGCCGGCAGCGAGGGCTGGGTGTCGCAGGTGGTGAAGCATCCGCTCGGCAGCTTCGTCGCGTTCGTGTCGCACACCACCTCGCCCTCTCCTCAATCCTCTCCCGCAAGCGGGCGAGGAGGCGAACGTGAAAAGCAATCTTCAACTCTGGGCCATAACCATCCGTTCGAAGTCTGGGTGAACGGCTCCGAGCAGCCGCGCGGACTCGGCGCGCTGGCGAAGTCGCTGTCGATGGACATGCGCACGCGCGACCCGGTGTGGATACGCATGAAGCTGGAGATGCTGACCAAGACCGCGGGCGACGATGCCTTCGACATGCCCATGCCGCCCGACGGCGAGATGAAGCGCATGCCCAGCCTGGTCGCCGCGTTCGCGCACCTGCTGAAATACCGCATCGAGGCGCTGGGCGCGCTGGAGATCACCGAGGGCGTGACCACGCCGATGATGGACGCGCTGTTCGCGAAGAAGGAGCCCAAGACCGGCACCGACGGCACGATGAGCTGGACCGTGGACATCTCCAACGCGGGCACCGGCGACGACTTCGTGCTGGGCCTGAAGGAACTGGTGCTGCCCGACGGCCAGCGCCGCCCCTACTCGATGTGGCTGTCCGGCGTGTATCCGCGCTCGCTCGACGGACTGTGCAAGGTGCTGAGCCTGGACATGCGCGTGATCGACCCGGCGTGGATAGGCATGAAGCTGCGCAAACTGCTGAACTTCGGCGAACCGCTGGGCGACTTCATGGCGCGCGTGCCGGGCGGGATGAAGATGGAGAGCTACCCGTCGACCGTGTCCTACGTCGCCAAGCTCATCATCCACCGCTACGCCATGCTCGGCATCCTCGACGAGCACGGCTACCCGGTGCAGCAGATGGGCGTGCTGGAGATTCCCGAAGGCCAGATCAAACCCACCTCGATCGACAAACCGCTGACCGGCAAACTGTGCAAGGAATGCGGCAACGCGACGTTGATAAAAAAGGACGGGTGCGAATTCTGCACCAGTTGCGGGGCGATAGGAGCGTGCGGCTGATATCAGCAGAAGGCGAAAAGCAGTACGCGTAGCGGTTGTTTCCCGCAAGGGGCTGACCGCGCCGAAGCTGGTTGGTGAAGCGGTCTGGAATTACTCCTTGCGCGGCGACCTTGGAAACCAGTTGATCTTTTCCAGCTTCATGCGCGCCTGCTTCCCGGCGCGGTCGGCCCGTTTGGTCAGTTCCTTCTGCACCAGGTTGTAGAACTCGACCATGTTCTGGCGGGGATACTCTTCCATCACACCGCTGTCCTGGAAGAATACGGCGGCCCAGTGCGCATCCAGTTCGGTCTTGCCTGTCTCCAGCAGATATTCGGTCGCTGCAGTCTGGACGTAATCGCTCAGTTTTGGCATGAGTCCGAGGTCGAGTGCGCTGCCGCCTGATGCTGGCTTGCTCTGCCGAGGTGCCGGGCATGTCCCGGCTTCTTCCCGTCCGCCGGCGCGAGATCCAGTGCACGCTCGATCTGCTGCCGTATGCACGTTGCGGCATATGCCGGAAAACTTCCATCGCCCTTCGTTTCGAAACTGTCCAGCGCATGGGCGAGACCCCGGTCGCCGGCCTTGAGCAGGTCGAATATCCCGGCCCCGCTGCGGGCATAGCGCCTGTTGCTGTGGAGCACATGGCGCAGGTTGCCGATGATCAGCTTCTGCCTCGCATCGGGATCGCCCGCCTTGATGCGCTGCATCAACGCCATCCCGTCGGCATCCTGCCCATGACGGAATGGCTGTCCTCCTGAAACGGAAATGGTTTCGTACAAAGCGCCTGTTTCCGGATATGCAAATATCGTCATGCTTGTTCCTTGTCGTGGGTGGTCGCTGCGTCGGTCGATTTGACGGAGAGCGATTCTGCCAGCAAGACGGCGTTTGAAATATAGGTGCTGATACGTATCAGAATCCCCCTACGCCGGGCTTCTACGCAGTTTGACCCATTGAGCCGCTGCCGGATCCTTGCTAGCTTGAACACAGATCACGGAGGCCCCAACCATGAAAATCTCACAACGGATCACCCCCTGCTTGTGGTTCGACGACCAGGCCGAAGAGGCAGTCGGGTTTTACATCTCCATCTTTCGGAACTCCAGGGTCGTGGACATTGCGCGATACGGCGAGGCCGGCTACGAGATACACCGCAGATCGGCGGGATCGGTGATGTCCATCGCATTCGAACTGGACGGACAGGCATTCTCCGCGCTCAACGGCGGCCCGATATTCAAGTTCAACGAGGCCGTCTCGTTCCAGGTTAATTGCGAGACGCAGCAAGAGGTGGACTATTACTGGGAGAAGCTGGCCGAAGGCGGAGATGAAAAGGCGCAGCAGTGCGGCTGGCTCAAGGACAAATACGGTGTCTCATGGCAAGTGGTTCCCGGCGTGCTGTTCGAAATGACCCGCGACCCGAAGCATCCAGGATCGCAGAGAGTCATGGAGACCATGCTCCGGATGAAGAAGATCGACATCGATGCGCTGAGGCGGGCGTATGCCGGATAGCATTAAATCCCCCCATTCGATTAATGGCAGACATGAATGATTTTTCAGGAGGCTCTTATGCTAGGAAATATGCGCGTTGGAACAAGGCTTGCCGTCAGTTTTGCCGCCGTGACACTGGTGTTCCTGGCGAGCTTTCTGCTGGTTGGCGTTTCGTTCAATCATCTTGTGCAGGACATACGACAGATCAAGGAAGAAACCCTGCCATACCTTCTGGTGGTGGACGAAATGGACGTCAGCCGCACCGAGGTGCAGCAATTCATGACCGATGTGTCCGCCACACATGACCGAGCCGGATATCAGGAGGCGGAAGAGTCAGCCAAACGTTTTCTGGGTGGCGTAGAAAAATTCAGGCAGATGTATCAACGTGAGAATGATGCAGACAACCTGAAGATGCTGGAAGACATCGAAACCGAATTCAATAACTTCCATGCCAGCGGCAAGGCCATGGCGGAAGCCTATATCAACGAGGGCATGGATGCCGGCAACCGGCTGATGAAAGGCAGCGACACGGTAGTCGGCTTCGACAAGAACAGCGAAACGATAGCCGTGAAGTTGGCAAAATTCCGTGAACAGCAGGTGGCGGAAGCCAATCAGATTACCGACAGCACGTTCAGCGCGGCTCAGTCCACCTTGCTTCAAATGGTCGTCAGTGCCGCGGTGGCGACATTGCTGTCGGTCGTTTTCGCCTACTGGATTACCCGCAACCTGATGAAACAGCTCGGCGGCGAGCCTGACTACGCGGCCGCCGCAGTCGGCAAGATCGCCGCCGGCGACCTGTCCGCGGAACTGGCGCTCAAGCCGGGCGATACCGGCAGCTTGCTGTATTCCTTGAAGAACATGCAGGACAGCCTGCGTGCGATCGTCGCGGAGATGCAGGACATCGTCCAGGCCGCCGTACAGGGCGACTTCAGCAGAAAAATGGATTTGAACGGCAAGGCTGGTTACACCAGGACCCTGTCCGAGCTGCTCAACCAGTTGAGCGACACCGTGGACAATGCCTTCAAGGACACCATACGGGTGGACGAGGCGCTGGCCGACGGCGACCTCAGCCAGAAGATCACCAAGGATTATTCCGGCGCCTACGAGCAGGTGAAAGTCAGCGTCAATACCACCGTGGATTCCCTGACCCGGATCGTCGGCGAGATCAGGGAGATCGTCGATGCCGCCGCCAATCGCGGCGACTTCAGCGTCAAACTGGACGTAGCCTCCAAACATGGGTACGCGAAGACCCTGTCCGAGCTGCTCAACCAGCTTTCCAATGTCACGGAAGCCGGTATCGCGGATGTGGTGCGTGTAGCCAATGCCCTGTCCAAGGGCGACCTGACGCAAGCCATCAGCAAGGACTACCCCGGCTCCTTCGGCGAAATGAAAAACGGCATCAACAGCACGGAAGAAAACCTCAAGCGGCTGATGAACGAAATCAGGGATGCATCCAACACTATCAACACCGCCGCGAAGGAAATCGCCGACGGCAACAGCGATCTTTCGCAACGCACCGAAGAGCAGGCCAGCAACCTCGAAGAAACCGCTTCCAGCATGGAAGAGCTCACCTCCACCGTGAAGCAGAATGCCGAGCATGCCAAGCAGGCCAACCAGCTCGCCATCGGCGCAGCGGATGTGGCGGGCAAGGGCGGCGCGGTGGTCGGCCAGGTGGTCGGCACCATGGACTCGATCAACGAGTCGTCGCACAAGATTGTCGACATCATCTCGGTGATCGACGGCATCGCATTCCAGACCAACATCCTCGCGTTGAATGCGGCGGTCGAAGCGGCTCGCGCGGGCGAGCAGGGCCGTGGCTTTGCCGTGGTGGCCGGCGAAGTGCGCAACCTCGCGCAGAGAAGCGCGGCGGCAGCCAAGGAGATCAAGACGCTGATCGACGACTCGGTCGAGAAGGTCGAAGACGGCAGCAAGCTGGTCACCCAAGCCGGGCAAACCATGGAAGAGATCGTGGCCGCGATCAAGCGCGTGACCGACATCATGTCCGGGATCGCTGCAGCCTCGGCCGAGCAGAGCGCGGGCATCGAACAAGTCAATCAGGCCATCACCCAGATGGACGAAGTCACCCAGCAGAATGCCGCGCTGGTCGAACAGGCGGCTACGGCGGCGGAATCGCTGGAAGCGCAGGCGCAGCATCTGCTGATGCTGGTGGAGCGATTCAAGATGGACAGGCAATCAAGCGGCATCACAGTGGCGCGTCGCGAACCGCTCGTCATCGATCAGCCCGAGGCATCGGCGCATCGCCTTGCCAAGGCAGCAGGCAAGCGCGCCATACCGCCTGCGGCAGCCAAAGCCAGGGCTGAAGAAACAGTCAGGAGATAACCCGCCGGCCCATGCCAAGCCGGACCGGACGACGCATGAGCCGGTTTTTGACGTCCTGCTACCCGGCTCTCATCGGACACTTAACGACTGTCCGTTCATTCTTGAAATACCTCAGAAGCTGCCGCTTTATCGGTGAAGGATTGTCCCGTCGTTCTCGCGCGAGCTCTGATTGCAACAACATCGAGTGCGCGCCTGCCATGACGAAATATCGGATATGAGCTTGCCGAAGAGGCAGATATGGAAGATTGGCGGCAGGCATGTCCGCCGTCGCCTGATTGGGGCGCGCTTGCGCCTTATTTCATTATTTCATTTGATTCGAGAGCCAGATGGTGGGCGAGACGCCCACCTCGCAGGCATCGGGGTAAACTTAACGCAAGGCGAAGGTCATGCAATTGGCTTCATTCCTGACCATGCCCACCTGGATGCTTTCCGCCATGCATTCGAGGTCGTCGTTGTGCTTGCAGGAAGCCGTCTTGCAGGCGCCGATGCCGGCGATCTGTTTGGTATGTCTGGTGTGTTCCGGGCCCGCCATGAAGGTGTCGCAGCCGGGGTGGATGCTGTCGCCTATGGTGATGGCGCGGGCGTGGCACTTGGTGCTGCCGTTGTAGCTGCACTCGCTGACCATGCATTTGCTGACCATGGGCATTTCGATGGTGATTTTGTTCATGTGACGATCTCCTTGATCAAGATTTATGAAGGCTCATACCGGATACCCGGGGACAGCGGGCGGCCGTTGCGGGGAGAACCAGATTAGCCAGCTTGTCCGGCAATGAAAATAAGCGATACACCCTAATTTTCTTCCCTCGCACGGAGGATGGTCGCGCGGCCTCTCCCGTCCGTGTCAGGGAAGATCGGCGAGATCGAAATCGCCGCGCAACATGGCCTCGAGAGCGTCGAGCGTGCGATTGATATGGTCCGCATCCTCTTCCGTGAGGGTCTCGCGCGCCACACCGAGGAAGGTCATCACCCAGCTGCCCGCGGGACAATGCCCCACCATCAGCATGTTGATCCGCTGTCGCCCGCTCCTGCCCTCGCACAGCGCCGTGGCTTCGCCGCTCTCCACCACCCGCATGGGGATGCCGATGCACATCAGCAGGTCGCGAGTGCGGCCGGCGCGAGGCGCGCGGGATCGAAGACATCCATAGCGAGGCTGGCCGGCAACAGCAGTTCGCGGCCTTCGGGTTCCGCATTGCGCGGCTGCGGCCTGCAGTCCCATCGCTGCAACCAGGAGAGCGCGATCGCCAGCGTCGTCGGGATGCGCGCCTTGACGGCCGCATTCAGGCCGCCGCCGTAATCCTCGATGCACGCCGGCTGCACGCCGATCAGCACCAGCTCCTCCGGAAGATCCCCGGTCAATTCGGCGACGGCCAGCACTTCCTGGAAGCCAGTCTGGTGCAGGCTCAGCTTCTTCGCGCCCATGAACCGCGGCACCTGCGAGTTCGCCATCACCCTGATGGTGCCGGGCGCCAGACCGTAGTCGATGGCATCGAACACGATCATGCGCCGGGCCTCCTGCACATAGGGCAGCAGCTTGAGTCCGTGCGTGCCGCCGTCCATCAATGTGACGCGCTCGGGGAAGCGCCACTGGCGGTTCAGTTCCTGCACGGCGCGCACACCGAAACCCTCGTCCGCCCACAGCAGGTTGCCGATGCCAAGCACCAGGATGTTTTCTTGCGTCATGAATAAATTCCTTTCGGGTGGATACGCAGTATCGGGCGCTACCGCAGGCATTTCTGCCCGCCGGTTTGGCCGGCCTGGCACCTCAGCAGCAATTCCTCGCTGCCGGTCGCCGGGTTGCGGGAATATTGCGCGACGACCGTCTGTTTCTGCCCATACGTCATTGGCATCTTTGTCGGCACCGCCTCGCCTTCGGGCCAGAACAGGATCACACAGGGCTTGCCGGCTGCGCAAACCTTGCCGGCGGCCTGTTTGAGCGCCGCCACATCGGTCGACACCGCAGGGGTAACAACGACGAACTGTCGCATGCCCGTCTTTCCCGCATGCCGCCACGGCCCCTCGGCCAGGGCGACTCCGGATGAGACCAGCATCGCCGCAGCAGCCAACGCATATGCTATTTGCTGTTTCATGGTGAGAGTCTCCTTTGCTCGGTCCGGCTGTTAATCGTCGTGCTCGTCATCATGCTCGTCATCGTGCTCGTCATCGCCGTTCAGGCAGTCACCGATGCGCGGCGACTGGTTGGAGGGTGCGACCGTGATCACCCGGGTGTACATTGTCGAAGTGCCTCCGCTGCGTACGGTCAGGGTGATGGTATAGGCGCCCACGCTGTTGAACCTGACCGCGCCCGGGTTCTGCCGCGTCGAACTGCTCGGCGTGCCGCCGGGGAAACGCCAGCTATAGGTGGCGTTCGCGCCCATGTTCGCGGCCCTGAACGTCACCGACCCGCCGGGCATCACTGAGACATTCATCGCCGGGACTGCGATGGCGGCGACAGGCTGCTGGGGGGCGGCCGTCACAGTGACCGTGCGGGTGACCGGCGCCGAGGCCAGCCCCAGGCTGTCGGTCACGGTGAAAGTCACGGTGAAGGTGCCCGCGGTGTCGAACCTCACCGCACCCGGATTCTGCTGCGTGGAATTCGCCGCACCGCCGCCGAAGTTCCAGCTGTAGGTCAGCGGCGTATTGCCGTCCGGATCGGAACCCGAGCCGGAGAAAGTCACCGTTCCGCCCTGCGCGATGGTGACATTGTCGCCGGGCGCGGTGATGCTGGCGACCGGCGGCTGGTTCGCCGGGGCGGTGACGGTGATGATGCGAGTGACCGGTGCGGAGACGCGTCCACGGCTATCGGTCACGGTGAGAGTGACCGTAAAGACGCCGGTGGTATTGAACCTCACCGCGCCCGGATTCTGCCGTGTGGAGTTGGTCGCACCGCCACCGAAGTTCCAGTTGTAGCGCAACGAATCGCCGTTATCGTCGTCCTCTTCATCGTCGTCGCCATTGCCCGCAGCAGTCCCGGTTCCCCGGAACGTGACCGTGCCGCCCCGCGCGACCGTCACGTTGCCGGTCGGCGCAACGATGGTCGCGACCGGTGCGCCGGTCACCGGAGGTGTCGCGGTCACGGTCACCATGCGCGTGACCGGCGTCGAGGCCAGGCCCAGGCTGTCGGTCACCGTGAACGTCACCGTGAACGTGCCCGCGGTGTTGAACGTCACCGCGCCCGGATTCTGCTGCGTCGAGTTGGTTGCGCCGCCGCCGAAGTTCCAGCTGTAGGTCAGCGGCGTGTTGCCGTTGGGGTCCGTGCCGGAGCCCTGGAAAGTGACCGTGCCGCCCTGCGCGACGGTCACGTTGCCGGTCGGTGCGGCTATGGTCGCGACCGGCGGCTGGTTCGCAGCCACGCCGGTGACCGTGACGACACGCGTAACCGGCGTCGAGGCCAGCCCCAGACTATCGGTCACGGTGAAAGTCACCGTGAAGGTCCCGGCGGAGCTGAACGTCACCGCACCCGGATTCTGCTGCGTGGAATTCGCCGCGCCGCCGCCGAAGTTCCAGCTGTAGGTCAACGGCAGGTTGCCGTTCGGATCGGTGCCCGAACCCTGGAAATTCACCGTGCCGCCCTGCGCAATGGTCACGTTGCCGGTCGGCGAACCGATAGCGGCAACCGGCGACTGGTTCGCCGCACCGGTGACGGTCACCGTACGGGTCACTGCAGCCGAGGTCAGGCCCAGACTGTCGGTCACCCGGAAAGTCACCGTGAACGTACCCGCGGTGTTGAACGTCACCGCACCCGGATTCTGCTGCGTGGAGTTCGCCGCGCCGCCGCCGAAATTCCAGCTATAGGTCAGCGGCGTGTTGCCGTCCGGATCGGAACCCGATCCCTGGAAGGTGACCGTGCCGCCCTGCGCGATGGTCACATTGCCGGCCGGCGCGGCGATGGTCGCGACCGGCATCTGATTGGCCGTTCCGCCGGAGACGGTGATCGTGCGCGTCGGCAGTGTGCCGGTGGCCAGCATGCCGACCTGGTTGCGGACCTGCAAAGTCGCCATGACCGAGCCGACTGCATTCATCGGCACCGTAACGCTGAATCCGTCTGCGCTGGGCAGACCATTGGAGAAGAGCCAGGTGTAGCTCAGAAGGAATCCGTCCGGACTGGTCGAAGTGCCGCCCGCGGTGAAGGTGACGGGTTGTCCCTGGGCAACGACCGTGCCCGCCGGCGGCGAAGCAATGGCGATGGTTGACGCGGTCGGCGGCGTGGCAACGCAATAGTTGTTGACGGCGGCGCCGCAGGTCGTGGCGGTCCCCGTGCCGGTGCAACTCGAACTGGCACTGCCCCGGGCATTCAGGTCGTTGAGCGACGGGCTGTTGGTGTTATGGCAAATGGTGCAGGAAGAGCCCGATGCCCGATAAGGCCGGCTTTGCTGTGGCGGCGAGGACTGGATGGGCCGCAGGGCGCACCAGTTGTCGAGCCTTGTGCCGAAGTTCGGTGTGGCCAGCGCGATCCCGGCGGATGCGGAAAGGACGGCAAACAGCAGGGCCCGGCCGAATTTAAGAAGCAATGGTTTCTTGTTCATGGCGAATTCCTTTGTGTATGTCCGGTTTATCTATCCGGGGCCGATCAGGCGGTGACCGTGACGTTGAGCATCTCGCGCTCCTCGTCCAGCAGATGTACCGCGCAGGCCATGCAGGGATTGAAGCTGTGTATGGTGCGC
This sequence comes from Gallionella sp., assembly GCA_035654695.1. GTDB lineage: Bacteria > Pseudomonadota > Gammaproteobacteria > Burkholderiales > Gallionellaceae > Gallionella. Next base: position 2,878 of record DASRWG010000035.1, on the reverse strand, counting down.
AGCACTTCCAGCGGCTGGTTCGGCACCGCGAGCACATGCCCTTCCAGCGCTTTCTCGTAGGCACCGCCGTTGCCGGAAGGATCCCGCGGCGCGGCGTTCCATGTGGTCGGAACCACGCACTGGTAGTTGGCGATCCTTGTGTTGTCTATCGTCAGCCAGTGCCCCAGCGCGCCGCGCGGCGCTTCGGAGAAGCCCACGCCCTGCGCCGTGGCCGGCCAGGTGGCGGGATCGAATTTCGCGGCATTGTGGGTGCGGAAGTCGCCGCTCGCGATGTTCGCCGTGAGCTGGTTGAACCACACCTGCAACTGGTCGGCGGTGACCTGGGTGTCGATCGATTCGGCGAGCATGCGCCCCATCGTCGAATACATGGACGAGAACGGCAGATTGAGATCGCGCAATGCGCGATCCACATGCGTGCGGACGGCGGCATTGTCCTGGGCATACATCATCAATACCCGTGCGAGCGGGCCGACTTCCATCGGCCTGCCCTTCCAGCGCGGCGCCTTGACCCACGAGTAGGGCTGATTCTCGTCCAGATTCTGGTACTTGGCCTGCGGGCCGGTGTAGTTCAGCGTGGTCTCGCCCTGGTAAGGATGCAGGCCGGTGTTCTTGCCGCCTGAATAGGCGTACCAGCTGTGCGAAACGAACTCCTGTATTTCGTTCTGGGCATTCAGGTTGACCGGCTGGATGTTGGACAGGTTGCGCCCGATGATCGCGCCGCGCGGCACGAACAGGTTCGAGGAAATATCGGCGTTGTCGTTCTGCGGATATTCGCCGTAAGTCAGGAAGTTGCCCAGGCCCTCGCCGCGAGTGAACCAGTCCTTGTAGTGGCTGGCCAGCGCCAGCACGTCCGGGCGCAACACCTTGGAGACAAATTCGCGCATGCTGGTGATGCAGCCTTGCACCAGGTCGAGACCTTTCTGGTCCAGCCCTTCCTCGCCCGGGGACGGCATGAGTATGCCCGCGTCATTCGGGGACATGTGGATGGCGCAAGGCACGCCGCCGATGGTGAAGTTCGGGTGCGGGTTGCGGCCGCCGAACACCGCATGCACCCGCAGCACTTCGCGCTGCCACTGCATCGCCTCCAACCAGTGCGCGAACAGCATCAGGTTCATCTCCGGCGGCAACTTGTAGGCCGGGTGGTCCCAGTAGGCATTGCCGAACAGGCCGAGCTGCCCGCTGGCGATGAAGCCCGCCAGCTTCTGGCGCACCCCCTCGAAATAGGCCGGCGAATTGTTGTGCCAGTTCGACGTGCACTTCTGCAGGTTGGAAGTGGCGGTCGCATCGGCCCTGCTCGCGGAAACCACGTTTATCCAGTCCATCGAAGCCAACTGGTAAAAGTGCGTAACATTGTCCTGGACCAGTTGCGTGCCCATCATCAGGTTGCGGATGTGGCGCGCATTGGTCGGTATGGTGTAGCCGAGCGCGTTCTCCACCGCGCGCACCGAGGTCAGCGCATGCACCACGGTGCACACGCCGCAGATGCGCTGCGTGAACGCCCACGCCTCTCGCGGGTCGCGGCCTTTCAGGATGGTTTCTATACCGCGCACCATCGTGCCGCTGGCGGATGCTCGCGTAACCTTGCCGGAACTGTCGGTCTCGGCCTCGATGCGCAGATGTCCCTCGATGCGCGTAATGGGATCAATAACCACGGTACTCATAGTCTGGGCTCCTTATTCTGGTTGGATTCGATATGCCGGATTCGGCGGCCTAGACCACAGGCAATTGCGGGTGGACCGGCATTGCACAGGCGCTGCCGTCGCCCTGTTCGAACTCGTCAACGATGCCGTAGATGCCACCGGGCTTGTCCCAGAAATCGGGTTCGGAACAGCCAAGGCAGCCGTGCCCGGCCTGAGTCGGCGCACTGGTGCCCAGGTTCCACTTGTTGGTGGTGCAGGCGTTGAAGGTATCCGGTCCCTTGCAACCGACCAGCAGCAGGCAGTGCCCCTGCCTCGCCCCTTCGTCGTCGAACGAGGCGGCGAATTCCCCGGCGTTGAAATGATCCAGGCGCGGACAGCAGTCGTGCACCGTCTTGCCGAAATAGAGCAGCGGCCGGCGCAGGTCGTCCAGCGGCGGCAGCGTGCCGTTCACCAGGAAGTAAGCAATGCTGCCGGTGATGACCTCCGGAACCGGCGGGCAGCCGGAGATGTTCAGCAATGTCCGGCCCGGCACCAGGCCAGCGGCCATCAGTTCGCCCACGCCCATCGCATGAGTCGGGTTCGGCGCCGCGGCCGGGAGGCCGCCGAAGCTACCGCAGGTTCCCAGCGCGATCACCAGCGCCGCGCCCTCCATCGTTTCGCGCAGCAGGCTCAATGCGGACTGTCCGCTTTCGGTCGACAACCATTCGCTATCGCCCGTCGGGATCCCGCCGTCCGCAATCAGGATGTACTTGCCGAAATTCGCCTCCATCGCCGCGCGGCGCGCCGCCTCGGCCTGTTCGCCCGCCGCCACCTGCAGCGTGCCGTGGTAGTCGAGCGAGACGAAATTGAGAATGAGATTCTCCGCCGTCAGCCTGTCGGTCAGCGGATTGCCGGAACGCAACAGCGCCTCGGAACAGCCGGTGCAGGCTTGAAACGACAGCCAGATCACCGAAGGACGCGGGCTGGCGGCAAGCGCCTGCGTGAACGCCTTCGCCGCCAGCCCGGAGAGGCACAACGCCGATGCAGTAATAGCGGAAAATTTAAGAAAAGAGCGGCGCGAAATGCCCTGACTCTGTAACGAATCCAACACCGTGATTTGGTTATCCATGGCGGCTACCTTTCGTTAGTTTGTGTAGTGATGTCCTGCAGCTTTTGCATGTGGAACGGCGAGGCGTTGCGCAAGGCCTGCAGTCCGGAAGCGATCGCGCTGCGGTCGCCCATGAGCACATCGGGGACTT